>JAHXIV010000037.1 GCA_025655455.1 gamma proteobacterium symbiont of Taylorina sp.
ACTAATTCACGTCTTAAATGATTAGCACACTTTTTTCTGCCACTGCCCATACGTTTTCCACCCTGCATTTTACCCTCCTAATATCTTGATTTTCGTATAACACTAATCAAGTGTCTCTGGTCAACAAACCTAAATGAAGCACTTGATCATAATTACGAAGTTTTACCTTCATTCTATGTCTTGAAATTGTCCAAATACCAGAATCAAAATCAATTTCTGACCATATCGCACCAGCTACCTCTAAACTCCTTTGGCAAGTATAGGCTTGTAACTCAACCGCCTTTTTAACCAAAAAGCTGCCCGGGCTATAATCATTATCATGTAGAATTTTTCCCAGTTGATCGATAAAAAGCTCTGCAGGTAAATGTTCTGCTTTTTTTGGTTTTTCCAGATTTCGATAAAGAGCCGGCAGACTGAGCACGGGATTATCATTGATTAGCCTCATACTGAGCAGGTGTGTAAATACTTTACTCAGTACTCCCCTTATTTTCGACTCAGTATTATGTTTTTCTTGCCTGACTGACTTCAACACAGCAAACAATTCAGCAACATGAATATGCTGCACTTGCATATCCCATATACCAGTGGGCTTGATATAGGTTTCAATCCTGTTTTTGTTCTGTTTCGCTGTGTAAGGTGACCAAGAGGAATTAGATGAGGATGTCATAATCAAATAAAAATCTTCCCAAGCTTCTGATAATTTCGATTCAGGGGATAAAAAAACAGTACTATTTTGATTTTGAATAGGTGAAGTTTTTAAGTTAACCCCTATTTGTCGTACTTTATTCAGTGATGCTGGAGTCAATTTACCATTAAATGTGTCAATTTTAATGTCTTTATTTTTTACCCGCTGCTTAGCTGTCAGCGAACCATTAATATTTCTAATCCAAAAAAGACCGGCACCATCTGTTTTTTTACCTGGTGTTGACCACCGATTCAAAGATGCTGCACTCATTCGATACTTTAATACCGTCACGCCCCTTTTTTGGAATCTTATTTGAGGGTGTATAGAAAAAACCTTTCCAAACCCTCTTTGATACACAGGGCTAGTATAATATAGATTTAGTATTGAAACAGTAAATCTATAGAAAAAACATAGTAACACATTGATTGTTATCTTTATTTAGGCAATAAAAAAGGACTCGTAATGAGTCCTTTTAGTACCGACTTAGTATGTTTGGTGGAGATGGCGGGAGTCGAACCCGCGTCCAAAAACTTTCTGCCATCAGTTTGTCACATGCTTAGTACTACCGGTAGTTTTAATGAGCTGTTGGCGGGTAGCCAGGACAAAAGCTCACGAGTCCGTTTCGTTTTAACCAGCTAAACTCGGACTGAATGACTGGCGAAAGCTGTGTAAAGTGACTTCTGAGTAACCCCCACAGATAAAGGTAGTCAAAAGCTAGCCGGGTTTAAGCAGCTAGAGCGTAATTATCATCGTTTGCAATTACTTTAAGTTTCCAGACTTTTTAACGAGAGTACTGAAATTACTCGGCATGAACTTCAGGGTTCCGATCTCTGTCGAAGCCGTTTCATCCCCATATATATAAGTATAGTGTCTTAGGGTCTATTTTTCAATTGTCATAGCTTAATAATTAGCTTTCAATCATAAAAGAGGTTTATTAAAAAAATAGCAATTATTAGGGGAATCACTAATTGCTTATATTAATAATCACGAATATACTCTCCTACATGCATTATCAAAACAGAGAATAAGTAATAAATGCAAATGGAGAGTATAAAATGAAACAATTATTAACTACTGGCATAGCACTGGGAGTTGTTATAGTATCGATGTCCGCCAATGCATGGTGGGGCGGCTCCTGGGATGATGATAACAATAGTAATAGCAACTGGGATAGTCGCGGCTATAATGATATGAATAATAATGCCAACGCTAATACTTATGGCAATGGCTGGGGCGACAGCTCTGCTGATGCTGATATGGATGGAGACGTAGAGTTTACCATAAAAAGCCGTGGCCACGGCCGTGCTAATGGAAATACTCGTGCTTCTGCCTACGGCAACGCCAATGCTGATGGTAACAATTATTGGAATAATCAATATCAGACTAACGGCAATAACCAATACAACAATCGCAATTCCAGTTCCTACGGCTTTACCCCGTATCCCTATTCTCCTGCTGCTGATCCCGTTACCACTGCTGAAAAGTCAACTGCAAATTGACTCGACCGACGACTATGGACTAAAAGTCCATAGGTTGCTTGAACTGAAAGTCCGTGATTCAAGTATCATTTTACCTGCATCAAAACTTGACGGATTACAAAGATGTTTCAAATATTAAGTCACCATTTCATCAGTGATATTTCCTGTCGACCAAGCCCATATCCTGAAGCCTTTGGAAGCTTTATCCACTTAATCTTTTCACAAAATCATAAACTGACATTCAGCTTTCAAAATATGTAGCAGCTAAAGCCTTGCACTAAAGTGTATAGTTTTAACTAACGGGTTGAGACAATAAACAGGTAGAGGTATTGCTATGCTGGACAGCAATACCTGGTTTATAAAGATGTAGATTTCAACTGGAAAATTCAGGATAATAAGTACTTTACTTCATAGCATCTTCAACCGAATGAAATTTTCTACTGTCATTTTATTAATATATAAAAGCAAATATGACAGTGTTTAATTTCATGCGAGATAAGAGCCTTCAGCAAATAAAACTTTGCCGCTGTCGCTTTGCAAACATAACAACATTGCAAATAAGATAGGGGTAAAGTTTTATGTTTGATAAGAGAGAATATTAAATGGATCTTCATCTTCATCCACAAGCCCATCCTAAATTAACAACAAATAATTTTGTTATAGATGCAACTGAACAAAATTTTGAGCATGTTACCATCAAAGAATCTCACAAACGACTCGTTCTGGTCGACATCAGTGCTGACTGGTGTGGCCCCTGTAATGTTCTTATGCCTATACTGGACAAACTATCCAGGGAATATGCAGGGAAGTTTTTACTTGCCAAGATTGATGCGGATGAAAACATGCGCATTGCAGGACGTTATAAGGTGCGTGGATTTCCCACCGTAATTGCTTTTATTGAAGGGGAAGAAGTTGACCGCTTCCATAGTGCACAAAGAGAGAATTTTATACGAGATTTTATTGAAAAATACCTGTTTTAACCTGGAAGTAGATGACTACCGCATTTTCCAGATTTAATTATTGTTGTGCAAAATAGTTTTTAAGGTATAACTCAAAATCAATCTTATCACCTTTTTCTAACTCCATCTGTTTCTCAATAGATAAGGTAGCCTCATTTTTATAAAACTGCTCCTGCTCTGCACTCAGGTGTAAATTCTTATAATAATGAAAATGTTTTTTAGACATACGTTCTGCAAAATGGTAGAAGCTTTCATGATCCTGACGCATATCATCCAGCATTCTTGCCGAAGGTGTCATATCAGGATTAACAACACACTCAATTTGTTTATCAAGACTATTGATATAGGGTTTTTCAGGTAGATCTGCATCTAATAACTCACAAACAGCCTGCATTTCCTGCATAATTTCCATAGCCCAATCTTTTAGAAGATAATTTTGACCGTTTCTCAGTAATTTCAATCCAGGCATACGACCACGATGTGCTGTAAGCATCTCATTATGATCAATTTCCTTTCTCCCGGATTTTTCTATCAATGGACTTTCCTGCAGTAGGCAAAAAAGTAAAAAGGCTTCAAGAAAATAAAGCTGGCTCTCATTTACTCCCAGAGGATCATAAGCATTCACATCCAGAGAGCGCAATTCAACATATTTTACTCCCCTCTTTCTTAAAGCAATGGTCGGTTTTTCATTACCCTGAAGAATTTGCTTAGGCCGAATCGTTGAATAGTATTCATTTTCAATTTGCAGGATATTACTATTTAACTGCTGATATTTACCGT
The DNA here is from genome assembly GCA_025655455.1 of gamma proteobacterium symbiont of Taylorina sp. Lineage (GTDB taxonomy): Bacteria > Pseudomonadota > Gammaproteobacteria > GRL18 > GRL18 > GRL18. The sequence goes on from JAHXIV010000037.1 coordinate 3,903, forward strand.
CTTTTAAAAAACCAAATTTTTCATATCCAGGGTAAGGCGTTGTAATTGCACAAGTTAAACTATCAATATAACTATCAATATTTTTATAACAGGCTTTAATGCCGGTTTCATTTTCTTTATTATTTTGATAGCCAATATCGCCCATACGCAATGAAGTGGCATAGGGCTCATAATAAGTACTCTTGTCAAATTCACCCAAGGTACTTGAGCCACCCTGAACAAAAGATTTACAAACTGCAGGTGATGCTCCAAAAAGATAAGGTACCAGCCAGCCCAGACGTTGGCTATTGCGAATCAGATCAAAATAACGCTGATTAATATAATCCTGCAGGCTCGCACTATTCCCTTCTAATTCCTGTAAGACCGGCCAGAAAGGTTCAGCTATGGAAAGGTTATAATGTACTCCGGCAATCACCTGCATCACCCGCCCATAGCGATGCCCTAACCCCCTGCGATAAGCCGTTTTCATCGTAGCAGCATTAGAGCTTCCATATTGTGCCAATGGAATACTGGATTCTCCAGCTACAACACAGGGCATACTGGTTGCCCATAAAATTTCATTTTCCAGATTTTTATAAACAAACTTTTGAGTATTTTGCAGAAAATCTAAAGCATCACGAATTTTTGCAAAAGGCGGGGTAATAAATTCACTCAGAGCTTCAGAATAATCGGTCGTAATATATGGATGAGTTAAGGCTGCACCTAAAGCTTCGGGATGAGAGGTCTGAGCAATACCACCAGTGGTATTGACTCTTAGGCTCTCTTTTTCAATACCAATTAAATTGTCCTGTAATAACTGGACTTCAGCTTGTTTAGACAAAGTCGACAAGCGTGCTCTGAGCAGTTTATAGTTAAGAGTAGAATGTGTTTGCATTAACGGCTTTATTCCTGAGCTTATTTTATTCCATAGAGATGACTGGAAACATAGCTCTGATAGAGGTGGCGTAATAATACCATAATGACAGCAGAAACGGGTAAGGCAATTAAGATTCCAACAAAGCCGAATAACTGACCACCCGCCATAATAGCAAAAATAACTGCAACCGGATGTAATCCTATTTTATCTCCTACCAGTAACGGAGTTAATAACAAGCTTTCAAGCAATTGTCCTATCCCAAAAACAATTGCAATGGGTATTAATAAAGTCATATCATGAAACTGAATCAGAGAAGCAATAATAGCAGCCAATATACCAACAATAAATCCAAGATAAGGTACAAAACTCACCAAACCGGCTAACAGGCCGACTAATAATGCCAGTTCAAGGCCGGCTACCCATAGTCCGATGGAATAAATCCCAGCCAGACAGGTCATCACAACTACCTGACCACGTAAAAAAGCACCCAGAACCTCATCCGATTGTATTGCTAATTTCCTAATCAGAGGTTCAATATGACGGGGAATCAGATGAAAAACTTTTTCCACTAAAATATCCCAGTCACGCATAAAATAAAAAGCTATCACAGGTATAAGTACCAGATTTGAAACCCAGGTGATAATCATAAAACCTGATTGAGAAACAGTGTTCACCATGCGCCCGGCAAAACCACTAATACTCCACCAGTTATCCTGTATTGTTTGTTTAACAGCCAAATAGTCAAAGCCATATTTTGAATTTTGATCCTGCAAACCACTTAGACTTAATATCCTGGGAATAACATCAGTATGCAGAAAATCAATAAATCCCGGCAGCTTATTGAGCAAGGCAACTAACTGGCTTTCTAATAATGGCACCAACAAAAGAATCATTATCAATAACATGATAGAAAACACAGCAAAAACAATACTAACTGATAAGGTTCGTGATAGCTTATAGGTTTCTAACTTGTCAACAAGGGGGTCTCCGCAATAACCTAATAAAGCAGCAACAACAAAAGGCATTAAGATAGGCGACAGCAGATAAATCAAGACACCTGTAATTAAGACAAGCGATAATATCATCCATTTTTGTGATTCATTCATCACCATTATCTTATCGCACCAGCCAATATTCTAATTCAGGCACCAGCTTTTCAGGCTTCACGGAAGATAAAGTACTTTCTGTCAGACCTGTTTCCTGTTTTTGTTCTGACTGTTCAAGTGCTTGCCCTTCATGTTCCTGTGCACTTTTTTTATCCAGATCATCCAGAATAACTGACTGATAATCTTTATCTTCATTAAAACGATTATCAATACTACTGTGATCGATAGAATTGAGCATGTCACTCAGTTTGATTTCCTGTACCAGCGTTCTCTTGCTTCCCAGATAGCTGACTTTATAAATTAAACGATCTTGTTGTACTTGCAGCAAAGTCACTGATTTAACCGTTGCAAGACTATTGAAATAATTATCCAGCTTCTGAAATTCATTGTAATCACTCACATTATTGACCTGAATAAGAATACCTTCATCCACTGCAAAAGTCTGATCATCATCACTGTTATAACGCGGAGTAAATTGCTGAGCCAAATTATCAGCCAACTTATCAATACCAGCAGATAGAACATCTGAGCGATTCTTATTACGTATTGTCCAAACGTGACTTTCCCCTAACAACAAAAGATTCCAGCGACTATGCCACAAACCCGATTTTTCCTGAAACAAACGAATAGTTAAAGTTGCCTGAGCCTGATAACGTCTTGATGCAATAAGAATGGTATCACTAAAGTCGCCCCAGATATCATTAGCAGATATATTGTTTTGATCCTGTAAATCAAAAAATGGAAATATAAGGGAAATGCCACGTTGTTCAGATTTTTCTTCCAAAGCGTCATAAGCAGCAATATCATCATGCTGACTTTGTATGATGCGTTTTCCATTAATTTCCTGAGAAAGCCAAATCAATGTCACTGGCCTTGTATTGCCCCAAACGGGTAGCTGAGCATCTTTTAACAAGTTTTCAACAGTTTTTGCATCGAATTGAATCCAGAACCACTTCTCCTTTTCATCTTCTTTGTCTCCTTCAATATTTTTTTGCTCAGAGTCCGCTGATTCTGTCAGTGTTTTATAATCGTACCTGAATTGTGAAATAGCATTTTTAGACTGTTTTAATATTGATGAGTAAGCAGCAGACTGAGTCACATCAGAACGACCTGAAACTTTAATCAAAACCTGAGTAAAAGCCTTATTAATGAGTTCATTTTCTGATTTTCCAGTTTCAACTTTAACACTGGATTCATAAAGCGCAGCTTCATAACGCTTATCCAGACCAACGGCATGGCTCAGCTGAACCAGGAATAAACATAATAAAATAATATGAATCAGATAATGATATTTATGTTTCAAATTTTTTGTTCTCAAATTTAGCTAAAGGCTTATTATTGTTATCGATATTTTCCAACAAAACAAGTATACTGACTTTTTTTAATCATTTCGTCTATTTAATACACTGTAACATTAATAGTCAGGGAACACAGCAGTATGTACCGTACTCATTTTAGCAAAATTCAAGTCATTTTTTTACTGATATTTATTACCCTTTTCAGCAGTGGTTGTTCCATGATAGACTCATGGCTGCCTGAGAAAGCGGATGAGACAAAGGGCTGGTCAGCAAGTAAATTATATGCTGAAGCTAAAGCTAACCTAATGGAAGGTGAGTATAAATCAGCTATCGAAATGTATGAAAAATTAGAAGCACGTTATCCACATGGAGCTTATGCCCAGCAAGCTCAGCTTGAAACCGCATATGCTTATTATAAATTTGATGAACCTGAGTCTGCCATTGCTGCTGCAGAGCGTTTTATCAAGCTGCATCCACGTCATGCTAATGTTGATTATGCATACTACCTGCGCGGATTGGCTACTTTCCCGGCACGAAAAAGTGTTTTTGAATTTGTCTTTCCGCAAGACGAATCCAAACGCGATCCCAATTCATCGCTTGACTCGTTTAATTATTTCAATGAATTAGTCAAGAAGTTCCCGAATAGTAAATACAGCAAAGATTCCCGCTCCAGAATGCGTTACTTACGTAATAAAGTAGCCAAACATGAATTACATGTTGCATTATATTATATGGAAAGAGAAGCTTATATTGCAGCCGTTGATCGTGCGTCCTATATTATTGAACACTATCAGCAGACACCAGCAGTTAGTGCAGCTTTATTACTGATGGTAGAGGCCTACACCAGGATGGATCAACCCGAACTGGCTAAAGATGCCCAAAGGGTTTATGACAGCAATAAAGACAAGTTTTATCCGGAAGTTTTTTACACAGAAGAAAGTGTCATACCCGGAATGCCTGACTGGATGAAAATATAAAGCTTAAGCCTGTTATACCCAGCTATTTTGGGTATAATCAGAAGCCTGAATTCCTTCTATAATTAACTGGATTAATCGCCAGGATAAGTACTAAATAGCATCTCTGTCTTCTTCACCCGTACGAATACGAACTACTTTTTCAACAGTAGAAACAAATATTTTTCCATCACCAATCTTACCGGTTCTGGATGCAGCAATAATCACTTCAAGACAACGATCCAGAATGTCTTCCTGAACAACAATTTCCAACTTTACTTTCGGTAAAAAATCAATCACATATTCTGCTCCACGATAAAGCTCCGTATGACCTTTTTGACGACCAAAACCTTTTACTTCCGTTGCAGTCATACCAGTGACACCGATCTCTGATAAAGCTTCACGTACATCATCCAGTTTAAAAGGTTTGATAATCGCATCAATTTTTTTCATTATTTTTTCCTTAATTGATTAATTGAGACTGCTAGATATATTATAATAGATATTAAACCACTATTGGAGATAAATTCGTGGATGTTCAAACTATTATTAATGAAATGAAAGTACTTCCTGAAATTGAACCTCATTTCGAAATTCAAAGACGCATCACTTTTATTCAAAATCAACTGCAACAATCCGGCCTCAGGAACCTGATTTTAGGCATCAGCGGTGGTATCGATTCAACAACTTGCGGGCGACTGGCACAACTGGCCATTGATGAACTCAATGCCGGACAGGAAATTCCTCAGTATCAATTTTATGCTATCCGGCTTCCTCATGACACACAGACAGATGAGAATGATGCACAAACGTCTCTGAATTTTATTAGGCCGGATCAGCAACTCACCATTAATGTAAAACCAGGTACTGATGCAATTCATCAGGAAACACTGGCAAGCTTAAAAAATAAAAATTTACTAACACAATCAGAATCAGATATAGATTTTGCCAAAGGTAATGTCAAGGCCAGAACCCGCATGATTATTCAGTTCGAAATTGCCGGACTGTTAGGAGGATTAGTCATTGGCACCGATCATTCAGCAGAGAATGTCACCGGGTTCTACACAAAATATGGTGATGGAGCCTGTGACCTTGCCCCCCTGTTTGGTTTAAACAAACGTCAAATCAGACAAATTGCTCAAGTCTTAGGCGCACCGCAAAACCTTGTTGAAAAAACACCTACAGCTGATCTGGAATGCATGGAACCATCTAAATCTGATGAGGCCGCATTGGGATTAAGCTATGATCAAATTGATGATTTTCTTGAAGGAAAGCAGGTAGCAGAAAAAATAAAGAAAAAGCTGATCCATATCTACAGCCGCACACAACATAAACGCCTGCCGATACCAACAATATATTCATAAGTCAGGCTACTTCTGCTATTATTAACCGATCTTTAATAATACATTTCTCTGGAGCATTATGTGATTGGTCGGCTATTAGTCATTCTTGGTATTTTTTTCCTTGTCTGGATTGGCTATCGTTTCTTAAAAAAAACCTGGGGCGACAGGATCAAGGACGTAGAATATCAAAATCACATTGATGAGAAGGCCACAAAAAATATCCCGCAAATAAAAGCCTGTGCTTATTGTAAAACTCATATCCCTGAAACTGAGGGCATCAATAAAGACGGTAATTTTTTTTGCAGCTATGAACATCTTGATCATTATCTTGAACAGTCACAAAACAGGTAGTACTTTTCACAGCCATGGAAAAATCAGAAAAGTCTCTCTTTTTACCTGAATTCATACCTACCTTTTCTCAGGAACAGAAGCAGTGGCGTCCCTTACATCTGCTTAATTTATACCGCCTGCTTATTTCAGGTATTTTTTCCAGTCTGATTTTTGCTGATATCCAATTAAATCCCTTTGGTATGATGGAACCAGAGTTATTTCAGATCATTAGTTTTGCTTATCTTACCGCCAGTTTTCTCAATGGCATCACAATTCGCTGGCACTGGCCTAATCTATGGCTGCAAACCCATTTACATATTATTATTGACATCACTGCTATTATCCTCATTATGCATACCAGCGGCGGTGTAAAAAGTGGAGTTGGATTATTACTACTTATCCCTATTGCATCCATTAGCATTTTATCTATGGCACGATCTTCACTATTTTATGCAGCCCTGGCCAGTCTATTACTTCTTCTTGATCAAACTTATTTACAATTCAGCCATGCTATATCAACAAATTATACTCAGTCCGGTTTATTGGGTGCTATTTTATTTTTAACCGCCATACTCACTAATTATCTGGTTCATAAAACAGAAGAAAGCATAGAAATTGCCAATCAAAGAGAAATTGATCTGGCTAATATGGAACAACTCTCTCAGTTTATTATGCAAAAAATGCAAACAGCTGTCATTGTCGTTGATCACCTCGGATACATAAAATTACTCAATGATACTGCGCTTCATTTATTCCATTTGTCTTCCATAAAAGATAAACAAAATAATCTTGCTGACTATTCAACACCACTAGCTGAACTTTTTCATACATGGAATGAAGACCCTAATTTTCAAGCTGGTACTTTTCGGCTGGATAATAGTTCAACTGAATTATTACCCCGTTTTGCCCTGCTAGGAGATACTACACACAGCGATGCTGTTATTTTTATTGAAGATAATGCTGAGTTAGCTCAGCAGGCACAGCAATTAAAGTTAGCATCTTTAGGGAGTTTAACCGCCAGCATTGCCCACGAACTCAGAAATCCACTGGCTGCTATTCGTCATGCAGGAGAATTATTGAATGAATCACCCGCTCTGGAAAAAACAGATAAGCGCCTGACTGAAATAATTGAAAAGCAGTCCATCCGTGTCAATGATATTATTACAACCGTGCTGGATTTAAGTCGACGCAATCAGGCGGAGTTGGAGAAAATAAACCTGTCAGTCTGGATAACAGATTTTTTTAAAGAATATATCCATTTGCCACAAGAGCGTTTTCAGCTCAAATTTGAACCTGAAAACCTGGAAGTCTGCTTTGATCCGCAACATCTTTACCAGATTTTTAACAATCTGATTCAAAATGCATTAAGACATACCATTGAACATAATGAAAAGTTTCAAGCCATTATTATTACTGTTGGAAAACGAATTAGAACAAGAGATGCAACGAGTATCCCCTACCTGCAAGTTATGAATTATGGAGACCCCATTGCAAAGGAACATTTAAGCAGGCTGTTCGAGCCTTTTTTCACTACAGAAACATCTGGTACAGGTCTGGGCTTATATATCGCTCAGGAATTGGCAAAATGTAATTCAGCACGACTGGAATATATTGAACATAAAGACGGTGCCTGCTTCCAGCTTAACTTTGCCCATTTTGAGAAAAACTAATATGATAAAACCACTTGCTTTGATTGTTGATGATGAGCCTGATATCTGTGAATTGTTAGAATTAACACTTAACCGAATGGATATTGATACCTTATCAGCAGGTGATTTACAGACTGCCTATAAGTATCTCAATGAACATAAAATTTCTATTTGTTTAACTGATATGCAATTGCCGGACGGCAATGGTATTGAATTGGTAAAAAAGATACAAACCCAGGCAAAACATATCCCGGTTGCCATGATTAGTGCCCATGGTAATATGGACACCGCCATTGAAGCTTTAAAAGCCGGTGCTTTTGACTTTGTGTCAAAACCGTTAGAACTGGCTGAGCTGAGAAACCTGGTTAATTCAGCAATTAAACTGGTTCAAAAATCACAAAATGAAGCGGAAATAGAAACAGATAAAGAACAAGCCATATCAACAGCAAAACCCAGCGATAAAATAGAAGAAGCAACCCGCCTGTTAGGCAACTCCACTGCAATGCAGCAGACCAACCAGTTAATTAATAAATTATCCAAAAGTCAGGCTCCTGTTTTTATCAGTGGTGAATCAGGTACAGGTAAAGAGCTTGCTGCAAAACAAATCCACTATTTAAGTTCCCGTTCAGATGCACCCTTTGTCCCGGTCAACTGCGGAGCAATTCCCGGTGAGCTTATGGAAAGTGAATTTTTTGGTCACACCAAAGGTAGTTTTACCGGTGCCAATAAAGATAAAAAGGGATTATTCCAAACAGCTCATGATGGCACATTATTTCTGGATGAAGTCGCTGATTTACCACTTTCCATGCAGGTCAAGCTACTGCGGGCTATTCAGGAAAAAGCAATCCGGCCTGTAGGTTCACCTCATGAGGAAAAAATCAATGTCCGTATTATCAGCGCCACACATAAAAACTTAAAGCAATTGGTTAGTGATGGTGATTTTCGTCAGGATCTCTATTATCGTATCAATGTCATCGAACTCGAAATGCCGCCATTAAGAGATCGCATAGATGATATTGCCCCTTTGGCCGAATTCTTTTTAGCCCGATTCTCTGATACAAAGATAACATATCATTTATCAAAAGATGCCATAAACACTTTGAATCATTATTCATTTCCAGGTAATGTTCGTGAGCTGGAGAATATTCTCGAACGTGCTGTTGCTTTGTGTGATGAATCACTTATTCAGGCAACAGACTTATCATTACAGGAAACAATTGTCCCCCTTTTATCAGCAGTCAATGATATAACAGCACCTGTTGCAGTCACCACCATATCAGTTCAATCTCCCTTAAAAGATGAACAGAAAATAAGGCAGGCACTGGAAAAAACCCACTGGAATCGCAAAGCAGCAGCAGAACTTCTTGGTGTCACCTACCGCCAGTTTCGTTATAGCCTAAAAAAACTGGGACTTGAGTAGGGATTCGGAGATGGAGGTTCAAAGGCAAGAGGAAAGTTTTCCATTTCCAAACATCTCCCTTATACATTTTGGTAGTCCGTCTTTTGTCCAATCCAACGTTTAATAATAGCTTCAACTGAATCAGGATACTCATTCAACAGTATTTGTGCAGTTTCATTCACTTTGGGGATCAACTGCTGATCTCTTATAATATCTGCAATTTTCATTTCAGCCAGACCCGTTTGACGAGTCCCTAAAACTTCTCCCGGACCGCGTAAAGCTAAATCTTTACGTGCAACTTCAAAACCATCATTGGTTTCACGCAATGTCTTCAGGCGTGATTTACCATTTTTTGACAGTGGATGACCATGCATTAACACACATACACTGGACTGGCTGCCGCGACCAACACGGCCACGCAGCTGATGTAGTTGTGATAAACCCAGACGTTCTGCATTTTCAATAATCATCAAACTGGCATTTGGGACATCAACCCCGACTTCAATAACAGTTGTCGCCACCAGTAAAGATAAATCTGCTTGTTTAAATGCCTGCATGACTGATTTTTTCTCATCTGCTTTCATACGTCCATGGACTAAGCCAATGGATAAATCAGGAAAGCGGTTCACTAAAGCTGCATAGGTTTTCTCAGCAGCCTGACATTGTAAAACTTCAGATTCTTCAATCAACGTACAAACCCAGTAAGCCTGGCGTTTATCCAGACAGGCCAGGTGTACTCTTTCCAGTACCGCATCACGTCGCTGCTCACTTAAAACAACAGTCTCAACAGCTATTCTTCCCGGTGGTAGTTCATCAATAATAGAGCAATCCAGATCTGCATAGGCTGTCATAGCTAAGGTTCTTGGAATAGGGGTTGCAGTCATAATTAACTGGTGTGGATAATTTTTTACTGCAACTGAAGCATTACCTTTTTGCAGTAAAGCCAGTCTTTGATGAACCCCGAAACGATGTTGTTCATCTATAATAACCATAGCCAGTTGATGAAAAACCACCTTATCCTGAAATAAAGCATGAGTTCCGATAATCATTTGCACTGAGCCGTCAGCAATTTGCTGCAGAGATTCCCTGCGCTGTTTTGCAGTACTTTTACCACTCAGCCATCCCACTTTCAAACCCAGAGGCTGCAGCCATTGCTGGAAATTTTCCCTATGTTGTTCAGCTAATAGTTCTGTCGGAGCCATCAGTGCCGCCTGAAAACCATGTTGTATTGCAAATAAAGCCGCCATTGCAGCAACTACTGTTTTTCCTGAACCAACATCGCCCTGAACCAGGCGCTGCATTGGTGAGGATTTTTCAATATCCAGAATAATATCATCCAGTACTCTTTGCTGCGCCTGAGTCAGATTAAAGGATAATTGTGCTAAAAATAATGTACTATAGTGCTTTTTTTCCGTTGCTTGAATCAGAGGAAAAGCATGTAGTTGCTTTTGTCTTTGATAGGAAGATTTCATACTGAGCTGATGAGCCAGTAATTCCTCAAAAATCAGACTTTGCCGATAGGGATCACGACCTTCTTCCAGCTCAAATAAAGAACAATCAGCAGGAGGGCTGTGCAAATAAATCAGTGCCTGGAATAATGAAGGATAATTCAGGCTTTGACGGATAGATCGGGGTAAAAAATCTTCAATATGCTGTTGTGTCAGCTTTTCAATAATCTGCTGTATACAGTTTCTCAGCACCTGTTGTGATAAACCTTCCGTTGTGGGGTAAACCGGTGTAAGTGTTTTCGCCACCTGAACAATCTGATTTTTATCAATAATCCGGTATTCCGGATGAGTCACCTGCAGCGTGTGTCGGCCATATTGTATTTCACCAAAACTGGTCAGCCATTTACCTTGTTCAACTCCTCTTTTCAAACTTGCCAGCTGCTGCTTATTGAAGTGAAAAAAACGCAGCAGCAAAATACCACTGCCGTCATCAATGGTACAGGTTAATACAGTTTGTCTGGCCTGATGGATCTGGCAATGCGTCAGTTCACCTTTAACCAGTGCATTATCTCCAGGGCGCAGACTGGCAATTGGGACAATACAGGTTTTATCCTGATAATGAATCGGTAGATGAAAAAGTAAATCATTGAGGCTATAGAGGGAACGTCGGGCAAAACGTTCACACATTTTTTCTCCGATGCCTTTTAGAGTAATAATCGATTGTGTAAGCCACTGAGTATTGCTATTGTCGTAGTTCTGGATCGGAGACTCCGACCCGGAGGCTTTAATAATTATAACTATTGCCCGCTGTAAATGACTGGTAGATGACTAGTACTACTTTCTCACCCTGTTCATTTATTTTATATTTTTTATACTGACCGTTATCTTCCATTACCAGACGACAACTCATTCTTTCTTTATAACTAACACAGATTTCACCACTTTCATTCACCATCCATTTCGAATTAAACTTATGACCCGCCTGCATTCCCCTTAATGTTCCATTAGGATCAACAAAGACTGTCATTTTTATATTTCTGGATGGGATGATCGCTGCGTAGCTATTACCGGAAAAGAGATGAGTCACTTCATCTGCGGTGAGAACTCGTTCAGCCTGAGCGGCATGACTCATAAATATAAAACTGAATATCAGGAAAAGAGTGATTGATTTTATGCAGTTATAGTTCATTGATTTCCAGTTCCTATTTTTCCAGGTTAAATTTCAATTATGTTATTTTGTTTGAGATCACGCTGTTTTTCAAGCTCCTGCTGCTGTTCTTTTATCTCGTTGTATTTTTTTAGAATATCCTGCTCTGAACGGATATAATATTCACGCATTTCCATAAGTGCCTCTTTCAGCGCTTCTGCCTGATCTTCATACTCATCCAGTTCATTGGTTAAAATAAATTTATCAATTTTCTGGATAATAAACTCATAAGTATATTCATTTTTTATCAGCTCAGAAAACTGACTCAGCGCCTGTTCGGTTTGTGGATTTTCAAAGGCAATAATTGTATTTTTCAGCAGCATTTCAATCATTTGCTGCTCCCAGCTTAAGGATTCTTCTTCCATTGCCTGAACAGGTGATATCAGTAGAGACACTAAACTCAATAAGATAATTAAGTGTAATAGAATTTTTTTTGTATAAAAGATGGTAAACATTTTCATTTGATTTTTTATAATCTCGCCAGGCTGACAACCATATCCAGTAGACGCAGTTTTCTCATAATATCTGCCAGGTGTTTGCGATCCCGTACCAGTATAATAAAATCCAGCGAATATAGCTTTTCCTCACCTTCTGCAGTATTCACATGTTCGATATTAGCCTCGCTATCAGCAATTGCAGAGGCAATGGTTGCCAAAACCCCTTTACGATGTTGAGCAATCACCCTTACTGAAACACTGAATTCTGTCTTAATTTCACTGCTCCACTCAACATCAATCCATTTTTGTACCTGCTTACGAGCATCCTTTGCATTTTTGCAGGACTGCATATGAATAACAATCCCTCGTCCTGAGCTGATATAACCCACAATCGGATCGCCTGGAATCGGGTGGCAACAGCGACCATAATGAACCACCGCCCCTTCAGTGCCACGAATAGCCAAAGAATGTCCATTGTCTTTTTGGGCCTTGTCTAATTCACCACAATGTTCAGGCAGTAGATGACGAAGCACCAGTTGAGGAATTCGATTACCCAGACCAATTTGTACTAATAATTCATCAAAAGAATCCAGCTCATAATCTTCAACAACTTTCTCAATACGGCTTTCTGACAAGTCTCTGACAGACATGTTAACATTAGAGAGACACTTATTAAGCAGGCGTATTCCTAATGCAAGAGACTCATCCTGCTGCAGGTTTTTCAGCACATTTCTAATATTAGTACGAGCCTTGGCTGTATAGACAAAGTTCAGCCAGGATGGATTGGGCTGAGCACCCGGCGCAGTCATAATTTCTATGGTCTGACCATTTTTTAGCTGAGTGCTCAAAGGCGTGTGTTGCTGGTTAAGTTTGGCGGCAATGCAGGAATTACCCACATCCGTATGCACAGCGTAAGCGAAATCAACAATGGTTGCACCTCTGGGCAACTCCATGATTCTTCCCTTGGGTGTAAAAACATAAACCTCATCAGGAAATAAATCAATTTTAACATTTTCCAGAAATTCTGCAGAATCTCCGGTATTTTGCTGTAAATCCAACAAACTTTTCAACCATTTACGCGCCTTGGTCTGGGCAATCACACCGCCGTTTCCGTCCCCTTCCTTATAACCCCAGTGAGCAGCAATACCATTTTCTGCCACTCTATGCATATCGCGAGTACGCAGCTGAACCTCAATAGAAACACCAAAAGGACTGAATAGAATAGTATGCAGGGACTGATAACCATTCACTTTTGGAATGGCAATATAATCTTTGAACTTACCCGGAACCGGTTTATAGAGTGCATGTACTGAACCCAGTGTTCGATAACAGCTATCAACACTATCAACAATGATACGAAAAGCATAAACATCATAGACTTCTGAAAAAGGCAGATTTTTAGACTGCATTTTCTGGTAAATACTATAAATATGTTTTTCTCTTCCTAATACCTGACATTCAATACCTTCATGCTCCAGCCGTGATTCCAATGCCTTCTGGATTTTCTGTACAATTTCTTTGCGATTGCCACGTATTTTTTTAATGGATTTTTTTAATACCCGGTAGCGCATTGGATGATAGGTCTTAAAACCAAGATCTTCCAGTTCATGGCGCATACTATTCATGCCCAGGCGATTGGCAATCGGTGCATAGACTTCCAGTGTTTCTGATGCGATTCGACGCGCCTTATCTGGGGGCATAATACCCAGAGTACGCATATTGTGCAGTCGGTCAGCCAGTTTGATCAGGATTACGCGGATATCCTTCACCATTGCCAGAATCATTTTGCGAAAGCTTTCAGCCTTGGCTTCCTGCTTATTATCAAAGTGTATATGTTCTAATTTAGTTAAACCGTCCACAATATCAGCCACTTCCTGGCCAAATTCTGTGACAATCTGTTCTTTATGGGTTGGAGTATCTTCAATCACATCATGAAGAATGGCGGCAATGAGCGTTTTTTCATCCATACGCATTTCTGCCAGGATTCTTGCTACAGCAATAGGATGGTAAATATAAGGCTCACCCGTCATGCGCGTTTGCCCTTCATGGGCTTGAGCACCAAACAGATAAGCATGATAAACAGAGCTGACCTTATCTTTTTCCAGATAAGAATTCAGCATAGTACAAAGATCACTGATTAGAAACAAGTGTAACAGTCCCTGTCAGGCTTAACATATAGGAAGGAAACAGGCTGGCTATTCAGCTGACATCTCTTTGCCGGCTTCATCTTCAGTAGTTAAAGAATCACCAATATGAGTGGCAGCAGAAACTTCATCCAAAATTTCAGGACCAATTTTACCTTCAGAAATTTCTCTTAAGGCAACCACAGTCGGCTTGTCATTATCAGCCTCGACTAATGGCTCTCTTCCATTGGCAAGTTGTCGAGCCCGTTTACTCGCAACCATGACCAGTTCAAAACGGTTTGTTACATTATCAAGACAATCTTCAACTGTCACTCGTGCCATTGTATCTATACTCCTAAAAGGTATCTATATAATATTTGTATAATTTTTTTGTAAGGAAACCGTACATTTTACAAACAAGTCCAGTCAGAGTCAAATTATGCAAGCAATGTATTAATTAAATTCCGATACCTCTGACAGGATTCAGTCTGACGCAGACGAAATGAATGAATTAATGCTTTTAATTCACCCAGAGCATGGGAAAACTGATCATTGATAATCAGATATTCAAACTCTTTATAATGAGAAATTTGTGCTACTGACTCATTCATACGCAGTTGAATCACTTCATCAGAGTCCTGACCTCGCTCCTGTAAGCGGGATAATAATTCACGTTTTGACGGAGGTAAAATAAATACCGTGGTACAGGAATCAAATTGTTCACGCACCTGCTGAGCACCCTGCCAGTCAATTTCAAGGATAATATCAATGCCTGCTGCAAGTTTTTCTTTAATGGTGAGACAGGAAGTACCATAAAAATTTCCAAACACTTCAGCATGTTCAATAAAAACATCCTCATCAATCATTTGTTTGAATTGTGTTTTATCAATAAAATGGTAATCCACCCCTCCCCGCTCACCGGGACGTTTGACTCTTGTCGTATAAGAAACAGACACTTCAATTAAGTCCATCTCTTCCAGTAAGGCACTGACTAGACTGGTTTTACCTGCACCGGACGGCGCACTGATGATATACAACATACCACAATTTTTTTCAGGACTACTTAACATACGATGACTTCCAAATTCAAGTTGATTTTTTACAAATACTACTACAAACAACAAAATACCTCAAAGACAAAACACTCTTATCAAACATAAAATTGCCCACTACCTTATTTGCAGATAAAGATGTTTGCAAAACGACAGCGGTCAAATTTATTGGCCGAGGACTCTTATCAAACATAAAATTGGCCGAGGACTCTTATCCATGTTGAGCACAATTGAAAACAACAATATGGCTCATATCCAGTGAGATACCCAGATAACTATTCAGCGGGTGATCATGGTGGCTGGGTGCAAGACATAAAACCGAGTAACTATCATTAATTTTCAGAGTATATAAAAATTCTGCACCACGAAAAACCTTATTCACAATTTCCAGCTGACAGGCACTTTCATCATCATGAATGAGATCATCAGGTCGAATCAGTACCTCAACAGCACAATTTAACCGGCAGCCGCAGGGTACCTTGCCATGAATAAGGCCCAGATCGGTATTAATTGTATTCTGGTCAATGATCTGTCCCGGAATAATGACTCCCTGACCAATAAAATTCGCCGCATATCTCGTGGCAGGTTGATGATATAAATTATAAGGACTTCCCCATTGAACAATATGACCTTCATGTAATAAGCCAATTTTATCCGCCATAGCAAATGCTTCATTTTGATCATGCGTCACAAGAATAGCAGTGATACCTTCCTGCTTGATTATATTTCTTATCTCAGAGGCCAGTTGCTCACGTAATTCAACATCTAAACCTGAAAAGGGTTCATCCATCAATAATAAATCAGGTTTAGGTGCCAGAGCACGAGCAAGTGCTACACGCTGCTGCTGACCACCGGATAATTGATGAGGAAATTTATCTCCAATATCATTCATACCAATCATTTCAAGCAATTCATCAACTCTTTGGTTTTTTTCATTGTTGTTTAGCCGGCTCAGACCAAAGGCAATATTATGATTGACATCAAGATGAGGAAATAGAGCAAAATCCTGAAACACCATGCCCACATGGCGCTGCTCAGGAGGAATAGTCATACTTTCATCATTAACCATATGATCCCTGATCTGAATCCGTCCCTGACTGAGCTTTTCAAAGCCGGCAATGCTTCGCAGCAGGCTGGTTTTACCACAGCCGCTGGCACCTAAAAGACAGGCAATTTCACCTGCAAAGACATTGATATCAACCCCTTTTATCACATGATGTGAACCATAACGGATATGAATTTGTTTCATTTGTAATATTGGTTTGGTCATAGGCATAAGACTCTTAACTGGCTCATGGCTCATATCTGTTTTTACTGATAGACAGACTCAATAGAATAACCGGAATGATGCCGGTTAAAACAATCATAATAGCTGCACTGGCAGCGTCAGCCAGACGCTCATCTGCAGCTAATTCATAAGCTCTCACTGCCAGAGTATTGAAATTAAAAGGCCGCAGCAGCAAAGTGGCCGGAAGTTCTTTTAAAATATCGACAAAAACAAGCAGCAAGGCAGTCAACAAACTGCTTCTCATAATGGGAATATGAATTTTTTGTAATACCTGCAAAGGTTTCAGTCCCATGGAACGGGCAGCATCATCCATAGAGGGTTTAATTTTACCCAGCGATGACTCAACACTGCCGACAGAAACAGCTAAAAAACGCACCAGATAGGAAAAAACCAGGGCAAATAATGTCCCTGAAAACAGTAAGCCCGTAGAAAAATCAAACTGATCTCGGGTCCAGCTATCAATGCTGTTATCCAGCCATGCAAAGGGAATGACAACACCAATGGCGATGACCGTGCCCGGGATAGCATAACCCATAGAAGCCACACGCACCATGAATTTCATAAACATAGTATTGTGCAGACGTTGACCATAGCCCATAAATAAAGCTAAGCATAAGGCCATAATTGAAGTGACAACTGCCAGTGACAGGCTATTAATAATCAGGACATAAAAGTCATCATTTATCATCTCTTCTGCTGTTTCCACAGTCCATATTAATAACTGAGAAAAAGGTAAGGCAAAACCTGATAACAGGGGTAGTAAACAAGCCATGAAAGCCAGCCATGCCCGGCCGGGTTTTAGCTGAAAACGTTGAGCATGTGCCTGACGTCCCAGAGGCTGGTGGTAACGTGCCTGACGACGGGAAAAACGCTCCATAATAATTAATATAAAAACAAATAACAGCAGTATTGAGGCCAGTTGTGATGCAGCACTGGCATCTCCAAGACCAAACCAGGTACGAAAAATACCTGTTGTAAAAGTACTGACACCAAAATATTCAACCGTACCAAAATCAGCCAGAGTTTCCATTAGTGCCAGGGATAATCCGGTGATAATAGCAGGTCTTGCCATTGGCAGGGCAATATAAAAAAAACTTTTCCAGGGTCCCATACCCAGCGAGCGACTGGCTTCCAGAGTAATACTGGATTGTTCCAGAAATGCTGCACGGCTTAACAGATAAACATAGGGATACAATACCAGAGAAAGCATGCTGATAGCACCACCAATGGAGCGAATTTCAGGAAACCAGTAATCTCCGGCTCGCCAGCCGAACCATTCACGTAAAAAAGTTTGTACAGGACCGGTAAAATCCAACATACCCGTATAAGTATAAGCAATAATATAAGCAGGCACTGCCAAGGGTAACAAAAGTGCCCATTGAAAAAATTTTCTGCCCGGAAAATCACAAAAACTTGTCAGCCATGCAGTGGTGACACCAATACTTAAAGTACCAATACTCACCCCGAACATCAGGATGAGAGAATGAGTCACATAATCAGCCAGCACGGTATCAACCAGATGTATCCAGTTGTCACCAACACCATGAAAGACAGAACTCAAGATCACAATAACCGGTATAGAAAATAATAAACTAATGGCAGCAAGCCCCATGCGCCATCGATCAATTTCAAGCTTAATAATCACTATCTCCAGCCGGCTCTATCCATAATTTTTACAGCTTCTGTATTATTAACACCCAGTTGATTCAAATTAATACTATCCGCTTTAAACTCACCCCAGCTCATAAGCAAATCACTGGGTGGTACATCCCGTCGCACCGGATATTCAAAATTCACATCGGCATACCAGCGCTGAGATTCTTTTGAGGATAGAAATTCTATCAGCTTTTGTGCATTGGCTTTGTTTTTGCCAAATTTAGTCACGGCTGCACCACTGATGTTCACATGAGTACCCCGATCATTTTGATTGGGCCAGAAGATTGCCATAGCTGCAGCAGCCTGTTTCTGATTAGATTTTTTAGAGGTCAGCATTTTTCCAAAATAATAGGTATTGGCAATGGCTATATCACATTGACCTGCGGCAGCCGCTTTAATTTGATCTCTATCCCCGCCTTTAGGCTTTATAGCCAGATTTTTCACAAAATCATTTGCCCATTGCTGAGTTTTTTCTTTGCCGTTAACTGCCAGCATTGAAGCAACCAGAGACTGATTATAGATATTATTTGAGGAACGGATACAAATTCGTTTTTTAAACTGATTTTCAGCAAGAGACTCATAAGTGGATAATTCCTCAGGATCAACAAGTCCTTTGACATAAAAGACAGGACGCGCACGTACACTGAGACCATACCAGTATCCCTCTGGATCGCGGAAATTATCAGGAATTGCCCGGTTAAGCGTATCAGATTGAATCCTGGTTAAAACACCAGCACTTTTTGCCCGATATAACCGTCCCGCATCCGTAGTAATTAACACATCAGCATGAGTATTTCTGCCTTCTGATTCAATACGTTTTAATAAGGCATCAGCCTTGCCGGTAATTAAATTGACATGAATACCTGTCTGCTCACTAAATTGTTCAATAAGCGGCTTAATCAGAGCTTCTTTCCTTGCTGAATAAACATTCACTTCAGCAGCGAAAACTGAAGAAGAAATTGCAGATAATACTAAACTGACCAGAGCAGTCAATAGTAAATTTTTTTTATAAAACATAATCAATAAGCCTTAAATTATTAAAGAACATATAGTTTAAATCAATAAGCATTAAATGTAAATACCAATCATTCTCATTTATATTTATTAAAGTGATTCTTTATAAAACTTCAATTCACTATTGAGTCATCTTATAATGTTCAATAAAAAATCGGATAACATTAATGAGTAGTAATAGTCTTTATATTGCTTCCATGGCAACAAAATCAGGCAAGCTGGCGATTACTATGGGAATAATCCTAGAAAACGCAGTGGACATCGTTACGAAATGTTCAAAAGTGCTGTAGATAAAGGGTTTTACTGGATAATGGAAGTTCTAACACATCATATTGAATAAGTGGCTTTTTTCGACCGGTTATAGATGAAAGCAGAGGCATAGACAATGATATTAAATTAATTCGCAGTCAATATTGTCCTGAAATGAGTTACAAAGACTGTTATGGCTTTGAATTAGAAGAGGTTAAGGCTCTGGCAGCCGTGGATAAAGCCGCCTGCCAAGATTCATTTATTACATTATTATGGAAGCTATCGTTAACTTCATAACCGTCTGAAATTATTTACTGGTTATCCTGACATTTAAATTGGGATCCTTCAGAAATTCTGTAGCACCCCAATTGGCCTGTACAACCAGACCTGTATCAATGAGTTGGTATAATGAAACACCGGGTACCAGAGAAACAGCTACTCCTGATGCAGTCCCTTTCCCGGCAATTTTCATGACCGCATCACCTGAGGCATTCAACTGCAAACCAATATTCGTGAATTGATCAAAAACAGTCTCATTATCAAACACCATAACACCATGGAATGATTTATAACCAACTCCCGGACCTGTTCCTGCCCTGATAGCATTCATAAAGATGGGGGTCTGTGTTTTATTATCATAAACAACACCCAGTCCGGTTCCAGCAACATAGAGCACCAGATTAACCACCTGGCCTTCAAACACACCATAACCAAAGCCATTTTTTATGTCTTCTTCTGCCTCAGGATATTCTTTATACAAACGCTCCAGCGTTTCTTTTGCCATAGTCTCGATATCCTGACGTTTCGCTGCAATATCTTCAGGAGCTATAGTGTCATACTTTATTCTTTGTTCCGATAAAAATTCATCATTGGCAACAGCACTAATTTGTATACCTGTTAAAAGGCAAAAAAAAACGCTTAAAATTACTTTATTCACTGACTAATCCTTTTATAATAAGTCTGAAATACAAGAGACATAAATTATATATCATAAATCTTTTAAACTCATCTATTTATAAAAAAGGGATACGACATCATCTTAATTCTTTCTCAATGAGAATCTTAATATCTTGGCAAAATTCAGGCAGGCAAATTAAAATTTATAATCCAGATATAGACGTGCGTCAACAAAATCATCTGTCACATTATCAAAATCATAACCATGAATACGCTGATATTCATCAAAGTCATAGCCGGTATTGTAATCGTTATATGCTAAGCGGAACTGGACACTTAAGCCGTCCAGAGAGAAATTACCCAGGCTGCTCTGTTTGGCAAAGGAATAATTAATATCAAAAGTTGTTTCTGCTCTGTCCTGTCTGGCATCAGTTTGAGAAAGATTATCCGGCAGATTGTAATCAGCATAGCGCAGACGCATCACCACACCTGGAATAAAGCTGCTATGGCCGAACTGATATTGTACTCCGGCACCATAGGATTTTGTCCCTGCCAGCTCTGAATCCTGAACCTGGAATGAATTAAACATCTGCGGTGATCCCCAGCGCACAAAAATACTGCCGCCATCATAGGAATTCTCATTATAATCAACTTCATTATAGCCAATAAAAAAGGTAAATCCCCGCGTCACTGCCTGTAACTTTAGTCCATAAAACCAGGTGTCAATATTTCCTGCGATATGATCACCAACATCAAACTGATTGGCATATTGAGCAGCAAGGCTGACAGCAACATCACTATTTTCCGGTGTAAAGTTATACTGACCATATAAATACAGAGTATTCACAAAGTCATTAATATAGTAACTCCATCCTTCCAGTGAAACTGCATCATTATTATAGAGCAGACCCGCCATACTCATTTCTTTTTTCTCACCAATATATCCGCTACTGTCATAGTCTGATGGGTCATAGTGTCCACGCACCAGTTGTTTCCCGCTACTAAATTCTTTTAAGCGGGCACTTTGTGCCATATCAATAAATTTTTCAGCATTACGCTCTTTCATTTTGGTAATATAAGCAAGATTAAATTTCAGATTATCAAAAACGGTATTCTCATAAACACCCCCTTCATGAGTCAATGGAGTCATACGGATATTGGATAAAGAAACAAAGCGATAATCCGGCATTTCCTGGCGTCCGACTTTAATGAGATGCTTATCCTGTTCGAATTTAATATAAGCCTCACCCCAAACAGTATAAGAATCCTGTCCGCCATCAGTCTCATACAGACCACCCAGACCTTTTCGATCAGATGGGTTATTACCAAATGGCTGAGATGTATAGAGAGTCGCACCGATAGAAGTATTATAAAAAGGTGCAGTTTCATAGCCTAAATAACCACCAATGGCTGTGTATTGCTGTGTTTTTTCATTGGAAATATCTGCAGTTGAACTATCCTGAAGGACATGCAGATTACTATCACGGTACTGTCCGCTATAACGCAGAAATTTTTTAAACGTTCCCTGAGTTAAAGCATATTCCAGAGTATTAACTTCTGACAAATCATCTAATTCTCCTTCACCTGCAAAACTATTTGTAATTAAAATAAAGGGAACAATCAGGCCGTATCTATACTTCATTTTTTTCTCTGCTATAATTGCCTATTAATCAATACATCGTTAATATGATATAAAAAAACATCTACTTGGTACAGCAGTATAATCATAGTTCATATAGTGACTAATAGGAAATTAATATGTTTCAGTTTATGCAAAAACATTCATCACTCAATAAATTAGTAATGACTGGTATTATATTAGGTATTATTTTTGGTATTGTCCTGCCTGAAATTGCATTACAGCAAAAAGTTATTGGTACTGCATTTGTCAGTTTTTTAAAAATGCTGGTTGTCCCTCTGGTATTTGCTTCTATTTTTTCTGCTGTTTCCGGTCTGGGTACATTGGAACAATTAAAAAATATCGGCCTTAAAACCATACTGCTTTATCTGATCACTACAGCTTTATCTGTGCTGCTTGCTATTCTCATGATGAATATTTTTAATATCGGCGATGTAGTATCCGCTGATGGGCTTCACTATGAGGGTGCCAATAATATGGATGAGTTTTCAGGGACAAAGATGCTTTTGAGCTTTATTCCTACTAATATTTTTCAGGCTCTGGCAACCGGTGATATGATGAAGGTGATTGTATTTGGTGTTTTATTAGGTATTGCCACCCTATATCTGGAAGAGCAGGAACATAAAACATTATTAAAATTTTCAACTGCTGTCAGTAACGCAATGCTTAAGATTGCTGAATGGATTATAAAGCTCACTCCTATTGGAGTCTTCAGTCTGATCAGTTATGTGGTCGCTGAACAGGGTATTGATGTTATTATCGGCTTATGGAAATATATGCTGCTGGTGCTTGCGGTACTCTTAATTCATGGTCTTTTGACTTTACCATTAGTTTTATCTGTGCTGGCCAAGATTAATCCCTATCGCTACTTGAATAATATTAAAGAAGTACCTTTAATGGCTTTCTCCACAGCCTCCAGTGCAGCAACCTTACCTGTGAGTATGAAAGTAGTACAGGAAAAAGGCGGTGTAAAGAAAGAAAATGCTGCATTTGTCCTGCCATTAGGGGCTACAGTTTCAATGGATGGTACTGCAGCCTATCTCACTATTGCGGTCATGTATATTGCTAATTTATCCGGAGTCACTTTAAATTTTGGTGACCAGTTATTATTAGGTATTACAGTGGTGGCATTAAGTGTCGGCGTCGCAGCATTACCCAGCGCTTCTCTTGTCATGATGGTGGTTATATTACACCAAATCGGTTTGTCAGTGGAATATTTAGCATTAATTGTTGCTGTTGACCGAATTCTGGATATGGCAAGAACCTCACTCAATGTGACCTCTGATATGGTGGTCACTAAAATTGTGGATACTCTAAGCCGCCGCAATACCGCTCAAGCAACATGGGACTAATCAGAACCCTGCAGTCAGACTTGAATTTGGTCACCACCATTTGTACTAACATAAATATTCTAATAAATAAGCATCAGGAAAAAGTATGAACAACCCGCAAGAAAAAATGAGTAATGCAAAAATAGAAAAGAATGTCATTAACCTCACGGTTAAATTAGGAATTTTATTACTGCTTTTTTACTGGTGTTTCAGCATTATCCAACCCTTTATTATTCCTGTTCTCTGGGCCGTTGTTATTGCTGTTTCATTATATCCGCTCTACCAGATAATATTACCCCGCTTGAAAGGTAAAAGAGGTTTAACCGGAACAGTTTTCACTCTGGTGACTTTGGCAATGTTGCTCACTCCTGTTTTTATGCTTTCAGGTTCAATGATTGATGGTGTTCAACATGTGTCAAAAGCCGTAGAAGAAGGCACACTGAAAGTACCGGCACCACCTGCTAATGTGAAAGAATGGCCGCTGATTGGTGAAAATATTTATACTACCTGGCAGCTTGCTTCGGCCAATATTGATGAGGCTATTGTAAAATTTACACCACAGATTAAGACGCTTGGAAAAACAGCATTTTCTGCCATTATGGGTGGTGGTGCAGGTGTTTTATTATTCTTTATTTCTATTATTATCGCAGGCGCACTTATGGTCAATGCAGAAGGTGCAGTTAAAGCTTTACAGAATTTTACTGCAAAACTTTCACCAAACTATGGCCTTGAATTTGTGAACACCGCCACTTTAACGATACGTAGTGTTGCTCAGGGAGTCATTGGAATTGCTATTGTTCAGGCTACTTTTGTTGGTATTGGCTTTTGGGCTGTAGATGTTCCGGGTGCCGGACTCTGGGCATTATTTGTTCTGATTCTGTCCATTGCACAAATGCCGCCTTTTCTTGTTATTCTTCCTGTTATAGCCTACGTATTTTCCTTAGATGATATATCTACAATAACTCTGATTATTTTTACTATCTGGAGTGTCTTTGGTGGTATTCTTGATGGGATTTTAAAGCCATTTGTGATGGGACGCGGCATGGACATACCAATGCTGGTGATTTTATTAGGTGCCATTGGCGGAATGATTATGTCAGGTATCCTGGGATTATTTACCGGTGCCATAGTATTAGCTCTGGGCTATATGCTTTATACCCAATGGTTATCCAGTGATGATACCCCCGCTGAAGAAAAATAAGTCATCATTTAATATGAAATTTTTAGTAAAATACCATCAGGCATTATGGCGATGAATAAGAAAATATCAGACAAAGATAACTTTATTTATCTGTTAGTGGCTCTGATTTTCCTGCTCTTCAGTAGTGCCTGTGTTGATCAGTTTATGTCTGTCCATGGTCAAAACCTCGTTATAGCAGCCACCATCATTACTATGATTATCGGTATCTGGAGTACCCGTTCTACCAATTATCTTTTCAATACAGGATGGGGTCTGGTTATTGCGACTATTGGCATCTCTCTGGTAGTCGCTTTTCTGGACAAAGCCGAATTTGAATTTATTCATATTACACTCCTGCTACTTTTTTTCCTTTTGACATTAAAACCAGCCACTGAACAGGCTTTATTTTCAGGCCATATAACCGGCAATAGTATTATTGGTTCCATTTGTATATTTCTACTATTGGGACTGGTCTGGACCATGTTTTATTTACTGCTTGCTGAGTTTATTCCGGGGGCGTTTTCAGGCGTTGAATCCGCTAACTGGAAGAAAAACTTCCCGGATTTTATCTATTTTAGCTTTGTCACTCTGACAACACTGGGTTTTGGTGATTTATTGCCCGTATCCCCCCTGGCCCGTTTCCTTGTCTATATGGAGGCAGTTATCGGTGTTTTTTATATGGCCGTTGTGGTTTCCAGTCTGGTTGGAGCAAGGATGTCAGATGCACAAACAAAAAATCAATAAATAAAAACGAACAACATTAAATGGGTAGAGAAAAAGGTAAATAAATGACTGAAGCAAGTGAAAAAAAAGAATTACAGAGCACAGAAGAAACACCTGAAACACCCGTACAGGAAGATAAAACCAGGCATGATCCAGTACATCAGGTCACAAAAATTATGCTTTACACAGCGCTGACACTGTTTATTTTATATCTGGTGACTGATCGTCTCGCACCCTGGACTGATCAGGCGCGTGTTCAGACTTACATTGTGCCCATTGTGCCTCAGGTCGCAGGCAATGTAATAAAAATTAATGTTGAAAAGGATCAAATTGTTAATTCAGGTGATATCTTATTTAAAATTGATCCCTCTGATTATCAACTCGCTCTGGAAAGTGCTGAGTCTGCATTAGAACTGGCTGGTCAGGAAATTGGAGCAAGTACAGCCTCAGTGACAACGGCACAAGCCAAAGTAGTTGAAGCTCAAATTAATCTGGAGTACGTTAAGACACAGAGTAAACGGGTATTTGAACTTGAAAAAGACAACATTTTACCGGTATCTGATGGAGATAAGGCCAGAGCTGCAATCGATCAGGCAAAAACTCTGGTTGTCAGTGCCCGTGCTGAACTTGAAAAAAGTAAACAACAACTGGGACAGGAGGGTAATGACAACCCTAAAATTCGCTCTGCCATTGCAGCCCTTAAAAAAGCACAGATTGATCTCTCCAGAACCACAGTCATTGCACCCACTAAAGGTGGTATTACCAATCTAATCATCAATGAAGGCCAATATGCCAGTGTTGGAGCACCACTAATGACCTTTGTCGATTTTGAAAGCGTTTGGGTCAATGCAGATTTTCGTGAAAATAGTATTGCCAATATTAAGGTAGGTGATAGTGTGGATCTGGCTCTGGATGTCAGACCGGGAAAAATTTATAAAGGCAAAGTCAGCAGTATCGGCTTTGCTGTGGATGATGCCTCTACCGGTGCAGCAGGACAATTAGTCACAGTGAAAGGAAAAACTGGCTGGCTGCGTGATTCACAACGCTTTCCTGTCACCATTAAATTTCTTGAAGACAATTACCCAAGGGGTCTGTTACGAGTTGGAGGACAGGTTGATGCACAGGTCTATACCGGTAATAATTTTATTATTAACAGCTTCGGCTGGCTTTGGATTCGTGTTTTAACCTGGATCTCCTATGTCTACTAACGAGTTAGCAGCTCATATACAAACAACAAAAAATCCTTTAAAAAAACTAACAACAGGCTGGCTGGACATATTGCAGGATGCAACAGCAGTCAGAGTCATGCGCCTGTCTATCGGATCAACCATTGCAATGGCTCTGGCCTATGCCTTCAACTGGCCGTTAGCAATGCTTACACCGGTATTTACTGTGGTATTTCTATCTTTGCCATTACCCAGACCCAGTTTCTATCAGGGTTTTAGAAATATGCTGCAAACGCTATTGGCCGTTGCCATTGGTGTGTTCATTACTTTATATCTGATGCCAATTCCCTTTATCTTTTCCCTGATTTTTGGCCTTTTATTATTTCATACCTATTATCTTATTAATCGTGGCGGTTCATTCTGGTTTGTATTGATATTACTTATTTCCATACTTTTAATGCCTATGTTAGGCAATGTTCATGATGGACTGGCCATTGAAGTTTCAGCTGGTTTTGTCTGGTCTGCCTGGGTGGCTGTCTGGTTAATTTTCCTGGCTCACTTGCTGGTGCCCGATCCGGATTCTCAGAAAATTCCCAAAGCCCCGCCAATGCATAAGGGTTATGTACCGATTGCAGCAGAACTCGCTTTAAAAAGTACCATAGTAGCATTTCCAATTGCTATATTCTTTATTGCCTTTCAACTCACTGACTACATTCTGATTATGATAAATGCCGCTATTTTTACCTTGTCCCCGGATTTAAGTAAGGGCAAGAACGCCATTAGTAATTCAATTATTTCTACCCTGATCGGCGGCAGCGTCGCTTATTTTTTTTACTGGATACTGGTTGCTGTACCAGAATATTATTTTTTTATATCATGCTTTTTTTTGGTGGCTCTGATTTTTTCTTCACTTATTTTTTCCACCAGACCTGATGCAAAGTATTATTCCTCTGCACTGGTTGCAATGATTATTTTATTTAACGGCAGTATGGGAGAAGATAAAGACTTTACCTCTTTATTTTTTGCAAGAGTGGTTTTAATGGCACTGGCTGGCGTTTATGTTATTCTTGCATTAAAGGTACTGGACAGATACTGGCCGGCGGCTGTAAAAAAATAAACCTTATCGTGACTTCTTAACAAATTGAAAGACACAATGTTTGCAGAAATTTCACTGGCCGCTTTGCAACTTTATGCAAACAATTTATAATTCACTATAGAAAAAAACCTAACACTAATAGTACAGAGAGATTTACCATGTTTATCGTCAATTTTTATAACAAACTCAGTCCTTTTAAGCGCGTCGTTATTGCTCTCCTGCTGGGAATTTCAACCGGGATCATCGTCGGTGAAGTCGCCGGCAATCTGGAAATAATCGGTACGGCCTATATTCGTTTACTGCAAATGACCGTACTACCCTATGTTCTGGTTTCCATTATAGGCGGCTTGGGGCGACTTGATGCCAATATGGCTGCACGCATTGGCAGTAAGGCCATCAGGGTTATTTTGTTTTTATGGTTGGCAGTGATGCTCACTCTGGTTTTATTACCTCTGGCTTATCCTACCTGGGAAACTTCAGGTTTTTTCAGTTCCAGTCTGGTCGCTGAAGTCGTTAAATTTAATTTCATTGATTTATATATTCCTTCCAATATTTTCTCTTCCCTGTCCAATACGGTTGTGCCTGCTGTGGTTTTATTTTCCCTGTTAATGGGCATTTCATTAATTTCTGTTAAAAATAAAGACACGATTGTCAATTTGATGCACTCTGTTAGTGATGCCTTAATGGGTATTGCCTCTTTTGTTGCCAAATTGGCACCTTTAGGTATCTTTGCTATTTCTGCTTCTGCTGCCGGAACATTAGAGCCTGAAGAGTTAGGACGATTACAGGTGTTTTTATGGGTTTATTTAACAGCTGTTGCATTGCTGGCCTTCATTTTACTACCCCTGATTATTCACTGGGCCACTCCTTTTTCCTATCGTCAGATACTCTCTGTTTCCGGTGAAGCAGTTATTACAGCGCTGGCAACCGGTACCGTGCTGGTCGTTCTGCCGATGATTGTTGAACGCTGTAAAGAAATGCTGGATGAAAAAGATATGCTCAGTGAAGATACCATCTCTACAGTGGATGTGATGGTACCAACGGCTTATAGTTTTCCCAGCACTGGCACCTTATTGGGACTTGGATTTATTTTATTTTCCGGCTGGTACGTCGGCTCTCCATTAACTCTGGAACAATATCCCTCCTATATTGTGATGGGTGCATTTACTGCTTTTGGCAGCATGGCTGTTGCTATCCCCTTTTTACTGGATTTTTTCGGCTTGCCTGCCGATCAATTTCAACTATATCTACTGGGTAGTGTAGTCACCGCCCGTTTTGCCACGGCTCTGGCCGCATTGCATGGATTTGTCGTGACTTTGCTGGTAACTTCTGCCGTTGTCAGGCGTTTAAAGTGGCATCGAATGATGCAGGCAGTAGCACTGCATCTTGGTATCACAGCCGGTGTAATGATAATGGCCGGAGTCGCCTTAACCCACCTAATCCCCTATGAATACGAGGGTGCACAAACATTTGAATCCATGCGTCTGACAGGCCAGTCGGTTGCAATTAAACAAGTAAACAAACCTGAACCTCTCAGTGATAGTGATCAAAGCCGTCCACGTATGGATATTATTCGTGAACGCGGCGTGCTTCGGATCGGTTATTTCCCTAATACCCTGCCCTACGCATTTCGCAACAACAAGGGAGATCTGGTTGGCTATGATATGGAATTGCTCCATTCATTCGCCACTGATTTAAACCTGACGATAGAATTTTCACATATTAAGCAACTTGGCAATGAGCTGCCCATGCTGGCCGATGGTCGTATTGATATTGTTATTGGTGGAAGATCCATTACGCCTCTAAGAGCACTGCAGGCAAACTATAGTAATGCTTATAGTTATCATACAGCCGGTATTATTACACTGGATAAATTTAGAGATGATTTTTCCTCTATGGAAAAAATCAATGCCATGGAAAACCTGATTCTGGCCATTCCTGATAGTGATTATTATCAAAGAGTGATTAAAGAAGCTTTTCCACAAGCTGAAGTTGTACCCGTACGTAATGTCAGGGAATATTTTAAAGGCATATATAAGGAATCAAATGCTCTGCTCTTTTCCACTGAAGTTGGAGCTTCATGGAGCCTGTTGTACCCCAATTATACAGCAATTGTACCTAAAGGACTGATGTTAAAAGCACCTATAGCTTTTATGCTGCCCAAAAGCCAGCTGGATTATGTTCAGTATATTAATACCTGGTTAGCACTGAAAAAAGAAAACGGCTCTATGAAAAAGACCTATGATTACTGGATACAGGGCAAGGATCCTAAGAAGAAAGAACCTCGCTGGTCTGTTCTACATAATGTATTTGGCTGGAATATATAAAAAGGGAACGGTTTGGAATGTGAGGTAAAAACGCACTTCGGTGTGTGACTTGTAGCTCAGGAGGACGCTCAAACACATCCATGTGGCGCTCAACCTCGGCATCCATGCCTCAAAAAGCCTCCTGATCCACAACCCACACACCAAATTGCTCTTACGTCATTCCGAGATTCTTTATATAATTCTTTGTATTTTCTTTCACGGTTTCATTATAAACTTTCTGCATGGATGGTAATACTACCTTATCAGGCCCACCG
The DNA here is from genome assembly GCA_025655455.1 of gamma proteobacterium symbiont of Taylorina sp. Classification (GTDB taxonomy): domain Bacteria; phylum Pseudomonadota; class Gammaproteobacteria; order GRL18; family GRL18; genus GRL18. The sequence goes on from JAHXIV010000037.1 coordinate 33,924, forward strand.
CTTAACTCATCCATAAACACTTTTTTTACTTCTGTCGCCAGAACCAGGACATTATCATACAGACCATGGCAATGTCCTGCCAGATAGCCCTTACCATAAAAAATATCATTTTCAGCGGCGGTAATATCAATACCGTCCACAGTCATATTCTTAAGTGCTTCTAACCAGCTGTTAATTACCGGACGCCAGCTCTTACTTTTAACAGAACTGGTACCCAGATTGAAGACCGGTAAGTCTTGACGCTCATGTCGTTTATAATTATAAGAATGATTATCATACACAATACATTGTCCAAAATCTTCCGCCAGAGCTTCTACAACAGCCGACACGATACGATAAAACTGTGCATGTTTTTCCTTACTGATTGCTATAGTTTCCGGGCTGAGTGGTTTTTTCCAGATATCCCTACCCCAGGCAGTTTCATAAACACATTCATCGGTATTTCGATTCAGGTCATATTCATAGCGTGAATCGTGAGCAATCAGAGTAATCGGCTGTTGTGCAATAAAACTTCCGGTAAAAGGATCTTCTTCATAATAACGTTCAGCCTGAGATAATAAACAATTATCCACTAATTCTGAGCGAAAATTTCCACCATCATGAATCGCTGCACTCATGGCAGGCTCATATTTTTCAATATTTAATGTAAAACCTCCACCTTCCATAGTGGCTGTAAAAGTTTCCCGCTGTTTGATTTTTTCAATCATGGCCTGTTCAGATAAAATGCTCATACTATCCCTCTTGTCTGTTAGTAAAACCATAAGGAAATATACCATAAAATCGGCTTAAATATAAATATCCGCAGACAAAATACCTCTATGAAGTTTTTTAAATCCTCTATTCATGCTATCTTTGTTATAAACAGGGAGAGAGAAATGGTTGATGCAAATAAACAAACTGATGATTTTTTTCCTACCCAATATTGGCATCTATTAGAAAATGGATCCGTACAATGTGATCTTTGCCCTCATTTTTGTCAATTAAAAAAGGGGCAGCAAGGGCTGTGTTTTATTCGCTGCAATCATAATGAGCAAATAGTATTAACGAGTTATGGTCGCTCCAGTGGGTTTTGTATTGATCCGATTGAAAAAAAACCCTTAAATCATTTTCTACCCGGCACCCCCATACTCTCCTTTGGTACAGCCGGATGTAATTTAAGCTGCAAATTTTGTCAAAACTGGGATATGAGTAAATCACGGGAAGTTGATATTCTGGCTGATCAGGCAACACCGGAAAAGATTGCCCGGATTGCTTATGAATCAGGCTGTCGCAGTGTGGCTTATACTTATAATGATCCGGTAATCTTTATGGAATATGCCATAGATATAGCCAAAGCCTGCCGGGAATATGATATTAAATCAGTGGCAGTCACAGCTGCTTATATCAATCAGCAGCCCGCTAAAAAATTTTTTAACTATATGGATGCCGCCAATGTGGATTTAAAAGCTTTTACTGAGCAATTCTATCGCAAACTAACCGGTGGACACTTACAAACTGTACTGGACACCTTAGTTTATCTTAAACATGAAACTAATGTCTGGCTGGAAACCACTACCTTATTGATCCCTGGAAAAAATGACTCTGTCGAAGAAATTGATAAAATGACCCGCTGGGTAGTAGAAAATCTGGGTGCTGATGTACCTATGCATTTTACCGCCTTCCACCCCTCATGGAAAATGATGGATATCCCCGCCACACCACAGGCTACACTGAGTCAGGCACGTCACATTGCATTGGAGAACGGTGTGCATTATGCCTACACCGGCAATACTCATGATAAAAGTGGCGAAAGTACCTATTGCCATCACTGTGGCCAGCGCCTGATTGCACGTGACTGGTATGTGCTCTCAGAGTGGAATCTGGATGAAAATAGCTGCTGCAAACACTGTGGAACATGCTGTGCAGGTATATTTGATAAGGAACCTGGAGATTGGGGTGCCAAACGCCAACCTGTTTATTTGAAAACATTTAGCTGATTATTTTACAGATCATCTATTAATCTGAACCCGTATTTGATATTACGGAAAAACAATCCCTAAATTACAATAGGCTTAATTAATATACAGTGGCTTGCCACCATTTATTTTAGTATATTTTATTGTATTAGCCCGACTTCTTTTTTTTATTTCTTCTAATTTTTTAAATTTTTTACCATCAACCGTTCCCTTAATAGAGCGTTTTTTGCCATCATCATTGAGTACAATCATATTACCATCTAAATCTGTTAAATAAACGCCAATCAGATCGGTTCTTTGTTTTCCTGTTTTAATAACTTTGACAATATTATCTAAAACTCTTGTATCTGTACGCTGCTCATTTGCCCAAACCAGAACCATATGTATTTCACCTGTTTTTTTAAGTTTAACATAGCCCAGATACAGGTTCTTCTTAGGTACTCCCATAAGACGTAACATTGCTAATTTCCCAAGAGCCATATCCTCACAATCACCGCCAAATGTTGTAATAGTTTCAAGCGGTGTTGCCCAATAATCATCTTGATTCCATTTCTTTTTATCTGCAATCCATGGCAATTTATTTAGAGTGTCATTCGCTAATTTCAGTTTTTCATCTAATGTTTTATCTTGATTGTCTTGAATGATGTTATACACTTTTTTCATTCTTTCCATCCCGGCATGCCCATAATCTTTTTCTAATTGTTCAAAAACTTTTTCTGACCATGGAGCAATTTTAGTTTCCGCAATAGCAGATGAATTGACTATAAAGAAAACAAAACTAAAAAACATCATTAAATAATAATTCATAGTTTAACTCCTAATTCAGCTCATCATTTTTCCAGTAGCGTGTACCGCTGATGCTCATTTTTAACATCAGGCCGGTATCTGTTAATTCATAGATGGTTGTGCCATTTGCCAGTGTCACCCCCAAATGTCCACCTTCTGAACCACCAATGGCACTGGCATCTCCCTCAGCATTCCAGCCATCATTAATAAAAGTATCCAGTGATTTATTATCGGGAAACAGGAAAATAACCTGAATATACTTTATACCTCCGCCAAGATTTAAACCACCACTGGCCATTTTCATGTAAGTACGTGACTGCTTATTATTATTAACAGCAACACCACTGCCCATACCGGTTTTAATCATAAAGGCAAATTCACGTGAATCAAATACGGCATAACCAGCACCTGATTCATACAATTTTTTTGCAGTAGAAGACTCAATAAATAAACGCATTAGTGCTTTTTCAGCATTGCTATCAATTTCTTTTTTTATTTGCTCAGTGCTTGGCTTATCACCATTAAAGGTCTCACTTGCCGTATCGGAAACTTTTCCTGCTGTGTCTGAAACGCCTTTAGCAATATTTTTAGAAGTATCCTTGGTCGCATTCCACAAATCACCCAGACTATAAACTGATGGTGAGATAATAATAAGGCTGCCTGTTAGAATCAGTGTATATATCTTGTGCATATAATATTCCTTTAATTTCATAAAAAATGATGCTATACCCGTGATCTTTGAGGATGCATGTCTGAGGGGTCAGAGTCAACTTGATTAATAGTTTGTTCTTTATATTAAAAATATTAATACAATCAGTTGAGTTAAAATTTGATACCCAAAGAACGGGCACAAGTACTTTTTGACTCTGACCCCGGATTAAAAATCCTGCATTTCCAAGTAGTTTGAGTATATATCTTAGATGTCGCTATTTTACTCTTTAAATTTAAGAGAATCACCCTATTCACATGCAATGTTGGTATAGCTGATTACACTGGAATCTGAACAGGCACTACAGGCATTACTATAGGTTTTATATTGATCATTCTGCAGCAATGCACAAACTGGTGTGTAATCCATCGTACATAATTGAGGACGAGGATCTTTACAAACATTTTCATTCACCCCCTGAATTTCATTATTAGCACAGGAAACGACGAGCACCAGCAGGCTGACAAGAATAATTCGATACTGGTTATTCATAATCTTCACTAATTTCCACCTGCTCTATCAGGTTTAAGGCAACATCAACAAAATCAGAATCAGTAATAATCCCTACCAGTTTATTATTATCCATCACCGGAAGACAGCCATACTTTTTTTTCTGCAGCTTAATTCCGGCACTTCTTAAAGGGTCTCCCGGGCGAGTGTAGGATATTTCCCTGGACATAATTTGTTCCAGAAAAATTGTCTGTTCATCTGTCAACTGTTCATTATTCTTCAAGTCAGGGCATTGGACTCTAAGAATATCACGCTGTGTAATAATACCGACAGGGAAATAATTTTCATCAACCACCGGAATATGACGAATATGTTTATCTTTCATTAAATTTCTGGCAGTAGACACGCTGTCAGAAGTTTTGAGCGTTAAAACTTCTGTAGACATCACTTCTTTAACGGTAATCATAATATTATCCTCTCACGATATATCAACACATATAACTTTGTATCAATTCAGCTTATTTTGAAACTCTATTAGAGTATACGCTTGGGCAGATTGTGGTTACAGGGTTTATGAAAACATGAATATTTTCATAAAGCAATACATGGATGTACTTGAGCGTCCCTGTAACTGCAAACTGTCTAACCGTATACAGGAGGTTACACTGAATCGTTACCATAATTTTTAATAATAAAAGTATATCCTAATCACTAAAATAGATCACGTGTCTGATTATTGACACCCTTAAAAAATACAATAAATTATATGGCAATAACTCGCCAAAGAAGAGAAAAAAAATACGACAAGAAAAATGTTATTTACCTATTAAACAATTGCTTAAAATACAATTATTAAAAATGGCACGATTTAAGCATATTCTAACTTAAATTATTAATTGGTGAAAAAAATGGCACATCCTACATTATCTATTGTTAATTCTTCAAAATCAGCCGACTTTAGTTCTCAAACCAGCCAGGCCAGAAAGGTTATTGACAATCTCAATACTGATAAACAGTTTTTGCTGGAATTATCCAATAAATTACACTCTACATTAGATATAAAAAAACTAATAATACTACTAGATTTAGAAATTACTCCTATATTAAATTTAGATAATGTCATTTATCAGGCTATCAATGATCAAAAAGGAATTAATACCAAAGGTCGTCATGCTATTTCATACCAGCTTATTTTACATGAACAAAATTTAGGTGGAATCACACTGGTACGTCGCCGCCGTTTTAATAAAAAAGAACAAAAATTTATTGAAAAAATTCTGGTATCAATATTATCGCCATTGAGTAATTCCATAGATTATCAAACAGCTATTCAGGCAGCAGAACATGATCCCCTGACCGGTGTCTATAACCGTTTTGCAATGGAAAACAGTTTACAAAGAGAAATTGAATTAGCGCAAAGAAACCAGACCCCATTATCAATGATTGTACTGGATGTTGATTTTTTTAAAAAGGTAAATGATACCTATGGTCATGCCACAGGAGATTGTGTTCTTAAACATTTGACTGAGTGTATCAAAGATTGTGCCAGAGACTCCGACATGCTGTTTCGCTATGGAGGTGAAGAATTTATGTTGTTATTGAACAATACTACTCGTGAAGGCACAAGACATCTGGCGGATAGAATTCGTCAAACGATTGAAGAAACCCCCTGTTTTTGTACAGGTGAAAATATTTCTATTACAGCCAGTATGGGTGTCAGCAGCTTCACAAAAGATGATACTCGTGAAACTTTCTTTGCACGTGCTGATAAAGCGCTTTATCAGGCAAAAGACAGCGGTCGCAACCGGGTTATTTTTCAGGATTAACGACGTTTGCTTTTCCCTTTCTTCTGGGATTTTCTTCTATTATCCGGCATTACCAGACGTTTCTTCTTTTTACCTGCCTGTTGATAAGGAGAAACAACACGCCCCCGCTGATCCAGATTTGGTTTGTTGATATGTAAACCGACACTTTCATAGAGTTCTCTAAGCTGCTTATCTTCCATTTCCTCCCAGCGTCCGACTTTTTGACTACGATGCAATTCAACAATACCGTAACGCACCCGTGACAAACGACTGACTGTCACGCCAATTGTTTCCCACATACGACGTACTTCACGATTACGTCCTTCTTTTAAAGTCACATGATACCAGTGATTGGCCCCCTGCCCACCGGAATACGTAATTTTATCGAAGTGTGCCATCCCGTCATCCAGTGCTACACCAGATTTTAATTGTTCGAGATCGTCATCTGTCACCTTACCTAAAATCCGCACCGCATATTCACGCTCAATTTCACTGGATGGATGCATTAACAGATTGGCCAGCTCACCATCATTCGTCAACAAGATCAAACCGGTGGTATTAATATCCAGACGCCCCACTGAAATCCAGCGACCAATTTTCAGATTAGGCAAATCATCAAAAATCGTATCAGGATGTTCCGGATCTTTACGACTACAAATTTCACCAGGGGGTTTATGATAGATCAGCACACGTTGTCGTGGTTTCTCCCAGGCAATAAATAATTCTTTATCATCCAGGAAAATACTTTCAGAACCATTGACCCGATCACCCAACTGAGCTGTTCGATTGCCGATTTTTACTCTTTTCTGAGCAATTAATCTTTCACTTTCACGCCGTGAAGCATGTCCCGAACGAGCCATGACCTTCTGAAGTTTTTCACCTTCAGGTTTTTTTTCAGGCTCTCCAGAGTCAGACAAGTCATCTTCATGTTCATATTGAACACCGGACTGTTTAGAATTTTGTTTATCGTCAGAGCGATTATTAGATGATTGGTAATAATTTGCCATTGTTCTATTTTTTCCTTGCCATATTAATCAGGCTGCTTGTCTTTGCTATGTTTACCAGTTTCTTCTGTTTTTAACATATCGCCAAAATCCAGTTCTGCATTAATGACATCCAAATCACGAATTTCATCCAGTGATGGCAGTTCGTCTAATTTTTTGAGACCGAAATAGTCCAGAAATTGTCTGGTTGTTGCGTACATGGCCGGTTTTCCCGGCACATCACGATGTCCGATAATTCTAACCCATTCCCGCTCAACCAGGGTTCGCATGATCTGGCTGCTGACACTTACCCCTCGAATTTCTTCAATTTCACCACGAGTAATCGGTTGCCTATAAGCAATCAAAGCCAGGGTTTCCAATAAGGCACGCGAATATTTTTGCGGTTTTTCATCCCATAAGCGTGCCACCCGGGGTGCAGTATTTTGTGCCGCCTGAAAACGAAATCCACTATTGACTTCCACCAATTCAACACCACGCTGTTGATAATCCTGCATCAATTCTTCAATTGCATGGTGTAAACAATTTTTATCAGACAATTCCTGCTTTGAAAATAGAGCAGCTATTTTTTCCAGAGAGATGGCCTTATTGGCAGCAAAAATAATTGCTTCAACACTATACTTAATTTTTTCCGGAGTCAATTCATCAAGTGTGATTGCCGTTTGATCAGATTTTTCAGATGGATTTGATTCCTTAGTCATTATCAAGTGTTCCCCCGGATAAAGGTTTAACGTGGATCACACCATAGGTTTCGCTTTGAACAATTTCCAATAACTGTTGTTTACTCAGTTCAAGTATTGCCAGAAAAGTCACAACCACTCCCCCTTTCCCCTCTTTATACTCAAATAAAGCTGTAAAACGGGTAAAGCCTTCATTATTAATTTTTTCCAGTACCATACTCATTCGTTCACGCACTGACAAGGTTTCCCGCTCAATATTATGTCTGGTAAACATCGCCGCACGCTGCATAACGCCCTGCAGAGCCAGCATCAATTCCTTCATACTAATATCAGCTTCCTGTTCAGGAGATGAGTAGTTAGGCTCTAAATAAACGGGAAAAGTATCACGTCCCATTCTTGGTAATTCATCAATATCCATGGCTGCCTTTTTAAAGCGTTCATATTCCTGCAAGCGTCGAATCAATTCAGCCCGGGGATCAGCTTCTTCATCATCCAGCAACTCGGGACGCGGCAGCAGCATTCTGGACTTTATTTCTGCCAGCATCGCCGCCATCACCAGATATTCCGCTGCCAGTTCAAATTGAAAGTCCTGCATTAATTCTACATATTTAACATATTGTTCAGTAATTTCAGCAATGGGAATTTCAAGAATATCCAGATTTTGTCGCTTGATAAGATAAAGTAATAAATCCAGAGGCCCTTCAAAGGCTTCTAAAAATATTTCCAGAGCTTCCGGCGGAATATATAAATCCTTAGGCAACTCGGTCACAGGTGCCCCCTGAACATAGGCAAAGGGCATTTCCTGCTGTTGTGGACCCGGCGTCACCTGGGACACAGTTTGAGTGGCCGGCTTAGCGATATTGAATACCTATTGCCTGACGCACTTCTTCCAATGTTTCTTTAGCCAGATCAGCCGCAAATTCACGACCTTCTGCAACAATATTTCTTACCATTGGACGGTTTTCACTATACTCTTTTGCCCGCTCCTGAATCGGTTTTAATTCACTCTGAACCGCATCAATAATAGGACGCTTGCATTCCAGGCAGCCGATCCCTGCCGTTTTACAACCTTCCTGTACCCAATTTTTAACATCATCATTTGAATAGACTGCATGTAACTGCCACACCGGACATTTATCCGGATCACCCGGATCACTTAAACGTACCCGATTGGTATCCGTCGGCATAGTACGTAATTTTTTATCAATGGTTTCCATATCATCACGTAAGGAAATCGTATTACCATAAGACTTGGACATTTTTTGTCCATCCAGTCCCGGCATTTTGGAAGCTGGGGTTAATAGTGCCTGCGGTTCCGGCAGAATGATCATTCCCGATCCCTCCAGATAACCAAATAAGCGTTCCCGATCAGCCATGGTAATATTTTGCTGCCCTTCCAGCAGTGCCTGTGCAGTTTTCAAAGCTTCATGATCACCCTGTTCCTGAAAACGAGTACGTAATTGTCTATAAAGTTTAGCCTGCTTTTTCCCCATTTTCTTAATAGAAGCTTCTGACTTTTCTTCAAATCCGGGTTCTCTGCCATAAATATGGTTAAAACGTCTTGCCACTTCACGGGTTAATTCAACATGAGCCACCTGATCTTCACCCACAGGTACCAGACTGGCACGATAAATTAGTATGTCAGCACTTTGCAGCAATGGATAACCTAAAAAGCCATAGGTTGCCAGATCTTTTTCTTTCAATTTTTCCTGCTGATCTTTAAAGGAAGGAACCCGTTCAAGCCAGCCAAGCGGGGTTATCATCGACAATAACAGATGTAATTCCGCATGTTCCGGTACCTGGGATTGAATGAATATTTTTGATGATCCCGGATTCACACCAGCAGCCAGCCAGTCAATAATCATTTCCCAGGTACTTTCCTCAATGCTCCCGGTATCTGAATAATGGGTTGTTAATGCATGCCAGTCAGCAACAAAGAACAGGCATTCATATTCATGCTGTAATTTAATCCAGTTTTTTAACACCCCATGATAATGTCCTAAATGAAGTTGCCCTGTCGGCCTCATGCCTGACAATACTCGTTGTTGATGAATAGGTACGACCAAAATATGCTCCCGAAATAATAAATTTAGACACAACTGTAAATACTTGGAAAAATGACTTCTAACCCGCAATAATTAAGGATTATGTATTCAGACCTGATATTGTTACTAATATTTTCACTATACTCTCAGTCAGAAAAAAGATACTCGATAATGCACCAGTAAACATTAAGCCGACTAAAACAAAGAAACCATAGGGCTCTATTTTATTATATTTTATAGCCAATCTGGTCGGTAATAAACCTGCCATAACACGTCCCCCGTCCAGAGGAGGAATTGGCAAAAGATTAATAATTCCAAGGAGGATATTAATATTAATCCCGGCAATAGCCATTAATATTAAAAATAAACTGACTGATGAATTCGCAACACTGAATAACACACTAAAATATAAAAAAATTGACCATAAAATGGCCATAATAAAGTTGCTCACCGGTCCAGCAAGAGCCACCCACATCATATCTTTTTTTGGATTATTTAAATTTCTAATATCAATCGGTACGGGTTTCGCCCATCCAAAAATAAAGCCTGTAGTAAACCCCATGACAGCAGGCACTATAATGGTACCAATCGGATCAATATGTTTAAAAGGATTAAAGGTCAATCGCCCTAATGATTTTGCAGTTGAATCACCTTTTTTATTTGCCATCCATGCATGAGCCGCTTCGTGCAAAGACACTGCCAGTAGAACAGGCAAAATCCATATGGTTATTTTTTGTATTGTGGCAGCATCCATCAGACAATTATACCATAGTTATCAAGAGTGACTTATTCAAAAGGCTCACTATCACCCAGCCCCTTACGTACAACAACAGGGACTTCCTCTTCAAAATCAATGACGGTCGTTGCTTCAAATCCACAAAATCCGCCATCAATAATCAGGTCTAACTGATGCTCTAATATCTGGCGTATTTCATATGGTTCAGTCATTGGTGTATCTTCACCCGGCAGTATCAATGTGGAACTTAGTAAAGGCTCACCCAGTTCTTCTAACAATGCCTGAGCAATCACATTATCTGGTATACGAATACCGATGGTTTTTCTTTTTGGGTGCATTAAGCGTTTGGGCAATTCACGGGTGGCTTTAAGGATAAAAGTATAAGCCCCCGGAGTGTGTGCCTTAAGCAGGCGGTAATGAGAATTATCAGTTTGAGCATAAGTACTGATATCAGACAAATCACGACAAACCAGTGTGAAATTATGCCGCTTATCCAATTGTCTGATTTGTCGAATTTTATCCATAGACTGTTTATCACCAATATGACAGCCTATGGCATAACCGGAATCTGTCGGATAAACAATCACCCCGCCTTTACGGATAATATCAACCGCCTGCAGCACCAGCCTGTGCTGGGGATTTTGATCATGTATCTGGAAAAACTGACTCATATTTTTACTCTTTATTGATAACTTTGTATTTACAGGAACAGATCCCAAACAGGTTGACATTTTTTTGGTAATTCCGGCAATTGCCCCAATCGTATCCAGGGAAAATCCGGATCATGGAAATCAGAACCTGATGAAGCATATAAATCAAAATCATGGGCATGACAAGCCATGGTTTTCACTTCATTTACATCATGACTACCGGAAACCACTTCAATTGCCTGACCCCCTGCCAAAACAAAATCACTGATTAATTTTCGTAATTTTGAGCGGCTGAGTTTATATCGAGCCGGGTGGGCAATAACGGCAATACCACCTGCATTATTGATCCAGCTCACGGCATTTTCCAGGGTAGCCCAATTCCCTGTCACATGCCCCGGCTTGTTATTGACCAGATAATGTTTAAACACGCTGCGAATATTTTTTGCGTGCCCGGTTTTTACAAGAAACTGGGCAAAATGCATCCTGCCGAGCATTTTTCCACCAGAAAAAGCCTTGGCACCTTCATAAGCATCCTGAATTCCACACTTTTCCAGCTTATGTGCAATTTCTCTTGCACGAATTTCCCGAAAATCACGCAGACCTTTGATTCCCGCTTTAAGAGGTGAAAAATCAGGGTCAAAATTCAAGCCGACAAGATGAATAGTTCGCTTATTCCAGCTCACTGATAGTTCAATACCATTGATAAAACGAATTCCGGCATGTTCTGCAGCACAATGAGCTTCGTCCAGACCATCAGTCCCGTCATGATCAGTCAGAGCCAGCACATTAACACCGGATGCCGCCGCACGAGAAACCAGTTCTGATGGCGTTAAACGTCCATCCGAAGCAGTAGAATGAGTATGAAGATCAATTTGCACGTTATGCTGAAAGCCATTAATTAATTTAGGTAAAGTTGAATTAACAATCCCTGATATCAAACGGTCAATTTTAACCTATTTTTACTTTTTAAGTAACTCAAAATTTATAATCACGGCATTTACCAGCTAAACTCGTCTATTTTCCTTAGTTCAACTATCGTTTTACCTAATTGTAATCAGATAAATACCTGAGTATATTTATCAACTATACCCAAGCTACTTGAAGATGGTGGTTGGGTATATAGTCTCCATCATCAGATATAGTTGATTAATTATTCATCATGGACTAGAGAAGTCAGATATCATGGGATATAGAAAATTCTTCTATAGCATTTATCTTTTATATTGTTATCTTTCTGTGGTATATGCTGCTGACGATGATTTCAGTGAAATGGAAAAAGAAATACAACTTAATCCTCCCGGAATCGGCAATACATATGATGCAGCCACCGCCTACTCAAAAGTCAGGGATATAAGCCTTGACAAGGCAATAGAAACTCGATTTAAAAACATTCAAAGCGAAACAGATATAAGTTCAGAAAATGATGCGTCAGCGGCTTATCTTGAACTGAATAAAGATAGTATAAAAGTTTATATCTTCAAGCAAAAAAATTCAGCTTTTGCGACGTTCAGGGCGACCACAATTATTAATTCACCACTAGAAAGTGTATTGGCTGTTATGCTGGACATAAAATCCAGTACCAAGTGGGTCGATTCCTGTAAAACATCATTTGTTATTAAAAAGCTGAGTTTTAATGAGCAGTACCACTATCAGACATTTTATATTCCTTTCCCTTTCAGGAATCGTGATTTTATCTTTCATTCAACAATGGTACATGACCCTTTAAACAAAACAATAACCATTACAATGTCTTCAGCTGCTGATTATTGTCAGGATAAACAGTCCAGCCAGTGTCAACTGGTGAATCAATCAAACCTTGTCAGAATCAATAAATCTATAGGTACTTTTAAGCTGGAAGAAAAACTGCTGGCAGGAAAAAAAGGTACAAAAATTACCTGGATACAACATACCAATCCCGCAGGTAATTTACCTGCCTGGTTGGTTAATCAACTAATAAAAAATACAGCCTATCGTAGTTTTAAAAATCTGGCATTAATCGCCAGGGAAAAACAGTATAAAAATGCAAAACTGACCTATGGCAGTAATGGTATTGTTATTGCTATTGAAATGAAGAAATCGGCTGGCAAGCAGGAATAGCCGAAATAGTGACAGTGGGCGGTATCACAATGGGAAGAAGTACTTTTGAACCGGGCTGGATCTGGCATGAACATGTTCAGCCTATTTCAGACACTGCTTCCTGTCAGGTTGCCCACACCGGCTATATTTTACAAGGCCGTATGGTTGTTAGAATGGATGACGGCAGCGAAGATGAATTTGGTCCCGGGGACGCTTTTTATATGCCTGTCGGTCATGATGCATGGATTGTGGGTGATGAGCCATGTGTATTAATTGATATCACAGGTTTTGGGCAGTATGCAAAACCATCGTAGTATTAACATTAAACTATCAAGTAGAGGATTTTCACAATGACCAAAGTGGCAATTATTCAACAAGCCCCGGTATTACTGGATAAGAAAAGAACCATTCAAAAAGTAGTCTCTTTAGTTGAAGAAGCTGCAAGTCATGCTGCAAAGATGATTATCTTTCCAGAAGCCTTTATTCCCGGATATCCTTCCTGGATCTGGCGTCTTAGACCAGGAAGTGACTGGGATTTGACTGAAGAAATTCATAGCCTATTATTAAAAAATGCCGTCAATCTTGATGATGATGATTTGTTACCTTTATATGATGCAGCAAAAGAACACGGGATAACTATTGTCTGCGGTATTGATGAGCGAGAAAGTCAATTAAGCCGGACAACTCTTTATAACACCGTTATCATTATCAATCCGGATGGAGAATTACAAAACAAGCATAGAAAGCTAATGCCGACTAATCCTGAACGAATGGTATGGGGATTTGGTGATGCATCCGGTTTAAAGGTGGTTGACACACCCTGTGGAAAAATAGGCACACTGATTTGCTGGGAAAATTATATGCCCCTGGCAAGATATGCTCTCTATGCACAAGGTATCGAAATCTATATTGCACCAACCTATGATAGTGGTGATGGCTGGATTGGCACTCTACAGCATATTGCTCGGGAAGGTTGTTGTTGGGTCATTGGTAGCGGCAATGCATTGAAATATAAAGATATTCCAGATTATTTTCCTGACAAAGATGAGTTATTCTCCGCTGCAGAAGAATGGATCAATCCCGGTGATTCCATCGTCATTGCTCCGGGAGGTGAAATTATTGCCGGCCCAATACACAATGAACAGACAATACTTTATGCAGAAATTGACAGTGAACGTGTTGGAATCGCTCGCAGGACATTAGATGTTGCCGGGCATTACTCACGCCCTGATATTTTCAAACTACACATTAACACTCAACCCCAAAGTCCCGTGTCTTTTGAATAATGCCGCAGCACACTGAGTAGTCTTTTAGGAATAGCTATTGTTATGAATGAATAAACAGGTAAAAAAGATAATGGATCAGAAAAACCAATATCTCAATAAGGAACTCAACCATCTGGGTATCCAATTCAGCCATCATCTGGCCAGCCTTGATGGTCATGCTGAACAAACACATCAGTGCAATCTTGTTCTTCTGCAAGCACTCAACGAACTTCATCATGAACTCATAAAACATCAGAAATTTCATGATGCTGTTGATACAGCTACTGCCCGCACTCCAATAGAAAATCAATCCTGGATTTATCAGCACTTAAGTAATACATTATTTTTCCAGGTTGGACTGATTACGCTTTACCACTTCATGCCCATCCCCTTGCATGACCATCCCGGTGCATACGGAGCACAACAGGTTGTTTCAGGAAAAGTACATATTCGCCAGTATCATCCTGTCTCACGTATAGAGTTAAAACAATCAATAGTATCACTTAAAACAGTAGCTGAGCATCATCTGAATAAAGATGAATGTGCAGTTTTTCAGCCTTTACACAGGAATCTTCACGACATCAGCTCATTTAGCCAGTATGCAATATTGCTTAGTATGATGATCCACCCATATAAACCAGAAGAACGAAGTTGGTATTTTCCCATGGAGTTACCGGAAAACACTCAGGGGAAATTATACAATCGATTAAAATCAAGAGCTTCTCCCTCTAAAATGTAATGGAGAAAAAGTTCATTCAGCAGCGATATAACAATCACCGCGAAGAAAGGAGGACATCCTGTTTATGAGCATAAAATATAATTCTATGAAGTCATCAATAATACCTGTTATTGCCAGCAGTATTATTAGTTTATCTTCTCTGTCTATGAATGTTCATGCTGGTGAATACGAAAATGGTCTGGCTGAATATCATAAGGGCAATTATAGCAAGGCCTTTCAATTGTTCAAAAATAGTGCAGAATCAGGTGAGGCCAGGGGGCAATTTATACTCAGTACCATGTATCGACGCGGCCTTGGCATTGAGAAAAATGAACAGGAGGGCTTCTTCTGGTGTAAACAGGCGGCTGAACAGGAAATTGTTGAGGCAAAATTTCAGCTTGGCCTGATGTATATGGAAGGTGAAGGCGTGACTGATGATGAAACAGAGGCAATAAAATGGTTATGGAGTGCAGCAGAGCTTGGTTATCCTCAGGCGAGTGATATACTGCAGTATCTGTTTTCTGATCAACATGATGAGGATTTTAATATTGGCTGTTAATCAATCAACTCTGGATAAGATAAGAACTATAATGACATTCATATTCAAAAGTTCACTCTTTTTTATTCTGTTTTATTGCTTACAGTGTTTTGCTCAGACATCTACTAATACACCATTTCCTGAACAATCTGAAATTGACTCAGTTTATCATGGAGAAGAACCTGAAGGTATTGTCTTTTTGGTCATGGAACAAGATGAAGAAGCACTTTACTGGGTTTTGCCAAGAGTCACTCACTATACACAACAATTGCACAGTAAATGGAAAAACTTACCCATTATTATCCTCTCACATGGTGATGAAATGCTTTCATTAACCAATGATCTAAAAAGTCTGCATAAGGATTTACATCAGTCTATAAAAGAGCTGTCATCCAAGTACAATGTACTTTTTCAGGTCTGTGGTAGTTATGCATTTTTTTCTGATATAGATGCATCTGAATTCCCGGAACATATTGATGTTGTCCCATTCGCACCGGCAGAGATCGAAAACTACAGACAGATGGATTTTAAGATGATTAGCCTAGAATTGACCTGGTAGTTGATTTAGACTTGATATAAATGAAAGTGTTACTGTAAGATATCACGAAAAATTAAAAGAGCCAGATATACTATGTTAAAGTTTTTATATGACTTCCTGCCGATTATTATCTTTTTTGGTACTTACAAACTCACTGATAACGATATATATGCAGCAACAACTGCCGCTATTATTGCCACAGTGATCCACACAGCAATACAATGGTTTAAGCATAAAAAATTAGAAAACCAGCATATTATCAACCTGGTTGTTATCCTTTTATTCGGCAGTCTGACATTAATCTTTCATGATGATACCTTTATCAAATGGAAAGTCACCGTCATTAACTGGATTTTTGGTCTGGTTTTATTAGGCAGTCAGTTTGTCGGCAAAAAAAATATCATTCAGAGACAGTTAGAAGAAGCCATAAAATTACCGGATCCAGTCTGGTTTAAACTCAATATGATGTGGGTGTCATTTTTCCTTTTTTGCGGCCTGCTTAACCTCTATGTTGCCTTCTTTTATGGTCTCAACCTCACTGAAGAGGCTCGCCAGGAAGTTTGGGTTGAATTTAAACTTTATGGCATGTTAGGTTTAACATTCGCTTTTATGATTTTACAAATTATTTATTTACAGCGTCATATTCTCCTTGAAGAAGAAAGTATTAAAGAAGAAAACACTGATAAAAAGGAAACCAGCTAATGCTCTATGCTATTATGGCAAGCGATGTAGAAAATTCTCTTAGTCAACGTATACAGGCTCGACCTGCACATATCGCCCGCCTTGAGGCTCTTAAAGATGAGGGACGTTTAATTCTGGCAGGCCCACATCCTAATATAGACAGTAATGATCCCGGTGATGCCGGTTTTAGCGGTAGTCTGGTGGTAGCGGAATTCAATACTTTAAGCGATGCTCAAGACTGGGCTGATCAGGATCCTTACTTTAAATCCGGTGCTTATGACAAAGTTATCGTCAAACCATTTAAAAAAGTCCTGCCATGACCCATATTATGTATTACAATTTATCTAACCCAAATAAACAGGACAGTTCTCTTATAATCAATACTTAATAATAATGTTGATTATAAGAGGCTTGTGACTAAAGGAAATTTTCCATGACTTTAAAACTTTTATCTACTTCAAAACAACTGACACTGGCTTTAGCATTTTCCGGCTTATGTATAACTACAGTGCCAGCCATAGCTCAGGATACCGTACTGGCCATTGTTAATGGTGATAAGGTAACTGAAAGCCAGCTAAAAATTGCTGCCATTCAAAGCAATATAAAATTTGAAGCAATTACTGCAGTACAAAAAAAAGCATTAATGGATGCCCTGGTTAATCGTCAATTAGTTCTGCAGGAAGCACTAAAAGAAAAATTTGATAAAGATGCAGATGTAGCTGCCAGAGTCAAAGCTTTGAGTGATAGTTATGTTGCCGCCAATTATCTTGCCAAACTAGCAGACAGTTTTAAAGTAACAGAGGCAGAGATGCAGGCTTATTATGATAAAAAAGTGATTGGAAACATGCCTAAAGAATATAAGGCACGTCATATTTTAGTCAAATCAGAAGAGCAAGCCAATGCTCTGATCAAAGAGATTGACGGCGGCGTTGACTTCTCTAAAATAGCGACAGAAAAATCAACTGATACCGGTTCTGCAGCCAAAGGCGGAGACCTTGGCTGGTTTACAGGTAATAATATGGTTGCTTCATTTGCCCAGGCCGTTGCTGGTATGAAAAAAGGCGAGTTAAGTAAAACACCTATTCAATCCCAATTTGGCTGGCATGTCATTATACTGGATGACGAGCGTGAAACTTCACCACCCAAATTTGATGAAGTCAAAAAGGATATTGAGAAAGTCCTTATTAAAGAACGATTAAATAAATACTTAACTAACCTGAATAACAAGGCAAAGATCACCTTAAATCCATAAGGATGGCATTCGGATAAGTGCTTATAAAACGAATGTTGAGTAAACAACTTCACCTGACTGGGGACGCCGTAAATACGTCCATGTAGGCTTCAATGCAACGTCCATGTTGCATAGACCCCATTCAGATGAACCTGCTCACTCAACACTCTCTCATGTCATTTATCCTCACTGGGAGCGAAAGAGCCAGAACAAAGTCAAAAGCAATTTTTTCCTTTTACTCACTCATGCCCTGTCAAAAGGGAAAGCAATGACTTCATTGATGTGTTTTGCCTGGCTCATAACCATCAGTAAACGATCAATCCCCACAGCAACACCGGCACATTGCGGCAAATAATTTAATGAATTTAAAAAACGTTCATCCAGAGGAATTTCAGCTTGCCCGGCTACTTTTCTATTATAATTATCCTCTTCAAAACGGGCTTTCTGTTCCTGCGTATTATTCAGTTCATGGAAACCATTACCCAGTTCAATACCATTAATAAATATTTCAAAGCGCTCTGCAACCAAGCAGTCATTTTCTGTGGAAATTTTTGCCAGAGAAGCCTGGCTGGCCGGATAGTGATAGAGAAAACAGAGATAAGGCTTATTAGCAGTGCTTTTCTGACCAGCTGAATCTTTACTTCCTAAGCAAGGCTGAATTATATGACTGAATAAAAGTTCTAAAAAAAGGTCATTATCTTCCTGTTCATTGAGCACATCAGCCAAACCCTGTTTTTTAGCACAGGCTATTAATTCGGATTTACTCACAGTATGCGGGTTGATACCTAATTGTTCCTGAAAAACTCTTTGATAACTTATAAAGACAGTATTGGTCAAGTCAATTAAAGGACTTAATAACCCTCGCAAGAGACAATTAACTTCCTGCATTAAGCGATGATGATCCCAGTCTTCACGATACCATTCTAATAAAGTAAATTCAGGATTATGATAAGCACTGATTTCCCCTTGACGAAAAACTTTCGCTATCTGGTAGATAGAGCCGCTGCCTGATGCCAATAGACGTTTCATTGGAAATTCAGGGGAAGTGTGCAAATAATAATTATCATTCTGCATTATTTGCGTTAGAGGAAGGTAGCGGGTTTGAAAACTTTCTATAAAAGGGTCAGGAATAGTGGAATAGGAAAGAACAGGAGTATCAACCTCTAATACACCCTGATCATCAAAAAAATGTCTTATCTTTTTAAGCGTCTGTGCTCTAAGTTTAATAAGTTCAAACGAAGCGGAGGGCTGCCAGCTCAAATTAATCTTTTGCCCGGGAAACGTATTTACTGGTGCGAGTATCAATTTTTAATTCTTCACCAATGGCAATAAATAAAGGTACCTGAACGACCGCTCCGGTTTCCAGTGTAGCGGGTTTTCCACCACCACCGGAAGTATCACCCTTTAGCCCCGGATCAGTATCCGTCACAGTCAGCACAACAAAATTCGGCGGTGTCACCGCCAGAGGGTTGCCATTCCACAGAGTCACTGTACACATATCCTGTTCTTTTAACCATTTGATCGTTTCACCCACAGCACTCTTATCGGCAGCGATTTGTTCATAGGTATCCGGATGCATAAAGTGCCATTGTTCACCATCATTGTACAAATATTGTAAGTCTGTATCCATCACATCAGCAGCTTCTACTGATTCACCGGATTTATAAGTTCTTTCAACCACCCGCCCTGTTTTAAGATTGCGGATTTTAATGCGATTAAAAGCCTGACCTTTACCGGGTTTAACCACTTCATTTTCAACAATGGAACAGGGGTCACCATCAATCATCAATTTCAATCCGGAACGAAATTCATTTGTACTATATGTCGCCATAAATCACTCTTTTTTGTTATATTTTCGTAAACTTTTGTTAATACAGGGATGCTATAATACCCCGAAAACAAACTGGAAACCAGATACTGATGCAAAGTTATTTGACTGATCCACTGCTCTTATTAAAAAAATTAGATTTAAAGCCGCAGGCAATGTCATTTTCTGCAACAGCCGCTTCACAATTCAGCTTTAAAGTCCCTACAGCTTTTGTAGACAAAATGAAGATTGCAGATGAAAATGATCCTCTCTTAAAACAAATATTACCTGTTTACCAGGAATTGGAACATAAATTCGGCTATCAAACCGATCCTTTAGATGAATCACTCAGTCTGACACAACCCGGACTGCTGCAGAAATACCATGGTCGTGCCTTGTTGTTAGTTACACCCGGTTGTGCCATTAACTGCCGCTATTGTTTTCGCCGTCATTATCCCTATGATGATAAAGGGCACTTATGGGGACAGATTGATAATAATATTCAATTAATCAAGCACGATATTTCAATCAGAGAAGTCATTCTCAGCGGCGGTGACCCCTTGTCCTTATCAGATAATAAAATAGCTGATTTATTTGCACGATTAGAGGGAATATCCCATTTAAAAAGAGTACGTATCCATAGCCGTTTTCCCATTGTTGATCCTCAGCGGGTGACAAACGAACTATTGACAATTCTTAGTAGAAGCAAACTAAAAGTCATTATGATACTACATATTAATCATGCCAATGAAATTGCCGCTGATAATCAACTTGCCATTGCCCGATTAATAGATCACAAAATATTATTATTCAACCAGTCTGTCTTACTTAAAGGTGTGAATGATGATATTGAGGTGTTAGTACAATTAAGTGAAACATTGATTGAAAATCAAATTATTCCCTATTATTTGCATATGCTGGATAAAGTTCAGGGCAGTGCCCATTTTGAAGTCAGTGATAAAGAGGCGATTGTTCTATATCAGCAATTGAGAGATAAACTCCCCGGTTATATGCTGCCAAGTCTGGTCAGAGAAATATCCGGAGAGAAGAGTAAATTACCTATTGGTCTATAGCTCTTTGATTAAGACAGGCTAGCACTTCTTTTTCAGTATTTTAACCGTGCGAATCCCTTTTGTACGCTGGGCATAAATAATCGCCAGGTCTTTTTTAATTTGCTGACGGTTTTTATTATTACTTTCATTTTCAAGTTTTTTCTTTAAAATTCTTTCTTTTTTCTTCAGTTTTTTTAAAACATCGGTAAAACATTCAATATGTTTATGTTGTTTTTCCTCATCCGCAGATAAGAATCGTTTAACTATTTTTAATAACTTTGGTGATTTCATAATAATACCTTTATGATTTTTATCTGTTCTCTACTAAGTAGAATATAAAATTATGCAGCTGTCTCTGTGAGAACATTAAATTCTCACAGAGACTGAAGTATCTTTTATGTTTTCGCTTATGACTCTTGTGATTCTAAAATTTCTTTCATTTCATCTTTATCCAGAGCCAGACTACGCTCGGCTTCTCGCATTTCCAAATCACCCGCAACAAATAATATTTCACCCATCTGTACTAATTTGTCAGTGAGGTTATAAGCATAGGAGGCATCATTCATCAGAGAAGTGGCCATTTCAGCAGTAATTTTATCACTATGAATTAATTCTTCCAAGGTACCATTAGTCGTTGTATCATTTAATTCCATGTCGAATTTAAGATTATCCAAAGAAAGAATATCATCCCCTTCTTTTGCTTCTTCTAAACCGCGCAGTACCAGCAATAAATGCAAGCGAATTTTATTATATTCATCACGGATATGCGGATTATCTGAAATCATATATGTAGACAGATTTTTATGCAAATGCTTAGTATCTTTAATCGCTTCAACAATATCTCTACCCGCTGTACGCAATTCGAATAATTCATTACCCTGTTCGGCTGTCATTTGTATTTGAGCACGACTGATAAAGGCAACAATATCGCTATAAAGACCTTTTACATTCAGTTCATATTGTTCATCAATATTAATAGGAATAGGTGATTTAGTATCAATAATGATTTCATTCGTATCACGTTCAGAAATAATATCATGACGATGCAGATTAAGACCATGGGCAATAATAGCAAAGGCATTGTCATAGAGATGTAATATTTCCTTACGGACGGATTCAATTGCACTGTCAGGTATCATTTCAGAAGCCTCAGACAAATATTTTGGTGTGGCGACAGAAACCACTTTTTCAGGCATAAATCGGGTCAGAAAATTAACCAGATGATTGATAAAAGGGATCATAACGATAATACCAATGGTATTAAAGATGGTATGAAATACCGCCAGTTTTAAGGTGTAATCATCCGCAGCAATGCCCACCATATTTGAAAAAGCATCGACCACATCCATGATCTGATAAATCAATGCAATAGCAATTAATGCCGTCGCCATATTAAAAATAAGATGTGCACCCGCCAGACGTTTTCCTTGTACATTAGAACTCATAGAACCAAGAATCGCGGTAATTGTGGTACCGATATTGGCTCCAATTGCTAATGCCAGGCCATTTTCATAAGTAATCTGTCCCACTGATAACGCAGTAATAATAATCACCAGAGTGGCATGACTGGATTGCATAATAACAGTTGCTGCAACGCCAAGAAAAGCAAAAAGAAACAGTCCAGGATAACCACTAACAGAGAAAGCCTTCAGATCAATAGTGGTCCGGAAGGCTTCAAAACCTTCCTTCATATGATGGATACCAAGAAAAAGAAAACCTAGTCCAGCCAGAATATAACCAATACCTTTTAAATGTATTGATTTTTGAAAAACCAGAATTATGCCGAATACCAGCATGGGCATGGCATAGGCAGAAATTTTTACTTTAAGACCAAAGCCGGCAATTAACCAGGCACCGGTCGTAGTGCCAAGGTTTGCACCAAAGATAATACCGATACCAGCAGCCAGACTGATCAAACCAGCACTAAGAAATGAAATCGTTATCACAGAAACCAGTGAACTGGATTGCATTAATGTGGTTGAAATCACACCAAAACTGAGGCTTTTCCAGAGTTTATCCGTTGTTTTTGCCAGTATTCGTTCTAACAATCCTCCTGTAAAGGCTTTAAAACCTTCTTCCAGAAACAACATGCCAAACAGAAAGACAGCAACACCCGCTGAGATTTCTTTAAAATCCGGACTGATCCAGAAACCATAAGCAAGGACAAGTAAAATGGTGGGTAAAAATATCTTTCTAATCATATTGAATAAAACCTGAAGTTAGTATTATTATTATTGCCACACACTTGTCATAAGACTGTAACAAAACTGTAACAAAGTTTGTAAGTCTACATTAAATACACAATATAATCTATATAATATCCTCAATATTATGTTTAGCTGAGGGCTTTTTGATATACTCTCAGGTTCTAAAAAAAGTTAAGCAGCCGGATGTCACAAATGATCTTTAATCAGGATAGAAATCAACTACGTAAATTTTATTTTCAAAGCTGGGATAAACATAAAAATAACCTGCCTTTGGAACCGATGGAAACCATTGTAGCCACCTTAATCACTCAACATCCTGAATATCATGATTTTTTTAATGAGATTGGGAAAAATCAAGATAAAGATTTTACACCGGAGATGGGGCAAAGTAATCCATTTCTTCATTTAGGGATGCATATTTCCATTCAGGAGCAACTGGCCACACAACGCCCGGCTGAACTTTCTTCTCTTTATCTGTCTTTGTGTGAGAAAATGAACGATGCCCATGAAGCAGAGCATAAAATTATGAACTGTCTGGGTGAAATGCTCTGGATGGCACAAAAAAACAATCAACCACTTGATGAAAATACCTATATAGAATGCGTAAGAAAACTGTTATAAGTTATAAAGAAGTCAATATAAACTAACCATCAGGAAGTTAAAATGAAAAAAATCAGTGCTATTATTACAGGAACATTACTCATCATATCCAATAGCAGCTATGCTGAGGAATATTTTTGTGTCTCAAATCACGAGAAACCCAGACATTGTTATGAAGGTGACATTATTTTGGTCAAGCCGACCATGATGCCGAGAGTCTGTGATTTCAATCAACAAATATTAAGGATGCCCAAAAATGAAAACGCGGCAGAATATGTCTGTCGTTATACCGGTATAATTTTATCCGTAAAAGAATTAAAAAGGCCGCCCAAAAGCAATGGGACATATCCCCCGCCAAGAAAAGAAAAAAAGAAAGGTTTTGGCAGCATGCCTTTCTTTAAATAAGGGACTTTTGTTATCAGTATCAATAAAACCTTTTAAACATAAGAAATCTTCCTCAAGTTCTTATTAACGCTTTGCTGCCGCGGTGCGTAATCTCAGAGCATTAAGCTTAATAAAGCCTTCTGCATCCTGCTGATTATAAGCACCTTCATCATCTTCAAAGGTGGCTATACTATCATCATACAGACTATTGGTTTTTGAAGCACGACCAACAATAATGACATTGCCCTTGTACAACTTCAGACGCACCTGACCATTGACCACTTGCTGAGATTGGTCAATCATGGCCTGCAACATTTCACGTTCCGGAGACCACCAGTAACCATTGTAGACAAGACTGGCATACTTAGGCATTAACTCATCTTTCAGATGCGCAGCTTCCCGATCCAGAGTGATGGATTCCATTGCACGATGAGCCTTAAGCATAATGGTACCTGCCGGTGTTTCATAACAACCCCGTGCTTTCATCCCCACATAACGATTTTCAACAATATCCGTGCGACCAATGCCATTTTCACCACCAGCTTTATTAAGATATTCCATTATTGCTGCTGCTGACATAGCTTCACCATTAATAGCAACAATGTCTCCTTTGACATAGTCCAGTTCAATATAAGTAGCTTCATCAGGTGCTTTTTCCGGAGAAACACTCCATAACCACATATCATCTTCCGGCTCCGACCATGGATCTTCCAGAATATCACCCTCATAAGAGATATGTAATAGATTGGCATCCATAGAATAAGGTGATTTCTTGCCCTTTGCTTTATCCACCGCAATACCGTGCTTTTCAGCATAAGCAATCAATGATGAACGCGAAGTTAAATCCCATTCACGCCAGGGGGCAATAATTTTAATGTCGGGTTTTAATGCATAAGCCCCTAATTCAAAGCGTACCTGATCGTTACCTTTTCCCGTCGCACCATGGGCAATAGCATCCGCACCGGTTTGATTGACAATTTCAATCAAACGTTTGGAAATTAAAGGGCGGGCAATTGAAGTTCCTAATAAATACTCACCTTCATAAATCGTATTGGCTCGAAACATGGGAAAAACAAAATCCCGGGCAAATTCTTCACGCAGGTCATCAATATAAATTTCTTTAATACCAGCAGCTTCTGCCTTGACACGTGCTGGCTCCACTTCTTCACCCTGCCCGACATCTGCAGTAAAAGTCACCACTTCACAATCATATTCATCTTTTAACCACTTAAGAATAATGGAAGTATCAAGACCACCAGAATAGGCTAAAACCACCTTTTTCACGTCAGACATAGAGAATTTGCTCCTAATATTGCCAGATTTTTCTAAAAAAGAGGGGAATTATAACGGATTATATATGATGAAGTCACTATTCATAGTGCTGTTCATGACTCGAATGTCAAAGAAACCAAATAATACAAAGAGTTCTCAGCTATTCAATGTTCTGGATTTGCTCACGCATTTGTTCAATGATAACTTTCATATCGACTGAGGCCTGAGTGGTTAATGTGGAAATGGACTTTGAACCCATTGTGTTAGCTTCCCGATTGAGTTCCTGCATAATAAAATCCATACACCGCCCTGCTGGCTCATTAGATTCTATAATTCGGTTAATTTCAATCAGGTGGACATCAAGGCGATCAAGTTCTTCATCAATGTCTGCTTTTTGAGTGATTAATACCACTTCCTGTTCCAGCCGTTCTTCATTCATTTCAACTTTCAGAGTCTGTAAGCGTACTTCAAGGCGTTCTCTTTGAAGCTGCAAAATATTAGGCATGTCTTCCCTGATTTTCTCAATTAATTGAGAAAGTTCTTTGCAACGTTGGATGATTGTTTGCTTGAGTGCCTCACCTTCACGTTCTCTACTGTCTATCAATGTATCCAGTGTACTGCTTAATTGACTGATAACATCGGCCTGAATCTGTGATAATTTCTTATTATCATGTTCCAGGTTAGATGAGGAATCTAATACACCCGGCCAGTTTAAAATATCAATAGCATTAACCGGCGCAGCATTATAAATAACTTTATCAATTTCATGTAAGCTCTTTGCCAGTTGTGCAGCCAGCTCGGAATTAAAGTGAATCTGTCCATCATTTTTTGACTGTATCTGCAATTGCAGGCTTACATCCAGTTTTCCACGTGATAATTTTCCCTTTATACAATTTCTGATATCAATTTCCATCATTCTCAGCTCATCTGGAATTTTGAGGCTGATTTCTAAAAAGCGATGATTGACACTACGCAGTTCGATAGCAATTGTTGCATGGGATAATTTTCTTTCCTTTCGTGCATAGGCTGTCATACTTTTCAGCATCATTTGTTCCTTCTACTGATCGAATCTATAATTTATATTTGATAATAGGGAATTTAATCATTTTTTTCAAGCCGAAAATCAACTACAATCAGAGTACAACTTTAATCTATTGAATAGAATCTGACCATGGAACATGACATAAGCCCTCTGCCTAAAGGAACTCACATCGATGACTATATCATTGACCGGGTATTAGGTGATGGCGGCTTCAGCATTGTCTACAATGCACATTTAGCCTCAGATACAGATCATACAGTGATCATTAAAGAGTATATGCCAAAAAAAATGGCAACCCGCATCAATGGCCTGCAAGTGACCAGTCTCGATCCTGATGCACCTGAAGCTTATAACAAGGGACGTAAACTTTTTTTTCAGGAGGCTCATACTCTTGCCTCTCTTAAGCATCCCAGTATTGTGGATGTCACCAGTTTTTTTCAAGCTAACGGCACAGCTTATATGGTCATGAAAGATGAAAAAGGGGTTAATTTACAAGACTATATTAAAAAGCACCATGGTCAGCTGAGTGAAAAACTACTGCGTACCGTTTTCCCGCAGTTATTATCTGCTATAAAGCTCATGCATGATAAGGGATTGCTTCATTTAGATATAAAACCCAATAATATTCACCTATGTGATGATGGAGGCAAGCCGTTATTACTGGATTTCGGTGCCGTTAGAGAAATGATGAAAACCCGTTTATATGAAGCCCGCGTGGTCGCAACCCCTGGTTTTGCACCAATAGAACAAATTACTGAACGCGGTTATATGGGAGCCTGGACGGACATCTATGCGGTTGGTGCAACCATGAGAAGTTGTATTGAGGGCAATCCACCACCACCCGCCAATGAACGCACGGAAGAAGATAAGATGAAACCTGCGGAACAGCTGTTTCATAAAAAATATAATGTCACGCTATTAAAAGCCATTGACTGGGCTATGGAGTCCGATCCTCAACTGCGTCCTCAAAATTGTGATGAGTTACTGGATTTATTAAAAGACTTACCTGCTGTAAAAACACATCAGTCTTTTCTGAAAAATTTACATATTGAAAAAATATTACCTTCCTTTCCCTGGAAGAAACATTAACAGCATTCCCACATATTTCCTTTTATTCCCAAACAACCCCAAACCAATTGATATTGCTAGCTCATAAGAATATAAAGGCAACTTAACAGATACAATTAAGACCTGTTAAGTACAGCTAAATGTTTACCCAGAGGCTAAATACTATGATATCCCCTATAAAAGTACTCCATCGTTCCTGAATAAAGACCTGTCAACAGGTCAGCATTATGAATTAGTCGACAACGGAAACAAACAAAGCTGAGATTAAGAATAATTAGCAGGTGAAACTACATAATGGCATTAAGACTATAAATGAACGCCTGAGCAATTAAAATTATATTGTAAAAACAGTGTTAATATGATCTGATATAAATAAGGTTGTTTGTAATTTACTGGATTTATGAGCAACAGAAAAAGAAAGCCACTTCCGAAGAAATGGCTTTAGTTCTGGGTCAATATATTATTAGGCTTAGGTAAGGTGTAACAGTTAAATGATATATTTATTATTCCTCTTCAGCAACTTCTTCATCACTATCCTCTAATAAATGAAACATCGGTGATGGTAAAAACAAATTTTCCATCTTCACTTGGGATAAATTGAAGTTCAACAGTAAACAGTTCACCTGTTGATTCATCAGTTAATTCTACAGTAATAGTGTCTCCCACAGAATCATAAGTAATAACTTCGACATTTTCATCATCCGGGAGTTCTTTAACTACTTTAAAAGCAACTAAATCAAATTCCAGGTCATCCTCATTGAGTGAAAATGCTAATGCATATACTGTATCTCCTACAATCGGGGCTTCTATAGAAACGAAAGGAACATATAGGATACCTTCCTGAAATACTGGTTTAATACTATCAGGAAAGGTTACTTGAGTTTCTTCATCTTCACCAACATCTGCCGTTTCATCATCTGACTCATCAGGACAAGGTGCAGATGTATCGCCATGAGATTCATGAGCAGCAAGTGCTGAAATGGATACACTGATAACATGATGGTTTTTGTGACAAAGTTCTATTTTCTCAGTCGCAGGAGCTGAACTCTCTTTATTATTCTGTTTTTCAGGTTTTTCAGGTTTTTCAGGTTTTTCGATCTTTTCAGGCTTTCCTGTGTTTTCAGGTTTGGCTGACCAAACACTATTTGATAGTGCAAGTCCTAATATTATAACCAATATTGTCAGAAATTTATTGTTAATCATTTCTATACCTCTTCGATTTGATTCACTGCATGCGTGCTATTATATCATTAAATGCCTGCAAAAATGAGATTTTTGTCACATTTATCTAAACAGACTGATACTCGAAAAAGGCTATGTCTGCGTTAAATGTTGGTCAAACTGTAACTTACTGCTTTAAAAGGCTACCCCATTTTAAAATATCTGAATCCTTAATAAAAATTGTCATATTATCAGATCAGTTCGTGATCACTCAGTAAGGAGTTTATACCCTGCCATTTTATATCCAAACTTAAACTTCAGAGTATTTTAATCCCTGTTAACAACTACGCTATGAGCAGGGACTACAAGGTTATTTGATTAAATTATTATAAAGAAGGCTGAATGAACGTTAATTGTGCCACACCATTGTGTAAAAAAATAATATCACCCTCTCCATCTCCATTAACATCATTTGACTCATAACCATAATCAACTGGTTCAACAAAGTTAATTCCTTTACTTTGTTGAACCTGCTTGTGCGTAAAATCAGCATAGAAAGAAATGGATGTAGAATTATCAAGTATAATGACTAACCAACCGTCATCTGATAAAAGTACTTTAAAAACAACATCAATAGCTTCAAGCGTTCTAATTAGCTCCTCTTCTTCATGGAATACTGGATATAGTGCTAAAGCTTCCCTGGTATTATTTAAAATAAATTCCAAGGTAATAGTATCACTATTGTACAGATCATCAATAGACTGAATTGAAAACCTAACTGATTTTTCATTAATACCCATCATTGAATCAGGTAGTTTGTCTGCATCTACTGTAAATTTTATACTCTGCCCACTTAATTAACGCTCTCTTATACTATTGTCTTGGGTGAAAAGCAGCTAATTCAGTTACTAGTTAAAACATAGAAACCGTCCCAAGTCAGTATTTTAGAGGTCTCTAGTGGGCTAAAGGTAAATTGATAAATCAGCAATTTTGATCTTGAAAAAACTTGATTTTGAAAAACCAATAATACCCCTTAGTGACTCTAGCCGAAAGTTCATCTGGAGTATCAAAAGAAAATCTTTTATCAGTAAGCGTAAAATTTAACAGGTAGACTTATTTCTGCCATATAAGAATCAGCCACGATAACAGACGCTCAATAAACGATAAAACAAATGTACGGAACATGGTCAAAACCATCATTAATACAGCATAGATAGAATTATGTTATCCTTGATGCTGGTAACGGACAGATAATTTGAACCAGCAGCTATGGCTCAGCTACTGATAGGGTTGCTACCACCTTTTCTAAAAAGGACTCTCCTGCACGAACTCTGGCTGTGAGCCCGTGATATATTTACACTGACCCTCTAAAGGCTTTCTTTCCCGCAGTTTTTTAGCAGTATTTTTCAATGCATCCTGCAAGGCTTCTTCAATCACAGGGTGATAAAACGGCATCTTCAGCATTTCTTCAATAGTCATCACCTGCTGTATTGACCAAGCCACCAGATGAGCCAGATGTTCAACTCTGGGTCCCACCATAGCAGCCCCAATTAAACGGCCATTGACCGGATCGGCATAAAGCCTGATCAATCCTCGATTGCTTCCCATAATCAGTGCCCGGCCAATGGGGCCAAAGCGCTGTTCACCAATGACTGGGTGAGAGAGTTCATCCAATTGTTTGCCCACAGCACAAATATTAGGATCGGTGAAGGCTATCGAAAAATCAGGTTGTGGTCGGGCTCGAACAGGGGTGGTTCGACAGGCGTTGATACCCGCCTGCTTGCCTTCTTCCGCAGCATCCTGCAGCTTCATCCTCTCTCCTGTCGCATCACCAGCAATAAAAATTGGCAGATTGTCTAGCTGAAAGGTATGTTGGTTGTAGGCCAGAAAACCTGCACTATTCACTTCACAAAAATCTGTTAATCCTTTCGGGATATTCGGCCTACGTCCAATTGAGACAAACACCTTATCAACTTTGATGTCGACTTCTCCAGCCTGTATCTTGATCCCGTCACTTTCTTCTGCCAGGTTGGCATGATGCCCAAGGTGGATGGGAAATTGTCTAGAAACAATATTAATGGCTTCTTTATTGATTTTCGGATCACGGATACTGGCAATATTTTCCTGATGACCAAATCCAGTGACTTTTACTCCCAATTTATGCAAAGCTTGTCCCATTTCCAGTCCAATATAGCCAAGACCAATAATGCCGACAGAATTTGGTAAAGATTCCAAATCGAACAGAGTTTCAGAGTTTAATAAACGGTCTCTAAATTGATACCAGGATTCCGGCATGACTGGTTGAGAACCAGTCGCAACTATGATGCGTTTGGCTGTAATCTTCTCATCATTGACTTGAAGCGTATCGGGCGCAATAAATTGAGCATAACCATTGATCAGCTCTTTATTTTCAATCATATTATCGGTCGTATTGGCCAGAATCAGGTCAACAAAAATATCCCGATAATCCCTCACTTTTTCAAGCAGTTCCGGGATAAGGGATTTGTCAGTGCTGCCATCTGGGTTCACAAGAGCCGTTTGACTGGCCAGTTCTATGATGGCCTTGCTGGGCATACAGCCGACCCGTGCACAGGTTGTACCCAGCTCACCACCATTAATCAATACCCAGTTGTCAGTAACCTTTCTTATCTCTTTTAATGCATTTAGTCCCGCATGACCTGCGCCTATAATTGCAACATCTACATTACGCATATCCCACCTTCTTTTTTATTATAAATTATTAAAAACAACATCATTGTAAAGATTTTGTATCGTGTAACCCCGGGACAATTTTAGTTCAAGTCCATCGAAATATTCTAGAATGGATTGTTTAAGAATATGCTCCTGCTCATCATTCATATGCAAGTCTTTTTTTAACCGATAGGTTATTTCTATTTCATCTATATTAATTTCAAAAACATCAGAAATAATTGTATTCAGGCTTGTAACCATAAGAGCTTTTATAGTATCTGTCTCATTATCAGTTACTTTAATGCACATTCACTTTTACCACTGGTAATTTAAAAAACATAATACATCATTATTTTCGGGTTAAACCTATAAAAAAGCTCCATCAGTTCTGACAGAGCTTTGAGGGACTGGTGTATGATTTAATAAAGCTTAATAATCATTACAGTCAGCCAATTCTTTGAGTGGGCCAGCAGCAGCTGGTGGTAAACCCTCTATATAAGCGAATATTTTAGCAACATTACTCGATTCATTCGTTGGGTAAGCTTCATCGTACATAGCAACATGAATATCCTCAACACCTTCAGTAACATAGGCTTCATCATACATAGCCACATCGATATCAGTAGCAAATGATAATGCTGGAACTAAACAAAATATATAAAATATTTTTTTCATCAGAGTTACTCCTTCATACTTAGTTTTTATTGAATTTATTATGTAACTACCAAAATCGTAGTTCTAACAGAGCAGTAATATAATTATAAATAAACATGAAGGAAATTGTTATTACTCAAAAGTATGAATTTGAATATAAAAAGTAATAAATATCTTACTTAAAATAATATTAATGTATAAATATATAGTAGGAACTAACTGAATTGGTAAATAGTAAGAAAAAAATGTTTTTTAATATGAAAGGTAATTTTGTAAATGATCAAAGAATATTTTAATATATTTGTGACATGAAGGAAGTTTCCTGCCGTAATAAAGATTTTTTCATAACTGCATCCTCTACGGTTTGTTCTTACTTTATCGAAAGGTGATTAAGAAGGTGGAGTCCATATATTGGGTCGAAATATGTGATTTTATTTTGTCAAAGTATAAGCTAAATTATCAAATCGAGAATAGTAATATTAGTTTGAATGGTGATTGAAACTTATCTTTTTAAGTAGTTTGACTTGTATGTGGAAACGACTGCTAAATGCTGATTTGTGGCATTTGACCACATCTTTTTATTCATGACTGCCAATGGTCGCTAACTGGAAATTGAGTCTTGAAACCATCTTCCCCTCCAACTGCTGCAAGAGGTCCAGACTGTGTGAAAACTCAAATTAAATAAAAAATAATGCCTTAAAAAGCGATAACTACCTCATAGTATGACATTTAACTCCCTTGCTAAATTTATTTACTATTTATCACGTTAGAATTATAAAGGCTCTAATAAGCTTATATTAACGCTGCTTCTTGCTAAAAAACAAATGAAATACAGGCTTATGCCTGTATTGCCTCAATTAAGCTTTTAGTACCCAGAATATTCATCACTCTTTTCAAATTATAAGCAAGTACATGCAAACTCATTTCTGTACTGACTTTTTGAAGTGTTTTCATTTGAAAGTGTGTTGCACCCATCCATGATTTAATGGTTCCAAAGGGATGTTCAACGGTACATTTTCTAATTTTCATCATCTCTTTGTTGGAATCCATACGAGCTTCTAATTCATCCAGTACTTCTTCATGTTCCCAGCGGGTTATACTTCGGTATTTTCCTTGCGTACATTTATTTTTAATTGTGCATTCAATACAAGCCGAAGACCAGTAACATCGTATCATTCTATTACGGTCTTTTTTCTGGCAACGATAAATTGCTGTTTGCCCTGCAGGACAAATATATTCATCTTTATCGGGGTGATATATAAAATGATGCCGACCAAATAAACCTTTAGTCTGATTATTTGACGTTTGAGATTTTGGAAGGTAAGTGGTGATATTGTTATCTTCACATGCTTTAATTTCTTCTCCTTTATAATACCCTCTATCAGCAATAACCGTTAAATTATCCACTTGTAACACTTGCTTACTTTTCTTTGCCATATTCGCCAGTTGTGAACGATCAACCACATCGTTAGTGACTTCGTGAGCAACAATCAGATGGTGTTTAGTATCCACTCATTTGTATGATCAAAACACTTGCAAAAGCCCTCTAATTGTGATCTTATATAGTTGATTTTTAAAGACTTATATAGAATTACAAAAAGAGGACAAAATGAACAATAACATAATTCGCAAACAAATAAAATCAGTTATTAGTGAAAAGAACACAATGATTTAGGCAAAGAGTTAAAATTTACTGAACGAAAAAGAGATGTGTGTGAATTTAATAGCTTGACTGGCAATGCACTGGATCCCAAACCTTTTCACAACCAGCTAAAGAAAGAAGCATTAGAAAAAGTGTTGAGAAGCGTAACAGAAAAAGCTTTATCAAAATGGGTCAGACGTTGTTATCGGTACAATCCTATGTATGAAAAGTTTTTTACCCGAGTGTTACTTCATGATGGTAGTACGCTGTGTTTACACAAAGGACTTAAAGATGAATTCCCTGGACGTTTTACAAAAACCAGTCCTGCAGCTATAGAGTTACACGTTACCATGGATTTAATGACCAATAGTGTGGACGGTATCAGCATTGCAGTGGATAAAGAAAGTGAACGACATTTTTTACCAACAGCACAGGAATTGGTCAATACATTATTTATGGCTGATGCAGGTTACTTTGATAAAAAATATTTTGCACAATTGTGTGAAGCAGGTGCTTTTTTTATTGTACGAGCTGGAATTAATATTAACCCTATTGTTTTATCGGGAATGCGCTGTGATAACCAATCAATAAAGATAAAGAAAAAAGCAAAGTTAAAAGACATCAAAGATAAGCTACCAAAACGTAAAAGTTTTGAACTCTCTGTACAATGGGACAATCAAGTCTATCGTCTAATGGGGTTTTGGATTGCTGATAAAAAGAAGTTTAGTTACATCGTAACCAACCTGCCTAAATCTGATTTTAATATGATTGAAGTAGGAAAACTTTACCGCCTGAGATGGCAAATTGAGCTTCTTTTTAAAGAGTGGAAATCCAATAATAATCTGAAAAAGTTTAATACTAAAAATCCCACAATTATTTATACTCTCATATGGGCAAGTCTTTTAGCTATGACGTTAAAACGGCTACTGGTAAGTCATATAGAAGAGAGATATGATATTTTCCTATCATCCCTGACAGTGTCTAAAACAACTCAAGGGTGGTGGTACGACCTATTTGAAGCTATTTTAGATAAAAGCCAGAGAAGAATTTTAACCGTCTTAGAAAATGCTCAGTTATTTTGAGCAACAATGCGAAACTATCGCATCCAAACCGAGATAAAAGAAGAGGGAAATTTCAATTTTTTCTACAGTCTGCAACTTGCAACAGATTGTAATTCAATGAAATATTCCTTAAGTACATACGAATGATCATTTAATAAATCAGACGCCTGTTCACACTATCAAATTGTTTTAAGAACCGCAACCGTATAAGATGTATATGAGCTTGTTTAAATTTATGAAGCAATCGTTTTATTGAGAAAAATCAGATGGATTTAACAACGAACAATTACACTCATGACTCAGCGGTGAATGTTCGCCCTATTTTGAAACAATCCTTGTTTCTGCTAATTTTTTCTGTAGCATTAATTTTTCTAAGTTTTCAGAATTATTTAGCCTTTCATGTAATAGCGGAATTTTTTACAGTTGGTGTGGCAATCATGATGTTTGTGGTCATTTGGCATACTTATGACTTCTCAAAAAATCATTTCCTGATGCTACTTGGCGTTGGCTATTTATGGATAGGATTACTCGATACAATCCACACTTTGCTTTATTATGGCATGCCTACTGCACTTGATAAAGGTAATTTTACATCACAATTCTGGATTGCTACACGCTTTTTTGAGTCGTTACTGTTGCTTGTTTCCCCCTTTTATATTCAGAAAGCAATTGATCCACGCAAGGTTCTTGTTCTATTTGGTATTGTGGGTTCAATTATTTCTGCAATGATATTGTCAGGTATGTTCCCTGATACATTCGTTGATGGTAAAGGATTAACTGCTTTCAAAGTCATCAGTGAATATGCCATTATCGCTATTCTTATCGGAGCAATTGTTCATTTACGATACCATCGGCAATATATCGACCACAACATCTACCAGCTAATGATAATAAGTATCAGTTTGACTATTGGGGCAGAACTTGCTTTTACCTTCTACGTAAGTATGTATGGAATTTCTAATTTGATTGGTCATATTTTTAAAATCTTTTCATTCTGGTTAATTTATACAGCAATAATTCGTACTTCTTTGCTAGAACCATTTCGTACACTCAATCACAACTTACAAGCAACTCATATGTTACATGATGAAGCTCAGAGATTAGCTAAATTAGGTCACTGGAGCATTGATATCGCTACAAACAAGTTGTACTGGTCTGATGAAATTTACCGTATCTTTGAGGTTGATCCTGAACAATTCAAACCTTCCTATGAGGCATTTATCAATGCTATTCATCCTGATGATCGAGATGATGTCAATGATGCCTATAACCAATCCATTAAGGAACACAAACCTTATAATATTGTGCACCGTTTGCGGATGAAAGATGGAAGAGTCAAGTATGTCAGTGAGCAAGGTAATCACCATTATGATGAGATGGAAAAAGAGCCACTTCGCTCAACAGGAACTGTTCAGGATATTACCACACAAAAGCTGGCTGAATTAGAAATTCAAAGGTTGGCTCGTACAGATCCTTTGACACAACTTTCAAACCGCATTGATTTTAATGAACGTCTCGATAATGCTATTCGACATGCAAAACGTAATTCTAATCTTATCGGGTTGGCAATGCTTGATCTTGATGGCTTTAAACCCGTCAATGACACGTATGGTCATCAGGTTGGAGATGAAGTATTGAAAGAAGTGGCTAAAAGACTTCTATCGGTATTTCGAGAAGTGGATACTGTTGCTCGGTTTGGAGGAGATGAATTTGTAATCATTCTTGATACGCCAATTACAAATGATTCTGTACTCAATCCCTTAGAAAGAGCCTTGGAATTATTACAGCAACCTATATCCGTCGGGGACTTCAAAATCACAATTGGTGCAAGTGCAGGTATTGCTTTTTTTCCAACAAATAGTACAAATGATGATGAACTCATACGAATGGCTGATGAAGCACTATATGAAGCCAAGCACGCAGGTAAAAATAATCTTAAAATTTTTAATTAACTCTTTTATTATCCGAACTGGAAGTTGCTATAATCAATCTGAAATAAGCTGACTTTTCAATTATCATATAAATTTTTACAGGTCAGATATATGGAAACTTATTATGTTTTCATTTTTTTGTCGAATGACTGCAACTTGGTAATACCTGCCAACTTCAGACCTCAATTACCACTATATGAATGACTGCTAAGCCATTTCAGGCATAACCCGATACTCTTCAATCAAAGATTCTATATGTGTCCTGATCTCAACCTCAGATCTCGTATCAACCTCCACGACCTGATTATTAAATCGCATTTCATTGAGGGTCTTAATCGCCTGGATCTGAGTTGAACCGCTTCCATTCGCAGCTACAGAAAGGATTATGCCAACCCAGTGACATTCACTAAAAACGTAACCGGACAACAAATAAACTGGTTGCTTGATGGATATGATATCAGTACCATGAAACCATATAAAAAACGCAATAATAATTTCTGGTTTGAATTCCTTAAATTTAGAAATCCCATCTTCACCATTAATTGCTTCAGCAATTATACTGTGACCTAAGGCTTCAAGCAGATCTCTAAGGATGTTACGGCTAACTTTTGAGTCATCAACAATTAATATATTCATTTTGCATTTAGGATTATTTTAGTGATGTTCGTAGTTTATGATAGAACCAATTGATTTCAATGTTATTTTTTCCTATATCAAAAAATCAATAGATTAAGGTATTAATTATATTTTCTATTTTTATTATATTTTAAATCCAATCACAGTCACATCATCATTACGTTCCTCCGTTCCTTCATACTTTTGTAATTCATAAAGCAGTAATTCCTGTTGATCAGCAAATTGTTCATCCGCATTTTCAAGGATAAATTGAGTAAAGCGTTTCTTACCGTAGGGGAAACCTTTTTTACCTCCATTTTGATCAAGGTAACCATCAGTGGTCATATAAACTTGTGTGGAAGAACTCACATCAATGGTATGATCGATAAACATATAGTCAGCATCTGATTTTTTATAACCAATAGAATGTCTATCACCTTTAATTGTTTTTAATTCATTATTTTGAATCAGAAATAATGGGGTATTCGCTCCAGCAAAGCGAATGATTTTTTCTTTTTTATTATAGTACAGAATCCCGCCATCAAATCCGGCATTGGAGATGGAATCAATATCTTCCTGCTGCAGAAGGTGTTTAATACTTTTATTAAAAATACTTAACATCTTTGCCGGACTAATGGTTTTATCCTGGTTAAGATTGGCGGTAAGCTGACGTTCGACGGCTTTAACCAGCATGGTCACAAAGGCACCTGGCACACCATGACCAGTACAATCAATAACCATAAGAACCACTTCGTCTTCGCTTAATGCTTCTAACAGATAAATATCTCCACCAACAATATCCTTGGGATGCCAGATGGCAAAATAATCCTGAAAATATTTTTGAAAAATTTTATTATCCGGAACCAGTGCTCCCTGAATCAGAGCCGCATATTCAATAGACTCGCGCGTTTGTTTGTTAATTTCTCTAATTTCCTGCTGTTGTTTGAGCAATAAATCACTGGCTTTTTTACGTTCAGTGATGTCACTAAAAGTCACCACTGAACCAGAGATCTGATTGTCTTTGAAAACAGGAAATGCTCTGTATTCAACAGGAAAACAGCTGCCATCTTTTCGCCAAAGCACTTCATTATCTATATGACTGATTTTTCCTTCACTAAAAGCATGATACATAGGACATTCTTCCACAGGATAAGCTGTACCATCAGCATGGGTATGATGAATAATGGCATGAATTTTTTGTCCCAGAATTTCACTTTCATGATATTGCAGCATTTGTAGAGCAGCAGGATTGATAAAATTGACCAATCCATCACTACCCACTCCAAAGATACCTTCACCCACAGATGTCAGTAATAAGCGGGTTTTTTCCTCGGCTTGAATTAACGCGTCCTGATCTTTTTTTCTATCAGAAATATCACGGATAATCCCCGTGAATAAAGACTCTTCTCCAGTAATGGATTCACCAACTGCCAAATCCATAGGGAATTGTGTTCCATCTTTGCGTTTACCTATGACTTCTCTGCTTTTTCCAACGATATGTTTTTTATGACTCTTATTATACCGTTCCAGATAGCCATCATGTTCAGTATAAAATGGTTCAGGCATTAATACTTTTACATTTTTTCCTATCACTTCAGAGGATTGATAGTGAAAGATTTTTTCTGCTGAGGGACTAAAGAGTTGAATAATTCCCAACTGATTAATAACGATAATACCATCCGAAGCATTGTTAATAATCGAACGTGTTTTAGCCTCTGATCTAATTTGTTCATCCATTTGCTCCTGTATCAGCTTTCTCATGGAGAAAAATTCACTATTCATTGTCCCCAACTCATCACTATAAAATGTTTTTTCTTCAATAGCTTCAGAGCCGGATTTAATCTGTAAAATAGTGTCAATCAGATAACTTAAGGGTTGACGGATCTTTTTAACCAACATTAAATAGATAATAAAGTTGCCCAAAACAAACAGGATACTGGCTATCATAATTGCCCTAAAGGCATTTGATATATTTTTTTCCAATAAAATTATTTTTGTATTACTTCGATGATTAATGCTGCTAAACAAATCATCAAGGGGATGCATAATAATAACTTTGGCCTGATAATAAGCCTGGGAATGTAATAGCTCTATGGCCAAAGGCTGATTCTTTTCCTGCATGGCTTTAAACGCTTTGACTTCCAGACTCACCAAATCATTTGAATTATCTTCAGATTGTTTTAATAACTCAAGTTCCTGTTTTGAATAAGGGAGGTTTGCTATCAGTGCTTTCAACATAATTTTCTCACCATCGGGATGATGATGTTTTCTTAATTCAGGACTCAGATCCCAATAAATCGCATCATAGTTTTTCGGTCTGGCTTTGATACCGTTTCTGATATCTAAAATATCTAAATAATTTTGTTTATACTGCAAATTACTGGTGACCGCATAACTTCTGGCATAATGGCTCAAATCATCCGAGCTTTGTCTGAGTTTATCCACCGTTTTAAGCATTTCAAATTTATCCAGATATACAGTGGCCAGTGAATTTTCAAGTCTATCCAGAACCATTAATTCATAGATAATAAAGAGGATCATGATAAACTCAAAACCGACAATCAATAGAATAAAATGGTTAAATCTGATGTTTAAAAATTTGGATCGACTATAATTCTGGTAAATAAAATAAGCCAGCAGTAAAACAACAAAAGCTGCAAAGAGCATCTCTTCTAATTGTAATAATTCTGCAAAGGAAAGCTCGCTGATTTCCTTATTTAAGCTACCATAATCCAGCGGTGTTGGGATACTGGATACTTTTGTCCACTTTTTATAAATCTCATAAAGGTCTTCTTCATTGAAGGTAGCAATAGTTTTATCAATGATTGACAGTACTTCAGCAGGCCAGTCGTTACGTACAGCAACATGCAAGTTTAGCTGATAATCTGTTTTATAGGCGATTTGCATTTGCTTATACGCATGTTGCTGTAAAAAATATTTTGCAGTCACCTTATTGACTAAAAAAACATCAATCTCCTTTGACAGGAGCTTTTCAAATCCCTCCTCAGTGCCATTTAATAAAATCAACGGAATTTCCGGCAGATTTTTTTCCATGATCCCATGAATAGTATAGTTGCCAACCACTGCTAATTTGTGAGGTGACGTATTTGTCTTGTTAAAGTGTTCAAAGCCCTGCGTATAATTTTCACCCTCTCTGCTGACCAACACATAGGGTGTTGAAAAGAGTGTTTTATCAGAGAAATTCATATAAGCTTTGCGCTCCTCTGTCACGCCCACCGCACTATACATATCAACACTGCGATCTTTAACTTTTTGAGTCGCTTCGGCCCAGGATTTTGTTGGAATATGATGTAAATTCAAACCACTTTTTGCCTTTAATAAACGGACAACATCTGAAATAAAGCCGGCATGCTGTCCAACTTCATTAGTCCATTCAAAAGGTGCCCAGTCAGGGTTGTAGACATATCGAATCGGCCTTTTTTTATCTATCCAGTCTTGTTCCTTGTCATTAAGATTCAGCGTATTATCTTGGGATATCCATTGATTAACGATTTCTTTTTTCTCTTGTCTGGAAATGGCATCCAGACCTTTTTGCAGGATGGATTGTAAAATAGGCTGATCGAAACGACTGAGAAAGTGTAATTTATTACCTTTAAGAGAAAACTGCGGGATCCCTTTCAGATTATAGATGCCATGTTCCTGAAAGAAATATTCAGAAGTAATTCGGGACTCTAATAAGGCATCAGACTGACCATTTAATACCAGTTGTACAGATTGCATAAAATCATCAGTTTCTATCACTTTAATGTCAGGATAATGTTTTTTTATGGCTGGTATGGTGGCAAAACCTCTAACAATGGCAATAGACTTATGGGATAAATCTTCAAAGGATTGAATGGATTTATTATTCTCTTTTATATAGATATTCTCTCGAAGAGTGAAGTAAGGCTGACTAAATAATCCATATTGCTGTCTTTCTTCTGTATAATAAGCATCAGGTAATAAATCGATTTTTTTCTCTTTAAAACCGTTTATTAATTCATTCCATGACTGATTAACCAGTTCTACTTTAAGACCTGTTTTTTCAATCACCAGATTTAAAATATCGCCTGAAAGACCATTAGCCTGCGCATTTTCATAATAGGAGATAGGTGCCCAGGGTTCAATGCCCACTGTGACAGTATTAGAATTTATCCAGGATTTTTCTTCATCAGTTAAAGTGGCTTTAATATTGGAAGATTTAAACTCATCAATCCATGATAAAGTGATTTGATGCCTTTCTTTTTGCGTTATGCTGTCCAGGCCTTTTTGTAAAATTGAATTTAACAGTGGTTCATCAATTCTTGAAAATAAATGCAGACCTGGTGCTTTAAAGCTGACTTGTGCTATGCCTTTCAAACCGGAAATCAATTCTTCATTAATTTTCTTTTCAACAGCAATTTGTCCTTCATATAAAGCTTCAACAGAACCATTTAACACTTGATTGATCGAATCATCTAGATCTTTTGTATAAACTAATTGTATGGAGGGAAACTTTTCTTTGATTTTATCTATGGTTCCATACCCCTCGACAATAGCTAATTTTTTGTCCTCTAAATCACTCATAGAGTAAATACTATTATTATCTTCTTTTACATAGATATAATCTTTCATCTTAAAATAGTCTGTGGAGTAAAGTCCGTAGCTTGCTCTTTCATCGGTATAATAGGTGGCAGGAAGAATATCTATTCTTTTGTCTTTAAAGTCATTTAATAAGGTATTCCAGCGATCATTAATTATTTTTGTTTTTAAACCAGTCACCTTGATAATTTGTTTAAGAATATCGCCCGCAATGCCATCAATATCTAAACTATTATTTGAAAAAACAACAGGATCCCATTGTTCCACACCTACACTGACCGTATGGAATTTTATCCAGGCAAGTTCCTGCACCGTCAGCGCTATTTGTTTAGAGTGTTTATTGTCAAACAGAAAACTGTCTATCACAGGCTTTTTATCAATCACACCGGTTACCATCATAGCTTCAGCGATGCGGTTTATGCGTTGTGGATCAACTGAGCCTAAAGGATAGGTTTCCGTCAAAATCAGCTTTGCAGTCTGATCCGCTTCATAGAGCAAGGCTTCACGACTCTTTTCCTGTGTGTTGTACTTGTTTAGTATCAGTTCAACAATTTCATCAGGATGCTGCAAGGCATATTCCCAGCCTTTAAGAGAAGCCTGGCGGAACTTGTCAACTACATCGGGTTTCTGCTCAGCTAATTCAGCAGAAGTAATGAGTGAATCACCATAGAAATCAACGCCAAATCTGACTGGGTCCATAATATTGAAGGGAATATCCCACTCTTGCAGTACATAGGGCTGATTGGTAATATAAGCACTCATAACATCCGCATGGCCATTTGCGATTGCCATAGGATCGAAGTTGTGTTCAATAAATTCCAACTTATCTGTATCGATCCCCGTTTTTCTGAAGAAAGAAAGCAACTCTACCGCTTTGCGCTCCTGACTGGTTAACATCAGGCGCTTTCCGTGCAGATCGTCAGGGGTGCGAATCTTGGCATCGCGGTGACTCAATAAAACCAGAGCGGAGTGCTTGAAGATATTAGCCAGCAGCTTAATTTGTTTTCCCTGCAGATAATTCAGGGTTGCAGAGGAGGAAACCGTTGCAAAATCTGCCCGTCCTGATAGCACTTCTTCATTAACATCCATACCAAACTGATATTCCTGGATACCAACACTCAGGCCAGCCTCACGATAAAAGCCCTTTTCCTGCGCTGCATAGTATCCGGCAAATTCGAACTGATGTTTCCAGAAGAGTTGTAGTGTTACCTTCTGCTCGTTAGTACCAGCAAAGGATTCAAGACTGCTGAACAGGCTGATAAATACCAGTATTGACAAGCTAATAATCAGATTGTTTTTCAAAGTAAGCATTTTTATCCTTATACTAAAAGCAACTCTAGATCCTAATATGTAACTCCATAAATATCCATATTAAGTATAATAGTATTTATTTTATCTCTTCAAAAAATGGGCTGAAATATGTAAATGGGTTAGTTATATTTTTATACCAACAACTGTGACATCATCATTTCGCTCATAGTCCTGTTGATATTTTTGTAACTCATAAAGCAGTATCTCCTGTTGATCAGCAAATGATTCATCAGCGTTTTCCAGTATCAATTTTGTAAAACGTTTTTTACCCAATGGAAAGCCTTTTTCACCACCATTTTGATCCAGAAAACCATCGGTTGTTAGATAAATTTGTGTGGGCAGGCTAACATCAATAGTATGATCGGTAAATTCATAGCTGGCATCAGATTTTTTATAACCAATAGATTGTCGATCGCCTTTAATTGTTTTTAGTTCATCATTCTGGATAATAAATACAGGGATCTCAGCACCTGCGAAACGCACTATTTTTTGTTTTTTATTATAGTAAAGTATTCCGCCATCAAAACCTGCATTAGAAATAGAATCTACATTTTCTTGTTGTAACAGATGTTTGATATTCGAGTTGAAAATTTGCAGCATTTTGGCAGGGCTTATCTCTTTTTCCTGATGTGAAATAGCGGCAATTTGACGTTCAACCGCTTTAACCAGCATGGTCACAAAAGCGCCGGGAACGCCATGTCCGGTACAATCAATGACCATAATAATCAATTCGTCTGGACTTAACTCCTCTATCAGGTAAATATCACCTCCAACAATATCTTTTGGATGCCATATGGCAAAAAAATCTTTAAAATAGTGTCTAAAAATATGAGAATCCGGTATCAGAGCACTTTGAATCAGGGCTGCATATTCAATAGAGTCACGGGTATGTTTATTAACTTCCTGAATTTCAAATTGCTGCTTAATGAGTAAATCATGTGCATCTTTCAGGCGTTCTTCATTGCGGTCGCTCATGCGCACAAGCCTGCGAGAAGTCTTAAACAATTTCTTATAAGCGCTGGTCAGTTTTTCGAACTCATCCTTGAAATCACATTGAGGGTTTTCCTCTTTTAGCAGAGCCTCTGCATGATCAAGTGCTACTTGCTCATTCTTGAAAGCGTCAAATTTACCCATACGCTATATCCTATTACAGAGTGTGTTGTGTGATTAATCAGACATCCTGAGCAACCAGCTTGAAGCTAGCATATTCAAGATCTTCTCCATACTCTTCACCAAGTTCTTGCATATTATCGTCACTGGTTTCATAGATCCAGTTGACGGTGACTTGATTACCCTGCTCAGCAACCGTATCCAGGAGTTCAAAGAGCATCATCAAAACCTTTGCTGTAGAGCTATTGAAGTAGATCAATTCAAAATTAAAGGTGACATCCGTACCTTCCAGGTTTTTGAAGTAATCCTCCAACTGCTCAACCAATGGACCGAAAAAAATGTTAATATCCTCCGGGTAGGACTCTCCCCGAAACGAGTAATTATTGTCGTCGAAAGCAAAA
Source organism: gamma proteobacterium symbiont of Taylorina sp. (assembly GCA_025655455.1). GTDB lineage: Bacteria > Pseudomonadota > Gammaproteobacteria > GRL18 > GRL18 > GRL18. The sequence goes on from JAHXIV010000037.1 coordinate 78,378, forward strand.
TCGACCTCCGGGGTTCGCTCAGTAGCTTCTATACGAATGTTATCCATTATCGGACTCCAAATATCAGGCGTAAGCCGTTAAGGTAAAAAACGATTGGTCGTTATTGACGGGGATAAAATCAAAATCGAATCCGTTCTTAGATATGCGCGCAATATCGATAAAACCGACGCCGGCACCCTTGCTGCCCTCTGGAGTTTTTCCTTTAAGGATCTCTTTATGTAGTGCTTTCAGACTCTTTGCATCCAACTGTTGAATGTGGGTCAAACTATTATTCAGGCGTTCAACATCGTGTTGCTTGATCATATTGCCAATGGCAACAAAAAAAACATCTTCTTTCCCATCCACCACTTTGCGGCCTACGGTAAGAACACCGTAACGAAGCTCAAGAACACTATCATCTGAAACTTTAACTTCCATTTCATCAGAGTAACGGATCACGTTTTGCATTTGCTCCACAAAAATCGAAAAAACCCCCCGTATAACAAACTTATCTGTTTTCTCAATGGTTAATTTGTCCTTAATGGTTTTACCAAGACTGCTCAGTACACTCTCTGTCATGTAACCGCTATAGCAAATGAGTATGCCATCTTCCTGAAGATCATCTCGTAATCTCAACATTTTTTCGGCTTTCATAACTTACCCTGGGTCTAATCACCATTTTCAGCGAGGAAATGGCCGGTTTTCATATCAGTTTCAAGAATATGCTTAATTAACCAATCCTTAAGGAAAGGCATCAGATCATTTGCTACGTCCAGGTTGCCTTGCTGAAATGTTTTGCTCTTAGCTAGTGCTATGTTGGTTAACTCATCATGCTCTTGTTTATGCTCATAGAAGGCCGGATATCCATAGGTTTGCATTAAGCGTTCCTCGTGCCTGAAATGCCAAACGGTGTAACTAAGAAGTTCTTCAAGGATTTCCCCGATTTCCTCGAACTCGCGATTAGCTATGATGGCATCATCAAGTTTGTTGATAATACCCACCAGATTTTTGTGATCATCATCCATCTCTTTATAGCCAACGCTCAGTGAATCGCTCCAATCTATAAAAGCCATGATCGCCCCCTTCTGATATTATTAATCAAGCAGTGATAATTAAAGTATATATCAATTTTTCAATTTTTCAATTTTTCAATTTTTCAATTTTTCAATTTATATATCATGATGAATTTAATAATGAATAAATATTCTCTCAATCACCAATCTTAAAGCCTATCATGCAAACATCATCACGGCGTCTTTCGTCAGCTTGGTATTCCATCAAGGCTTTAAGCACTTGCTCGCGCTGTTCTGCTAATGGTAAGTCCTGCACCTGACAGAGTAGCTCCTTGAAGCGGCGCTTGCCAAAACTGCGCCGTTTTTCACCGCCGATCTGGTCAATCAAACCATCAGAGGTCATATAGAAGTGTCCTGAATCTTCGAGTTCAAGCTCATGAACAGTAAAGGTAATATCTCGCGCAATACCCCGGTAACCAATTCCTTTCTTGTCCCCTTTAATTTCAGTAGCAATACCGTCAACAACATGAAAAAGGGAAAAACGTGCACCTGAAAAAATCATCTTTTTCTTGTTAGGATGAATATAACAGACGCCTAGCTCAAGGCCGTCATCAGATTCCCCCTCCTGTAAATGCTGATTCAGTTCCTGTTGAATCAGTTGATGACTACGCTGAAGCAAGGCTTTGGTATCACCCGGCATGGTTTCCATGGTTACCATGTCAAGGGCTCCGTTTGCGATCAGGGTCATAAAGGCGCCGGGTACGCCATGTCCAGTACAGTCACCCAGAGCCAGGAGCTTCCCTAAGCCCCAGGGTTTGCACCAATACATATCACCACCTACCTGGTCACGAGGCTCCCAAATAATAAAATATTGTGAGGTGATTGTCTCAAGGCAGTTTTTGGGGGGAAGGATCGAGTGTTGGATGTGCGTTGCATAGTTAATGGAACCGGAAATCACTTCCAGGGCTTCATCACGTTCCTTCTGTGTCGCAAGCCGTTTGGAAATGTCATTGAAGGAAATAACGGCACCTACCAGTTTCTCATCCTTGATGATGGGTGTGCTGTTATATTCGACTGGGAAAAAAGTACCATCCTTGCGCCAAAGAACCTCATCATCGATACGGTAGGATTTGCCCTCGGTAAAGGATTTGTACATCCAGCATTGCTGGACGGGATACTCAGAACCATTCGCACGAGAATAATGAAAAAGTGCATGGGCCTTATTACCCAGGAGCTCTTCTTCTGTGTAGCCGAGCTGGGCTGAACACAGTGGGTTGGCAAAGACAATAACCCCATTTGTATCAACCCCGAATACACCTTCTCCCACTGAAGTCAGTAATAAGCGTGTTTTTTCTTCTGATGCAATAATAGTTTTGGTTTTTTCAAGTACTTGTTTTTCTAAATTATCCGAGAGAGTTTCAAATGCTTTTTTATCCGTTATATCCTGCCTGATAGCACTATAAGCTGTTATTTTTCCATTACTATTGGTTTCAGGAGTAATAACAGCATTAACCCAATAAAAACCGCCATTCTTTTTGCGATTTTTAATTTCACCAGACCATATTTTATTACTGCTAATAGTATCCCATAAGTCTTTAAAAAGTTCCTTAGGCATATCGGGATGGTTCACAATAGCATGTGTATTTCCAACCAGTTCTTCAGCTGTATATCCACTGATTTCACAAAAAGCTGCACTGGCATAAGTAATCACGCCATTTGTATCCGTTTTACTGGCAATCACATTGATATCAAAAACGGATAATAATTTTTCCAGAACCTCTTTTTGAGTTTCAATAGCCTGGGTTTTTACCTCAACCATTAAATTTAATTTTCTATTCCAGAAAACAAATAAAAATATCAATAAAATTAAAGCAATCGCCACTTGATATAAAAGCGAATAATCTATTTTAGTCGTGACTCTAGTTGTAGTCCACTTGTCATAAATTTCAGACATTTCCATGTCACTGATAGCGGCTATGGATTTATTGATGATAGAAAGTGCTTCACCAGGCCAATCATTTCGTACAGCAATATTTAAATCCAGTTTATATTTTGTTTTATAAGCCAGGCCAAGTGACTTATATTCTTCTCTTTCAGTAAAATATTTAGCGGTGACTGTGTTGACCAAAAAAACATCAATTTCATTGGATAATAATTTTTTAAAACCTTCTTCTGTACCCTCTAATAAAACCAGTGGCAATTTAGGACGCTCTTCTTTAATAATACCGTGAATGGTGTAACCACCAACCACCGCTATTTTTTTATCTTTTAAGGCCTTAAAACCATCTAAATAATTTTCTTTTTGCCTGCTGACAAACACATAGGCTGTTGAAAAAATATTTTTATCAGAGAAATTCATATAGTGCTTTCTTTCCTCTGTTATTCCAACGCCGCTATACATATCAGCACTACGATTTTTTGCCTGCTTAATTGCTTCTGCCCATGTCTTTGATTGAATAGGAATAAGATTGATGCCACTTTTAATTTTAATCAGTTTTAAAATATCGGCAATAATCCCCGCATGTTTATCGACATCATTAGTCCATTCAAAGGGAGCCCAGTCAGGATCATAGACATAACGAACTGGAATATTCTTATTCAGCCATTGTTGTTCTTTATTGCTTAAAGTTAATTGTTCAGTTTGTGTTTGATAAATGAGCCCGTCTAAATTCTGATTACCCTTTGCCAACCCCAATAATCGATAAAGCTGTATATTTTCACCGACATTTTTTGGATTAATATTTCCGAGAGGAACATTTTTTTGATCGACTAATGCCACAATGGTTTTTCCCTCAAAACGTAAAGCCTCTTTGCTTCTATTTTGAGTATTGTATTGATTAATAATAACATCGACTGTTTCATCTAAATGCTGCAGAGCATATTCCCATCCCTGCAATGATGCCTGACGAAATTTTCTGACAATTTCCGGATGCTTTTCAAGCATAGTCTGGGAAGTAAATAAAATATCGCTATACAAATCAAAACCAAAATCTCTGGGATTAAATATGGTATAGTCAATATTTGCCTGCCTTAATGTATACGGTTCATTCGACATATAGGCAATTATCGCATCTGTTTTATCATGGATTAAATCATTCACGTCAAAGGAATGCTGCTGACGTATAAACATGTCTGATCGAACACCGGCAGAAATCATCATGGAATGAATGGAAGCCAGTCCGGTTTCATCGTCAGTCAGCATGATACGTTTACCTTCCAGATCACTGAGCTGTTTGATATCATCACGCTTTTTTGCGAGTAAAATCTCAGGAGCATGTTGAAAAATTGCTGCCAGCATAACAACAGGTTTACCTTCTAAGCGATCTAATAATAAAGAAGAACGTCCCACCGCAAAGTCAGCTTGGCCAGAAATAACATCATCAACATTATTCATGCCAGACTGATATTCTTTAATATCAACCTCTAAACCAAGGTCATTATAAAATCCCTTTTCTTTTGCCATATAATAACCGGCAAACTGAAATTGATTTTTCCAGACTAGCTGTAAGTTTATTTTTTCACTGGCAAAACTTTGCTGTGTAAAAATAAAATGACATAAAAAAATAACAAATAACTTAAACATTATTAGTCCATTTGTAATTAACCTAGATAACGCAGTAGCCATCTACTACAACGCCCAAAAGCACTGTACCTAAAGGATTTTCTAAATATTTTAGCTTCACCCGTAGAGTGACTACGAATAAAGGTAAAATCTAAAACCATTAAATTCCTCACATTCGATACTCAATCAAATTTTTAGGCCAACAACAGTGACATCATCATTTCGTTCCTCACCTTTTTCATACTTTTGTAATTCATACAGCAGAAATTCCTGTTGATCAGCAAAGGATTCACCTGCATTTTCAAGGATTAATTTAGTAAAGCGTTTCTTGCCAAAAGGAAAGCCTTTATCGCCTCCATTTTGATCCAGGTAACCATCGGTGGTTATATAAATTTGTGTGGGAGAACTCACATCAATGGTGTGATCAGTAAACTCATAGTTAGCATCTGATTTTTTATAACCAATAGAATGTCTATCACCTTTAATTGTTTTTAATTCATTATGTTGAATCAGAAATAATGGGGTATTCGCTCCGGCAAAGCGAATAACTTTTTCTTTTTCATTATAATACAGGATGCCCCCATCAAATCCGGCATTGGAGATAGAATCAACATCTTCCTGTTGCAGAAGGTGTTTAATGCTTTTATTAAAAATACTCAGAATGTTTGCCGGACTAATCATTTTGTCCTTGTGAAGATTAGCAGTGAGTTGACGCTCAACCGCTTTAACCAGCATAGTCACAAAGGCTCCGGGCACTCCATGACCAGTACAATCAATAACCATAATAATCACTTCATTTTTGCTTAATTCTTCTACCAGATAAATATCTCCGCCAACGATATCTTTAGGATGCCATATGGCGAAAAAATCCTGGAAATATTTTTGAAAAATATTGTTATCTGGAATTAATGCCCCCTGAATCAGAGCTGCATATTCTATTGAGTCACGAGTATGTTTATGAATTTCCTGAATCTCCAGCTGCTGTTTAAGCAATAAATTATGTGCATTTTTACGTTCAGTAATATCACTAAAGGTAACCACTGAGCCGGAAATTATATTTTCTCTAATAACCGGGCGTGCCTTATATTCGACAGGAAAACTACTGCCATCTTTTCGCCATAATATTTCATCATCAATCTGGCTGACTTTTCCCTCACTATATGCATGGAACATAGGGCATTGTTCAACTGGATAATTAGAGCCATCAATACGAGTATGATGGATAATAGCATGGATTTTTTGTCCCAGAATTTCATTTTCATTATATTGCAGCATTTCCAGGGCAGCAGGATTAATAAAATTTACCAGACCATCACTACCTACACCAAAGATACCCTCTCCAACAGAGGTGAGTAATAAACGTGTTTTTTCCTCTGACAGCACTTGTAAATCCAATGCAGTTTCAGCTACTTGTTTTTGTTTATTCAATGCTTCTGTGCGTTGTTCGACTTTCTCTTCCAGGGAATCAAGTAAATCCCTTAATTCAACAGTTCTAAGGTTTACCAGTTTCTTCAATTTTTGATTGTTATAAATAACAAAAAGTAACACAATAATAATCACACCAACTATTTGAAAAATCAGAGTCCAGTTGGTTTGTTTGATTACTTTTACACTAGCCCATTTATCATGAACCACATCAAAAGTTGATTTTGGTATGCTTTTTAAACTTTTATTTAAAATTTCTAATAAATTTTTATCATCTTTTCTTACCGCTATACTAAGATTATATTTCATCTTTGTATAACCTGCGACTTGAAGGTTTTTTAGTCCATATTTACTTTTATAATATGAAAATACAGGTATGGTGGCAATTGTAAAATAGACTTTTTTATCTATGACATCCTGTAAAGCCCCATGATGCCCATCTGATTCATAAATCTTAATATAGGGATATTTCTTTTTCAGCTTGCTTATTAGTCCTGAACCTTTTTTCCTTGACATGGTTTTACTGGTAATCGATTCGAGGCTGCTCACCAGAGGTTTATCAGCGGTAGTTATAATTACTAAATCATATTTTAAATAAGGAAGTGTGAAGTTAGCAAACTCCTCTCTCTTTGTTGTTTTAATCGCGCTAGGTAAAATATCACATTTTTTTTCTTGTAAAAATTGTTGTGACTCTGTCCAGGAGGATGTTTTTATAAAATGGTATTTTATTCCTAACTTTTCTTGTATAATTTTTAGAATATCAATAGAGATGCCTTTTTCAACGCCATTTTCTCTGAACTCTATGGGATCCCAGTTTGGATTAATACAAATATTGATTATTTTTTTCTTCTTTAAATAGTTGAGCTGATGTAATGAAAGTTCATTAATATTATCTGACTTTTTAACTCCCCAGTTTTTATCGCGCAAAATTGAGAACTCTTTTTTAGGAATAATCTTAAACGCTTTATTAAGAATAGAAGATAGTTCAGGATATTTATGATGGACGCCAATGGCTGACTCATTAAAGCGAGTATATATCTCCTTAACAATTTTTAAATTATAAGTTTCCAGTTTATCTTTATTAATAAAATCAGCAATTAAGGCACTGGCCTCATTTGAAGAGGAAAGGCTTCTATACATATCATCAATAGAGGCTTTATCTATGATTTTTGCTTTGGGTGATTTAGATCCCATTATGTTATGAGTAATAGAACCTTTTTTTAAATAGGCTGTTTTGTCTGCTAAATCATCCAGAGATTTAATAGTAGAATTATCTCTTCGTGTGACTAAATAGGAAGGTGTAAAGTTATAGGCAGGAGTATAATAAAAATATCTTGTTTCCCTTTCTTTACTCCAACCTAGTCCCATAATGCCATGCAACTCATCACCCTTGGTTGCTCTGGAAAACCCCTCAGCCCATGCAGAGTACTTAACAGGAACAAGATTGGCTCCGCTGTATTTATTAATCAGTTTTAAAACTTCAGTATGTAAGCTAATCCCATTGTCATCATGAGGCCAATAGTCCATCATACCTATTTTTGCGAAACTGTTTTTCTCAAGCCACTGTTTTTCCTCTTTAGTCAGTTGGATTTTAAGTTCATTTTTAAAATAAAGAACTATTTTACCAATGCGCTCATTGTTGAATGTTATGTCTGATGAAATATTGTCCAGTCGTTTCAATTCTTCCGGAATAGGCTGATTAAATACTGATTGACTTCCATCTTTATAAAAGGTGATAAAAATCTCATTGTCTATATTTTCAATTATTTTTAAGGCTCTGATGTGTTTGTGGATTTTTAAGGAAGGTTTCAGCACAACTAAAAGTTGTTCTTCATCTACTTCATAAAGATATTTGGCACTTAAATTAGCAAAAAAATTTAAATCATTTTTAATCTCTTGATTAATACTATTTGCATTTACTGCTGTTATGCTTATTAGAAAAAATAAAGCGATTAATATTCGTTTCAATTTATATACTCATTTAAATTTATTATAATTTCACTATCTACACGTTTTGAACAGATAAGATATCGATTATTTCCCTGTGGCATATTTGATATAACTATAAATTTTAACCTGTCCTTATATTTATGCACTGCCAAAAGTTCAATGGCTTCTTCATAAGAGATAAACATAAAGTCAGCTCTTTTTTTAGCAATCATAGAGAGCATATTCTTATTTGTGGCTTTTGTTTTTTTTACATTGCTATTGCTTAGTTTTGTATCTAAAAAATTACCATATGAATAAGAATCTTTAACAAGAATTGAAATTCTGTTTTTTTTCAATAAATTATCAATTGAAATGCCCTCTGTTATCTCTGTTTTCTTAAGTGCAATTATCCCCATTGATTTATCTTGATATAAGGGGTTAGAATATTTTGCAAATTGTTCTCGCTCAGGGTTTTTAAACCAGCCGACAGCACACAGCGCTTTTTTATTAGCTTTTATTTCTAATAAATGTCTTTTTGAGGGTTTGTTTTTTAATTGATAATTGATTTTTGAATTATCAAGAGCCTCAATTAACGGACTTGCAACTAATCCTGTTATTGAATTTTGAGCTTCTATGACATATGGTTCTCTTGGTTCATAAACTATTTCTAGAATATCCTCTGACGCAAAACTGTTAAGACTAAATAGACTAAAGGTGATGGTTTTTATTAATAGGTTACTTGTGGGTTTCAATATCAAATCCTTTATTACTTATTTTTATTTTAGCATTAATTATATAAGATTAACAAAAGGATAAATTATTTTGAAATGGCTGTTTCTGTACTTTATACAAAAAGTTTTTAGCCGTCATATCGGGATTCCTGAAAACATAAACGAATTGTTATAAGATGGTCGCTGATTATCAACCCTGAGGAAAAACAGAACATGACAAAAAAAGCCAGCGATATAATAGTCAAGGGGAATGAGCTGATTGCCTATATCAAAAGCATGATTGAGAAAGGCAATATACGCCGGCTTATTATAAAAAAAACCAGTGGAAAAAAAGTACTGGAGATCCCACTTACTGCTGGAGTGGGTATAGGAAGTCTATTATTTATTCTGGCTCCTGTACTTGTTGTCATCAGCTCAGTAGCTGCCTGGTTTGCTGAATTCAGGGTTGAGATTATTCATGCTGATGAATAAATAAAGGAACACCCATACAGCCACTAATCAAATAGCAATCACCGAGTTCTTCTCAGTAGAATGCCAGTATCAGAGAATGCAGGTTCAGCCTTATCATCAACAGAATGGGAGGTATAACCATCTGTTGTGGGAGAAGGAATTAAATCCCACAAGGTAGACCATAAAGCATTCCATGGTAAAGTGGATGAAGCCATAAATCGATAAAATAATGCTCTGTTCAGGACAAAACCAAAAAGGGTGACTAATGAACGAAATAAATTGGCTTGTTAATAGCAAAAAATCAATATTGAATTCTCTAATATATGCCAATCCTTTATATTTTCGTGACCTCCTCAAATTTCCAGGAAACTTCAGTTTAAAATCTCATGCCTATAAATAATAGCTCATTACCTTTTAGTGCAATTTTACTTGATATGGATGGAGTGCTGTTCCATGGTATGAATCCGATTGATGGTGCAATGGATTTTATGCAAAGTATTGAACATATTCCTCACATCTTTATCACCAATAATCCCATCAGATTGCCTGAGTCAATGGCTGATAAAATGGCTGAAATTGGATTTAAACGACCTGAAGAAAAGCACATTATTACTGCAGGTGAAGCAACAGCAGTTTGGCTTTCTCAGCAAAAGCCTGAATTTCACTTCTATGCTATTGGTGCTGAAGGTTTACATAAGAGTTTGCAGAAATATGGTTATGAGGACAAGGATAATGCGGATTATGTCGTCATTGGTGAAGGTGAAGGGATTGATTATGCATCAATAACCACAGGAATTAATTTAATTCTCAAACAAGGGGCTCAATTAATCAGCACCAATCCTGATATCAGCGTCGATGCTTTTTATCGTGGTAAACGTGCAATTATGCCCGGCGGTGGTGCTTTGGCAGCGCCATTCATTGTCGCTACTGGACAACAAGCTGTCACTATTGGAAAACCGAAACCTTTATTGTATGAAATCGCATTACAGGAATTAAATGTGCAGGCTAATGACTGCCTGATGATTGGTGACCGGCCTGATACAGATATACTGGGTGCTCAACAACTTGGCATACAAACCGCTTTAGTCCGAACGGGTCGCTTTGCAGCGGGGGAAAATTTACCCGACGGTATGTCAGCACCGAACTGGGATGTAGAAAATCTGATGCAATTAAAAAAGTTACTTGGTCTGTAGCCTTTAGCCAAACTTGAAGGTTAATTTCAAAGTGTTATTTGAATATTATCAATCAGACGTGTCTTACCAAGGTAGGCGGCCAGTAAAATAACCAGGTTATGGTTTTTTTCACCTGCTGGAGAAAGATCAGATGAACATATTTTTACGTAATCACAGATAAAACCCTGTTTATTTATTTGCAGCTCAGTCTGTTTTTCAAGCATAGAATAGTCTCTTAAGCCATTTATTATTTGATCTGATAAAATCTGTAGTGTCCGGTAAAGAAATGCTGCCTGCTGTTTTTGCACATTGGATAAATAACCATTACGGGAACTCATTGCCAGACCGCTGGCTTCACGTACAATCGGGTGGGCAATAATTTCAACAGGAAAACAGAGATCTCTGACAAATTGACGAATAATCTGTAATTGCTGATAATCTTTCTCGCCAAAAATAGCCTTATCCGGCTGCACCATATTGAATAGTTTACTAACAATAGTGGCTACTCCGGTAAAATGACCGGGGCGAGAGACACCGTCCAGAACATCACTCACACCGGGAACAATCACCTGAGTCTGATCACGACCATCCAGTTGAGACTCAGGATACATTTCATCCACTGCCGGTACATAAACAATATCACAGGCAACTTGTTTCAGTTTATCTATATCAGAGTCCAGGGTTCGAGGGTATTGTCCAAAATCTTCCCCTTCACCAAATTGCATAGGATTTACGAAAATACTACAAATAACGATATCCGTTTTAGAATGAGCCATTTCAACTAATTGCAAATGACCCTGGTGTAAATTACCCATGGTTGGGACAAGGCCAATAACCTGTCCTGCTTGTTTATAATTGGAAACAATTTGTCTTAGTTCAGAAATAGTATGGATAATTTGCATTAATTTAACTCACGCAATATTAACTATAACTATGTTCAATGCCAGGAAACTGACCATTTTTTACCTGCTCAACATAACTTTTAAATGCATCTTGTATAGAATCAGAATCCTTTAGAAAATTTTTCACAAAGCTTGCCGGTGTACCATGAGTCAGACCTAACATGTCATAACAAACCAAAACCTGAGCATCACAATTTACACCGGCACCAATGCCGATAACAGGTACATTCACACTACTGGTAACACGTTCCGCTAATTCAGCAGGAACACATTCTAATAGCAAAATGTCTGCTCCGGCATGCTCCAGGGCAATGGCATCGGATAGAATCTGATCGGCTTCCTGTTTTGTTCTTCCCTGAATGCGATAACCACCCATTTTATAAACTGACTGCGGCAGCAGACCAAGATGGGAACAAACTGCAACACCACGCTGAGATAGAAATTCAATTGTTTCCAGCATCAATGCCCCGCCTTCAATCTTGACCATATGCGATCCGCCTTCACTCATCAGGCGTGCTGCATTAGCCAGAGTTTGTTCTTTAGTAATATCCGAAGCAAAGGGTAAATCAGTCATAATCAGAGATTTTTGACAGGGTCTGGCAACATTAGCACTATGATAGACCATTTCATCCATAGATACAGATAAAGTGCTCACCTGTCCCTTGACAACCATTCCCAGAGAATCACCGACTAAAATCACTTCTACTCCAGCTTCTTCCTGAGCAATAGCAAAACTGGCATCATAAGCTGTCAAACAAGTGAATTTCTCCCCTGACTGCTTCATTTTTTTTAGTACGGTAGTAGTTATTTTTTGCATTATTTTTACCTGTTTTAATTCAGAGTTCAGAACTCTTCTTTTCCAACCCATCCCATGAAGTTTTCTCAGCCAGATCACTCAAACAACCTATTCCGGGAATCTCAATAGCCCCTGCAATTTCATACAGTGGATGGATCACAAAATTTCGCCGTTTTATCTGCTTATGGGGAATTGTCAACCTGCTGGTTTGAATATGCTCATTAGCGTAAAGTAATATATCCAGATCCAGTGTTCGTGCTCCCCATTTTTCCTTTCTTTTCCGCCCCTGAGCTACTTCAATTTCATGCAGTTTCAATAATAACATTTTTGCTGATAACTTTGTCTCCAATTGAGCAACCGCATTAATATAATCACCTTGCACAACACTTCCTGGCAAGATTAGTGCTTTACTGCGGTACAGAGATGAAACTTTTAATAATTCCAGCTGCTCATCCGTTTTTAGTCTTTCAAGCGCTGTTCTTAATTGCAGTTCCGGTTGATCCAGATTACTCCCTAAACTGATGTAGCAAATCATTAAGTCATTGAACCTGATGCTTTTTGTCGTCTATTACGCCGTTTACGTTTTTTTGTTCCCCGCACAGCCAGTTCTCCACACATTTCCTCCTGTTCAGACAATGTTTTAGTCTGTATCTGCGTCCACCAGTCACACAATGGTTCCAGGTCGGATTCTCCCACAGAATGCCGTAGTAATAAGAAATCATAAGCTGCTCTGAAACGTTTATTGCTCAGTGTCCGCAAGGCTCTTTTTTGTGTTGGATGTTGTAATTGCGGCTGCATATGCCATATTTCTTTTATCATCAGACTAAAACGTTTCGGGATAGAAAGATGAGCCTGTTGACGGATAATAACTTCACGGCTTGCATTGAGTAATGCTTCCATTTCATGCTGTTCCTGTGCCAGAAACTGCTGTTTAAATTCCTGCATGGGACGCCACAGCAATACTGATAAAAAAAATGCCGGATTAACCGACTTACCAGTGGCAATGCGTTTATCAGTATTGCTTAATGCCTGTTCTATCATTGTTAAAGACTGTACATGACTTTTCTCCGTCATGGGAAACAATAGCTGAAACAACTGATACTCCCTGAGTAAGTGAAGACATCTTAAACCATAACCACCCTGAAACAGTTTAATTGTTTCATCAAAAAGTCGTGCCAGAGGAATATTTTCAAGCAGGTCTGCCATCTCAAAAATAAGCTGATGTGCAGTTTTTTCAATTTTAAAGTTAAGTTTTGCAGCAAAACGAACCGCTCTGAGCATTCTGACCGGATCTTCACGATAGCGGACTTCAGTATCTCCAATCATTCTTAATATTTTATGCTTCAGATCACTCATACCACCGGTAAAATCAATAATTGAATTGTCCTGAATATTATAATACAAAGCATTGACTGTAAAATCACGACGTATTGCATCTTCTTCAAGATTGCCGAAGACATTATCCCGAATAATGCGGCCTTCATTATTTTTACCGGCATGTTGAGAATGTTCACCTTCATGCGGTCCCCTGAAAGTAGCCACTTCAATCACATCTCTGCCATAAAGAATATGTGCCAGACGAAAACGACGACCAATCAGACGGCAATTTCTAAATAAACGTTTTACTTCTTCTGGCTTTGCACTAGTCGCCACATCAAAATCTTTAGGTTTTTCACCCAGCAGCAGATCTCTGACTCCCCCACCAACCAGATAGGCTTCATAACCTGCCTCATTAAGACGGGATAACACTTTTAATGCATTATGACTAATCGCATCGCTATTAATCTGATGTTTTGCCTGTAAAATAATTTTTTTATGTATTTTCATTCTCCAGTTAATATCCCTATAATAGTATTCATATTAATAATATGTACCATCGACTGTTCCCTTGCCATATTTTATATTTTGTATAATCTCATTACGCTTCAGGCTTTTTCCATTAAAACTACAAAAATAATTTTTAATAAAAATAGAGCCATAACCATTTGCTCCACTTGAAGTTACCTGCTTCCAATTCGGGGCATTACGTCCTACAAATTTTTTCCGACCATTCATATCGGTTATTCCATAAGCATAGGTTTTTATCTGCTTATGGTTACAGCGAATACCTTCATACAGGACGTTATCCGCCCCCGAAGAGGATCGAATCACCAGACTATAACGCACTACACCATCAGTACCCAGCTGAAGATTTTTTGTATCAATCAGGTATTGATAATTCTGATAAGCGGCAGGTCCTGAGACTTCAACCAGATCAAGATTTTTTGGATAATCAGGCATTTGACTATCACCTTCTTTCCAGACATATTCTTCCACATCATTTTCCTGAAATTCATGTTCCTGCAGATCTTCCCATATATCAGCAAAAGTCAGAGTATTTATTAATAAAAAGAACAATGTTAATAAAACGTGCGTAAAGTATTTCATAATAAACCTGATTGTTTTATATTATTTTTAGTAATTATCTTTACCAATTTCTTATCCGGGCTTACAATTGTAACATCTTAATCAACAACATGAAGAATTATGACCAACAAAATATCAACGGCAAAGAAAAATGTCCCGTCTAACATCCAATCATCCACAGCAGAAAATGTTGATGAACACTCTGATTTTAGTTCAGGTTTTGATTTTGAAACATCGTTTAATGAATTAGAAAAAATTGTTGATAAACTTGAAAATGGTCAGCTAAGTTTAGAACAATCTTTAGATAATTTTGAACGGGGTATTCATTTAACACAGTCTTGCCAGAATGCACTCAGCAACGCCCAGCAAAAAGTACAGATTTTACTGGAAAAAAATGATCAGGCATCTTTGAAAGATTATGAACGACAGTAAGCTTCCTTTAACCCCTCCACTCACAGAATTAATGCAGGATTATCGTCAGAAAGTAGATAAAGCTCTGGATCAAGTCCTTAAAAACACATCCAATATTGCAGTTGAACTACATCAGGCTATGCGCTATAGCACATTTAATGGTGGAAAAAGGATCCGCCCGTTACTCGTTTATCTCACCGGCAAGGCGCTGAATTGCCCTGCTGAGCATCTTGACGCTCCAGCCTGTGCGGTTGAATTAATCCATTGTTATTCACTGGTACATGATGATATGCCGGCAATGGATGATGATGATCTGCGCCGTGGTAAAGCAACTTGTCATAAACAATTTTCAGAAGCCATTGCATTATTAGCCGGGGATGCTTTACAAACACTGGCTTTTGAAACTCTGACTCATAATAATCATCTGCAGGATTCACAAATTCTGCAGATGATCAGAGCATTGACTCAGGCCAGTGGTGCTGCAGGAATGGCAGGAGGTCAGGCCATTGACCTGGCCGCCACAGGTTCACAGGTGATGTCTTTAGATAACTTAAAAATTATGCACGAGCATAAAACCGGAGATCTCATACGAGCCAGTGTTCAATTAGGTGCTCTGAGTCTTATTAATATTGACAAAAACAAGCTCAGCGCACTGGATCATTACGCTAAAAACATTGGTCTCTCATTTCAAATCAAAGATGACATTCTGGATATTGAGTCTGATACTGAGACTTTAGGCAAGCAGCAAGGTGCTGATATTGAACTGAATAAAGTGACCTATCCTTCTCTTTTAGGTCTTGATGGTGCAAAAAAAATGGCACAGGAGTGTCATCAGAAAGCGCTACAGAGCCTGAAAAATTTTGATCACAATGCCGATCCCCTACGCAGCTTATCCGAATATATCATTACACGTCAGCATTAATTTAGGGTATAATCCCGGGTCAACAAAATAAACTCTTGAGTAACAAAAAATCAGCACAAATTATTTTAAGTCTTTTTTTATGTTACTGAAAATAATTCATGCCAATTTTTTTGGCTGTGGGCACTTTCAACCGTCTTCTTTCAAATAATAGATCAGATTTTTATGACAGAACTTTTGCATTATCCATTTTTGGCGGCCATTGAGTCTCCTGATAATCTAAAAGATCTGAAGACTGATCAACTTATCTTACTGGCAGCTGAGCTGAGATCCTTTTTATTGGAGAGTCTGGACAAAACGGGGGGACATCTTTCTTCCGGTTTAGGCACAGTCGAACTCACCATCGCCTTACATAAAATATTCAATGCTCCGCAGGATAATATTATCTGGGATGTGGGTCATCAGGCTTATCCTCATAAAATATTAACCGGTCGTGCCCGACAAATGGATACAATACGCATCAAAAACGGCCTTTCCGGTTTTCCTAAACGCAGTGAAAGTCCTTATGATGCTTTCGGTGTCGGCCACTCAAGTACTTCCATCGGTGCTGCATTAGGTATGGCTATTGCGGAGAAAAATGAAAGAACCGAAACAGAAACACATCCACCGGCTAAATCTATTGCTATTATTGGTGATGGTGCAATGACCGCAGGTATGGCTTTTGAGGCCTTAAATCACGCCGGTGATTTAGATTCTGATTTACTGGTCATACTCAATGATAATGATATGTCCATTTCACCCAATGTTGGTGGTTTATCCAATTATTTTGCCAAGGTATTATCCGGTAAGTTCTATACAACAGTTAAATCCAACTCCAAAAAAGTACTGGGCTCTATGCCTTCAGTATGGGAACTGGCACGCCGTGCAGAAGAGCATATGAAAGGTATGGTAGTGCCCGGCACCTTATTTGAGGAGTTGGGCTTTAATTATATTGGTCCCATTGATGGTCATAATATTCCAGCATTGCTAACCACATTAGATAATATAAAACATTTATCCGGCCCACAGTTCTTACACATTGTGACACAAAAAGGCAAAGGATTTCCTGCAGCAGAAATAGACCCGACACAATACCATGCTGTGCAGGCAGGCTTTCTCAGCAAACTCAAACATGATGAAAATAGTAAACCTGCTAATGGTAATCATTGTTTAACTTATACTCAGGTCTTTAGTCAGTGGGTAGTCGATGCAGCGGGGAAAAATACGCGATTAGTTGCAATAACACCAGCAATGCGCGAAGGTTCCGGGCTAGTGGAATTCTCAAAACAGTTTAGTTCACGTTATTATGATGTCGGCATTGCTGAACAGCATAGTGTCACACTAGCAGCCGGAATGGCCTGTAAGGGATTAAAACCGGTCGTTGCTATTTATTCATCTTTCCTGCAGCGAGCTTATGATCAATTGGTTCATGATGTTGCGCTACAGAATTTACCGGTGTTATTTGCTATTGATCGGGGCGGCCTTGTCGGTGCTGATGGTGCAACCCACAGCGGTAGTTTTGATTTAAGCTTTATGCGCTGTATTCCTAATATGACTATTATGGCACCGGCAGATGAAAATGAATGTTATCATATGCTGGATTTTGGTTTTTCTTTAAATTCTCCTGCTGCTGTTCGTTATCCCAGAGGCAAAGGCCCGGGAAAAACTATTGACAGACAGGCAAATAATATTGAGCTTGCTAAAAGTGAAATGTCTTTTGATAATAAAAATAACAGTGCAAAAACCAGTATCACTATCTTAAATTTCGGTAGTCTGTTAAATGAAGCACTACCGGCAGCAAAAACATTCACAGAGAGATGTCATATTAAAGTCATTAATATGCGTTTTATCAAACCTCTGGATACCCGTGTAATCCTGCAGGAAGCTCAAAGCTGCCAACTACTGATAACGCTTGAAGATAATGCCATTATGGGTGGTGCTGGTAGTGCTGTTAATGAGTTTTTGAGCAGTCAGTATTCTAAGTGCCGTTGTATTAATTTAGGTCTGCCTGATATTTTTCCGGAACATGCGAGTCAAAATGAGCTTTATCATGACTATGGTCTTGACTCTGAGGGTCTGATTAATACCATTAACAAAGCATTGGATACGGCTGAATAACAACTTATTCACTTACTCTACTGAAGTTTCCAAGAAATTAAGAGCCTTCAGCCAACATGAATTTGACCACCATCATTTGTAGTAACATAAAATTTCTATAAATGATGGAGGATAAATTTTTGTTACTCAAGAGTGCCCACAGCCAAAAAAATTGGCACGAATTATTTTAAGTAATATAAAAATAGCTTTAAATCATTTGTGTCAATTTTTTGTTACTCAAGAGTGCCCACAGCCAAAAAAATTGGCACGAATTATTTTAAGTAACATAAAAATGGCTTTAAATCATTTGTGTCAATTTTTTGTTACTCAAGAGTTATAAACTATAATCGTTTTTAAAGGAATATAAAACAGGAAAGCTAAAGGCAAATATAAGAGGAATAAATCATTAGCACTTAATCCACAGAAGTTGTGTATAACTTTGTTAGTAAGTTTAAATAACTATTTCAGAATAGTGATATTATTCAGTTTCATCTTATTTGTTTAAATATTATACAACTAAATTTTTTAAAACTAAATTATGTTTTAATTCAATGGGTTAATATTTTTATAAGAAATTCCTATTGACAAAAATATTATAGAATCAATCCTCTAATATTCACTTGAGCAATACAATTTTCTACAAGTGGATAAATCAACGACTTAATTACATATTGTAATATTCAATTTAGAACTTCACCGTAACTAATATCGCAGATTTACATACAAAATAATGATAATTGATTTGAAAATTAGTCAGAGCTATGAGTCAGTTTTTTAAAAAAATCCGGCATTAATATAATCCAGAGGATTATTGGAATTAAGGTTGGAAAGAGTAAAAAGCCTAACTGAGAACCTAAAGAGACGAATCCCCTGGCAAAAATATCATAGTTAAAATAAGGTGCGTAGGCACCCTGGAATTCGAATAAAAGGTGTCTGGTAATATCAAAGCAAAGACTCCAGGTTTGAGCTAGCAGCAAAACAAAAAAAGCAATCATTATAGACCAGACTTTGTCTTGCCATAATCCTTTTGAAGAAACTATTAGAGCAATGAACAATGGCAATCCATAACTATATTTCAGAGGGTTAATATCAAAGGCAAGACGTGACTGCGGCTGACCTGAAATAGAAAAATTAGTGACAATTTCTAATATTTCGTTATTAGCAGAGACGGTTCTAATAAATTTTGGATAAAAATTTATTAGAACCGGCTCCACAAGCAATGACAATAAAATATTATATAATGGTATTATCCAGTATAGGAGAACTAACAACAGGAAAAATAAAACTATCACCTGTAGGATAAAAAAGAGTAATCTTTTATCAGACATGTTCAGAGACCATTTTTCTTCCCGTCATTCTAATCCAGATTATAAACACCAGAAGAACATCCAGCATGATCAGTGCCTGCCAGACATATTGATGTGCCCATTCGAAAACCATCTGGTTCCACTGCCCAAGATAAAATAAGCTGATTATCCGTATCACATTAAGAAATTGAATGGCCAGAAACCCGAAAGCAATTCCGTTAATTTTTGCTTTGATTGACGCAGGATATGCAACTATAGCAGCAATAAGAACAATAATGGCTTCAATACCATTACATCCCGGCTGGATAGAAACAGCAAAACCGCTTTGAATATCACGTAAAACAACCCCCTGAGCTATGGTATTAGTATCAAATAGCTGTACAAGAAAAGCACTCAACTCTGCTAAGAATTGAGTCCATGGAATGATAATATTTTGCTGTGTAATGGATAAAAGTTCAGCAAGAAAAAGAATAAGCAGTAGACTAATAAATTTTGGGAAATAATAGTTCGATGATTTCATCACTAAATAATTTCTCTATTTGTATTGTTATAATCAGCAAGACCGCAATGATTATTAGTTAATAGATAGTATCACTATATCTGAAAATAACATATCACTTGAATTAACTTCAATTGCTTTTATAATAAAACGTTATATAGAAATAGTAACAAAATATCAAATGTCGATAAAAATATTATTTTTTCCAGAACAATCCCGAAGTTTTTACGCCAAACGCTGGCTTGATATTATATTACGTACAATTCATTTGATTGGATTACTAGGGGTATCAGGTGGTATACTATTCTTTATCGAACAATCATTGTGGCTGCCTTATTTTTTAATGACAGTATTATCAGGACTTGCAATGACAATATTGAGTCTATGGTCTAATGGTAAGTGGTTATTACAAAATTGTGGCCTGGCAATTATTTTAAAGATAGTTCTGCTAATTTTAATACCTGTTTTCCCTGATAATAGCCAATATCTGCTTTTTATTATTATTATAATTTCTGCTATTTCATCTCATGCACCTGCGCGATTTCGTTATTACTCACCTATTTTAGGGCGTAAAATATAATGAAGTACCAATATATTATTATTGCAATGATGGGATTACTTCTTACGACGTTAATAGAACTAACCGGTATAACACATTTTCTTGAAATGAAAACACTTGATGCTCGCTATGAGTTACGCAGTGAATACTTTCGTCAGCAAGAAACCTCTAATCAAATTGTTATCATTGGAATTGATGATGATTCTATAATAGAAATTAAACAACCCTTTATTTTATGGGATGTTTTTTTTGCAGAAATTTTTGAAAAGCTGGGGAAATATCAGGCAAAAGTCATTGGCCTGGATTTAATCTGGACTAAACGCATTGATGACTTTGTCAAACGCCCGGCAAAAGAAAGAAATGCCTTAAGGCGATCCCTGCTTATTGCTAAAAATAAGTATCACACCAAAATAGTGATGGGCATTGGTGCCACAACAAGAAAAAGTCCTGGTTCACAGATTCCACAGCTTGATACTTCTCTGCCAATGAAACAATTTGGAAGCATTGTTGGCAGAGATGGATTCGGCGTTGTTAATACTCTACCAGATTTAGATAATTATATTCGTAAGATTAAGTTACAATATCAATCAACTACTGACGATAAAAAATCACTGCCCGGCTTTGATAATATAATTGCTTCCCATTTCCTGAATATTATGCCTGTCAATCAGGACAATAAACCCCTGTTTATCAACTATCAGTTAAACAAAGAATTCAGGATATTATCATTCAATGAAGTGTTAAATCACGCAAGACTTGATAATAAAGCCTATTTCGAAAAGAATTTTAAAGATAAAGTTGTATTGGTAGGTGTTACTAATGTCTCCGGTGATATTCTGCCTTCCCCTATTGCTCAGGAAACATCCGGAGTTGTTATTCATGCCCATGCCATAGACATGCTAATTAATAATAACTTATTAATTATTCCTCCTTTTGCTTTTGTTTTTATACTGAATTTTTTTATTGCTTTTTTGGTGGTTTATTTTTCCTCAAAAAAAGGACTAAAAACAGCAATTTTTTTAAGCAGCCTTGTTTTTCTTTTCTATTCTATAGCCAACTTATTATCTTTTAATAAAAATATATTACTGCCTTATGTTGCCCCTTGTATATTAATATTCTGGAGTTTTGGAGTAAGCTTTTTCTATCGTTTTGTTACTGAAGAACGGAGCAAGAGAAGATTAGCAAAATTTTTTAGGAGTTATGTTAATGAACAGGTCGTAAAAGAGATTCTGATTTCAGATAAGCCTATTGCTCTGGAAGGAAAAAGAGAGAAGATTTGTATCCTTTTTGCTGATATTCGAAACTTTACAACTTATTCTGAAAACTTACCTCCTGAATATGTGGTCAAAGTATTGAATGAGTATTTTTCTGCCATGACTGAAGTAATTTTGGAACACAATGGTACAGTTGATAAATTTATTGGCGATGGATTGATGGCTTTTTTTGGTGCTCCGCTCTATGTTGAAAATCCAACATTAGAGGCTGTAAAAGCATCCCTGAAAATGCGTCTGAGACTTAAAGAACTCAATCTCAAATGGGAGACTGAGGGACATGAGCAGTTGGATAATGGTATTGGCTTACATACTGGATATGCCCTGGTTGGAAATATTGGTTCTGATATGAAAATGGATTATACTGCCATTGGTGACAGTGTTAACACGGCATCCAGAGTTGAAGGTGTGACAAAAACAATTGGCGTACCGATACTATTAACTGGAGATGCCCATAAAGAAGTTAAAGATCTGGTTATTTGTGATCCTAAAGGAGATGTCCCGCTAAAGGGAAGATCTAATATTTTCGTCTATGAAGTTAAAAGCATGAGAGAGAAACAAATATGATTAAACGTAAAAAAAGAAAATTTCGCTTTTGTATCTTATCCGGTTTGATTGCATTAATTATTCTTACTAGTGATGTAAATGCCCAATCCGAAGTGGGGATTATTACTAATATGGAGGGTAATATCTCAATAATAAGTGGTGATAAAAGGACAGCTGATTTTGGTGATGATCTTATCTTAAAAGATAAAATAAAAGTAGGAGAGAATTCATCACTAGTGCTCACCTACTATGCAGGATGCCGACAGGAATGGTTTGGTGAAAATACCATCCTGGAGGTTGGCTCGGATAAGAGTAAAGTCATTAGTGGCAAAATTGAAAAATCAGAAGCATTTGACTGTGAAGTACCTGAAGTGGTTCTAAGTGATAAAGACAGTTTCAAAAAAGCTGCTTTTCACTTCAGAAGCATTCCTGCAGAGAAAACCGTCAAAAATAATCAACAGCCACAAACTATTCCAGCAATCACATCAGGAAGCATAAAAGTCGGGGCAAACAAAGAGCAGACTGGAGATGTAAAATTACGCATCTGGACAGCTAAAAAAAAGGGTATGCCTTATCATTCCGGTGAACAAATAATTATTTATCTGGTTGCAGATAAAAATGCTTATTTAATGTTAGATTATTTCCAGGCAGATGGTAATGTTGTTCATTTGGTGCCAAATTTATTTGCGGAAAAGCGCAAAATCAAAGCCGGTCAAATTTATGTCATAGGTGGCAAAAAATCAAAGTTAAAATTAATTACTAAAAGTCCTTATGGTCGAGAGACCGTTAGCGCTCTGGTTAGTACATCTCCATTAGCAGGCGATTTTGAATCATTTGATCTGACTGAAGAAAGCAATTACTACAAACAAAAATTAGAAAAAATATTATCTAAAAACAGACAGGCTAAAGTGGCTGAATATGCATTAGATCTTTTGACTATTCCATAGCTTAATAAAAGAAGGACTCTTACTCAGCGTCCTTCTTTCCATTGAGTCAAAAAATATCAAACAGCTGCTAATTCAGATCAAAACATGCTTTTTTCTGATTTAGCCATCGCTAGATCATCAGACCACTGTCCTTTTAATTCACCCATTAGAGTAAACATTTTTAGTTGTAGTGTGTAGTGAACCAGTTCCTTACCGCCTTTTCCATATTGACGGGTAGAGGTCAGCTCACTTTTAATCACATAGTCAAAGCTTGTTGCTGATTTATCTACAACACGCATAACACCTGAGTTGAACAGAGTTTCCTGAATCCTATCATGCAAATCACTCATACGGACATTTTCATTGTCTGTATTGTTAACAGGAGTCGCAGCAATGACTTTAGGTTTCTTTTTTCCCCAACGCTGTACCAATTTGGAAACCAGCATTTTATTGGTGACTTTTTCTGCCAGAGCAACATAATCAGCCATGGTCAGTTGTGCCTGAAGGTGACCACGTCCTTTGGCATCCACCATAGCCACATCAGATTGCTGTCCCATTGGTATAGACTGGCAACCAGTCACTGCAATAGTGGAGCCTAAAATAGAGAGTAAAATTGCTTTTTTTGCTATATTCATAAGTATTTCCTATTTAAGTTATTTTTGGTATTTGTTATTAATAATAAAGGGATCATCAGGTAGTCTGACAGTAAAAACAACCTTATATGCTTCTGTTACTTTACCGGTAGTTGTTACTGTATCAATTTGTGTTGGTGCAAGGGTAAATCGTTGCCAGACACCGGATTGATCAAGCATAAATCCATCCATATCCTCCCATTCAACTTTGTACTCAAGATTATAACGAACGTCCGACAAGTTTTGAATGCCTATCTGAGCCTGAGTAAATAACCCCACTTTCCTAAATTTTATATTGGCCATACGAATATTACCAACTAATTTTTCTGAACCAAGAACCAGTCTTATTCTTGGATGGGTATCATCCAGGGTATCTTGCTTTAAAAAGTTAGGGTTTTCTGCCACTGAAGCTGGTTTACAAGCAACAATAGTTAATACCATAGTGATGAGTATAAAAGCTTTGGCATACGAATAAATTGAATTTAGTTGCATATTAATATCCTTTATTAAGTTAATATTTTTTTGTAATGAATTTCTTAACTCTTGAGTAACAAAAAATTAGCACAAATGATTTTAAGTCATTTTTATATTACTGAAAATAATTCGTGCCAATTTTTTTGACTGTGGCACTTCTAAGTAACTTAAAATTTTCCAACCATCTTATTTGGTATTTTATGTTATTAGGTAGAGTTGCTGTTTCTTACTCTACCTTATCCTGTGCCAAAACGATGCTAGGCAAATTTCAAGTTTGGCTGAAGGCTACTGAGCTGTCCATAATGTATTGGAGGCATTGACATATAATTGTTTATCAATACTGCGTGCATAGATAAATGCATCCGATTTATTACTGATATCAACTGTTTTACTGGCCAAACGCCGTCCCCTTGCATCAAAACTGACAATTTTAAGTTTTTTAGTATTTTTACTGATGTACAATCGAGCAGCCTGTAATTTAGCAGGCAAACTCATCCATGAGCGCATATCCGGAGCCGCCATATCATTAACAGCTGAGCTAAGCAGACTGCCAAAAAGGCCTAAATTACTGGCGGCCTGATTAACACCCACTGCACGAGCAATCGCAATAGTCATTCTCAATGAACGAAAGGCTTCTGAATCTTTTTGATTTCTTAAACAAATTGCTTCAACATCAGCAACCGACGAGAGCGTCGCCAAACGTTTTCCGCCCGTCGTTTGAACTTCAACTCTGGCCACCTTTGAGGCCACAGGTTCATAAATGGGCAATTTGATAGGTACAACACCATTTCCTGAGGGAAAATTGTAAATCAGCATTTTTTTCTCAGGGGCAAAACCATCAGCAACGACAACATGCAAGAGTCTTTTATTGCCTGAAGATTTATTGCGTTTCATGTCTTTAACTGCTTGTTTAAGCACTTTACTTTTGGGATTCAGTTTTAAAGCTTTTTCATAAGCAATACGGGCATTATCTCTTAATGATGCATCCTTCTTTGCCTCATATTCCTGAATCATACCCGTCACATAGTAACCAAAAGGATTGACAAAGGCACTGGGCACTCTGGTCGCTATTTTATCCAGTTTTTTATAACTTGCCTTCCATTCAGTATTGGAGGCATCTTTATCTTTGATATCTTTCTCAGCTTTTTTCGTTTCCTTTTTTGCTTCTTCTATTTCTTCTCTAAAGCGTGCCTTTTCCATATTTTGCCAGTCAATGGCTCGACGTGCGACATTATAAGCCTGACGTTCTCCATCCAGTAAAAAAGCAATGGATTTATAATTAAGCATTAAAACTTTTTCATAGCCTTCACCGGGATATTCCTGAAATTCTTCATTTCCGGTGACTGTTTCCGCTGTAAATGAAGCAATAGAACTTATGAAATCAGATGTCTTAGAATTCTTTTGCCGAACGATGAGAATATCTTCTGCATTGCCAAATGATTTAATCGATTTTTCAACATTTGCCTTATCCAGATACAGTGTACCGCGTTCCATCCAACGCAATAGGCCGATTTCTTCCATGGCTTGCCATTTTGTCTGGTTCTTTTTCAGAACTTCAGCTTCCCGATCGGTATAAAATTTTTCAACACCTTTCAGATTACCGGATGCCATCATTTGTTTTACTTTCTGAAAATCCTTTGAATAACCTGCATAGTAAACATTTTGTCTGGTTTCTGTCTTTCCTACAATGGTTACACCATTGGATGAGACCGTGGAAACACCAATATTGACCAGTGGTTTATAAACCCAGCCTGCAACAAAACCCGCTGAGGTTTCTGCTTCTATTTTCAGCCAATTACCCTGGGTATCAAGAATCGTAATTTTTGATTCCGGTGTCAGTTTGCCCACTTTAGCATTCTTCGAACCGGGTCCGGAGCGTACATTTACCGTTTTACTAACTGAACCGGTTGCAACAACTTCTTTCTTTGCCTGAACAGGTTCTGTTTTTGCTGATTTTTGATGAGTACTGGAATCCCCGGTTATTGTACTTTTTATACCACTTGAAATCCCACTTGAAATCTGGTCAAAAAAACCGGCATAAAGGTTCTGCTGTAAAAAACTACTACTCAGAATAATTGCACTAAAGACAAGCGTTTTGTTAATTTTTTTCATTGTGACCACTATTTATCAATTTTAGTTAAGAAAATTAAAGACCAACCTCTGTTCATACTTATTACTTTACCATGAAGGCTGCATGACTCGTTGCTTCGGTTTTTTAGCTGGCTTACTGGATTTACGTAAGATATCACCACTCACAGGACTAGAACCCGATAATAGTTCCGCCCTTGAACGTGCACCTTCAACCTCAGTCACTCTTATCGTTGCAACTTTACTTTCAGCCGAACCAAACGACTCACCCGTATCAGGATCAACCAAAGCCTGTCCCGGACGCATGACAACATAGTGTTCACCAACTTTAACACCGGAATCTGCACCCCGATTAAGATAAACAGCACCATCAGCAGAAGAACCCATAACTTTAATTGGGTATAACCTGGCTATGATTTTAGCCACTGAACGTGTACTGTACTGGGCAATCATTTTACTGACTATCTGAGTCTGATCAGTGATCCCTTTAATTTGCTCATTAATAGTTATCTTTTCTGAACTGATAATAGCACCCGTGTGTGCATCAGCAATGCGAAAAACACCTTCTGCATGTGTAGTACTAATGACTTGAATTTCATCCATATAGGGTACTTTCTTGCGCTTGGTGTCAATATAAAAATTATTAAGTTCACCATGAATCAAATAATCAGCCCCGGAAAGTTCACCCAGTCTTGCTTGAATATCACCGCCTGAAGTAATTGTTTCAAAAGTTTTTTCATCCAGAATCTGATCCACCTGTTCACGCTCCATCAGGGTAAAACGTTTACTATTAGTTAGTCCGGTAATAATATCATCAGAAACACGTCCTAAGTGCCCTTTATTAAAACCATATATGGTTCGTGCTGAACGATTTAAATCAATACTTCCCATGGCCAGAGTTAAACGCCCCTTAGCGGTTGTTTTTTTACCTATTGTTCCACCGGTTCTTTTAGGAGCCGTTTGACGTTCATTTGAGGCTACACTGCTTCGTTTTGTTTTATTTTTAATGGTTCTTTTAAGTAAATCACCCCGGGCAATACCTGTACCTTCAATCTGTTCACCTTTACTGCGGGCATCTTCAACTTCAGTCACAACCACTTTACCAACATAACTTTCTTCAACTCCGAGCTGCACTCCTGTATCCGGATCAATTATTGCCTGTCCAGATTTATAAATATCCAGTTCTTCACCAACAAATAAACCACCGTCATTGCCACGATTAATATAGATAATTCCATTATTACTAATATGTGCTGCTTTTATCGGGTAGAGAGCATTCATCAGCATCAAGACGACTTGTTCTGAATAGGCATCAGCCAGCTTATCAATCATTTCAGTATTTGAAGCACTTAGATCAATGGCTTGTTCTACCGAAATTTTTCGTGATTCAATGATATCACCACTACGAGCATCCACAATACGCATATTACCACTGACCTGGCCTATACGTTGTTTAAATACACGTAAAGAACCCGGTAACTTAGTCACTTGTTCTTTATCACTCAAAGAGGCTAAATTTCCATAAACAAGATAATCTGCCCCTTTAAGAGTACCCATGGCACTGGATACATTTCGATTTTCAGCCAGTGCCTGAGCTAATTGTTCATTAAGCAGCTGATCAACTTCCTGACGATCGATTAATTGAAAACGTTTGGTCTGGGCAAGTCTGGAAATCATGGTATCTGTAAAGATTGGTGTATGTTCCTGTGCATTCATACCAATCTGTGCTGTACCGGTTCGTGCAGTTGAGCCAGCTTTAACCAATCCAATTGCTATCCTGGGAATTTTAGCAGTACCTCCTGTTCCAGCAGCCTGCTTTGTTTTTTTCAAAGCGACAGGGGATTGAGTGACAGCCTCTATTTGAGAATTTATTGCCTGATTCTCAAGCTCTGCCAGATCATTCAGCTGAAAATTACCACCTGAAACAGGATCAACAATGGCAATTGTTTTTTGAATATTGACAACTTTAACCATACCGACTTTGTTTTTTAATCGAGCCAGCAACAAGCCACTATTATTGCGTATTTCTTTACCTTCATTTTGAATAGTAAATTGATCACCTGCTTTAATACCATCATTTTCCCCTCTGGAAATAATGAGCGGATCAAGACTGACAATTCGTGCAGGGAAGGTAATATCCAGTATTTTGGCGGCTGCTAACGAAGCCAGATGATCATAAAACGTAAATTCATCATTATCACTTTCTTTACCCTGAAACAATGATTCAGACAGTTTTGTTTTAATACTGGCCGCACCGGCAACTGTACCATTTTTAGCATCTATAATTCTTAGTCGTAAACGGGCATCAACACGATTTGTCTGCATTACCTTAGCACTTGTACTATAGGGTACGGCCTTTTGTTTAACCGTACGCTTTAGTTGTTCCAAATCACCTAAAACAATAAAATCAGCACCGACTGTTGTTCCTAAATCTTTGAAACTTTTAACGACATCATTATAGTTACTCCAGTCACTGGTAGCATAAACTTCACCACCCGTATTGTATTCCATGGTTTCTATTGCTTTATCCAGAGTTTTATCCAGATAACTTTTCTCCATTTTTTTATCAAAACGCTGTTCCAGCACTGTACGTCTAAGAGCCTTACGCTCAACAACAGTATAACGTTGATTATTGCTTAATTTCTCAATAATGCGCCCAGCCAGTACATCAGGCAGACCAACACGTTTTGAACCGGTTCTATCTGGAACAAAATCAGAAAAAGACATCACAGCAATGGTTGCTTTTTCAGGCTTTATCTGTGAATGAGCAATTGTTTCTGCCATCGTCTGGGAAAACAGGCAGTTCATTATCAAACCGAATGCTATAATTGATATTTTTGTTGTTAAGTGCGTCATAAATTTATTCCATTTTTTGTTACACAGCAAAATTACAATATAATTAGATATAATTAGATATAATTAGATATAGTATAAAAAAGTCAAATATAAGAGATTAAGCTACTATTATTATTGTTGCTCCACAAACTAGACAAAACATAAAAAAATTGGCCCATAAATCTTGTGAGTATAACTTAAGGGCGGTACCAGATGATTTGTTCAGTATAGGGATAAAACCAAATTTAAAATAAAAAGCATTCAGTTCATCAAGTATTAAATGTATCAAACAACCAAAAAAAATTGTTAAAGCAGCCATAGTTGCAATTTGCTTTCCTGATGAACTAAAAAGCAGGTAAACCATCTCTGCAGAAAAAAAAGAAAATGGAATACTGTGCATGATGCCTCGATGCTTTGTCATTTTCTTAATCAGTTCACAGATGACATAGTTAATAATTAAATAACAAAGCGTAAAATAACTAATTAAAAACTCTGGTGATGTTGAATTTATAGCACTTATAGTGTTTATCTTACTCAGCAGCAATGCCGGTATCAGTACCGATACCGAACCAGAAATCAGAGCCAGTGGTTTGCCTGAATCACTATCCAGATCGGGTAAAATACCGCCCAGAAGCCCCATGGTAAAGATTGCAAATGATTGAACAATATTAAGACCAAATGAAATCAGACTAATGGCTGAAAAAACTGACCCGACAACAACACCCCCTACCAGGTGGGCTTTAAAATCAGCCATTGTTTATTCATTAATCCTACACTTTTATTCACGGACAATATCACCTTTTTCTATCGGCTCAACTGAATCTTTAAGTATTTCAGCCATAGTAAATTTAGGATTAACACGAGTGACTTTAATTTTACCGACTTCAGTTTCTGCAGAACCAAGACTTTCACCCGTATCCGGATCGATCAGCTCAATACCAGGACGAAAAACTTTTAAGACATCCCCTTTCTTTAAAGCACCATCTTTACCACGGTTAATCCAGACCTGCTGACCTTGTACATTCAAAATTCTCATCGGGTAAACCGCATCAACTAACTGATCGGTCATCTGAGCGGCTATTTTTTTCGCCATTTTAGTAAAGTGAATACTATTGGGAGCACCTCCTCTACCATTAACCACTTGTTTTTTTGTTGCGAAAGAAGCCTTAAGATAAAAAGTAGTTTTTATGCCTCCCGTTGAAGTGTCAATAATTTGAGCATTGACTTCCAGCATTCCGGAATCCACTCGAAGATATTTATTGCTCAGGTTTGGAACAGGTTTGCTTGAACGGTAAAATTTAAAATCCTGTACCGTAGGTAGAATAAGGAAATTTGCATTTTTTATTTGACCTTCAGCTGCAGCATTACCCGCGGTTAAATCTGATTTAGCGAATTCCTGCTCTTCACGAATATCCTGCAATACCTCTTTTTTACGACTGACCAGGGTAAATTTACGATTTTTCTGAATGGAAGCCTCCATCTCATCCCATAAAGTGCTCAGATTAAGAAATTTTTTACTATATTTACTGACACCTTCTCCTATTTTAGCTTTTTTTATTGCCACCACAGGCTTTGCTCTTGGTGCGGCATAAGCAGACAATGTAACAAAACAAAAGATCGCCAAAAGCCCGGATAAAAAGAGTTTATTCTTATTTTTCATAAATTTTTCCAAAGTTTAATCGATATTAAATCGCATTTATTCTATAGTGATCTAATGGTATTTTCTATACTAAGCTCATTTATTTTTCTTATTTCAACAAAATTTACTCAATTGTTCTGACTAAGCGAAAACCAACACGATCTATTTTTTTATTCTGAGTGAAACCATAGCGTGCAGCTGATCTATTCTGAGAAAGAGTATCGCCCCAATTTCCACCTTTTACAGCACGTTTATTCCCCACAGATGCTCCTTTTGGATCAGTAACATCCCTGGTCGACAAACTACCATACTTATCATGAGTCCATTCCCAGACGTTGCCAATCATATCATACAAGCCCCATGGGTTTGCCTGCTTCATACCAACAGGGTGAGTACCACAACGTACCGCTGGAAATTCTTTTTCATCCCAATCTTCACAATAGCGCCCGCCTTTATATTTCACCCCGCTATTACCACTATACCAGGCAATCTTATTCAGGTTGGTGGCCTTATTTTGACCCAGTAACTCAGAATCTCCCATATAAGTTGATAAACTGCTTCCAGCCCGTGCTGCATATTCCC
The DNA here is from genome assembly GCA_025655455.1 of gamma proteobacterium symbiont of Taylorina sp. Classification (GTDB taxonomy): domain Bacteria; phylum Pseudomonadota; class Gammaproteobacteria; order GRL18; family GRL18; genus GRL18. The sequence goes on from JAHXIV010000037.1 coordinate 109,507, forward strand.
ATTCTGCCTCAGTGGGTAAGCGATATTTTTGACCCGTTTGCAGATTAAGTTTAATAATAAATCCCTGAATTTCATCCCAGCTTACTCTTTCTACAGGGCAGTTACTACCACAGCCTTTAAAAAAGGCTGGATTATAACCCATCACTTTTTGCCATTGTGCCTGGGTAACTTCAAACTTTCCAATCCAGAAATCTTTACTAAGACAAACCTGATGCTCTTTTTCATCATTTAATCGTCCTTCTTCTAAAAATGGACTGCCCATGCTAAAGCAATCTGATTTAACCTGTACAAAAGGCATGTTAATGATTACTTCAACTTTCTCATTGACAACACCACCAAGGTTTTGAGCAACAACTTCAATAGTTGGTATTTTGTCATTAGCAGGAGTTTGTATTAGTTCCGGCTCTGGTAATTTAATCTGATTAAGTAGTTTAAGATCAGGTGCTGTAGAACGGGTATTATTAGCAATTTTACTACTGGCCTGTAATGTAAACTGTATATTCAAATGTTGTTCAGGTTCTACTTTTATTTTTTTAGTTATCGTATCAAAACCTGATTTACTAATTTCAATACTGTATTCATTAGGTTCAAGACTAAATGTTGACTGGCTCGTACCCCGCTTTTCACCATTAATTTTAATACTATCACCAAAAACATTAGAACTAATTGTGAGCATACCATTGCCCATTTGTTTTAATTTTTCCCTTGCAATTAAACTAAAATTACCTTCAGGATATTTTTTTAGATAAGCTTCATACAAACTGTGCGTGGGATCATTTTGCACAGTTTTCCAAAAGTCCAATTCAAATTGATCAGATGAATAATAATGACCAGATACAATCACTTTATCAGATTCCAGAGCTTCAACAAAAAGAAATTCCCCCAATAATGAAGAATTTTCCCAGGGCACTTGCCTACCCTCAGAGTTCTGTACAACAGAGACCCTGACTTTTTTGAACATTTGTTCAATCGTCAAGCCTGGAATATTAATATTTTCTAAGAGATATTGAGTATAGAGGCCATTCTTACCTGAGCCATCTGCTGCAACATTTCCCGGTGCTGTTGCATAGGCAATAAAAGAGGCTGAGGGGGCTTTAATAACAGCCAATCCCTGAGACGATGATGACTTTCGGAAACGTTTTGATAAAGGGTTATTACGGCAGGCATCCAGAACAACAATATTAATGCCATTTCCTGCAAATTCCATTTTTTGTAAAATACTTGATATAGAAATGGCCTGATTGATAACATCATCCTGGTCAGACATATTAGCACTGACGGGTATAAGATAATTAACACCATCAGCCTGTACTCCATGACCCGCATAATAAAAAAATCCAACATCAGATTTTTCTAACTGCTGACCAAATTCCTGCAGTTTTTGCCTGATTTGTGAACGAGACTGATCAACTGCAACTTCAACATTAAAACCCAGTTTTTCTAATGACATGGCAATATCTGATGCATCATTTACAGGATTTTTTAGTGCTAAATCAGAATAATTACCATTTCCAATCACTAATGCAACTCGCTTTTCAACAGCATAAGCATTCGTAATAGCCATGCTGAAAAAAAATAGTAATAATAATGAAAATTTACCCAGACTAATAAGCTTGAAAGATAAATTACTTTTTAACATCAAATCCATTAAATTAATACCTTTAAAAAATTGTTGTATCAGCTTCTAATTCATTTAAAACTGAACAATTTCACGCAGGACTGTTGTCGCATAACAACCACTTGGCAATGAAAAGGATAAAGTACTATTTTGAGGAGAATGACTCACCAATAAATCTCGTGGAAAAAGTCTTGCTGCACGACGCTCTTGTTTTAGACCCTGCATTTCAAGTCCTCGACACCAGTTAGATAAATTTTCAGACTTTTCCTGCTCTAATTCTAATAATTGTTTTTCAGAACTTAAACACCCTCTCCCCCACAATACACTTGTCGGGTGAATATCACCCTGCATAAATCTTTCTAATAATTCATCATCAATAATACCAGCTGAAAAAAATGAATGAGTACCATCTAACATCATAACTTCACCTGTTAACAATTCATTCCAGCCAATTTTTTCTATTCTTTGTGAAAGCATATAATTAAAAACCATAGAACGAGCAGCGGAAAGTATGATCCCTCTTTCTGCCCGTTTTTTTATTTTATGTCCATTCCTAAACCATAAAACGGCACGGAATAAATTATTATAGTCATGCCCAAAACGTTGTTGTGCAAAATAATTAGGCACACCCGAATTCTTTATTTGCTCGATTCGAGCATCAATTTCTACTCTATATTTTTGTTCAATACCTTTCAGAACTATCTGAAAACTATTATATTTAATAGAACCCCGTTTCAATTTTTTACGATGATAGGTCTTTTTTATAATTTTACACCCGACCACATCAAAATTATCCCAATCAGGCTCTTCAATTCCTTCCAGATTAACGCTCAGCCATTGATAAGTGACTGCATTTCTATCCTTTAGTCCGGCATAGCCAATATTACGGGTTTCTGTCCCAACAAAGCGAGCTAATTGTCTAACTAACCATTCTGTATTGGTATTAATTTTTTCAATATACAAAAAGGCATGAGTACCCTCACCCTCAGGTTCAAAACTCAGAGTTTCCCGAACAATAAAATCTGCTGAATTCAGCTTAAATTGAGCAGATGCTTCCGGTCTACCATAAACATAGACCAGATCTTCAACTTTTACAATAGCATATTGTTCATCTGATAGCTCTACAGTTTCTGTCATACTTTATCCTGAAGAAAAGTTTGAATACATACCACTACATGGGCAGCAATACCTTCTTTTCGACCCGTAAAACCCATTTTTTCAGTAGTAGTCGCTTTAATATTAATTTGCGATAAATCAATTTTAAGATCATCTGCCAGACATAGGCACATCGCTTCAATATAGGGGGACATTTTAGGTGTCTGAGCTATAATCGTCATATCAACATTAGAGATTTCATATTGCCTGTCAAACACGGATTGCATCACTTTTCTCAATAAAATACGACTGTCAATATTTTTAAATTCTGCAGAGCTATCTGGAAAGTGTTTACCAATATCGCCTAATGCCAGAGCACCTAATAATGCATCACATAAGGCATGTATTAAAACATCACCATCAGAATGAGCTATCAAATCATGTGTATGGGGAATTTTTACACCACCAATAATGATAGCTGTATCATTTTCTTTGCTTACATTTGGATATTCATCTACACTCAAAGAAACATCAGCAATATCAGTAGTCGTTATAAACTCATCAGAAAACCGATGTGCATCATAACCATGGCCAATTCTGATCATATTTTCTTCCTCTCATCAGACAACTCACTGTTGCGGTATAGTTTTTTATCACTTATTATTGCGGTTAATAGCATCAATGCTGAGCTAGGAATAATTCAGCTAATTGCAAATCACCCGGATGAGTAATTTTAATATTTGTAGGTGAACCCTCAAGCATTTTAGGTTTTAAACCCCACAACTCTATTGCTGAAGCATCATCAGTCACCAGTTCTTTATTCTTTATTGCCTGTTCAAGAGAGTCCAGCAACAATTTTAAAGGAAACATTTGTGGCGTTAGTGCACGCCATAATTCACTTCGCTCAACTGTCTCCAGCACCTTATCTTCACTATTACAGCGTTTAACAGTATCAGCCACAGGCAAGCCCAATAAACCGCCTTCAGCAGTATCACTAAGTTGTTCAATCAGAAAGTCAATATCATCAGTTTTAAGACAAGGTCGGGCGGCATCATGTACCAGAACCCAATCCGTTCCTTTTAGATTATAACAATCTCGCTGCAAATAGAGTTCATGTAAGGCATTCAGTACCGAATAACAACGTTCTTCACCTCCAGGCGCAACAATTATCGGCTTCTTATCCATCGAGCTGTTATGAATATTATTGACAAATATATCCTGCCAATAAGGATCCCCTTCAGTGACAGCAACAACAATACCGGTAATTTTAGGATGGTGTAAAAAAATGGAGAGTGTCTGTTCTAAAACAGTTTTACCCGCCAGAGGTAAATATTGTTTGGGGATATGACTGCCCATCCTTTTACCTACCCCGGCAGCAGGAATAACAACCCAGTATTGTTTCTCGGTGATTGCAGAAAGAGTTGTCATTTTTTAGTTTCAGTCACATGAAAAAAAACTTCATTCTTCTGAATCATACCCAACTCAGTCCGCGCTCGTTCTTCAATGGCATCCAGACCATCTTTTAAGTCAATCACCTCAGCCTGCAGTGCATCATTTCGTTCCCGCAGCTGCTGATTTTCTTTTTTCTGTCCCTGAATCGCAACTTCCAATTGCCTGGCTTCGTGGATACTGCCTTTACCAACCCAAAAATCATATTGTAATACCACTAACAGGATCAGTAAAAGTGCAATAACATAGTTCATATTGCATCCTCTTGGGGTCGGAGTCAAATGGAATACACTACTGAACATACATACATTCAGTACCTTAATGCCATTTGACTCCGGCTCCGATTTTACAGCTCTGGTTATTTTAAATTATAAAAAGTATCCTTACCCGGAAAAATTGCCTTATCACCTAATTCTTCACTGATACGAATTAATTGATTATATTTTGCAACCCGGTCAGAACGGGATAATGATCCTGTTTTAATCTGACCACAGGAAGTAGCAACAGCCAGATCCGCAATTGTGGTATCTTCAGTTTCACCGGAACGATGTGAAACTACAGCTGTATAACCTGCATCTTTTGCCATCTGAATGGCTTCCAGTGTTTCTGTTAATGTACCAATTTGATTCACTTTAATTAAAATTGAATTGGCAATCCCTTTATCAATTCCTTCTTTAAAGATTTTAGGATTAGTCACATAAAGATCATCACCAACTAACTGAACTTTTTTACCCAGCTTTTCTGTCAAAATCTTCCAACCATCCCAATCATTTTCATCCAGACCATCTTCAATAGTAATTAATGGATATTTTTCTACCCAGGCTGCTAAATAATCAACCATCTCTTCTGATGATAATTTTTTATTTTCAGAAGCTAAAACATATTTTCCATCTTTATAAAATTCAGAGCTTGCAGCATCAATCCCCAGAAAAACATCTTCTCCAGCCTTGTAACCGGCAGCTTCAATGGCTTCTAAAATGACTTCAATAGCTGCTTCATTGGAAGGTAAATCCGGAGCAAAACCACCTTCATCGCCCACTGCTGTATTTAAGCCTTTGCTGCTTAAAACTTTCTTCAATGCATGAAAAACTTCAGCTCCACAACGAATAGCCTCAGACATTGATTTAGCCCCTGTCGGCAAAATCATAAATTCCTGGATATCAACATTATTATCAGCATGCTCTCCACCATTAATAATATTCATCATAGGCACAGGCATTGTAAAAGGACCTTTGCCACCCAGTTGAATATAAAGTGAAACATTATTCGCTTTAGCAGCCGCATGCGCTATCGCTAAAGAAACCGCTAATAAAGCATTAGCGCCTAAACGTGCTTTATTGTCAGTACCATCCAGTGCAATCATTTTATTATCAATGCCGCTTTGATCATCAGCACTCATACCCACAATTGCATTTTTTATTTCACCATTAACATTGCTAACCGCATTTAAAACACCCTTACCAAGAAATCGTGATATATCCCCATCACGTAATTCAATAGCTTCTCTCGCCCCCGTTGAGGCACCGGAAGGAACAATCGCTCGCCCCATCAAACCACTTTCTAAAATAATATCTGCTTCTACAGTTGGGTTACCACGTGAATCAACCACTTCCCTTGCTTTTACATCAACAATTGTCATATCCGACATTTCGGTTCCTTAATTTTTGTATTTAATTTTTTAGTTTAATAATCCGTATCAAGGAGTTTGGTATTCATTTCAGGGGTATATGCGACATGGATGTCGCATCTAAGTCTACATGGATGTATTTACGGAGTCCCCTGAAAGGAAGACCATACTCCAAGGTACGGTTTCTACTTTCCTACTATTACAACGTATCCTCTGCAAATGCTTTTGATTTAACCAACTGATCAATATCCATCAACATTTTTAATAAATCACTCATTTTATCTAATGGCCATGAATTTGGACCGTCACTTAATGCTTTGTCTGGATCAGGGTGAGTCTCCATAAATAATCCTGATACAGCACTGGCAACTGCGGCTCTTGCCAGAACAGGAACAAATTCACGATTACCGCCTGAGCAACCACCTAAACCACCGGGTTGTTGTACTGAATGAGTTGCATCATAAACCACCGGGCATTCGGTCTCTCGCATTACAGCCAGAGAGCGCATATCTGACACCAGATTATTGTAGCCAAAACTGACCCCGCGTTCACAGGCCATAATGTGTTGATTACCCGTTTCTTTGGCTTTGTCTATGACATTTTTCATATCCCAGGGAGCCAGAAACTGACCTTTTTTGATATTAACCGGTTTGCCTATAGCGGCAACATTCTTAATAAAATTAGTTTGACGGCATAAAAAAGCGGGAGTCTGCAGTACATCAACCACTTCTGAAATTTCATCCAGGGGGGTATCTTCATGAACATCAGTCAATAAAGGTAAATCAAATTCAGCTTTTACTTTGCGTAAAATTTCCAGCCCCTGAGCCATACCCGGACCTCGATAACTTTGACTGGAGGTTCGATTGGCTTTATCAAAAGAAGACTTATAAATAAAAGGGATTTGTAACGCCTCAGATATTTCTTTTAAATGTTCTGCCGTTGTAAAAGCCATTGTTTCACTTTCAATAACACAGGGGCCTGCAATTAAAAATAGAGGCTTATCTAAGCCAACTTCAAAGCCGCATAGATTCATTAGAATAATTTTCCTTCTTCATTTTCTATCGGTAAACCAGCATAAGTTCGAGCTGCATTAATATAACTGGTAAACAAAGGATGTCCATCTCTGGGTGTTGAAGTAAATTCAGGGTGGAACTGACAGGCAATAAACCAGGGATGGTCAGCAACTTCAATGACTTCAACCAGGTTTTCATCAATTGAAATACCGGCAAAAGACAGACCAGCATGAGCTAATGGTTCACGGTACAGATTATTAAATTCATAACGATGACGATGACGTTCAACAATCACCTCTTTAGCATAAACTTTCTTTATCAGGGAACTATCATTCAGCTTACAAGGCTGGCCACCTAAACGCATGGAACCACCCTTGTCAGTATTTTCATCACGGGTTTCAATAGTACCATCTTCTTTGCGCCATTCAGTGATTAGAGCTATTACAGGATTGGGGGTTGTAGGGTCAAATTCAGTACTATGAGCCTTATCCAGTTTGGCAACATTTCGTGCATATTCAATCACTGCAACCTGCATACCCAGACAAATCCCTAAATAAGGGACTTTATTTTCACGGGCATATTGAGCCGCCAGAATCTTTCCTTCTACTCCTCGATTGCCAAAACCGCCGGGAACCAGAATAGCATCCATTTCTTTAAGGCAGTCTGTACCCTCTTTTTCTATTTCTTCAGAATCAATATAGGTGATCCTGACTTTGGTTGAAGTATGGATACCAGCATGGATTAGAGATTCCGACAAAGATTTATAAGACTCTGTTAAATCAACATATTTACCTACCATAGCCACTTTAACTTCACCCTTCGGTGTATCCTGGGCTTCCACTACAGCCTGCCACTGAGATAAATCAGCTTCCGGAACATCCAGCTTTAATTTTTCGACCACCAATTGATCGAGTTTTTGTTCATGATATAGCAATGGGATACGATAGATACTGTCCACATCAATTGCAGAGATCACCCCTCTTTCTTCAACATTGGTAAACAAGGCGATTTTACGACGTTCTTCATCAGGAATATCACGGTCAGCACGACAAACCAGAATATCCGGTCGAATACCGATAGCTTGTAGTTCTTTTACAGAATGCTGCGTTGGCTTGGTTTTCAATTCACCAGCAGTTGAAATATAAGGTAAAAGAGTCAGGTGCATATATAAGGTATGTTCACTACCTTTTTGTATCCCAATCTGACGGATGGCTTCCATAAAAGGTAATGATTCAATATCACCCACGGTACCGCCAATCTCTATCATGGCAATATCTGCATCCCCGGCTCCCAGATAAATACGTTCTTTAATCTCATCAGTGATGTGGGGAATAACCTGTACGGTAGCACCGAGATAATCTCCTCGGCGCTCTTTAGATAAGACACTTTCATAGACTCTGCCCGCAGTAAAATTGTTACTTTGATGCATATTAGTACGTACAAAGCGTTCATAATGCCCCAGATCAAGATCAGTTTCAGCACCATCTTCAGTGACATAAACCTCACCATGCTGGAAAGGACTCATGGTTCCCGGATCTACATTAATATAGGGATCTAACTTCAGCAAAGTGACCTTTAAACCACGAGCTTCCAATAAAGCAGCCAGTGATGCTGAGGCAATACCCTTGCCTAAAGACGAAACAACGCCGCCGGTAATAAAAATATATTTAGTCATTCGATTTCATCTGGCTTTTACTCTAGAGCCTTCAGCCAAACTTGAATTTAGCCGCCATCATTTGTAGTAAAATTAAACTTCTACGAATGATGCTGGATAATTTAGGTGACTTAGAAGGGGTTAAACTTAAAGCACGCATTTTACCGTTTTTTAATAGAAAATTCATCTGAATCTGAATTTATCCAGCAAATAATCAGGGAATCACCCTTATCACCTGAAGTTAGCGATTGATTTACAATATCATTACCAACCTGGATCAGCTCATCACCCCAGTAAATCAATGGCCGAAGATCTCTTTCCCAGGGAGGGATCCCCTGTTCCTGAAACCAATGTTTCAATGATTTTGACTGTCCGTTTAGTGTCGTACTAAAGCGTTCTCCACCTTTTCTGAATCGCAATATAATTTTTTCACTTAATAATTTTTGTCGAATAAAGCCAGCTTTTTTAATACCACTGTCACTGGATGAAACGAGTTTAAGCAAACTATTGCTTTGTTTTAGTTCAAGGATCTGATCCTCCAGCAAAACAAAAGATTGATCTTTATCCGATGGCTTGTTTTTTCTCTCTGATAAATCAACATTGGTCGTATTAAGAAGATAGAGTTTATCTCTATATCTTCTGATTTGACAATGAAATGAGTCTCTTTTCCAGGCAACGAGTGGGACTCTGTCTTCACTGGCACCAATCACACTAATTACAATTTGTGCCAATATTTTTTTTGACGGCAAGGGGAAATGATTGATATTAATCCAGTGCCTGAGTACATTATTCAGACGGGCATATTGATAGTGCGGAGAATAGATTGAAGCATTTCTGTTTTTTGTCTCATGCATTTCAGTCAATGCACCGTCAATTAACAAGCAAGCAGGCTTTAAAAGTAACTTATCGTATTCAGTGACTTTTCTCTCATTGACAAAAAAAAGTGACTGAATATCATCCTCTGCCATTTTATCCAGAAGAAATTGGGATTCACCTAATAGTTCTGCAGACCTGGCAAAATTTTTCTGCACTGATGGCCAGCGTTTTTCCAGTAATGGAAAGACCGTATGGCGTATATGATTTCGTTCATAACGTTCTTCCCGGTTGCTTTCATCCTCTATCCATTGCAATTGATGTTGTTCAGCATAAGAAAGAATATCATGTTTCTTATAATCCAGCATGGGACGGCATAAATATCCTCCGGCAAAGTTTTTTATTCTCGGCATGGATGAAAGGCCTTTTGTACCACTGCCGCGTAGTAATTGTAATAGCAGAGTTTCAGCCTGATCATCTAAATGCTGAGCCGTTAACAAACATTCATTTTTTTCTAGTAATTGGCTAAAAGCCTGATAACGTGCAATTCTTGCTGATGCTTCCGGACTTTGTCGTTTTTTTGAGCTGCCATCCACTTCAATTATGGTCAGTGGGATATCCAGTTCAAAGCAGGTGTGCTGACAATGTACACCCCATTTTTTTGACTCAGAACTTAAGCCGTGATCAATATATACGGCATAAAAAGATTGTTTAAATCCACTGGGAGAATTTTTTAATTGAGCACAGAGATGCAATAAAACATGGGAGTCAATACCGCCGCTATAGGCAATTAAGAATTTTTCTACATTGGCCAGCTGATTGAGATGAAAATGAAAAGCCTGAGGGGTAACAGACATTCGCTATTCCCAGGCTGCTAGCCTTCAACATAATTACCATATTGCATCAAACGATCATAGCGTAAATCCAGCAATTGTTCCGTAGGTATTTCAGCTAAACTCTCTAATGTTTTCAGCAATGATTGTTTCAGGTTATCAGCCATTGCTTCATGATCCCGATGCGCACCACCCAGAGGTTCTTCAATAATTTCATCAACCAACCCCTGTTCTTCTAAACGATCTGAGGTGATTCCCATGGCTTCTGCTGCATCCGATGCCTTTTCAGCACTTTTCCATAATATCGTTGCACAACCTTCCGGTGAAATGACTGAGTAGGTACTATATTGTAAAATATTGACTCGATCGCCAATACCAATGGCTAATGCACCACCTGAACCACCTTCACCAATGACGGTACAAATAACAGGGACTTTAAGCTCTGCCATTTCAATCAGGTTACGTGCAATGGCTTCACTCTGTCCACGTTCTTCTGCACCGACGCCCGGATAGGCACCAGGGGTATCGATAAAAGTTAAAATAGGTAATTTAAAACGTTCTGCCAACTTCATTAATCTTAATGCTTTACGATAACCTTCTGGACGCGGCATACCAAAATTACGCTTCACTTTCTCTGCTGTATCACGTCCTTTCTGGTGCCCGATAATCATCACAGGCTGACCATCAATACGTGCTATACCACCAATAATAGGTGCATCGTCTGCATAGGCACGATCACCATGAAGCTCTTCAAAGTCAGTAAAAATCAGCTTGATATAATCCATTGTGTAAGGGCGTAAAGGATGACGAGCCAGTTGGGATATTTGCCAGGGTGTTAAATCTCTAAATATTGACTCGGTTAAAGTATCATTTTTTGCTTTTAAGGTGGAAATTTCTTCCGATAAATTCAGGTCGGTATCTTTCCCGACATAACGTAATTCTTCAATCTTTGCTTCAAGCTCAGCGATAGGTTGTTCAAAATCAAGAAAATTTGGATTCATTTGTAAGACACTGTATTAGTTGATAAATAGATTAATTAATAATTGTACTTCAGGATAACACTTTTCCTTTATTTTTAATAGATCAAACTATTCATCCGCTTCAGATTTAACTTCGTCATCAGGAAGGCCAAATTTACGTCCGGTATAACTCAATACCATTACAGATAAACTAAGGATGACGATAGAGATAGAGATACTTAGTAATAAATACAGATGGAATTCTCCGGATACTTTTTGCACATCAATCACCAGATGTCGTGATAAGGCAGTAATGGCAATATAGATTAAAAATTGCACTGGCAGACGATGAGTTTTAAAATAAATTCCAACCATTGCCCCTAACTCAAGATAGATAAATAGCAACAAAATATCTTTTAATTTAGCATGACCCTGGGACATGATATGAATATATTCAAACATAGCAGACCAGACAACTGTACCGCCAATAACAAATAAGGCAAGATAATGGAAATAATCCACCATCAAATCACCTATTGCCTGAATTTTTTCCGATGTTATTTTCGTTATTTTCATATTTACTATGCTTCCCATAAAATACTTTTTTTAAACTTCTTTGGATTCTTAAGTCAATTAACATTCAGTATAGGAACAAATTAAATATTTGTAAATTTTCTTATACTCCCCCTTAATCATATTTTGGCTGTTTACTGACTGCCCAATGACCCCTTAACGCCACCTATTATTTTTATATAATTGGTCTCTTTTGTATTGGGTTGACCGGGTCATTAGTATTAATTATGACTGGCCATCTATGGATAGAGTGACTGCAAAAGACTGGAGACATTTAAACGTTCTTTACACAAAACAATTATGCGATGAGGGCTTTGCGAATTTCAGCATAACCATATTGCTCATATAAACCAAAGCAGCCCAATTTTTTAGCTCTGATTTTAGTCAGCCAGGGACTGGTGATACCGCATAGATAACGACACATTAAAGCAATAGAAGCAGGTTGAGAAAAGTGTTCCATAATGGCGTTGTTTAGTTCACTGGTGACAGCCTGTAATTCAGATGCTGAAATTGGCTTCAGAGGCAGCGACTGCGGCCATGGTTGATATTCTCCCCGACAATTTGAGCAATGTCCGCAGTTTTGCGTTAATTGATGATCAGCAAAATAAACGGCCAACTGCCGGCTGAGACAAGTTTGCGACTGAAATAATGCCAGCATTTCTTTAATTCGCTGAATCTGTCCTTGTTCTTTTTGTTTGAATTTCTGGTATAAATCCCCGGCTAATTGCTGCACATCAAATTGATTATTAAGCACCTGATAGACATCGGTCATTTGTTTGCTTTCAAGTATTATCCAGCCTTTTTCATGGAAATAATCCAGAGCAGTGATGATTCGTTGACGATCCGTCTGGTAGTTTTGCTGTAAATGATCCAGATCCAGGCTGTACCAAATTTTTGCTCTATGACTATTTTGCAGAATGGCTTGTACAAAAGATTGACGCTCAGCTGAAAATTTTTGTATCAGATCATTTTGCGTGATTAAGAGTTTGAATTTATATTCTGCATAAAAACTGTATTGCGGCTGGATTATCCCTTTGATTTCCAGATAAACCAATAAGGTTTTCAATGCCAGCAGGCGTATATTACTTTGGCTGGAGAGTGGATAGGAAAGCACTTCCCAGCTGCCGCTTGAATTTTTTATCTCATTTAAAACAAGTTCAATACCATAGAGTTCAGGTGTATCACCATAAACAAAATTTTCCAGGGTATTAACACCATGATAATTGCCTAATAATAAGCAATTGGATGACTCACCATCACGACCTGCGCGACCAATTTCCTGAGCATAATTTTCTATGGATTTGGGCAGATCATAGTGGATGATATGGCGGATATTATTTTTATCAATGCCCATACCAAAGGCAATTGTCGCCACAATACACAAACCCTGAGAACTCATGAAGCGTTCCTGGATCTGTTCTCGATGTTCGTTCTTTAAACCAGCATGATAAGCCTCGGCCTGCAGAGCATTTTGATTAAGCCAGTTGCTGATATTCTCTGCCGTTTTCTGCAAAGTGACATAAATAATAGTAGCCTGTCCCTGATGTGAAGAAAGATAATTGCCCAGGAAATTTAATTTATCAGATTCATTACAGGGAATGACAGACAAATTCAAGTTATGTCGATAAAATCCGGTGCTGATAATATTACCCTGTTCGATAGAAAATTCACGGGACATATCATTGATGACATGGGATGTGGCAGTTGCAGTAAGCAGAAGCGCTTGTTTGATATTAAATTGTTGTTGGTAATCAGGCAATTTAATATAGTCCGGTCTGAAATTATGCCCCCACTCTGAAATACAATGTGCTTCATCAATCACCATTAGTGAAATGGGAATTCTTTTTATAAATTCCCTGAAACGCTCATTTTTTAGGCGTTCCACCGAGATCATTAAAATCTTAATCTGTCCACTTTTCACCCTCTGCATAATATCAGTACTCTCTTCCCTGCTTTGGGTAGAATCAATACTGCCTGCTGGAATATTATGGGTATTTAAAAAATCAATCTGATCTTTCATCAATGCCAAAAGAGGAGAAATCACCAGGGTAAGATGGGGAAGGATCAATGCCGGCAATTGGTAACATAATGATTTTCCTGATCCCGTAGGAAAGATAGCCGCTGCAGAGTGACCATTAACAATGGCTTCAATCACTTCTTTTTGGCCGGAGCGTAAAGCATTAAAACCAAAATGTTGCTGTAAAAGAGATTCAATATTTAACATGATTAATTTTTCAATATGATTAATTTTGCAATAAAATTTTAGACGACATAGCTCAAAGCAAAGTAACGCATGAATTTTCCCAGACTAATAAAAATCATTGCCTTAAACCAGTGGATTTTTATAAAACCAGCTACAAAACAAAGAGGATCACCAATAATTGGTAAGAAACTGAACAACAGAGCCGGTGAGCCAAATTTATTAAACCAATTTTCTGCTGCTGTATAATATTTACCGTTTATATTATGCCTTTTTGATTTATACAATCCTTTGCGTATTAAAAGACCCAGGATCCAGTTGCTCATACCCCCCAGAGAATTACCTGCCCCGGCAATTATAATCAACATCCCTGCACTCCAGGAACCTTGTGACAACATCAATAAAAATAATGCTTCTGAGCTACCGGGCAATAGCGTAGCTGAAGTAAATGCGCTAAAAAACAGGGTTAAAAGAGCCATAAGAGCCTTCAGCTAATGAATTGCCACTGTCACTTTACAATTATAATTACTTTGCAAATAAGACAGGGGTAAGGTTTCATGTTTTATAGAAGATGGTCAGATATTAATTAACGATACTTTATTTTACAGGAGCTTTTCGTGAGCTCATCAATACGATGCAATAATTCTTTTGTCAGTCTGACTCGCCAGTTATCCGACAAACTAATTACCGCTGATGCTGTTTCTCCCTGATAATGACAAACAACCTGACACTCTCCACCTTCTTTAAAAGTCGTTAATATTTCCTTAAAATACTCAATAAAATCTTGGTCTATTTGATGATAATTAAGCTTGATGATTAAACGTCTTGCATAATGATTTCTGGCACCATCAAGATCATAAATAGTATTTACATTGACCCGGGCATTACCTGAATAATGATCAATTCCTAATTCACCTGAGATAACAATGATCTGATCGCTGATTAAAATATCCTTATATGCCTCATATTTGTCTGCAAATAAAGCCACTTCCTGGCGCCCGCTGCGATCATCTATGGTGACAAATGCCATTTTGTCACCCCGCTTGGTCATCATGGTTCTCATTGCTATAATGAGTCCGGCAATCACAATATTTTGATTTTTATCCGGATTGAGTTCCATCAAACGATGAGTGGTAAAATTTCTTAATTCTTCTAAATATTGATCAATAGGATGGCCGGTTAAATACAATCCCAGCGTGTCTTTTTCAGCACTCAGACGTTCATCATCCGACCACTCTGCCAATTGTTCGATTTTATTTGAATCATCAGCCGTACTATCCATAGCACCGGTATTAAAAAAATCACCACCAAACAAATCATCCTGGCCTGCATCGTGCGCTTTGGAAAACTGATCGGCTGCTTTTGTGGCTTCAGCAATAGCATTGAATAATGAGGAGCGGGTCAAACCAAAATCATCCAGAGCCCCTGATTTAACCAGCTTTTCTATCACACGTTTATTGCAACGGCGTAAATCAACACGGTTACAAAAATCCTGAAATCCTTTATAAAGGCCACCTGATGTGCGTGATTCAACAATACTTTCAATCGCACCCTCGCCAATTCCCTTTATGGCACCAAGCCCGTAAACAATATCATTCTCATCATTAACAGTAAATTTATATTCAGAAAGGTTGACATTGGGTGCAATCACATTCACTTGTGCATCACGACATTCTTCAATCACCACAACGACTTTTTCAGTATTATCCATATCTGCGGATAATACTGCTGCCATAAAGGCTTCAACATAGTGCGTTTTTAGCCATAGAGTCTGGTAAGAAACCAGTGCATAGGCAGCTGAATGTGATTTATTAAAACCATAAGCAGCAAATTTTTCCATCTGGTCAAAAATATGCGTGGCAACCTCTTTATCAACGCCATTAGCCACTGATCCCTCTTCAAAGATTGAGCGTTGTTCTGCCATGACTTCCGGCTTTTTCTTACCCATGGCACGACGCAATAAATCAGCACCACCCAAAGTATAACCTGCCAGCACCTGTGAGATCTGCATCACCTGCTCCTGATATAAAATCGTACCATAGGTCGGTTTCAGAATTGGTTCCAAGGAGGGATGATCATACACAACTTTTTGACGACCATGTTTACGATCAATAAAATCATCTACCATTCCAGACTGTAGCGGGCCGGGTCTGAACAAGGCGACCAAAGCGACAATATCCTCAAAACAATCCGGTTGAAGACGTTTGATGAGATCTTTCATCCCTCTGGATTCCAACTGAAAAACAGCCGTTGTGTCACTGGCCTTCAATGTCTTAAAGGAAGCTCGATCCTCCAGATCAATCTGTATAATATCAACGTCTGTTTCACCAATTTTTTTCTTTTTGGCATTAACAATAGCCAAAGCCCAGTCAATAACAGTCAGTGTTTTTAAACCAAGAAAATCAAATTTGACCAGACCTACTGTCTCCACGTCATTTTTATCATACTGGGTCAAAATACTCTGTGAATCAGGTTCACAATAAATGGGTGAAAAATTATTAATATCACTGGGTGAAATCACCACACCGCCAGCATGTTTACCGACATTTTTAGTAATACCCTCCAATGCCAGAGCCATATCAATTAAATCACGTACCGCCTCATCATTATCATAACGTCGCTGCAGTTCCTCTTCCTGCTCCATTGCCTTGGCAATGGTAATACCGATATCCATAGGAATTAATTTGGCCAGAGAATCTACAAAGCCATAACCCTGTCCCTGCACCCTTCCCACATCACGAATAGCAGCTTTGGCCGCCATAGAACCAAAGGTAATAATCTGTGAAACCCGATCACGGCCATAGGTTTCAGCGACATATTGAATAACTTTATCACGACCATCCATGCAAAAATCAATATCAAAGTCAGGCATGGAAACCCGCTCAGGATTAAGAAATCGCTCAAACAACAGATCATATTCCAGGGGATCTAAATCAGTAATGGTCAATGCATAAGCCACCAGAGAACCTGCACCTGAACCACGACCAGGCCCTACAGGTACCTGATTTTCTTTTGACCATTGAATAAAATCAGCAACAATTAAAAAGTAACCGGGGAAGCCCATTTTGGTAATAACATCCAGCTCGATATCCAGTCGTTCTCTATATTCATTAACTTGTTTCTGATATTGCGGATTATCTTCATAATCTGTTGTAGCCAATAATTGCACAAAGCGTTTATTAAGACCCTCATGTGACAATTGACGAAAATATTCATCCATACTCAGGCCTTCAGGGATAGGAAAGTCCGGTAGAAAGTTTTCACCCAGATGCAGAGTCACATTACAACGCCTGGCAATTTCAACTGTATTCTCAATGGCTTCTGGAATATCAGCAAAGAGCTCGGCCATTTCATTCGTTGACTTAAAATGTTGTTCTTCTGAATAATTCTGCGGGCGTTTTTTATCTGCCAGAATACGTCCCTGATTTACACAAACTCTGGCATCATGAGCTGAGAAATCATCTTTTTGTAAAAATCGCACGGCATTAGTCGCCACCACTGGTAACTGCAATTCAGTAGCCAGAGTAACAACATGGTGAAGATAATCCTCATCACCCTTTCTGGAGGTTCTTTGTATCTCAAGATAACAATCATTGGGGAATAGGCTTTGATAAAATTGCAGAGCCTGTTTTGCTTCAGAAGGTTTTTCTTCCAACAGTAATTGGCCAACCTCACTTTCTTTGCCCACGATGGCAATTAAGCCAGTCGCATTTTCAGTCAGCCAGCTTTGTTTTATAATTGCCTTGCCAAGATGCTGGCCCTGTAAATAACTCCGGCTAATCAACTTTTTAAGGTTAAGATAACCCTCATTATTTTTACATAACACTAATAAACGAAAGGGATTAGCGGGCTTTTCCTGATTTTCAAGCCAGATATCAGTACCAACAATAGCTTTAATTCCAGCACTGAGACAGGCCTGGTAAATTTTTACCAGAGCGTATAAATTACTTTGATCAGTAATCGCAATGGCCGGCATCCCCGCATCCTGAACCGCCTTAATCAACGGTTTTATACGGATAATACCATCCACTATAGAAAATTCGGTATGCAGGTTTAAATGTATAAATTGATTCGACATATTTTCCATTACAAATAAGAGTTTCTATAAAAGTTTTTGTACCGGCTTAAAACTTCTACGATGAATTGGAGTCACGCCCAGTTTCTGTAATGCTTCTATATGAAGTTTAGTCGGGTAACCCTTATGTTTTGCAAAGCCATAGCCGGGGTATTGTTTATCCATCTGAATCATTTCATTGTCCCGACTCACTTTTGCCAATATGGATGCTGCACTGATTGCCGCCACTTTAGAATCACCTTTGATCACGGCTTCGCAGGGCAACGATATTTCAGGACAAAATTTTCCATCCACCAAAACATGATCAGGCTCTATTTCTAGACTTTCAATGGCACGTTTCATCGCTAACAAGGTGGCATGAAATATATTTAATTGATCAATTTCAAACTGTTCTGCTCTGGCAATTGAATAACATAAGGCTTTTTCTCTGATCTCAATAGCCAGTAATTCACGTTTTTTTTCAGTGAGTTTTTTGGAGTCTGCAAGACCGCTAATGGGATTATCTGGATCCAGGATCACAGCCGCCGTCACCACAGCACCAGCTAGCGGACCACGTCCGACTTCATCAACACCGGCAACAAGACCTATCAGGGTCGGAGTCAAAGCAATATCAATATTATTTTTATGTAAAGAACTCATTATTGTATTCCTTGATCACAAAAATCTCAGAGTTGTTTTGACTCCGACCCCTGACGTATATAATCTATCACAGCCTTAGCTGCACTCTGATTAGCAGACTGACGTAATAAAATATGTATATCATTAAAAGCCTTTAATTTATCATCCCAAAAAGCGGATAATAAGCCTAATACTTTAGGGGCTAATACTTCAGGACAAACATCATTTTGAGTAATTTCTTCAACCAGATATTCATCGGCCAAAAGATTGGGCAATGAATAATATGGCACATTTAACAGGCGTTTAGCAATCCAATAAGTTATCGGGGATAACTTATATGCAACTATCATTGGTTTTTTTAGCAGTAGAGCTTCCAGTGCTGCAGTTCCAGATGCCAGTAATACCGCATTGGATGCAGCCATCGCCTCTCTGGAGTGTCCGTCAATTATTATAAATTGTGCTTGCAACTGAGGATTATCACCAGTTTGCCGAGCCAGCTCTTCTTCAAAAATATATCTGGTTTTATTATTAATCAGTGGAATAATAAAGCTGAGATCCGCTTTAACCTGTAAACATTGTAATAAGGTTGCTATAAAGGGTTTTGACAATCGAGTCACTTCAGACATGCGACTGCCAGGCAAAACAGCAATAAGAGATTGATCAGCTCCAATATCCAAAGCTAAGGTTTGTCTGGCCTGCGCTATGGCTTGAGGCTTTTCGTGGCCTGAACTAATTTCATCAGCCAGTGTATGACCAACATATTTAACCAGAATATTATGATTTTCGTAAAACCGAGCTTCAAATGGAAATAAGGTCAACATCAAATCCACAGCACGGGAGATTTTTCCGAGGCGATATTGCCGCCACGCCCAAACCGATGGGCTCACATAATGTATCGTACCAATACCAGCTGCTTTAAGTGCTGCTTCAACTCCCAGGTTAAAATCCGGAGCATCAACGCCAATAAAAACATCCGGTGGACTATCAATAAAATGCTGGATAATGGATTGACGAATATTGGATAACTCACGATAGTGGGATAAAACTTCCACCAGCCCCATCACTGATAGTTTTTCAGCAGGATACAATGCCTTGCAGCCCGCTTTAATCATTAATGGACCGGCTATACCTTCAAATTCAGCGTGCGGATAACTTTCTAAAATGGCATTGATTAACCCGGAAGCCAGGATATCACCTGAAGCTTCACCTGCAATAATACCTATGCGCATTAGCGAATAATTCCACGATTCACATTATTATTTAAAAAATCAATCATAATAGACAGTTCTGGACAATTTGTCTCTAATTCACTGACTTCTGTGATTGCATCTTCCAGTGTTAAATTAGAGCGATAAAGTGCTTTGTATGCTAATTTTATTGATTTTATAGCCTCTGCAGAAAAGCCCTGACGTTTTAAGCCTTCAGTATTCAGACCGTGCGGCTTGGCCATATGACCTGAAACCATCACATAAGGAGGAATGTCTTTTGATATCACACTATTCATTGCTGTAAAACAATAAGAACCAATAGTACAAAATTGATGAATCAGTGAGTAACCACCAAGAATAGCACCACTATGTATGTTCACATGTCCTGCCAGTGCCACATTATTAGACAGAATAATCTGGTTGCCCAGCACACAGTCATGAGCAATATGCACATAAGCCATAATGAGATTATCATCACCCAGACTCGTTGCCCCCCTATCCTGAACCGTACCCCGATTTAAGGTGGTAAACTCACGAATCACATTTCTGTCACCAATTTCCAGTAATGTATCTTCACCCTGATATTTTTTATCCTGAGGAGCTTCTCCAATAGAGCCAAATTGATAAAAAGTATTCCCTTTTCCTATATGAGTCGACCCGTTAATAACCACATGAGAGGCAATTTTATTAGCACTGTCAATTTTAACTTTCGCACCGATAATTGAATAGGCGCCCACTTCAACATCATCTGCCAACTCCGCTGAAGGATCAATAATTGCGGTAGGATGAATGAGAGTATGGTTAAGAGGATCATTCATAATAAATCAGGCATCCCTCTCAGCACACATTAATTCCGCTGAAGCCACAAGTTTATCATCCACTGTTGCTCGCGCTGTAAACTTCCAGACACCACGCATACTTTTTATCACATCAACTTTAAGCATCAATTGCTCACCCGGATTCACCGGGCGTTTAAAACGAGCTTTGTCAATACCAACCAGATAATATAAAGATTCTTTATTAGCCTTTGTACCGGTAGATTTATAAGCTAATATTCCCGTCGCCTGAGCCAGAGCTTCAATAACAAGCACACCGGGTAAAATTGGTTTTTGTGGAAAGTGACCGGTAAATTGCGGCTCATTATAGGTCACATTTTTTAGTGCTAATAATGATTTCCCCGGTACAAAATCAATCACTTTATCAACCAATAAAAATGGATAACGATGTGGTAAATGATCCAGAATATCATTGATATCCATTGAGTTCAGTTGATTTTCCATTCTATTTTTCTTTTCTCGTAGCAAAGTGTTTTTCTAATTGAGTTAATCTTCTGGCCATACCATCTAATTGTTTAAATCGAATAAAGTTTTTGTGCCATTGATGATTTTCCTGTAATGGTGTTCCTGAAGAGTACACACCTGAATTTTTTATAGATTTTGTGACTAAAGAGGTTGCTGTAATATGCACATTATCAGTAATACTTAAATGCCCTAATATCCCTGCACCACCACCAATAGCACAATTTTTTCCAATCGTTGTACTCCCGGCAATGCCAACACAACCAGCTATGGCTGTATTTTCACCAATGCAGACATTATGTGCAATCTGTATCAAATTATCCAGCTTAACACCATTTTCAATAATAGTATCTTCGATAGCACCTCTGTCAATGGTTGTATTGGCACCAATTTCAACGTCATCGCCCACGATCAATGAACCTAATTGAGGTACTTTAAGCCATTTCCCCTGTTCCTGAGCAATCCCGAAACCATCACTCCCCAATACGGCACCGGAATGAATAACAGAATTTTTACCAATAGAAATATCATCATACAAAGTCACATTTGAATATAGAATAGTATTATCTGCAATATTAACATTTTCGCCAATAATACAGGCTGCTTTTATCAATATATTATCAGCAATTCTAGAGCCACTGCCAATAATCACATATTCTCCAATAGTGACATTATCACCAATGTCAACATCATCAGCAATCATAGCAGTTGCAGCAATTTTTGTTTTTTGTCGTTGTTTTTGTGTCAAAAAAGTTGCTATTTTGGCATAGGCAAGATAGGGATCATCTGTAACTATTGCGTTAGTAGGACATTGATCAACATCATCGGGATGCAGTATCACCACCCCAGCCTGAGTCATAGCCAGATACTGATGATATTTACGGTTTGAAAAAAAACTCAAATGATTATTTTCAGCTAATTCAAGTGTTGCGATACCTGAAATAGAAACATTTTTGTCTCCGTGGATTTTTGCGCCGATTAACTCGGAAAGCTCAGCAATACCGGCACTTCGAGTTGCAATCGACATAAAAAATTACTGACCGGATTTATATTGTTTTTTAAGTTGTGCAAGAATTTTATCTGTAATATCCGAACGCTGACTGGCATAAACAATGCCTTCACTCAAAATCAAATCATATTTTTCTTTTTCTGCAACTGTTTGAATAGATTTTAGTACTGATTTTTGTAGTTTAATCAGTTCTTCATTTTGGCGAATACTTAAGTCTTCTTTGAAAGCAGCTTTATCTCGCTCCAAATCACGGCTTAATAAGGTCACTTTTCTTTTTAATTTATTTAATTCTTCTACTGATAAAACTGCTGCATTTTTTTGTAATTTATCAGCTGCTTTTTTAATTTTCTTCTGCAAGCTGACCAGCGCTTTATCCCGGCTGGCAAATTCTTTTTGCAATTTAGTGCGGGCATATTCTGCCTGTGGTGCTTTTTGTAATAGTTTAGCCTGATTGACAAAGGCAATCTTTTGCTCTGCAAAAACAAATGATGACACAAAAACAAAAGCTAAAAGAATAATAAATCGAGTAAATACTGGCATTTTTTCACCTTAAACTATGTATAATTATAAACAGATTTTCTAACTCTAACCCTAAGAAACCCTAACCGCTAAAAACTTTGACCGAAGGAAAACTGGAACACTTCAGTATCATCATCATCTTTTTCATTGAGCGGTGCAGCAACACTCACTCTTAGTAATCCAAATGGGCTAATCCAGGCACCTGCAATGCCTGTGGTATAGCGTAGTTCTCCTACATCAAAATCACCCGCTTCTTCAAAAACATTACCAATATCAAAGAAACCGCTCAAGCGATAGGCAGAAGAATCTTTAACAAAAGGCACTGGTAAAATCACTTCGGCATTGCCAATGACTTTCAACTGACCTCCCAGGGGATCTCCTGTAGGCTGCAGAGTAAAAGCAGGTCTGTCACCAATACTGGGAATCTCATGAGGCTCATCATCCCTGGGCCCTAATGTGTTAGATTTGTAACCTCTCACATCATTCATACCACCGGCATAATATTTTTCAAACGGGGGAAATGAATCACCATTAAAAGTATCGGCATAACCCAGATTTCCTTTTAACATCAGAGTTGTGGTTCTGCCTAATGGGAAAAAGCGTTGCTGCACATAATTAAGATGATAAAATAATAAATCACTACCGGGTACTGCCATATCGCCGGATAATCTTTGCAAAGCACCTCTGGTCGGGAAAATTGCCTTATTACGACTGTCATGTGCCCAGTTTGCAGAAAATCTCAGGGTATTAAATTCATCCCCTTCTTCAGCGACAAATTTAAGAATATCGTATGAGGTTTCTGTTAAGTCATTAGGTAAATCAATGACAGTATTCTCAAAATCCAGGCTAAAGCCAATACGGTCAAATTCATTAATAGGAACACCAAAACCAATACCAAAACTAACATTATCAGTGGCATAATTGGATAGATTTTCTTCATTTAAATCAGTCTCACGCCAGTTAAACCGGTAAGTTCTGCTAATACCATCATCGGTAAAATAGGGATCTGTCACACTGAAGCTATACAAGGTATTCGCATCACTGGTATTAGCGGCAACAGAATATCGATTACCCGTTCCTAAAAAATTATCCTGAGTAATACTAAAATTGAAAATAACACCCTGTGACTGGGAAAAACCAGCACCCGCATTAATACTGCCCGTTGATTGTTCTTCTACCGTGTAGACAACATCCACTAAATCACTATGTCCTGGTACTGCCGGGGTCTCTACACTAACATCTTTAAAAAAACCGAGTCTTTGCAAGCGAGTCTTGGAACGTTCAACGTTACTGGTCGAAATCCAACCATTCTCAAACTGTCTCATCTCACGACGAATAACATGATCTGCAGTATTGGTATTCCCTACGATATTAATACGTCTGACATAAACTCTGTCACCGGGATCAACAAAAAATGTCAACGTTACTTCTTTAGTTTTATCATCCACCTGGGGAATTGGATTAACATTAGAAAATGCATAGCCCACCTGACCCAGCATATCAACAATTGCTTCACTGGTTTCAGTTATATCTCTTCTGGAAAAATGTTGCCCCTTGCGGATTTTAACGACAGGAAACAATTCTTCCGGTTTTAATATCAGGTCACCGGCCAGCTTAACTTCTTTAATGGTAAACTTTTCACCTTCAGTAAGATTAATTGTAATATAGATATTCTTTTTATCGGGAGTAATAGCAACCTGAGTTGAATTAATTTTAAAATTAATATAGCCGCGATCAAGGTAATGAGAACGTAATTTCTCAAGATCCCCGGCTAATTTCTGTTTAGAATATTGATCAGTTTTCGTATAGAAGGAAAATAATGTCGGAGTTGTTAATTCCAATTCATCCAGTAATGTTTCAGTATCAAAAACTTTGTTACCGATAATATTAATTTGATGTATTGTCGTAACAAGGCCTTCTGATATTTCAATTTTAATACCAACACGATTACGTTCCATTGGTGTCACTTTAGTCTCTACACGTACTGAATATTTACCTCTGGCATAATACTGACGTTTTAATTCTGTCACCACTCTTTGTAAAACAGACTTATCATAAACTCGTCCAACTGCAAAGCCAATTTGTTTCAGCGCCGTTTCCAATTCCTCTGTATCAATATCTTTGTTACCTTCAAATTCAACATCGGCGATTGCCGGACGTTCAATCACTGAAACAATTAATGCATTGGCTAAACGTTCAAGGCGTACATCTTTAAAAAATCCGGTTTTATATAATTCTCGAATTGATTTGGAAATAGTCGTGCTATTAGCTGAATCACCTATTTTCAAAGGCAGATAGTTAAAAACAGTACCTGCAGATATACGTTGCAGACCTTCAACTTTTATATCATCAATAATAAATGAATCAGCAGCCAGTAGGGTTTGACTTGAAAAAAAAGAGCTAATACAAATAATTATTAGAAAAAAATATTTCATTAATTGAATTCCAATTATAATATTTCAAATTAATAGAGCAGGAGTCCCATCAGCTTAACCAAGCAAACGCATAAAATCATTATATAAGGCAACACTCATCAGCATAGCCAAAAGCATCACTCCAATCTTAACACCAAATTCCTGCATCATTTCGGAAACAGGAGAGCCTTTTATCATTTCAATTAAATAAAAAAGCAAATGTCCCCCATCTAACATGGGTATTGGAAGTAAATTAATCACTCCCAGACTCAGGCTCACTATTGCCAAAAACCTTAAAAAACTTTCCCATCCCATTTGTGCTGATTGTCCGGCAACTTCGGCAATCGTAATTGGCCCGCTAATGTTTTTTATTGAAGCTTCACCAATTATTATTTTTCCCAACATGGTGATAGTAAGTATTGATAAATCCCATGTCTTTTCTATACTCTTTGGTATGGCTGAAAAAATACCATACTGGTGCTGTGTAAACATAGACTCAGGTAGCGGAGTCACTGATTTGGGACGGACACCAATTCTTCCAATGGTCTTACTTCCCTGTTTAAAATGGCCAATTATAACAGAAAATATAATGACTTTCTCATTTCTTAACACTTTAATATTAATTTTTTTATCCGGTTTATTAATAATAGAACGAACCAGATCCCGCCAATGATCTATTTGCTGTTCATCAATAGCAAGCACTTGATCTCCGGCTTGAATTCCAGCAGAAAAAGCAGGGGAATCAGCATTAACTTCACCAATAATAACTTTTTCAAGCGGAAATTTTACACTTAAGCCAATCACTTCTTTCAGTTGAGAAGGTTCGACATCTTTTTCAATTTTTTCCAGGTGTAAAACAAGTCGACGCTGATCTGACAATTGAAGATCAACGCTTTTACGAGCAATAAAACCACCTAGTAACTCCTCATAAACTGAAGTAAAAGTCGGGGTTTCTTTACCGTTAACAGAGATAATTTGATCCCCGTTACGTAAGCCTGATTCCCAGGCAAGTGACTGGTGATCCAGCTGACCCATTATCGGTATCACACCCTGAATACCAATGATAAACATGAGCCAGAAAGCAAATACAGCAAACAAGAAATTAACGAATGGACCGGCAAACACTATGGCAAAACGAGAATAGACAGACTTTTGATTAAATTCTCTATGGTATTCTTCTTTGGCTACTTCACCTTCTCTTTCATCCAGCATTTTGACATAACCACCCAAAGGAATACTGGCTATTACAAACTCTGTATTATCCTTTTTGCCATTAAAACGCAACAGGGGTTTACCAAAGCCGATAGAAAAGCGTAATACCTTGACATCCAGTTTTCGAGCAACCCAGAAATGCCCGAATTCATGGATAGCAACAAGCAGGGCAATTGTAAAAATAAAAGCCAGTAGGGTAAAAAAAATATTGTCCATATATTTGGGTATTCAGATTTAAGGGTTAAAGGTTATAATTTGCTACACAATTGCGTTGCCAGTGTTCTTGCTCCAGCATCGGCTGCCATAATAATTTCTAGTGAATCAGCTGTTTGGCTATTGAGTTGATTAAGTGTTTCTTCAACCACATTAGAAATCCGAGTGAAAGAAATTTGCCCCTTTAAAAAGGCTGCAACTGCTATTTCATTAGCTGCATTTAAAATAGCAGGTGCAGTGCCGCCGCAACGCAAAGTATCATAAGCCAGTTTAAGACAAACAAAACGAGTGAAATCAGGAGCTTCAAAATCTAACTGCGCTATTTTAAAAATATCCAGTTGTGCCACACCTGATGCCATTCTTTCCGGCCAGGCCATTGCGTGTGCAATTGGAGTGCGCATATCAGGATTACCCAATTGTGCCAGAACAGAACCATCAGAATAAGAAACCATAGAATGAATAATACTTTGCGGATGTATCACCACTTGAATATCATCTGCTGTCGCATTAAATAACCAACTGGCTTCAATGACTTCCAGCCCTTTATTCATCATGGTAGCAGAATCCACTGAAATTTTTCTACCCATCACCCAGTTTGGGTGAGCACAGGCTTGATCGGGAGTGACATTATGGAGTTCTTCCAGTGTTTTATTAAGAAAAGGACCCCCTGATGCCGTCAATAATATTTTTTCAACACCGGAAACCTGTAGTTTTTCAATATTCTTGTTCTTAGTATTAACATCAGTTTGTCTGGCAGGCATAGATTGAAAGATAGCATTGTGTTCACTATCAATAGGCAGGAGCGTTGCACCATTATCTTTTACAGTCTGAATAAACAAATCACCGGACATCACCAGAGATTCTTTATTTGCCAATAAGATTCTTTTCCCTGATTTAGCAGCAGCCAGTGAGGAATCAAGACCTGCAGCACCTACAATCGCAGCCATGACATAATCAATCTGGTCATGTTCTGCCACTTCATCCAGCGCTTTAATCCCTGAAAGAACATGAATATGACGAGTGCTGGCCTGTGTTTTTAAACGCTGTTGTAATTCATTAGCTGAGTTAATATCAACCATAACTGCAATTTCAGGTAAAAATTGCAAGCATTGTTCATAAAGACGATCAACATTAGTATTAGCTGTGAGAGCAAATGCATTAAATTGTTCTGATTGCCTGGCAATCACATCCAGAGTACTAGTCCCTATTGAACCGGTAGAACCTAAAATTGCTACATTTATCATAATGATCCACTCAAGACTCTATTGGCTCTGACTCTGAGTATGACTCAGTGCATTAAAGTTTATAGAGCTGTGAAATTGTAATAAAAAAAATCGGCACAGCCGCTATCACACCATCAATGCGATCCAGTATACCACCGTGACCAGGTAATATTTTACCACTATCTTTGACTCCTGCCTGGCGCTTAAACATACTTTCCATCAAATCACCAATCACAGTAAATGATACAGTGGCAATGGTAATAATCAATATATTTAAATAATCCTGAAGGCTGGCCTGATAAAAAATTGTACTCAAAAAAGCAATAAAAATTGCTAAAATTAATCCACCATAAACACCTTCCCACGATTTACCAGGGCTAATTTTAATCGCTAGTTTCTTGTTGCCAAAACGGCGACCGGAAAAATAAGCCCCGGTATCTGCAGACCAAATCAACATCATACAAAATAACATGATATGGGGGCCATTAATAGTTTGTTGTGCAAACTGAAATCCCTCAATTGCATGAA
Organism: gamma proteobacterium symbiont of Taylorina sp.; assembly: GCA_025655455.1. Classification (GTDB taxonomy): domain Bacteria; phylum Pseudomonadota; class Gammaproteobacteria; order GRL18; family GRL18; genus GRL18. Next base: position 137,658 of record JAHXIV010000037.1, read on the forward strand.
TTGAGATGGCAGCATACCACGTTAGAAGAAACAGGAATATTCCCATAATAGCAATAATTAATGATTTATCTTTCCAGAAGAAAGCACTTTTAGGGTATTTAAAAACCAAAATTGAGCTAAAAAACCAGAAAAAAACAGCAATTAAGTTCATAAAGTCCGATGATAATAAGAAATTAATTAACCAGATAGAATAAATAACAGTGGCAACAATGACAACAAAAGCCATTTTTGTCAATGGCGTAGGAAAGCCTGCAAGTCCTGCCCATTCATAAGCAGCCAATAGCATAATGCCCCCTATTACCAGGGCAAAATGAGCATTGGACAAAAATAAAATACTGTAAAGAGTAAAAGGAAATAAGACCATAACAGTCATAATTCTGAGTTTTAACATACAATTTTTCTGCTTATTTTTTTGACATGAATGGATACATTAGTTCAAAGAAGTCAGTTGATCACCAGTACGGCCAAAACGTCTTTGTCTGGAAGAAAAGGATTGAATAGCCTCTTCAAATATTTTTTTATCAAAGTCAGGCCACAGGGTGTCAGTGAAATAAAATTCACAATAGGCCAGTTGCCAGATAATAAAATTGCTGATTCTCTTTTCACCCCCTGTTCGGATAAACAGATCAGGCTCCACGATTGTCCTAAGTGATAAATGATCTTCAACAAGATTTTCATCAACTTCATCTATGCCTATCTCACCCTGCTGTACTTTTTGGGCGATCTGACGAGCGGCCTGAGTGATATCCCAGCGTCCACCGTAATTTGCCGCTATATGAAGAATCAACCCTGTATTGTCAGCACATTGGGCAACAGCTTTTTCAACCAGATTCTGAATTTTTTCAGAAAAATCTGACATATCTCCGATAATACGTAACTGGACATTATTATCATCTAATTTTTTTACTTCACGTATCAGAGCTGTGGCAAATAGTTCCATCAAAAGGCTAACTTCTTTTTCCGGACGACGCCAGTTTTCACTACTAAAGGCAAACAGGGTTAAAACTTCAATATCCTGTTCTATACAACTACCAACAATCTTACGAACCGCATTTAAACCCGCTTTATGCCCTGCAAAACGCGGCATGAATCTTTTTTTTGCCCAACGACCATTACCATCCATAATAATACAGACGTGTTTTAATTGGTTTCCTAATGATCCGGTTGGATTATCCGCTGGCATATTAAATTTCCATTAAATCCTTTTCTTTTTCAGATAAGACCTGATCAATGGCTTTGATATATTTATCTGTCAACTTCTGAATATCATCCTGAGCCCGATGTTCCTCGTCCTCAGAAATATCTTTTTCTTTTTCAAGATCCTTCAGGGTACTATTAGCATCGCGACGGATATTTCGAATCGCTACTTTAGCATTTTCACTTTCACCACGCACAACTTTAATCAAACCTTTGCGGGTTTCTTCTGTCAGAGGGGGTAAAGGAATTCGAATTAATTCACCACTGGTAGCAGGATTGAGACCTAAATTTGATTTAAGAATTGCTTTTTCCACAACGGGGGTCATTTGTTTTTCCCAAACTTGAACAGATAAAGTTCTGGAATCTAATACAGAAATATTAGCAACCTGATTCAATGGTGTTGGATTACCATAATACTCAACGCTAATGCTATCAAGTAAACTTGTATGTGCTCTTCCTGTTCTCACCTTCATTAAGTCATGCTTAAGAGATTCAATACTCTTTCCCATACGACTACCAGCATCACTATGAATCTCTTTAATCATTATCATTCCTTAAACAGTTCGGAGCAGAATTAAAACGGCAGGCCTATTTGATTCCTGCTCCTTTTTCTAATTTATTCAGGTAGAGCTTTATTCATCCACATTTTTACTCAACCATCTTTACTCAATTATCTTTACTCAACTATCTTTACTCAACTATCTTTACTGAACTATCTTTACTGAACCAAAGTCCCTTCATGATCACCATGAATAATTTTTTCCAGTGCACCTTCCTTAGTCATATTATAAACCCGGATAGGCATCTTATGGTCACGACAAAGAACAATCGCTGTGGCATCCATAACATTTAACTTTTTATTTAATACTTCATCGTAGTTAAGATTACGATACATTGTGGCCTCGGGATTTTTTACCGGATCATCAGTAAAAACACCATCTACCTTTGTGGCCTTAATCACAACATCAGCTTCTATTTCAATACCACGTAGACTGGCAGCAGAATCCGTAGTGAAAAAAGGATTCCCCGTACCTGCAGCAAAAATGACCACTCGTCTTTTTTCCAGGTGACGAATAGCACGGCGACGAATATAATCTTCACAAACCTGATGAATAGGCAATGCAGACATCACCCGAGCCGGCACACCATTTTTTTCTAATGCATCTTGTAAAGCGAGGGAGTTAATCACTGTAGCCAACATTCCCATATGATCACCGGCAACCCTATCCATACCAGACGCGGCTAACCCCGCACCACGAAAGATATTACCACCGCCGATGACAAGACCCACCTGGACACCTTGTTTAACAAGGTTTTTTATTTCTTTAGCAACATAAGTGAGTATCTGCGGTTCAATACCAAAACTTTGTTCACCCATTAATGCCTCACCACTAAGCTTTAATAGAATTCTTTGATATTTTACACTCACAGACTACTCCTTATTTTAGTTTTAAGTGCTAAGTGTTAAGTCAAAATAAAGAAGCCGTTGATTCATAAATCAGCTCTTACTTATTACTTAGCAAATATTACTTCCCACTTCCTTTTAGCTGCCAATCTGAGCCATTACTTCAGCTGCAAAATCTTCCTGCTTTTTCTCCATACCTTCACCCACTTCTAAACGGGTAAATCCGAGCACAGCAGCACCGGCATCTTTAACTAACTTCTCAACAGTGATATCAGGATCTTTAACAAAAGCCTGACCCATTAAAGTATTGTCTTTAATAAAACGTTTGATTTTTCCTGCAACAATTTTTTCTATAATGTTTTCAGGCTTGCCGCTATTAGCCGCTTCAGCAGCTGCAATCTCTTTTTCTTTAGCTAGTTCAGCAGCATCAAGAGAAGACTCATCCAAACCTTTAGGATTACTGGCAGCAACATGCATAGCAACATCTTTTATTAATTCGGCGTTACCACCCTGCATATCAACCACTACACCGATTTTGGTTCCATGTAAATATGCACCAAGCTGTCCCGTTGTTTCAAATGTAACAAAACGACGCACAGACATATTTTCACCAATTTTTGCGATCATGGTTTTTAATACGATATTAATTGTTTCACCACCATCCTGCAATGGCATTTCTAACAAAGCAGCCACATCGGCAGGAGCATCATTCAAAATACGCTTTGCTGCAGCACTGGCAAATCCACCAAATTCATCGCCCATGGCAACAAAATCTGTTTCACAATTGACTTCCAGCATAACACCTTTTTTAGCATCATCACTAAATTCAACAACAACTTTACCTTCAGTGGCAATACGTCCGGCCTTTTTATCAGCCTTAGCCAAACCTGTTTTGCGCATCAACTCAATTGCTGCTTCTACATCACCCTCTGTTTCCACAAGAGCTTTTTTACATTCCATCATGCCCGCGCCAGTGCGTTCACGTAATTCTTTAACCAAAGCGGCGGTAATTGCCATTTTATTAACCTCTATAATCCAAAAAACGGGCAGTATCGAACATTAAAATGATCGATTTTGCCCGAAATATTATTTCTATTGAAAAGTTTTTTCTAAACTTAAGCTGATGCTTTACCTTCAGCTTCTTTTGCATCGACCTCAACAAAATCATCTGATACAACTTCTGTATTGGCTGCTTTGGCATCCAGAACAGCTTCTGCTGCAGTTTCTACATATAAATTAATGGCTCGAATTGCATCATCATTACCGGGAATAATATAATCAACACCGTTAGCTTGATTATTAGTATCGACAACACCAATCACAGGAATACCCAGTTTATTGGCTTCCTGAACTGCAATTTTTTCATGACCTACATCAATAACATAGATTGCTGATGGCAGAGACCCCATATCCTTAATACCACCCAGACTTTTTTCAAGCTTTTCCATTTCACGGGAATTCATCAAAACTTCTTTTTTACTTAAAGAGTCAAAAGTACCATCAGTAGAAGCTTTTTCTAAGTATTTCAGACGCTTGATAGATTGCTTAACCGTTTTAAAGTTAGTCAACATACCACCTAACCAACGGTGATTCACATAAGGCATACCGCAACGCATAGCATGTTCTTTAACTGCCTTACCTGCAGCACGTTTAGTGCCCACGAATAAGATTTTGCCACGTTTGGCAGCAATTTGACCAACAAAATTCATTGCGTCATTAAACATCGGCAATGATTTTTCAAGATTAATAATATGAATTTTATTACGATCACCAAAAATATATTGTGCATTTTTAGGATTCCAGTAACGGGTACGGTGACCGAAATGTACGCCAGCTTCAAGCATTTGACGCATTGTGACTTTTGCCATGATTTGTTCCTTAATATAAGGGTTAGATCTTCCAGATATCCCATAAACCAACTTGATTTTTCACGTTAACAGCTTTTAACGTGTTCAAGCACCCTGATTTATGTGCCGATATAAGGTCGGGATTTAGTAAAACTACGGTCTGTTATTTTGTATAAATATCCAATAATACGGACTTAAATTTTACCACTAGTATTGCTTATTAATACTTTCATCAAACATATTAATGTTCACCACTATCATATTGACAGAATGAGATATGTTTGCAAAGCGACAGCGATAAACTTTATATAGCTGAAGGCTCACGTATAACAAGGCGTGCGCATTATTCCACAGATGCATAAAAACAACAAGGGATTTTAATCATACAAATCGTATGATTAAAGTTAATCATGATTTACGTTTGGCATCATGGCTAATTTTAGAGAGACTATCAAAAACTTTTTGGCTGGATTCTTCCATCAGTATTACTGCTTGCATTATTTGTTCGTAGTCAATATTTTCCTGTTTTAGTAATTCAAAAATATTTTTGGTACCGTTATGAACGATTGAATGGGGCTGTTCCAGGGCTTTATAATGTTCTGAATGTGAAAAAAAGACTTTACCTTCTCCTTCATAATACCATTTGCCTAAACGACAATTATGATGATCAACAAAGTCAAAAGCTGGTTCCCGATTATTAATAGACAGATAGGTATTAATTTTCCACAACATATGATCAGATTTAGCCAGACTCATAAAAACCATATCTGTCATTAAATCAATACCATTAAAATGACCTTTTACCTGACTATCAATCTCGTTCAAATGGGTTTCAAAAACATCCATATTACTGACCACATTCCCTATTTTACTGATAAGTTGTGAAGATATATCAGAGACAGACATAACATTATCTTTCAATGCAGTGATCACTTCATTAATTTCAGTAATTGCTGTCTGTGTTTTATCTGCCAGACCCCGCACCTCATCAGCCACCACAGCAAACCCCCGTCCGGCTTCTCCGGCTCGAGCGGCTTCAATGGCTGCATTCAAAGCCAATAAATTAGTTTGTTCCGCAATACCTCTAATCATCGATAAAATAACACTGATTTCTTCGGCTCTTGCTGTCATATTTTCCACAGCCTGGCCAGATTGACCTGAAATATTAGAAAGTCCCTGTACATCGGTACTAATTTTTTGTAGGTTATCCGCCCGTGTACTAAATTCATTTTTAAGCATCGTGACACAGCTTAATGTCTCTTTTGCCGCCTCAACAGAACCTGCCAGATTTTTCTGAATATCACTCATACCTGATTTCATATGTTCATTTTCGAATCTGGCCAATTCCTCTAGCTGACCTGATATTGATTTTTTACTTTGTAAAGATTCTAATTGACTATTAAGCCTGTTATTTTCTTCTCTCAGTTGTAAATTTTCATCATTCACATCATTCAGTTTATTTTCCAGCTCAAATATTTTTTGAATATTTTTTTTACAAAAAAACCAATTCATATCATTCTCCATCATCATTATTCTTTACCCAAGGCTCCTACACTTCCATATCGACTCAAATTAAATAAACTTTAATTTTTAAGTCTTAAGAAAGCCATCAGCCAAAAATGGGCATGAATTATTATAAGTAAAATAAAACAGCCGGCAGTTTCATGTCTGCTGAAAGGTGTCGCTAAAAGCATCAACATATTCTTTAAATTCAGCCTCCGGCAGGGGTTTAGAATAATAATACCCCTGTATCAGATTACAACCGTGCTGTTTTAAAAAATAAACCTGTTCTTTAGTTTCAACTCCTTCTGCTAAAACATCAAGCCCAAGATTTTTTGCCAGAATAATCATGGTAGAAGTTAATACGACATCCTCTTTATCATCCGGGAGATTTTTAATAAACTCCCTGTCAATTTTCAGTTTGTCCACGGTAAATTTTTTCAGATAGGCCAAAGAAGAATAGCCTGTCCCAAAATCATCAATAGAGATGCGAATACCCAGTGTAGAGAGCTTATCTAAAATCCCGATGGCTTTGTCTGCATTTTCCATAATAGCACTTTCAGTAATTTCCAGTTCAATCCACTGAGTGGATAAATTTTCCTGCTCAAGAACCGACTCAATCATATCAATCAGCCCTTCATCACTAAACTGTACGGCAGAAAGATTAATTGCAATCGGTACAGGATGTTTTCCCTGTGCAATACAATTGTGTAAATATCGACAAGTCTGCTTAAATACCCATTCACCAATTTCAATAATCATTCCGTTTTCTTCAGCAATGGGTATAAAATCCAGAGGAGAAATAAGACCTTTTTTCGGGTCGTTCCAGCGAATCAGTACTTCTGCACCAATAATTTCTTCTGTCAGAATATTAATCTGGGGCTGAAAGTAGAGTTCAAATTCTTCTTCTTTTATCGCACGTCGTAAATCAGCTTCCAACTGGCTGCGTTTTTGATTGCGTAAATTAATGGCTTCATTAAAAAACTGAAAATTTCCCCGTCCATTTTCTTTTGCATAGTACATGGCAGCATCAGCATTACGAATTAAAATTTCTCTGTCAGTACTATCTTCAGGATAAATACTGATCCCGATACTGGCACCAATAAAAAGTTCATGATGATGCAAATTGATAGGTAAACTAACACGATTAATAATTTTAACAGCAATATCAGTAGCAACTGCTGACGAGTCAATATCAGAAAGAATAACCGTAAATTCATCTCCTCCCAATCGTGCAACTGTATCTTTATCGCGAACACAGGTTTCTAATCTTTGTGCAATAACCTGTAATAATTCATCACCTATATGATGCCCGTGTGTATCATTAATATGTTTAAATTGATCAAGATCAATAAATAACAGAGCAACTCTTTTATTTTCCAGACGATTAGCCCGTTTCAATTCAAGTTCAAAGCGATCATAAAATAATTGTCGATTAGGTAAGTTAGTCAGGCTGTCCTTAAACGCTAAATGTTCCAGTTTTTTTTCAGTTTCCTTGATATGGGATATATCAGTAAAAACACCAATATAATGACTTATCTTTCCCTCCGTGTTAAGCACTGAGTTAATGGATAACCATTTAGGATAAATTTCACCATTTTTTCTACGATCCCAGATTTCACCAGCCCATTGCCCTGATTGTATTATTGATTGCCACATTGACTTAAAAAAAATCTTGTTATGACGTCCTGAATTGGCAATGCTGGGGTTTTTACCTTTCACTTCAGATAAAGAATAACCTGAAATATCAGTAAAAGCCTGGTTACAATCAATAATTAAAGCATTTGCATCCGTAATAATAATGCCTTCACTGGTATGTTCAAACACAGTAGAGGTTAAGCGAAGCTGTAGTTCTGCTTTATTACGCTCATCAACTTCATGCTGCAATGAGCGATTAACATGATATAAGCTGTTTTGTTGTCGTTGTAGCTGCTTTAAATAAGTTTTTCTACGATATATAAAAAATCCAACAAATCCAACACCCAGTATCCAGATACCTCCATGGGAAATCAATAATACCCGGCGAGCTTCCTGCTCTAATATATAAAAAGGGATTAAAGAGATAGCGACATTGGTTGCACCACCTACTTTCCCAATTCTATTTGTATCCCACGCATGACATTTTAGGCAACCTTTTTCAATGATCATAGGCTGCATATAACGTAATACGGGCTGGTCATCAATTTCACTGATATTACTATAATCTCTCAGCGTCTTTGAAACTATTTTTAAGGCTTCTTTCTCCCAATGATCGGGGGCATTATCAGGATTCAAATATTCAGTGCTGGTAATACTGGCTTTAACACCATACAATTTATCCTGTGTTTCCATGATAAGACGCAACATGATGGCTGGATTATAGAGAGTGAGTAATTGTCCGGAAGTACTGATCAAATCACGTTCCGGCATATGGCTCATAAAAGGACTTGGCTGGCTGTCAGCGGTGACTCTAACATAGAGGCCACCCATTTTAGTAGCCCAGCGCCTAAAGGCTAAATCTTTTTTTAAATTGGTTTGTGCTTCTACTTCCGCAAGTTTTAATACCTGATTATGTTCTCTTTCAAAATTCCAAAAAAGGGAACTTACAATAATGCCGCTCCAGATAATAATAATGAGAATAGTATCATTATTAAGTTGTTGTATTTCGGAGTTTATTTTCATCGATACTTTTTAGCTTAGTGGTAAAAATAAGATCATGTTATAGAAAGTATAGTCTATAAAACAAAAAAGGGGATCAGATTTTAAAACTTTTTGGCTCAAGCCTGCCAAGGGGTTATCCATAAACAAGACTGATATTTGAACTGTTGCTAGCTAAACAATGAATTATTGATCCACATATGAGTCAGGATGCTGGCAACATAGCCAATTGCAATAACAGGGGTCCATTTAAGATGGCTGAAAAAGGTATATTGTCCACGCGCCTGCCCCATCAAAGCAACCCCTGCAGCAGAACCAATTGACAGAAGGGAACCGCCTACACCAGCGGTTAATGTCACCAGCAGCCACTGACCTGTTGACATATCCGGATTCATCGTCAGCACAGCAAACATGACAGGAATATTATCAACAATGGCAGATAAAACACCCACACTGATATTAGCAAAAGTAGCTCCCCATTGTTGATACATCAACTCTGATGCCATTGACAGATACCCAAGAAAACCCAGACCACCGACACATAAAACAACACCATAAAAGAACAGCAGGGTATCCCACTCAGCCTTCGCAATCGGCAGAAACACATCAAATGCAACCACTTCACCAATTTCATCTTCCTCTGAATTATTAATTGCCATCTCATGTGCAACACATTTATGTTTAGTTTTCTTAAGATAGTAGCCCAATAGTTGAAGATAACTCAAACCAGTCAACATACCAAAGACCGGGGGCAGGCCAATAAAGTTATGAAAGCTCACAGCTGTGGCAATTGTCAGTAAAAACAAGATCATCATACGTCTCGCACCTCGCTTCATGACCACTATTTCACCTGTAGAATCTGGTTTTTCATCTGGTACAGCAAGACTCATAATAACAGCAGGTAATACAAAATTAACAACAGAGGGTAAAAACAAGGCAAAGAATCCCCAGAAATCAATCATTCCTTTTTGCCAGACCATCAGGGTAGTAATATCGCCAAAGGGACTAAAGGCACCACCTGCATTAGCTGCAACAACAATATTTATACAGGCAATAGCAACAAAACGAGTATTAGTCCCACCAACAGCTAAAACCACTGCGCACATCAACAATGCAGTGGTTAAGTTATCAGCAACCGGTGAGATAAAAAATGCCAGGATACCAGTCAGCCAGAATAGTTGACGAAAAGAAAACCCTTTGTGGATCAGCCAGGAGCGAAGCGCATCAAAAACACGTCGTTCTTCCATACCATTAATATAAGTCATGGCAACCAGTAAAAACAGCATCAGTTCTGAATATTCCAGCAGGTTATGACGAATGGCCTGTTCAGCCAGTTCAGACATGCCATGATTAAGATAAACCCAGCCAATCATTGCCCAGATAATTCCGGCAGCCAGAATAACCGGCTTTGATTTACGCAAAAGAGTGAATTCTTCGGCCATGACAAAAAGATAGGCTATAAAAAAAACCAATAAAGAGATAAAACCAATAGGACTTGAAGTTAAGTCCAGGGGTTCATGCTGACTACTCTCCATAGCAAAAACATGCAATGGCAATAATAGTAAAGAAAAGCCCATTAGAAGTTGTTTAATATTTTTTTGCATGCTCATAATATTCAGAAATCCCCAACCCTGTTAAAAGAAAAAAGAGTTTATTTTTTAGCTTATAACAGGAGTATACTGATTATATTTCAACAGGCAATAGTAAAAACTTCTTTATACTCACAATAATTTTAAAAATGGTTTATTATAGTACTTATCCTTTAGCCAATGGACAAATAGTCAATGAAAAAAATCGGTGTAGTAGGAATTCCTGGTAAGTGGTCAACAGAAACCCTGGCAGATGCAATTGAGCAAAGAACCGGATTTCGTCTGGTCATTGACATGAGCAAAGTCAGTCTGGATTTAGCAGAAAAAAAACTCAATTATTTAGATTCTGATGACAAAATTGATTTATGCCAGCTGGATGGATTAATTATAAAAAAAATCAGCGCCGAATATAATCCAAATACTTTAGATCGCCTGGAACTATTACTGCTTGCACAATCACAGGGGGTTCAGATATTCAGTTCTCCTGAAAAAATCATGCGTTTAATTGATCGTCTGAGTTGTACAGTCATGTTGCGCAAAGCAGGTCTGCCCATGCCCGAAACCATGGTGACGGAGAATGTGGATGAAGCCATTGAAGCGGTTAAAAAATATTCCAGCGCTGTTTTCAAACCTCTGTTTTCGACCAAGGCACGCGGCATGGTTATCATTGATGCCAATAATTCTGATTCACAAATAAAAAATGAAATTGAGCAATTTCAATTAGACAACCCGATGATGTATATCCAGAAAAAAATAAATCTACCGGGTCAGGATCTGGGGCTGGTTTTTTTAGGTGGTCAGTATCAGGGGACTTATGCACGAGTGAATCAATCCGGTACCTGGAACACCACGATTAATAGTGGCGGGCGTTACGCAAATTTTACACCATCTGATGAAATTATTGCTATCGGCCAGCAGGCTCAGGATCTTTTTGCAATGGATTTTACCACTGTGGATATTGCCGAAACAGATAATGGACCGATTGTATTTGAAGTCTCCGCCTTTGGCGGCTTTCAGGGAGCCTTAGATGGCATTGGTATTAAAGCAGCCGAATTATATGCTGACTATGTTATTAATAAAATGTAGGTTCTGGCAATTATGTCAAGGATAATAGCTGCCTTGGTTCGCCATGGTGATTATCAGCAGCTGGAAAATACACCCAGTGCCTGGCAACCATTTCCTCTGAATAAAGAGGGGCTGGGACATGCTCAATCAGCTGCACAGGATATACGTGACAGGCTTGTTGAACAACACTGGCATCTGCAAGCTGAATGTGATTCATCACAACTATTAAGAGCATGGCAAACAGCAGATATCATTTGCCGCTTATTAAAAGATAAGACATTTAGTCACGATCCTGAACAAGCCATTGATATTCAAATTAATAGTTATGATGCTCTGGCAGAACGCAGTGTCGGTAGTGCCGCTAACTTAAATATTTCACAAATTGAGAAAATTATTGATAATGATCCTCGTTTTGAGGCCTTACCAAAAGATTGGAAATCCAATAGTCATTTTTGTCTGCCTTTACAGGGCGCTGAATCTTTAATGGATTCAGGAAAAAGAGTTGCTGAACATTTATTAAAAGCAATGACTGATTTAAAGCAATCTGTGCAACCAGCAACAATGAAAATTTTTGTCGGTCATGGTGCCGCCTTTCGACATGCAGCCTATCATTTAGGCATACTGGAATTTGAACAAATCGCACAATTAAGTATGTATCATGGTCAGCCTGTCTATATTGAACTATTAGATGATGGTTCCTGGGTTCAGATAGCAGGTCAATGGAAAATTCGAGAGAAAAAAACTCAGTATACGGATTAAAGACTAATAATCCATGCCTTGCAACTTACTATTAATATCTTATGATACTAAAAAAATTTAAACATTATTTTAATCGCTATTACGGCAAGCAATGGATCAATGCCAAACTGCCGACACAGGCTCAGGTTTGGATGATGGGTCCTTATGAGCTATCTGTAAAAAAAGACAGCGAATTAACCGATGCCATTGCCTGTGAAATTAAAGCGCATCTTGATAGTGATTCATGGATCTGGCCAGATAAAACCATCTATTTTTTCTCTGATATGCATGCTGATGCCGATGCATTTATTGCTTCATTAGTTGCTTCCGGCGGCATAAAAAAAACAGGTAAAAAAGACAAACAATTCAAGCTCAGCAAAGAGGGTAAAAAAGCCCGTTTTATCCTTGGTGGTGACTGTTTTGATAAAGGTCCAAGCACCTTGCGACTTTTAAGAGTGATAAAATTGCTGATTGATAAGGGTGGTGATGTGGTGATTTTAGCCGGTAATCACGATATTAGGACTCTGGTTGGTATCCTGTCCCTATCTGAGAAAAAAAAGGCATGTAGCGAACATTTTTTTATTCGCATGGGATTAAAACCCCTCCCCCTTTTTAAAGAAATTTATGACTGCTATCTAAAAGGAAAGAAGGGCAAAAAATACAAGACAGCAAGCACTAAAACTTGTAGAAAAAAATTATTTCCATCAAAAAACTGGGCGCAAAGATATCAACAATATGCCAAAAAATATCTATCTGAAAGTGCCATTAAAAAAGATATGAAACACACCATTGAAAAAATGAATAATTTTGAAAACTGGTGTACCAGAAAAGGCTTAACACTCCCACAGGTTTATGCGGCAGCCAAAAAATGGCAGGAATTGTTTCTTCACCCAAAAGGTGAATTTTACTGGTTTTTTAAGCATCTTAAATTAGCCAATAGAGAGGGTTCATTTTTCTTTGTCCATGCCGGCGTTGACAATTCAAGTGCTAAAATGATTCGCAGCCATGGTGTTAAAGGGATCAATAAAATCTTTAAAAAAGAATTAAAATCTGATTTATTTAAGCTTTATCATGGCCCCTTAGGTAATATGATTAGAACTAAATATCGTGATCATGAGCGTGATTTTACAAAAAAAGGTTCCCTGATGATGTACAATTCAGGTATCAATGCCATTGTCCATGGACATAGAAACTTATATTATGGACAACGCATCATGTTACGCAAGGGGATCATGAATTTTGAATGTGATACATCCTTAGATATTAACACTCGAAAAAAGGAAGGCATTGTCCGGGGTCTGGGCGCGTCAGTCACTATTATTCATCCACAAAAGCTGGTTTTGGGAATAAGCAGTGATTATCCTTTTATTAAAGTTTTTGAACCTGAACTGACTAAAAAATTATGTAATATATAGACAGTTCTTTTATACTAATCAAAGATAAATACTTTTTATGGAAAATCTCTTAGATACTATTCGTAACGCTGCACGAGCAATCATTATCAGAGATGGAAAACTTCTGGTACTAAAAAAAACTGATGGTTCTTATACTTTGCCCGGTGGCGCACACGATCCCGGAGAAACTATTGAACAGGGGTTACAACGGGAATGTCTTGAAGAAATTGGTACCCATGTTCGCATCAACAGACTTGCTTATGTCGGAGATTATTTTAAACCTAAACAAAGCAATCCCCCCGGCATCAGACACCAGGTTGAATTTTTATTTGACTGTTGTGTCAGTGATGATTATATCGCACAATCAGGTCATCACCCCGATAAACGGCAAATAGATGTAGTATGGCTTGATTTGAATGGTTTAGAAACGCAGACACTATATCCCGTTACATTAAAAAAATGCATCCGCGAACTGGATGAAAATACTCCCGTTTATATAGGAAAGATGACACATCAATGAATATTTTCAGCGAGGTTAATGAGAATTTACGATTTTTGATTTCAGAAGTGACACTACAGGTCAGTAATTTACAGCTTTATTTAAAAAATCCCTCTGATATAGTTGCCAAACATATTTTAGATAGAAGCGGCTATTTCTATAATCTGAAAATACGTATTCAAAATACCTGCAACCATATTATTGCCAATGACAAAGAACCGCCTCATATCAATAGAAAGTTAAAGGCTCTGGACTCCATTGCTACAAATCTGGCTGAAATAGCAGATTTATGCGGCAACTGTGTTTCTAATATCGAATCCGCCAACCAGATAAAACAATTTTATAGTAAAAAATATGATGAGATGCTTGAAGAGGTCAAAAATCAGATCAGCAAAATTGAAGTCAGTATTTATGATGATAATACTCAGATAGCATTAAAAATCGGTCAGATTAATAGCAAATTCAGAAAAATCAATCAAAAACAGCAAAAACAATATATTAAAAAACTCTCACAAAAGAAATCAGTCAAAAAGCTCATCACTTTTATTAATGTGATGAACACATTAACACAAATGGGCAAGGCCTTATTAGACATTAGTGAAATCATTATTTCATCCAACCTGGGAAAGTCAGTCAGCACTCAACGTTATAATTCTCTTAATAACTCCATTCAGAAATGGTGGGGAGTACCAATGGATCAGGTCAGTATTGAAACTGTTGCCGAAACCCGTTCCGGTAGTGGTATTTCCGGCATCTCCGCGGATAAAAATAAAGATAAGCAAAAAACTAAAAAGGACGTTAATAAAGCAGATGGTTATGATGCAATTTTTAAAGAGGGTGAAAGGAAAAAACTTAAGGAAGAAAAAGATAAAGTAGAAAGCTGGCATGAAATCTACCCCGGCCTGGCTCCTAAAATTATTGACTACCAGAAACAAGGAAAATCAGCTTCTATCTTAATTGAACATTTACCTGGTTATACTTATGAAAAAATATTGCTGACTCAATCTAATACTTTATTAAAGCAATCCAGAAAACAGCTTTTTAAAACTTTAAAAAATATTTGGAAAGAAACTTATACAAAAAAAAGAATTTGTGCCGGATATATTCAGCAACTAAATAAACGTCTGGATGCTGTTTATTCTATTCATCCTGAGTTTATGCAACTCAATAGTTCTATTTGTGGTTATCCTGTTGCTAATTTCAAGACACTAATGACAAAGGCTGTAGTTTTTGAAGAAAAACATGCCAGAGCTGCTTTTTCTGTTTATATCCATGGTGATCTGAATGTAGATAATATTATTTATGATTCTCTGGAAAAGAAAATTAATTTAATTGATTTACATCGTTCACAATATATGGATTATATTCAGGATATCTCTGTTTTTATGGTTTCCAATTATCGTCTGCAAGTTCTGGATCGACCATTGCGTCGCAGGATATTAGAAACAGCTCTGATGTTTTATTATTGCACACAAAAATATGCTCATAAAATGAATGATAAAAATTTTGAAATTCGCCTGGCATTAGGTCTGGCTCGTTCATTTGCCACATCAACTCGCTTTATTCTGGATAAAACACTGGCTCAGTCCATGTTTATTCGTTCCCGATATTTAATTGAAAGTGTCTTACAAACACCTGTCAATCAACTATCAAACTATCAATTACCCATTAAAGACATTTTTACAGGTTAAATATCACTTATGACTACAACAATTCCAACAATAGAATCTATCTCTCAACAACTCATCAGGGATCAGCAAATGGTCAGTGATGTTTTACATTTAAAAATAGGTGACTGCTGTCTGAATTTATACTCTAATTCCAAAACATTAATTGACAAATTAAACCACTATTTTTCCCATTGTAATGTGATTGGTGAGCATGATTCGGCGGATATTGATATCATAGCAATAGAATCAGAAGCACCTGAATTAGGAATTAATTTTACTGACTGGCAACGTGAACCTGGAAAAACAGGCCGTAAAGATGAATATCATGATCTGCAAAATGCCCGTGTGGTACGCAAGGTTCGCACCGGTATGGTCTTTCTGCAAAGTGAGCAGAAAAGAATTGCCGCCGGTCCCTGCATTAAATATGACAATCAGGTGATTAATTTTATCAATTCACAATATATGAACTGGTTACAACAACGCGGCTGGTTAATCTGCCATGCTTCGGGCTTAAGTCATAATAATAAGGGCTTTGCTATCGCAGGTTTTTCAGGTGGGGGAAAATCAACACTGATGCTGGATATGATGAAAGATCCAACCATCTCATATATCACCAATGATCGACTCTTTATTAAATCTTCAAGTAATAAAACTGACATGGCCGGTATCCCAAAACTACCGCGCATCAACCCCGGCACCATTACCGGTAATAGCACTTTACATCCATTATTATCCAAACAGGAACTGGATCATTACCAGGCAATGGCAAGGGAAGAACTATGGGATATTGAAAAAAAATACGATGTTTTTATCAAAGAACTTTATGGCGATCAACGCATACAGGATGTTTCTCAGCTAGAAGCCTTTATTATTTTAAACTGGCAGCGCCAAAGTAATGATCCTGTGACTCTGACGCAAATTAATCTGCAGGATCACCGTGAATTATTAAAAGCCATTATGAAGCCTTCCGGCCCGTTTTATCAGGATGCACAGGGCATATTCCAAAAAGATGAACTGGATCTGGATGAAGAAGCTTATCTTTCCATGCTGTCTGGAATAAAAATATATGAAGCTCATGGCGGCATAGATTTTGGCCAATTAACCAAACTTTGTATGACTAATATAATGTAAGGTAATAAAAAATGAGACAAAGTAAAAAGACATTTTCGCATCTTTCACTACAGGATGCTAAATCAATTCAACCCATTTTAAAGTCTATTATAAAAGGACTTTCAGCCGGTGAAATGACCTTTAGTGATGAAGAGGATGAAATTAAATTAAAGCCGGAAGGCTTATTGAGATTTAAAGTATCAGCATCAGAATCTGAAACAAAGCATCAATTAAATATTAAAATCAGCTGGAATATTGATGATCCGGAATTAGATGATAAATCTATATTATCAGTATCCCCCAGCCGTTCGAGAAAAAAATGAGAGTCATTAACTAATATGAAAGTCATCAACTAAATGAGAGTATTACAACTTTTTATTGAGATCATCTTTATTGGCAGTCTGGCGATTATAGCCACTAATAAACTATTCCCGTTGCCTATTTTTTCACACGAAGCTGTAATACAAAATAAAATATTATTTACTTTAAATTTTGTTATTATTGCCTGGGTCATTGGTTTTTTTATTAATATATTCTCTGATATATTTTTGGTCCCGATCTATCGAAGAGTTGAAGCCCGCTGGATGCTGCGTGAAGCTAATCCGGAATTAGTATTAGAGCATTTACGTTATGATCTTTACGTTAAAGCTTCCAGTAAAGAAGTAATTCAACGTATAGAATATCACCGTTCTCTGGTCAGATTATCTCGCGGAATATTATTTGGATCCATTTTATATCTTTTCACAGCATTATTAGTCAGCAATTATTATCAGGCTGCTTTGTCTATAGTCGCTTCTCTATTTGCTTTTTTTGCCTATTACAGAGCCTTAATCTGGTCAATAAAATCAACTTATTATGCCTGGGTTTCACTTAAACAAAATAATGATCCTGAAATACCTGACTATGCAATAAAATCCTTTCCCTCCTTTCAGCAAGATGACAAAAATAAGATTAAAACACAGGGAATAAAGATTGTTGCCTTTACCGGAGGAACAGGATTCAGAGACATCAATATGTCTTTGGCTCAAAAAACTCAGAATATCACACGTATTGTTCCTATATGGGATAATGGCGGCAGCTCCAAAGCATTAAGAAAATGCTTTGATATCATGCCTGTCGGTGATATCCGCCATGCTCTCATGACACAGGCACATGGTGAGGGCCGCGTAGGTTCTATTGTTAAATTATTTAACTGGCGTCTTTCCGATTCAGGTGATAATGAACAACTCTTAACAGAGCTTGAAAGCTTTATTAATAACCAGCATCCATTAATGAAATCACTTGATCAAAGTCTGGGCAATGTCATTGTTAATTATTTAAAACACTTTTATGAACATCTGCCCTGCTCAGATAATGGCAAGGCAATGGATTTAAAAAATGGCAGTATTGGGAATTTCGTCCTTGTAGGCGGCTATTTAGCCCATAATAAAGATATTAACACCGCTATCTATGTTTTCCGGCAGCTGTGTTCTATTGACGGGAATGTCTGGCCTGTTTCTATCGCCAATGACTTACATATCAAAGCTCACCTTGAGGATGGCCAAATTCTTATCGGTCAATCTAACACCACAAAGACAGATAAAACAAAATCCAGCCAACGTATTAAAAGTATTTCTTTCAGCAATGATCTGACTGATCTGAAAAACACTCAGATTATTCCCGCTCAGGCTAATCCAATGGTTCTGGATGCTCTGCAAAAGGCTGACGTGATTGTTTTTGGCCCCGGCAGCTTTTTTACCAGTGTCCTCCCCCAGATCAAAGTAGAAGGGATTGTTGACGCCATAGCAAAACTGGATGCCACAAAAATATTTATCGGCAATCTCATAGAAGATAACGAATGTCAGGGCTATACTTTAGAAGAAATCATTGACATATTTTTAAGCACATGCAATCAGCATGCAAAAATTAAACGCCCTCTTAATCGATACCTGACACATATTATCGTTCATAGCAGTCATACTATAACTGAACATACACATAATGAACGTCACTATTTATCACCCGGTAATAATATTAAACGTTTTAATAGTGACGGAATAAGCATTATCATCGATGACTTTGAAAATCCCTGGAAACGGGGTGGGCATGATCCCATCTGTATTTCAGAGTATTTAACCAATATCAACCAGCCTAATTCAAATCAAGAGCCTTCAAGCTAAAAAATCAACAGGAGTTCCCTAATGTCTGCAAGCAAGAAAAATTTGAACAAAGAACTACTGATTCTAAGACATGGTAAATCTGCCTGGAATACTGGTGAAACTGACTTTTTAAGACCCTTAAAAAATCGTGGCAAACGCAGTGCTCAGAGAATGGGTGTCTGGCTGGCAGAACAAAAGCTTCTGCCTGATATAATTATTAGCTCACCAGCAGAACGAGCCATAAACACTGCTGAAAAGGCCTGCAAGGCAATGGGATTTGATGCCAGGATAATCCAGACTGATCAACGGATTTATGAAGCTGCTTTATCCGATCTGCTGCAATTGCTATCTGAACTTTCAGAAAAGACACAACGTGTCCTGCTGGTTGGACATAACCCGGGCTTAGAAGATTTATTAACTTATCTGGTTTCTGACATAGTGATACCTAAAGATGGTAAATTATTAACAACAGCTACTCTGGCTCATGTAAAATTCAAACATCACTGGCAACTGCTATCACAAAATGATGCAGTTCTATGTTCCATCACACGGCCTAAATCTCTGCCAAAATCATTTCCTTTTCCCATAGCAGGTAAAATTGAGCAGCGCAAAAGACCAGCTTATTATTATTCTCAGTCCTCAGTTATCCCCTATCGTATCACTAACAATCAACTGGAAATTATGCTGGTTACTTCCAGCAGCAATAAGCACTGGGTAGTACCCAAAGGCATTATTGATCCCGGACTCTCCGCCCTGGAATCTGCCGAAAAAGAAGCATTGGAAGAAGCCGGCATAGTGGGTTCAAGTCATGAAGAATTAATAGGCCATTATGTCTGTGAAAAATGGGGAGCGCAATGCAGTGTTGAGGTGTATGCCATGCAGGTCGACAGGGTTTTATCCGAATTACAATGGCAGGAAAGCCATCGTAAACGCCTTTGGGTGGATATTGATCAAGCCATAAGTCGTATCCATCAGCCTGCTCTTATTCCTTTATTTAAAAAATTACAAAAGAAAAATCTAAGCTAGGAGCTTCTATTGCTATCCATTGAAACAATAATCTTTTTCTAAAGGCAAAGGTTTTCCATCTTGATTTCAATAAAGAAATTATTTCATAATTATTCCCATTTTTTATTGTATTCATTAATGATATTGCTTCCTGAGTACCTTGTCTGATCTCTTTAATCACCTCACCTGCCTTTCTTTTATTAAAAAGAACATTGATTATTATCAACTCAACGACTATGGAGTGAAAGTCCTTAAAATCAAGAGCCTTCAGCCAACATGAATTTGGCCACCTTCATTTGTAGTAACATAAAATTTCTATAAATGATGGAGGATAAATTTTTGTTACTAGAAGCCAATAAATCCAAACTTACTTTTTGTTATCCGGCATGGACCAGCTAATAAACCTTGGAATCAAACACCAGAGCATAGCAGGTGGTATACTTAACAATAGATGAATGAGATAATTTTTAATTCAATAAAACCCAGATTAGATGTTTTACGTGTTATTATTGCCAGTTAATAATTTGAAAAAACAAACTGAACTAACAATGAAAATTATAGACGAATTTATACAGAAAGAATCTTCCGGTGGTATTTTATTAATATTTGCAACCATTTTGGCTCTCATATTAAGCAATACTTCAATGTCATCCTTCTATGAAACTTTTTTACACATACCGGTAGAAATACGTGTTGGTGCCCTACATCTTGATAAGTCTCTCTATCACTGGGTAAACGATGGTCTGATGGCTATATTCTTTCTGCTAATTGGCTTAGAAGTCAAAAGAGAAATAGTAGAAGGTCATTTATCTTCTATAAAGCAAGTTATATTGCCCGGAGTCGCAGCTATTGGTGGAATGCTTGTGCCTGCACTAATCTATCTAATATTTAATCAAAATAATCCCATTGCTCTCAATGGCTGGGCAATACCCACCGCCACTGATATTGCATTTGCCTTAGGCATTCTTTCATTGTTAGGTAATCGGGTACCTGTTTCACTTAAAATATTTTTGATGGCCTTAGCCATTATGGATGATTTAGGTGCCATTGTTATTATTGCTCTTTTTTATACAACGGAGCTTTCCACTTTATCTCTTGCTGTTGCAGGTATTTCTTTATCCGCATTAGTTACTCTCAATTTTTTTGGCGTTGCAAAAAAAGCCGCTTATTTTATTGTCGGCCTTGTATTGTGGGTCAGTGTGCTTAAATCAGGTGTTCATGCTACATTGGCCGGCGTTGCATTAGCATTTACCATTCCATTAAATGCACGAGACGAAAACAATCAATCATTCTCACCTCTCAAAGAAATAGAACATGGCCTTCATTTCTGGGTTGCCTTTTTTATTCTGCCTTTATTTGCTTTTGTCAATGCAGGGGTCGATGTAACGGAGATATCCTTAAGCCAAATGTCCGGTTCTGTACCGCTGGGCATTATGCTGGGACTCTTTTTTGGTAAGCAAATCGGAGTGTTTGGATTCAGCTGGCTGGCAATAAAACTTAAACTGGCAAAACTGCCTGAAGATAGTAACTGGATGCAGCTTTATGGTGTGTCCGTATTAACAGGTATTGGATTTACCATGAGTTTATTTATAGTTTCTTTAGCATTTGAAGATGATAGTATTTTTCAATACACCGATAAACTGGCCATATTGATAGGATCATTCCTATCAGGAATTGTTGGATATTTAGCTTTAAAAACAGGAAAAAATCCTGCTTAATTGCATTTTTATTTATATCCTACAAAACGTTTTTTAACTACTTTTTGGCCTTCATCAGAACGACTCCAGTCAATAAATTTTTGTACTTTATCCGAAGGTTTACCATGGGTTAGCAAATAGAGTGGTCGTGTAATAGGATAATTCGGGTTATGAACATGGCCTTTTTGCTGACCAATATCTAAAGTTTTAATTCTGGTTTTCTTGTTAAGAAAGGCAAAACTAATCTGGCCAATGCCACCCCAGGCATGAGTCACCTTGGATATAATTTTTCTATCCGGAGCAACAACCTCAGTACCATGATATTCTTCAGTCCCTAATATCTGCTTTCTAAAAACATGACGTGTTGCTGAAGAGTCTTGTACAGTAAATACTTTGATGGGTGCATCTTCACCGCCCAGTTGTGACCAGTTATTGACTTTGCCGGTAAAAATATCTTTCAGCTGTTGCTTTGACAAATTATTAACAGGATTACGCTTATTAACAATGACGGCAATAGCATCCTTGCCAATTAAAAATCGTTGTATTTTATTTTCTGCCACTACTGAATCTGCAACACCACCCACATCACATGAGCCTTTAAGAGCACATTGATAACCACCCAGACTTTCTGTATCTATATTTTTTTCAAATGAGGCTGCTGTATATACTTTAGCAGCATCTGAAATAAATTTTCCAATGGTTGATGAGCCTTCATATTTGATAAGTTGTTTTTTCTGTATAGCACCTGTGGCAAACAGCGACTGGCTTAACACGAAGCAAGCAGTGAACAAACTGAGAACCGTCAGCAAATAAAATTTTTTCATTGGTTAGTTTCCTTATATAAGCTGCGCTGTCCGCGTACCACAAGTAAGCCTATGATAAACATAAGCAGTGCAAATCCTGCCGGATAAACATAAAGTTTAACGGGATCGCTTTCTGGCGGCAATAACAACCAGTACCAGGTAGATAAGGTATGTTTAGAACCTGCTTCACCATTACTACCATCCCAGTTAGCAAATGAGACAGGGATAAACTCACCTTCATTAAAGCTGATTTCACCTTCTGTACCAGCACGTTTACGTTTCATCAGGATCTGCCAGCGACCATCAAACCACTCACCCTGAGCTGAGACTTCCTTATAATCCATCATCGGCTCAGGTTTAGTATTTGGCCCGGATCCTTTAAGCACCATACTGCTTGCTGCCTGCTTAGGTTTCAGACTACCTGCATTCCAATACCACATAGAAGTATTATGACTGCTGTCACCATGACGATAAAGCGGTTTTTCTACCATTGGTGCTGAAGTATAGGCTCCTTCCCTTGGAAATTGCATTGCCACAGCATCAGAATGCAAGGTAAGTTCTTCATCCTGAATGCTCATACTATATTCATGACCGGGCAAGCTGTGGGTACGATCATTCACTTCCATTAAGAAAGCAATTTCATCTTCATTATAAAGTACTCTGACACTAATCAGATCATTGAGAGGTTTAAACATGCGTGGTTCTTTAATAATATTAGGCACCAACCTCATAGAAGTCACTGGTGCAGTTTTCCAGGCTTCATCTGCAATAGTATCCGGTAAATTACCCTCAACTTTAACACCTTGAATCACTCCCTTACCGGGTGCTGTATTGATGTCACGCAACGAATAAACATAATTGGCAATATGCCAGCGATCTTCAAGACTGACCGGATCTTCATTGCCTTCACCCTCTGCCCTATGTGCCGGCATTGGAGTACCGGGGATACCAATAGAAAGACGGGTATAAATATTTTTAATAATTTGATCACGGACTTTTTCAGGTTCTTTCTCGGCAGTACGATTGGTAGTTCTCCATGACCAGGCCTTATTCAGATCTCGCGGCCAGATACGATATCCCCAATCATCTGCCAGCCGTTTTCCAGAGCGCAGATCACCACGTCCCTCCACACCATGACATTCATAACAGGGTTTAAAAGCTTTTTTACCTTTTGCCGCTGAATCAGCTGAATAAGCAATTTGACCATCTAATGGTTCAATTTCTGTGACATTTTTAAAGTCATCTTTCTTATAATGTCCTTCATCATCAAAGTCATCATCTTCAGCAGCATCCGGTGCCCAGGTGGCTGAAATATCAAAACGTTTAAGTACGGGAATTAAAGAATTGATTTGTTCATCTGTCATCAACTTACTCCAGCCCGGCATACCTGTTCCGCTTAAACCATGTTTGATGGTATCAAACAGATCTTCATCCCGAACCGGCAAAGTCCCCGGAGATGTTTTATATTTAAACAAGCCCAGAGTAAAGTCCCTTGGTCTGGGATAGAGCGTATCAGCAGCCACACCATCACCCGCCCCCTCTTCACCATGACAAACAGAACAGCGTAAATCATAAAGCTCCTTTCCTTTCATTTTTGCCCGTTTACTACTTAACTCTGTTTTCATACCGGTAACAATTTTAGATATTTCAGCATCCCAGATACGTGGTACTTCTTCTGTATAGTCATATAAAAAAGTAATAACATTCCAGACATCTTCCTCACCCAGCATTTCGTGCCAGACCGGCATTGCAGATTTCCAGGGTGTCCCTTCTTTGGGCAATCCCGGACCACCGGTGGTAATACGCCAGAATAAAAAGGCTTCCTGCAGCTGGTTAATGGTTTCATCCTGAAAGTTAATCGGTCTGGGATTAAAGCCATCAGCAAAAATACCCTCGCCGTACATCAGATCACCATGGCAGAAGAAGCAGTTCTGGTAATAAATATCACGACCGGCAGACACGGCAGTATTATATGTTTCCCAGCCATCATCCTTATTCCCGGCTTTCATACTGGCAATCACTTTTTCTCTAACTGGATTTTCCAAGCTACTCAAATCGTAAGTTTTATTGAAAACTTTTAGCTTGGAAGGCGGTGCAGGATGAACCTGACGTAACTCAACTGGGGAGTCAAAATCAGGTTTCACCATAATGTGAGCGGTATAACCAATTAACGCCGGTATGGCTAACAAGAAGAACCATCGAATAGGCCAGGTATTGTCTTTTTGCGTGACAGCAGCAATAGGTGCCTTAAAACGTGACCAGGTATCCTCATCAAAAGAGAAAAATAATAGTACACCTATCACACAGATAATCATGTATTGAATTAATAGTGATACCGGCAACAGGGGTGGTATACCATATTTAAAGAATACAAATACGGCAACTAAAATGATAACGGCCATTAATAATGGCGGAAATTTAAAACTTTTCATAGTTATTATTCGCCCTTTTGCTCAGTATTGGATTCAGTGTCGGTTTCAGGTTCAGGAACTGTTTCAGTATGTTTCGGAGTGTCATTTTCATTAGAAACTTCTTTCTCAGGCTCCTTAGTCTCAGAATTTTTACTATCAACAGCTTTACTTTGATAGAGAAAATCAACCACCATTTCCAGTTCTTTAACTATCATTTTATTAGCAAAGTCCGGCGGCATAATAGGTGGGAAGCCCTCAGCAATCACTGCAGATGGATTAATAATACTTTCTCGAATTTCTTCTTTAGATAAACGAGAACCGATTGTTTTCAGTTCCGGTCCAATCGTTGCAGGACTATCCAGAACCGCATGGCAGGCAGTACAGCCATTTTTAGTTAAAACAGCTTCAGCAGTTTCTGCTGGTTTTGGTGGTTCTGCAGAAGCCGCTGACTTTTCTGCAACAGCGGGAGCATCGGTGGGCAATTCAACCGTTGGCTGCCCCCCATCTTTGGCTTGTAAATAGGCAATCACTGCTCCCATTTCAACCTCAGTCAGTTCAATCGGAGCTTTATCAATAATCGGCATGGTAGAGGTCTCACCCTGTTTACCAAAACCTGCCACAATAAATTTACTGGGTTCAATCATAGATTCACGGAAATAACTTTCTGAATCTTTAGCTGTACCCTTATATTGCGGATCTTTCAAGCGTTCCAAAGCTGTCGCTTCCATATCCATTACAGGAATATCCGGTGCACGCCCCATATTGTTATGGCAAAGCGTACAGGTGCCTTTTCCTTTAAAGATACTTTCTCCCATGGCAATATAGCTTTCCATGGTTAAAGCACCTAAATCGACTTTGATATCTTTTGGAGCCTGTCCTTCTACCTGAGGTAATAAATTAGCGATTCCGGTAAAAACCAGTATCATAAACAGCATAAATGAAAGCACTTTGACAATGATCGGCAGCCCACCGCTTTCCTTAATTATTTCGTCTTGCATTGTTTCCATTATAGTGCCCCTTATTGCTCAGACTTTTGTACAGGCACTGCCTGTCTGGTTTCACTTAAAGAAGCCACCCAGAAAATAAACAGGATCAGTATCAGAAATGCAACCGTGGCCACTGTCATCATATTTGCCGCATAACCAATATTAGGAATAAAATTATCTGTCGAGTTATCCTTTATCACTGTATAGACATGCCAGTGTGTGCGTACTGAAGAACGCACATAGCCCATCAGAGCCATCAGCCAGGTAAAGGCTATGGGTAAAGCAAAAAGAGCATAAACCCCGCGATTAGAAATTTTGCCCCAGGTCACAGGCAAATTCTTTGCACCTTTAAACATCATCGTATCAATAGTGACACCAGCAATAATGACAATCAAAGTGGACATAACCTGAGCCACTGAAGATCCTACTTTATAAACTGTGTTGGTATAATAACCATAGTAAACACCCAGAAAAATAACGTTAGCAATTGCAACCAGATAGATGGCCGCCATTAAAGCATTACCAAATCCAGCCCATGCCACAGTAATCTCTTTATCAGAGCGGCGATAAAGCTGGAAGGACAGAAAAGTACCAATCAGCATTAAATTCACGGCAATATTTTTGGCCGGCATAATACCAAATGGCCCTAATAGCGGATGATGTGAACCACCCAGATCAGCAATTTCTTTAGCGGATAAAATCAAGGTATGAGGGGTCACCCAGATTAAAAAGCTGCCGACCAACGTGACGGCAATATATTTAATAAGCCAGGTATAACGTTTTGATCCTTCGCAGCGCGACATGCCATTCCATAGATAATAATTGGCCGCCAATAAAATGGTTCCAATCAATACTGCCTGTACAATAAATAACCAGGCCAGAATTCCACCCATGGCAGTAATACCCATTTGCTGTGAATAGGCATAAATTTCAGCCATCAACCAGTAACCGGCAAAAGGCAGGGGTAAAAAGGCTAATACCGCAATAAAGTTTGACGTATAACCCATCCAGTCATAATGAGCACGCTGAGCCATAGTACGGGCGCTGAGCATTTTATAACCAGCATACGCTCCAACCACTGCACCGCCAAAAGCGATATTAGCCACGAAGCGATGTAAGTTCAACGGGTTCCATAAAGGACCACGCATAATATCCCATATACCGCCTGTTACTACACCAGCTTCGTCCACACCGGAAGGAGCCATCATAAAAGTTGCCCAGGCATTGGCTACAAATAACAGCGTGGTTCCAACCCCATTAAGCAGAACACCCAGAGATAAATGAACATACTTTTTGTTGCCATAACGCAGCGCATACCAACTATAGTAATAAATATACAAAACACCACTTTCCAGAAAGAACAACAAAGCATAAACCATCACCTGATTGCCGAATACTTCCATCATATAAGCCATAAAGGTGGGATAAAGCAGGAATAAAGAGAAAGCAAGAGTGCCGCCAAATAATGCTGTCAATGAATAAGCTGTCATAGAGACTTTCATAAATTCATGCGCCATATCATCATAGCGCTGGTCTCCCGTCTTAACACCAATCCATTCAATCACTGTAACAAATAAAGGCACAGCAAGAACAAAAGCCGCCAAAAAGAGATGTAATTGTGCGACCACCCAGACAAAGGCACGACTGCTCACCGAACCGATTTGACGATAATCTGAGGGCCCCATTCTGGGGGCGGCTTTCTTTTCTATAGTAGCATCAGCCGCCTGTTCAGCCGTTTCTATTATTGTATCTGCTGACCAGGCTAATTCCGTAGTCAATGTTAAACTGCTAAACACCACAAGCAAAAGAAACACTGACATTAAAGGCGAGCGTAATTTTATATAAGTGAACATAATGTTTATTCCAAAAATGTATGTTGTGTAGATTTTACTGAGCAGGCGTCATATCAATATTAAGAGGCAAGCCCTGCATAGACATAATGGCATGATCCATCAAATAAAATAAAGCAAATGCAATGACAAAGGACAACAACCAGTTTTTCAGAGTTTTCATTTTTTCTCCAGATCTTAAAGAGCGTTTATTTATGATGTCTCACTTAATGATGCGATACAACACCATGATCATAAATAACCAGCCACCACATAAAGATTAAAGTACCCGCAAGGGTGATCCTTAACATCCAGGGTCCCCAGGTTGCATCATCATGAAGTGAAGTATTAGTGATACTATTCAGATCAGTATTATTTTCTTCAGTACTCAAGATAGTTTCCTCAGTGTTTTTATTTGTTTGTACAATAAAGACCTTAAACTTAACAGAGGATTGCAACAAATATACCAACAAAAAACAAGCTCAATAAAATAACTGTAAAATACTAATTTATCAAATAGTTAAATATAATATTTTAGCTGGAAATATTTTTTGTACAGTGTAATAACAAAAACAAAGCAAAAAATTGAATAAATTGTTCAATAATATTAGAAAAACTAATATAATTTGTTCAAACTTTATATTTGAACAAATTATTCACATGACTGTTTTTAATTATTCAAATGGCTAATCATTATTATACAGGCAATATCCCTTTGAATAAATTCAGCTTTTTATTTACTTTTTATATAAGAGATTAATGTTTTAAGTATTTGGTATAGTACTTGCTCGTTTTGCTGGATTAGTACATTTAATCGCCGGGGTTCCTGACCCAAAACTAATTTCCTATGGAGTAGTCTTTTTGCAAACAATAAATCATCATGTAATTGATCGCTTATTAAATTATCTCGAAAATGGTGATGAAGTCGATCGTTGCTATGCAGCAAAAACGCTGGGAAATCTCAAAGTTAAAGCTGCAACCAGCGCCCTGTTAGAACGCATTAAAGATGAAGACATCGATGTCTGCATTGATGCGGTGACCGCATTAGGAAAAATTAAAGACTTTTCTGCTATTCCATCTTTACTGGAATCACTTGAAAAAGATCCCGATAGTGATGTAAAACTTGCAATCACCGAATCTCTGGTTTATTTTCAGAGCCAGGATGCCATTGATGTCTTGTTAAAACTTGCTGAAGATCGTCCCGAGGGAATGGATTTTGACCAAAATGACGATTGGGACAGCTGGTGGGACTTACAAGAAAAAGCCATCTTCATTCTGGGTGAAATGAAAATACAAAAAGCAGTGCCCATTTTAAAAGATATTTTAGAAGATGAGTTCAGTCAGGATATTGAATCTATTGTACTAAAAGCTCTGGCAAAAATTGGTGGTGATGCAGACGAATATTTAATTAATCGCCTGAACAATAGTGATAATACTTATGCAGAAAAACACCAGCGTCGTACAGCAACTGCACTGGGTTTTTCACAGAGCAAAGAAACCTTACAGGCTTTAGGACGTGCTCTGGTCAGCAAGTCCGCCGATACAAGAGAAAATGTGATCTATGCACTGGGTCAACGCAAAGCCAGTCAATATATAAGAGCCATACTATTGAGTCTACGGGATCCCAATGCCAATGTTAAAAGTGCAGCATTGGAAGTTGTGCAGCAATTAGCGAGTGAAACACAAATTGATCAGGAGTTGGATTTTAATCAAATTGCAGCATTCTTGCATAATAACCTGCAGAATAAAGACTTGTCTGATAAAGATATTACCTTACAAACCACAGTTTTATCTTTCTTTAAAGAGCAGGAGAAAATTCATCCTGTCATCGCTAAACTAAGCAAAGAAAATCAAAGTTTGATACACCAAAGCCTTTTATCATCTAATGATAATGTGCTCACTCAGGCAGCTCAGCTCGCAGGTATTAGCCGGGATCCAGACAATGCAGAAGCTCTGTTTAATCTGGCATTTTCTGAAAGCCACTCAGTCTGGGTGAAAAAAGAAGCTATTTTAGCTTTAGGCACTATCATTAACAACATAGAACCTGAGCATAGAAAACAAGCTCTATTAGACTTAAGACAACTGGTACATCATGAAGAGCAGGCCGTACGATTTGCAGCTTTGCAATCATTGTTAACCCTTTCCAATGAATATCAGCTGCCAGAACCTTCAGATGATGATAACGAGCTACCGCCGATCAGCATATTATTAGCCACTTTAAAAGGTGAACAATTTGATATTCAGGCGGAGGATGAAATCTGCAGTACAGGTGAAACTCCAACAGAAGATAATTGCAGCAGTTGTCCAAAAAATACAGCCTGTTCAGATAATATTCAGCTTACAGAATCTATAATAAAACAATTTGAAGACAATGATATAAAGGAAAGTACTCATCTGATTGCTGACAATGAAGACCAGACAATAGGTGCTGCACAGTCAACCTTAGAAGCCATTGCCATGGATAATGTTGAAAGCACTTTATCTGTTATTCCTGAAACAACTGAACAAAAATCACACAACAAAGAAAGCGGGCCATTTATTTCAGAAGAACTACCAGAAGAGCTGGATGAATATGTCGCTATTATGCGTAAAAACTTTTCTGCTGGAAAAAAGATTGTAAGGAGAAAGATCAATACCTTTAGTGATGCTCGTCACATCTGTGCACGCTTGCTTTCCGATAATATTCACAGTCGGTATAATGAGCTTATTGTCAGTACTCTGTCAGAATGTTTAAATGATGAAGATGAACAATTACGTCAGGAAGCAGCTGAGACGTTATCACTGATCAGTTTAAAAAACCCTTTAATACCTGGCTTAAATAATACCTTTGGCAAGCTGGTCACACTATTGGACAGCAAAGATTCTGATATGAGAATTGCTTGTATCCATGCGATTAGCCATTCAGGTAATCCTGCAGCACTACCTCATCTACTGGATTATTTATCTGATGAAGAATATATCGTTAAACTACAGGCAATTGAAGGTCTGGTCTATATACTAAATAATACGGCTGGACTGACTCAGGAACAAAAAGATGAGTTCATGGTTTTGGATGAAGTCAATCCAACTCAGATTGTAGCTGCACTTTTTGACTGTTTAGAAGATAAAAACTATAGTGTATCAATGAGTGCTATTGAGGCTCTGGTTGAACTAAAACAAACGGATGCGATTGAGAAATTTGTTGATGTTGCACTCACAGGAGAAGGTCAGTCAGCAAGGCAGATTTCAAAGTTATTGAAAAAACTGGATGTAGAAAAAAGTACTGAAGTTCTTTTAGCGCGACTGGATAGTGTTTCTGACAGCTCTTATAGACGTTATGTAATGGAAATGCTGGAAGTTGTTATAGACTCAGATGAAGGACAAAAGCAAGCGGCTTAGGAGTGCTACAGCCAAAAAAATTGGCACGAATTATTTTTAGTAACATAAAAATGACTTAAAATCATTTGTGCTAATTTTTTGTTACTCAAGAGTTTATTTTTAAATACAAACATTAGGAAAAAAACATGAAAAAATTAATTGCATCTATTGCATTAGCAACTGCAGCAACTCTCACCATGCCGGCTATGGCTGCTTATAAAGTAGTTGATGTTGCCAATGGCGGCACTATCACTGGAAAAGTTAATTTTACTGGTAATGACAAGGCTCCCCAGACATATAAAGTAGCCAAAGACACTGATACTTGTGGTACTGCTAATCGTAAAATTGATTATGTCGATGTGAAAGACGGTGCCTTAAGAAATGTAGTGGTTTATCTGGATAAAGTAAAATCCGGTAAAAAATTCGATCCTATTGATGTCCAGATTGATCAGAAGGGCTGTGATTTTATACCCTTTATGAGTGTTATGACTAACGGTGCAATGTTTGAAGCCACTAACTCTGATCCTGTTTTGCATAATATCCACACTTATGAAATCATGGGGCGTGCAAAAAAGACGGTTATGAATGTCAGTCAGCCCAAGCAGAATTCAGTTACCAAAAAGAAAGTTAAACTAAAGCGTGGCGCAGGCATGAAGATAGAATGTGATGCTCATGACTTTATGCATGGTTTTGTTTTTGTCGCAAAAAACCCATACTACGCGATGGTCGCTGAAGATGGTACTTATACAATCAGTGATATCCCCGCGGGTAAATACAAAGTTAAAGCATGGCACGGTACCTTAGGTGAGCAAAAAGGCAAAGCCGATGTAGCAGCCGGTGCTTCAGCAACTGTTGATTTTACTTTTAAAGGTAAGTAATAAAAATATTCATGAATGTGACTTTTTAATTCGTGCTTAGAAGTACGGGTTATGTTTCAGAGGACGCTCAAGGCCATGGATGGCCTTGAGCGTCCTCCTGAATTACACCTCATACATCGAAGTGCGTTTCCTTTATATAAATTCACAAATATCACCTTTTTTAAAAAATCATAAATCAATCCAGGTAACAATATAGAAAGCAAATAATAATGACAGAAGATACCAAAAACAAACTTAACTTAAGTATTACTGATTACATAATATTATCTGGCGGTATTATTAATATTATTGTCATTACCACCATCTTTATTTT
Source organism: gamma proteobacterium symbiont of Taylorina sp. (assembly GCA_025655455.1). Classification (GTDB taxonomy): domain Bacteria; phylum Pseudomonadota; class Gammaproteobacteria; order GRL18; family GRL18; genus GRL18. The sequence goes on from JAHXIV010000037.1 coordinate 169,726, forward strand.
CTGGTTGAAATATACCTGAATAAGCCTTTTTCCCTTAAAAATATTCAATGAGCAAATTCCATGCAAGACAGTAATACTGCAACTCAGATAGAAGATGAAATAATCCCGCAGCTGGATACGGCTTATCATTCTATTTTAATGGCGGTTGATTCTTCTGATCATTCTAATCGTGCCACTGATGATGCGATTGAATTGGGGCAGTTATATCAGTCGACTATTACTGCTTCTCATGTGTATGCTGCGCAAATGCATGATATGCGTTTTAAGCAGATGGAAGGTGGTTTACCTGAGCAGTTTAAGGAAGAAGATGAACTGGAACGGCAAAGGGATATTCATGATTCATTAATTACTAAGGGTTTGTCTATTATTACCGATTCTTATTTAATTCAGGCTGAAAATGCATGTAAAAAGACAGGGCTGATATTTAAAGGGCGTTCTTTAGAAGGTAAAAATTATAAAATTCTGGTCAATGAAGCCAATAATGGTCACTATGATCTGCTGGTCATGGGTTCACTGGGATTAGGAGCCATTGCCGGTAGCACTATTGGTACAGTTTGTGAGCGTGTTGTGCGTAGAAGTACTGTGGATACCTTAGTCATAAAGCAACCGCAACGAAGTATTAAAGATGGACCGATTGTGGCTGCTATTGATGGTTCAAAACAATCCTATGCAGCACTAATTACGGCTTTTAATCTGGCCAGACAATGGCAGCTGCCCCTGAAAGTCGTGTCAGCCTTTGATCCCTATTATCATTATGTTGCATTTAATAAAATTGCCGGTGTTTTAAGTGATGAAGCAGGTAAGGTTTTTAAATTTAAAGAACAGGAACAATTACACGAAGAAATTATTGATGACGGTCTTGCAAAAATTTATCAGGGACATCTGGATGTTGCTGAACAAATGGCTGAAGAACGAGGTATTGAGATAGAAACTCATTTGTTAAGCGGCAAACCCCACCATGCCATTGAAGAATATATTGATAGAATCAAAGCCAGCTTATTAATTATCGGTAAAATTGGAATTCATTGTGATGATGAACTGGATATTGGCGGCAATAGTGAAAATCTATTACGCAATTCATCCTGTGCTTTATTACTCACACAACGTGAATTTACTCCCCCTGTTGAACTCATTGCAGAAACTACCACAACCTGGTCAACTCAGTCTGAAGAGGCTATGCGGCGTATTCCTCCCTTTGTACAAAATATGGCCAGAGCAACGATATTACGTTATGCGCAGGCTGAAGGTCATACGGTAATTACAGCCAGTATTGTGCATGAAGCCACAAAAAATATGTGCCCCGCCGGTATGAAGAATCTGGATAATTTAGTGGATGCTGCAACTGCAGCCAAACAGGCAAAAGAATCCAAATCAACAGCAGGTGCATTTAATATGGACTGGTCTGCTGAGGCAGATGAAATTCTGCAGCAGGTTCAAGATAATACCTTACGTAATAATACAAAAATGCGCGCTGAGAAACGGGCTTTAACTGAGAAGTCCACTATAGTTGAAGTCGATCATATTTTACCTTTTGTGGTGAACCCTTCGCTAAAAAAAGAGCTGCCCTCTCCCTCCTCCTCTAAATGCCCTTTTTCCAGCATGGGAAAATTAGAGGATTCTATGGAGGAAGTTGATTTACCCTGGCATCAAGACGCTCTGACCAGATTAGAGAAGATACCCGAGGGCACCAGTCGCAATATGACCAAAAAAGCTGCGAATGCGATTGCACAACAACAAAATATTGAAACTATCAGCCTGGAATTTCTAGAAAATATTCTCAGTATTTTTAATTCAGGCTCCAAAAAGGTCATAATAAATTTAACCTGGACAAAGGATGCTGAAGCAGCTATTGCAAAAGCACCGTCAATGGTTCAGGGAATGTTAGTCCAGGAAATTGAGGCTTTTGCAAAAAGAGAAAATTTAACTGCAGTTGGTTTTGAAACTGTTCAACTGGTTAAGAAAAAATGGACAGATGAGGGATATTTTCATCTTGATCCTGATGATTCAAGAAGCTCTTCACCCCCTCACCCTGACCCCCTCCCAAAGGGAGAGGGAACAAATGGATAGATACTAATTAGTAAACTGAGACAATATGAACGATAAGCTCTTTCAACATTATGACAAATATGATCATCATGAGCTTTTTTTATTAGCCATTAATGTCACCAAACGTTGTAACCTTGCCTGCGAACATTGTTATCTGGATGCTGATACCTTAAAAAATGGTCAGTCTGATGAGTTAAGTCTTGTCGAAGTCAATTTATTATTAGATGAAGTAGCCAGCCGCAGTACGCAAACAATGGTAGTTTTAACCGGAGGTGAACCTCTGGCACGAAGCAATCTGGAAGCTATGATTCAGCATGGTGCTGATTTAGGCTTATCCATGGTAGTCGGAACTAATGGTACATTACTCACATCCAGACGCGTCGCATCATTAAAATCTGCTGGTGCTTTAGGGCTTGGGATCAGTGTTGATTCCTTACATCCGACACAACATGATCAATTTCGCGGCCTTAACGGCAGTTGGAAAAAGACTTTTCAGGGGATACAGCACTGCAGAGAACAAGATTTATCTTTTCAAATTCATTTTACCGTCACCAGTAACAACTACTCAGAACTCAATGCTATTATCTGCTTTGCCTATGAAAATGGAGCCAGGGTACTCAATTTATTCTTTTTAATTTGTACTGGTCGAGCCGAATCCACTTCTGATATTACACCTGAACAATATGAGCAGGTATTAACACAAACCATTCAGGCACAAACAGATTATCCGGATATGATCATCCGTCCACGCTGTGCTCCTCATTATAAGCGCATCGCACATCAACTCAATCCTGACTCCCCTATTACCCGAGTGAGTGGTTTTGACGGAGACGGCTGTATTGCCGGTACTCATTATTGTCGTGTCGCACCTAATGGCGATGTGACAGCCTGCCCCTATATTGATACAGCCTCAGGTAATATCCGTCAACAGAGTTTTCTTTCTATCTGGGATAATGCCAATGAATTTCAATCGCTAAGAAAGCCGCTTCTTAAAGGGGCTTGTGGTGAATGTGAGTACAAAAAGCTCTGCGGCGGCTGCCGTGCCCGCCCCCTTGCTATGGGTGGAGATTTAATGGACTCTGATCCCTATTGTGCTTATGTACCAGAGGGTGGAAATATTATTGAGCCATTTCAGGAAATCATCGATAAGTCAATTATCTGGCATGAAGAAGCCCGTCAAAGACTCTCCAGAATTCCCGGATTTTTACAGAAAATGATTAAAAAACGTGCTGAAGCCTATGTATTAGAACTAGGTGAAACAGTGGTTAAGGCCGAACATCTGTCTAATTTAGCCAGTAAACGCTTTGGCAGTAAATTACCTTTTTCCAAACCTTCTCCCGGACAATCAAAATCAACTTCAGATAATACAAGCAGAGAGTCATTTTCATGAGATCATCGACAGCTCATGAATATGATGTTGATGTGCTGGTCATTGGCGGCGGTATTTCCGGTCTGACAACTGCTTCCTATCTTAGCAGTAATGGCTTATCTGTTCAGATTTGGGAAAAAACTGATCGTGCCGGTGGTAAGATAAAAACTAATCATACTGATGGTTTTCAAACTGAACAGGCCGCCTCAATGGTGATGAATTTCAGACCTGAAGTCGATCAGTTTTTACAACAAACAGGTTTAGAACAATATAAAATTAAACGTTCCCTGAAATCTGAAAATCAACGTTATCTAATACATCAGGGAAAATTACAATCTTTACCCATGACAATTGGCCGCTTATTCCTTTCTCCCCTATGGAGTACTTCCGGAAAATTCAGATTATTGATGGAGCCTTTTATATTTAAAGGCACTCATAGCAATGAAACAGTCACTGAATTTGTCAGTCGTCGTTTTGGTAGTGAGTTTCTGGAAAAAGCCATGGAGCCTTTTATCTCAGGAACTCTGGCTTCTGATCCTGATCTGGCCTGTGCACAATATGTTATTCCAAGATTAACCGCATTGGAAAAAAAATATGGCAGTATTACGGCCGGTATTTTTGCCCATAAAATTCTAGGTAAACGAACAGCCAGAAATCCTGAAAGTTTTTCATTTAAAGATGGAATGGAAACACTAACCAAAAGATTAGCGGCTAATCCTGTAGTTGGATTTCAGTACAACTATCAGGTGCAAAAAATCATTCAACATGGCCATTACCACTGGGAAGTTCAAGCTTCAACACCTGAAGGGGATATTCAGTGCAAATCCCGGCATGTGGTCATTACAAGCCCGGCAGAAACTGCCGCTCGCTTACTTTCTCCTTTAAGTCAAACATTATCAGATACATTATCCAGTATTAAATATACCTCTTTATCTGTAGTTCATCTTGGCTATGAACAATCAGCCGTCAAACATTCTCTGGACAGTGCTGGCTTCCTGGTGCCCAGACAAGAAAAAATGAACATTAATGGTAACTTATGGATGAGTTCTATTTTTTCCGGTCTAACACCTGATAAGCATATTCTTTTATCCAGCTATCTGGGTGGTACTCGTCATCCATCTGCAATTAATTTATCCCATCAGCAAAGCATTGAACAGGTAATAGAAGACATCAATTCATTGCTCAATATTAATGATTCACCAGTGATGACCAGAGTTGATAAACACCCTAAGGCATTGCCGCTATATCATGGTAATTATCACCAGAAACTTTTATTGATTAAAGAGCAATTACAAACATTAGCAGGACTACATATCGAAGCCAATTATAAAGGTGGGATTTCTATAAGAGATCGGATTGTCTCCGCAGAAAAAACAGCCAATAAAATTATCCATCATTTACATTTGGGCAATGAACCTGAACGCTTATTTTTTTCTAAGCCCTCTCTAAGACCAGTCATCTCCTGATGAGTAATTATGAGATTTCTACTGATGATTTTAAACCCACAAAGTTTAAAACTATTCCTTTTGTCTTTAGTATACTAATCATTATTTTATTTATTTCTCAGGCTATCCAATGGTATAGCCGCTCCGTTACGCTACCCAGATTTTGTGAGGATCCGCAACTATCATTACATCATCTACAGGAAATCATTACTCAACAACCTCCCCATGTCAAGATAGCTGAATTAGCAGGAAGAGAAGCCAGAAAACCTTATATTATTGCCGCCAAACTCATTTATATTATTCCACAAAAAGCCAATGAATCAATAGAAGATTATATTCATCGTGTGCATCAGGAACTCAGTCAGCGGTGTATGCGGTGAAACAAAATAAAACTGCTATAGACTATTTTTTTCCCGGAAAATCCCAGTCTTTTATCTGGCACTTCCTGCTATTTTTTATTCCAGCCGCCATTGTTTTAATTATAGGTATTAGTCTACACTATTCCTTTCATGTTAAGGCAAATAAGGAAAATTTAGAAAAAACGGACTTGCTTAATATTCGTTTAGCGCAATTAACAATCAATAATGTGTTACAGGATATTGTGTCTGATATTAAATATCTGCAGGAACACAATCAATTAAAAAATGGCTTTCTCAATACACCCAGAGCCAGGAAAATACTGGAAAATGATTTTTTAAGCTTCAGCCGCAACCGAAAAATTTATGATCAGATTCGTTATCTTGATGTGGAAGGAAAAGAAATTGTAAGAATTAATTTTAATAACGGTCATCCCATTATCGTTAAGGAAGAACACCTACAGGAAAAAGATAATCGCTACTATGTTGCCAGTACGCTGGCCTTGCAAAAAAATGATATTTACTGGTCTCCCTTCGATCTTAATCTGGAAAATAATAAAATTGAAAAACCATATAAACCCACTATTCGTATTGGCACCCCCGTTTATAACACCGATGGTCATCGTACCGGTGTATTAATATTAAACTTTGATGGAAAAAAACTCATCAATGAATTTAAACGCGCTACAGCCAATATCGCCGACCATATCATGTTAGTTAATGACTTTTCATATTGGCTGATTCATCCACAATCAAAATATGAATGGGGCTTTATGTTTGCAGATTCTGATAAAGCAACAACTGAGATACGTACCTTTGCCCAGCAGTTTCCGGAATTATGGCAGACAATTTATAATACACAGCGTGTCAGTCAACATTATATTGATCATGATTTACTCACCTATGCCACTATTTTTTTTAATACCATTGGTAGAAATGCACCGGAAAATGATACTATCAGTAACTTGTATTCTCAACAAAAAAAATCATTTTGGAAAATCATTGCTTTTTCACAAGCAAAATTATTTGATCAATCTCATATAGAATTTCTTAAACCTAATGCTCTATTTTATATTATTATTTTTTTTGTCATTATCAGTAGTTCAGTATTACTCGCCCGCTTACAAATTAATAAACAAAAAGCTGAATCTCAAGGAGAATATGATCGAGGCTTTAGAAACATTCTGGAATCTATGGATCTTATTGCCATCACCCTGGATAAAGAGGCCAATGTAATTTTTTGTAACCATTCTTTTATAGAGCTATCAGGCTATGACAAAGAAAGTGTGTTAAACAGCAGCTGGTTTCAAGCCTTTATTGGAAAATCTGAAAGACCATTTTGCCAGCAAAAATTTGCTGAAAGCTTTAGCACAGGTATTAGCGGTTCTCAAAGAGAGGGTGTAATTATTATCAAAAACGGCTCAAAGCGTTTAATATGCTGGAGTACCACACTCTCCTACGATAATCAGAATAATCCCGTCAGTATTACCTACATTGGCAGCGACATCACTGAACAGCGCTATACAGAAAATGAACTTAGAAAAGCCAGTCAGGCAATTGAACAAAGTCCGAGTACGGTTCTTATTACAGATACTTCAGGAAAAATTGTCTATACTAATCCAAAATTCACCGAATTGACCGGTTATAGCAAAGAAGAAGTGCTTGGTGAAAACCCAAAAATTCTACACTCAGGTGAAACCAGTACAGAAGAATACAACGAGCTCTGGAGCGCCCTGAGAAGTGGGAAAGACTGGTCAGGTGAATTTCATAATAAGAAAAAAAATGGTGAACTTTACTGGGAATCAGCACATATTTCGGCAATAAAAGATGCTGATGGAAATATTACTCATTACCTGGCAGTTAAAGAAGATATTACCGAGAAAAAACAACTTGAAGAAAAAGTTGAATTACACAATGAAGAAATCAGAAAAAACCAATTATTAGCAGGGGTTGGGAAAATGGCCAATATGATTGCTCATGATCTCAGGAATCCATTGTCTTCTATTAAAATGGGCATGCAGATTTTAAAAAATCAGGTTCATCAGCCGATGGGAGAAGATGGTGAAGAACTGATTGATATCAGTATGGAACAGGTTCATTATATGGAATCTATTCTCAGTGATCTTTTGAGTTTTTCTCGTCCTGATCAACTGAATACTGAATGGTTATCTGTTGATCAGCTCATTGATACCTCTCTGGTTAGCGTACAAACAAAAATAGATAGTAATCAAATTATTGTCAAAAAGGATTATCAGACCGGACTGCCAACTATCTTTGCTGATAAGACAAAGTTAAGACAGGTATTTTCTAATTTAATTATTAATGCCTTACAGGCATTCAACAGTCAGCCGGGAGATAAACAAAAAGAGCAAAATATTATTTTAATTATTGTCTCCTTAAAAATTACCCAGCTTGGCCCAAAACTGGAAATAAAAATTATTGATAATGGTTCAGGAATTGATAAAGAAACTCAGGAAAAAGTATTTGAACCATTTTTTACAACCAAAGCCAAAGGGACAGGCTTGGGACTGGCTATCGTACAACGTATTATTGAGCAGCATAAAGGTCAGATTACTATCCATTCAATGATTGAGGAAGGTACCGAAGTAACCATTATGCTGCCTATTTCCACAATTGAATCACAGGCAAGCAGTACATAAATAAGATAAGAGCCTTTTGCCAATATATTAAGAGAACATAATGAGTACTATATTAATAATTGATGATGATATTGCCAGCTGTCGTATGCTGCAAATGCATTTCAAAGCTCAGGGTCACCAGATAACTTTAGCTCATTCAGTCGATGAAGGGCTTGCACGGAAGGGTAAAATTAATCCTGAAGTTATTATCCTGGATATCCGCATGCCGGGAAGAAGTGGCCTGGAAGCTTTACCGGATATAAAGAAAGAGTTTTCCAATAGCCGAATTATTATGATTACTGCTTTTCATGACATGAACAGCACAATTCAGGCGATGAAAGACGGTGCTGATGATTACATTCATAAACCTATTGACTTGACCGAACTTGAAGAAGCCGTCAACAAGGCACTGATTTCTCATTATGCTTCAGATGATGATATTACTATTGAAGCATTGCAGGCAAGTGATTCTCCCCTCAATACCATGGTAGGCAGCAGCTTTGCCATGAGGGATATTTATAAAACGATTGGTCGTGTATCTCAAAGCCCCGCCAGTGTATTAATTACCGGTGAAAGTGGAACAGGAAAAGAACTGGTTGCCAGAGCAATTCATCTTTCCAGTGAAAGGGCTGCCGGTCCTTTTATCGCAATTAACTGTGCAGCTTTGGTCGAAACCTTGCTGGAATCAGATATGTTTGGACATGAAAAAGGTTCTTTTACGGGTGCTGTCAATAAACAAACAGGTAAATTTGCACTGGCTAATAATGGTACTATTTTTTTAGATGAGGTGGGTGAACTCTCATTAACCATGCAGGCAAAACTATTACGCGTACTACAGGAAAAAGAATTTATATCGGTTGGTGGAAAAACAACTCAAAACACTAACGCCCGGGTGATTGCCGCTACCAATGTTAATTTTTCTGAACAAATTGATAAAGGGCTTTTTCGGGAAGATCTATTTTACCGTTTACAAGTAGTCACCATTCATATTCCTCCATTAAGAGAACGCCGTGAAGATATATTTGATTTAACACAGGCTCTGTTAGGAAGAGCAAATAAGGAAATGAACAGAAATGTGAATCGGGTTGCTGTCGATGTTATGCAGGCCTTACATGATTATGACTGGCCAGGTAATATTCGTGAACTGGAAAATATTTTAATTAAATCTGTCGCCATGTCACCCAGAGATATCATCACAGCAGATTTACTACCAGAAAAAATTATTCAACAAACAATCACTCATCCGAATAATTTTAAATTTGAAACAACCATCGAAAAACAGGATGATGATTTAAATCATTTAAGTATTCAGGATGTTGAAAAAATACATATCCAACGTATTCTGGATTCAACTAATGGCCATAAAGGCAAAGCATGTGATATTTTAGGCATCTCCCGTCCTAGACTTCGCCGTTTGATTAAGCAATATGATTTAAATGGATAGGTGTTAAGGGTTAAGGGTTAAGGGTTAGTTTTATATAGAAGGAAAGACTTATGTTTGAAAAAAATAGTTTAAGAAATCAAGTAATGGGGGTAGCATTAATTTTAATAATAGCCTTTCCGGGTTTATCTTTTTCTAAAGATAAAGTCATTGCGGCTGCTCAGGCACAGAATGCTCATATTGATATAAAAGATCGTGGTGGTGATTTCTCATTAATAGGTTCCACCGCAAGCGGGGAAATAGCTTGGGTTTCTTTATCAGATTTTAAAGGGAAAGTTGTTGCTATCTATTTTGGCTACACAAAATGCCCTGATGTCTGCCCGACCAATCTCAGCTTTTTATCCAGTGCCATTGCACAATTAACAGCAGAGGAAAAAAAGAATTTCCAGAGCATCTTTATCAGTGTTGATCCAGGACGTGATACCCCTGAGGTATTGGCTAAATATGTTAAATATTTTGACGATCAGATGATAGGTCTCAGTGCTGCACCGGACGACATAGATCCCGTTGTAGCACAATATGGTGCCTATTATGAAAAAGTCCCCTTTTCTAACTCAGCTCTGATGTATGGCATTGATCATACATCAGAAACCTATATAGCAGGAAAGGACGGAAAGTTATTTGCCATTTTAGATCATGCGACTGAATCTAAAAAAATATTGGCAACCATTCGAGAAGCAATGAAATAAACCAATCTAAAATGCTGTATAAAAATTTACACCATCATCGTTTTTATGTTTCTTTTCGTTATGTACACCAAGACGAATAATACCTATTCATTCTGAATTAAAGCGATTAATGATTTAATGAAAAGTGAAAGTAAGGATAAGTATCTAATTGAAGGACTAAATCGTACAGGTGATGATAATAAACGTAGTCATAGTGTTGTACAAAGATCTGGTGAATTTAAGCGAACATTAGTATTTGAACCAACAAAGGTTTTCCATAGTTTTAGAAAATCATTTATACCTTTTAATTAAAAAAAAGAGAAGGACTAATATTAAATCGATCTGACAATGATTGAATATGTTCAGTAGTAAGCTTTCTTTTTCCATTCAATATCATTGATACCAAACTTTTACCACCTATTTCATTCTTTAAATCTTCAGCTTTCAATTTATTCTGTTCCATTAAAACTCTTAATAAAGAAGTATCACTGTCTAACAATTCAATTTCTTTATTAAATTCAGAAAACTCATCGCTATTCTCTTCCCAATTATCAATTGTAGACACTACAATATTAATTAACGGTTCATTATCATCATAATCTTCAATCAAATCTTCAACTAAATCCAACGCCTTTATATAATCAGCTTCATTACTGATGTAAGTAACGTATGGGAAATCATCAAAAAGTTCATGAGCTTTTTCTTTAATCATTGCATAAGCCATATTATTTCCTCTTTGTTTTTGAATATTGTTTACAAAGTTTATCGTATTCAGTATGTGTAACAATATGCTTCACATACATTTTATTATATTTAAACTCGATAAAAGCTAATAAGCGTAGATTATTACCTCCAATATCAATGACCCACCACCTATCCTTATATTTAAAGTTATCCAGGCTTGAAAATACAGCCTTCAATTCATCAGGATTTGAAAAGTTACCATTCTTTAATATTTTATATGACCACTTTATTGAATCAGCATCGTTTGGAAATTTTTTTGCTGCTTCCATGAAAGGTTTTCGTGTAATTATATGCATTAATATTTATTAATTTTATTCACATATTGTGAATTATAACAAAATCACTTGCAATTTACAAGATGTGAACTTTTTGAAATTTTAATAATATAACTCTTGGTTTATCCTCAAATCTATATCTAATGCTCTTATGATTTATTTTAATGTATGCTGATGCTGTTACTCCTAACAGAAGACCTGATTGGCAGCTTTGTTTAAAAGCCACTCCAATCATTGTCGCAGTCTCAATTGGAACTGATAATCGATCATTTAACATTTTAACCTCAATATATAATAAAGTTAATATATACGAATAACGTATCAATATATGCGATTATATACCCATCAATTTGAATTATAAGTTTGGTTTTTTATTTTTAATATTATAAAACAATAAGTTACAACTATATTAAATCTGAATTATAACATCAAATATTTAAAAGTTGGATAGTTAATTAACTGGGAAATAGAGAGTTTTTATTGTTGAATGCAGAGAAAATTAACTTGGTATAAGGGAAATTATTAACTATTTTTAGAAAGAATTACTGATGAAGATTACAGAAAAATTTTCATAAAAGATATTTATTAAATATATAGACCATTGAATTTTATGCCTGAAGTCATGGAATATAAATTCACAGTCTATGCTTTGAACGGCTATCAGATTAGGCTAAAATCGCCGCTACAATAAAAAATACAGGAAGGTATATGGATGCAATGGTTATGTTACAATTTTGCAAAAGACAGACTAAACACTTGAATATATGGTTTAACTAAAATGAAATATAAAAATTTTGATATTATTGGTGATATTCATGGCCATGCTGATGCTTTAGTCAGATTATTAAAGAAAATGGGTTATAAGAAACATAATGGTATTTATTCACATTCAAAAAGGCAAGTAGTCTTTCTTGGAGATTTTATTGATAGAGGTAATGAACAAAAAAATGTTATAGATATTGTAAAACCAATGGTTGATAACGGCTATGCTTTAGCAATTATGGGTAATCATGAATTTAATGCTATCTGTTATCATACTTATGGTGATGATAAAAAACCATTAAGAGAGCATTCTAAAAAAAACCAAGAACAGCATTATGAATTTCTTAAAGCTTACCCTCTTGGAGATGATAAAACAAAATACGTTATTGATTGGTTCAAAACACTTCCTTTGTTCTTGGATAATAAATTTGAGGATTTTAGAGCAATTCATGCCTGCTGGAATGAAGCTGCAATAAAAACAATACAACCATATTTAGAATCAGATAATACTATATCAGAAGAATTTATCAAAAAGTCTAGTCAGAAAGGTACTATTGAATATAATGCTATAGAAGTACTATTGAAAGGTCTGGAAATAAAATTACCTGATGGAAATTCATTTAAAGATAAAGATGGACATATTAGACATAAAATACGTGTAAAATGGTGGTTAAATGATGCAGAAACTTACTATGATTATGCTTTAGTCCATAAAGCTGCCATGACTTCAATATCAAAAGAAAAATTATTAAAAGATAAAATTATTCCTGCATATTCTGGTACAAAAGCAGTTTTTTTTGGGCATTATTGGTTTACAGATAAGCCAAGAATCCTCACAGAAAAAATTGTTTGCCTGGATTATAGTATTGCTAACAAAGAAAAATTAGTTTGTTATCGTTGGAATAATAATGAAAAAGAACTATCAGACAATAATTTTGAGATGGTAACAGCTGAATAAAAAATTTAATCTATAGATAAGCCATAAGTCCAATATATTATCAATTATTACACCTATATGCCCTCAGCCAGTCATGTTAGCAATAATTAATTTAAGAAAAGCTAATGGAATCATTTACTTTATAAACATAAAAATATAGTCAAATAGACCATAAATTAAATAAACCGTACTATTTAACTATGACCTATTTTATTTAAAAACTGTGCCCTATAAGTTTTATAAGATATTGTTTTTTAAGGCTCTTAGTTGTATGGTGCCGACGGGCGGACTCGAACCGCCACGGACGTAAGTCCACTACCCCCTCAAGGTAGCGTGTCTACCAATTTCACCACGTCGGCATATATTTTTATGGGCAGGTTATTCTACAGGTATAACAGGTTTATCAGCTGATTCTTTTGCTGTATCTGCAATCGGTAAGGCGGGTTTGTCTTGTGCCATCGTTGCAGTAGCTTCAACCCGATTTGATATTTCAATCGATTCTGCTTTATCTGAAGAGACTTTACCGGATAAATAAGACAGGAATAGACTACTCACAAAAAAACTAGTGGCTAAAATTGCTGTTGTCTTACTTAAAAAATTACCTGATCCCTGACTACCGAAAACTGTTGATGAAGCACCACCACCTCCGCCTCCGCCAAAAGCAGCACCTGCATCAGCACCCTTACCCTGTTGAATTAAAATTAATCCAATTAATGTGATTGCAATGACAATGTGTACTGCTAATATGACTGTTTCCATAATTTCTTACCAAAGATCGTTCTATTATTTAAATGAGATAGCTATAATTTAATACAGATTTATGCTTAAAACCAGATTATTGACCAGCCTGACAGACAGCCATAAAATCTTCTGCTTTTAGTGATGCACCACCAATAAGCCCGCCATCAATGTCCGGCTGACCAATCAGCTCCTTTGCATTAGCAGGGTTCATACTACCGCCGTATAAAATTTGTACTTTTTCAGCAATATCAGCATTACGCTTAGCAAGATGCTGACGAATAAACGCATGGACTGACTGAGCCTGTTCCGGAGAAGCTGTTTTACCGGTTCCTATCGCCCAGACCGGCTCGTAAGCAATTACTGAACCTGCAAATGCATCGTCACCCTGAGCGGCAAAAACAGCATCAATCTGACGTGCACAAACTTCTTCTGTAATACCACCTTCACGTTCTTCCAGTGTCTCACCAATACAAAAAATAGGGATAACACCAGAATTTTTAACTGTAGTAAATTTCTCAGCCACAACTTCATCAGTCTCACCATAAATACTACGGCGCTCTGAATGACCAATAATGGCATACTTACATGAAAAGTCTTTCACCATTTCAATTGAAGTTTCGCCGGTAAATGCACCCTTAAGTTCAGTACAGGCATCTTGTGAACCCACTTCAACAGAACTGCCTGATGTCACAGCCGTCACATCAGCAATGTAGATAGAAGGCGGACAAACAGCCACTACAACACCTGTTAAAGATTTAGCACCTTCAACAACACCGTTAATTAATTCTTTTATGCTCTCTCTAGAGCCGTTCATTTTCCAGTTACCAGCAACTAATGGTGTTCGCATGTTTTTTTCCAATTATAAGTCTAGTTAAATTTTCTATATTAATTATTTAGTGCGAAATCATACTCTTATAAGCACAATAAATCAATTATCCGGGCTATAAAACACTAATTTTGTTTAGCGGACGGCTGTTATGAAAAAACCTGCTTAACCACTTCTGCTAATTTTTCCACTTCATCCAGCACCTGCTGCTTGTCTGAGCCTTCCACCATAACTCGTATTAACGGCTCTGTACCAGAGGCTCTTAATAAGACCCGCCCCTCATCAGCCAATCTCTGCTCTGCATCTTTCACTGCGAGGCTAACAACATCCGAGCTGAATGGATCAACTTTTTCTTTGATACGAATATTAATCATATGCTGAGGATATTTCTGCATCCCGTTTTTTAGTTCATGTAATGTTTTACCACTGGCAATTATGGCTGATAATACCTGCAAAGCGGAAACTGTACCATCCCCTGTCGTGGTTCTATCCAGACAAATAATATGACCCGAAGATTCACCACCAATAGCCCAGCCTTTGTTATTTAACTCTTCCATAACATAACGGTCACCCACATCAGCACGAACAAAGTCAAGACCAGCATTTTTCAGGGCAACTTCCATGCCCAGATTACTCATCAGTGTACCCACTACCCCGGAATCCTGATTATCTGAATATTGTTTTCGTGCCATAGCAATAATAAAGAGTAGTTCATCACCATCAACCAGTTCACCCTTATGATCAATCATTAGCACTCTATCAGCATCACCATCCAGAGCAATGCCCAGATCAGCACGGTGTTGCAAAACAGCCGTTTGTAATGTTTCAGGGTAGGTTGAACCCACGTTTTTATTAATATTCAATCCATCCGGTTCAACACCAATAGCAGTCACTTCTGCCCCTAGTTCTTTAAACACACTGGGGGCAATTTGATAGGCAGCACCATTGGCACAATCAAGAATAATCCTTAAACCGGACAAATCCATAAAAAAAGGAGAAGTCGCTTTACAGTGTTCAATATAACGACCTGGAGCATCTTTTATTCTTCTGGCTTTACCTAATTGAGAGGATTCAACGGTCACCATCTCATGTTCAAGTTCCGCTTCAATAGCCTGCTCAACTTCATCAGAAAGCTTCGTCCCTTCATGGGAAAAGAATTTAATACCATTATCATAATATGGGTTATGGGAAGCACTGATAACAATCCCTAATTGAGCATTCATGGTACGAGTCAGGTAGGCAATACCCGGTGTCGGCATAGGACCGGTCAGGAGGCAGTCAATGCCCGCTGCAGATAGTCCAGCCTCCAATGCTGATTCATACATATAACCAGAAATTCTCGTATCCTTACCAATAACTGCTTTCCCACGTCCCTGCTTGGCAAGCACTCTACCTGCAGCCCAGCCTAATTTCATTACAAAATCAGCTGTCATAGGACTTTTACCCACTTTTCCACGAATTCCATCCGTACCAAAAAATTTCTTTTTCATTGTAAATAACCTTTTACTGATTATATCAGTTAGAAGTGCCACAGCTAAAAAAATTGTTACGAATTATATTAAGTAATATAAAAATAACATAAAATAATTTTTGAAATTTTTTTGTTATTTAAGAGTGAGAGTCCTGGCTACTTTAACTGCATCCACTGTTTCTGCTACGTCATGAACTCTGAGAATAGATGCACCGCTAACTGTTGCCAGAGTTGCAAGAGCCAGACTAGCAGCCAGACGATCTTCAGTAGCCCTACCCGTCATTTGCCCCAGCATAGATTTTCTTGATGCGCCCACTAAAACCGGATAGCCCAAATTAGCTAATTCTTTCAGATGTTTAAATAAACAAATATTATGTTCCAGGGTTTTACCAAAACCAAATCCGGGATCAATGATAATCTGATTTTTATTGATACCTTCAGCAATGCAGCATTCTGCACGCTGCTGTAAAAAAGATTTTACCTCAGAAACAACATTGTCATATTGAGGCTGAATCTGCATGTTTCCGGGTTCACCCTGCATATGCATCAAACAAACCGGCAAGCCTGTTTTATAAGCAGCATTAAGTGAGTCATCAGACTGTAACGCATTTACATCATTGATCAAACCTGCACCCGCATGAGCTGCTTCTACCATGACTATTGCTTTACTGGTATCAATAGAAACAATAACATCCAGTTCCTGATTCAACTTCTCAATAACAGGGATCACACGATCCAGTTCTTCCGCCTCATTGACTTTCTGAGCACCAGGCTTGGTTGATTCTCCACCAATATCAATAATATCGGCTCCTTCCTGCAGCATTTTTTTGGCCTGAAGAAATGCTGAGTCGACATGAGTATAGAGGCCTCCGTCAGAAAATGAGTCTGGAGTCACATTTAAAATCCCCATCACAACAGGAGATGAGAGGTCAAGGGTTCGATTAGCACATTGGAAAGATTGTCTGGTCATACTCAGCGGAGAACGGTCTAAAATATCGGCGTTAAATTATTTTAACTCCGATACCAGCCTATAAATTAATGTTGATCAGCTGTTCCATCTATCGACTTATCAGGATCATCAAAGCTTTCTTTTTTTTGTTCCTGACTGTCATCTACATCAGCTTGTTCATTACTGACACTGGCGTCATCATCTGAATCAGAAGAGTCATCAACATCTGACCAGCCTTTAGGCTCTCGTGGTTCTTTACCTGCCATAACATCATCAATCTGATCCCGATCAATAGTTTCATACTTCATCAAAGCATCCGTCATACTATGCAGTTTTTCCAGATTATCTTTCAGTATTTTTTCTGCACGATCATAATTTTTATCAATAAAACTGCGGATTTCTTCATCAATGATATGCGCAGTTTCATCAGAAACATTTTTATGCTTGGTCACTGAACGCCCCAGAAACACTTCCCCTTCATCTTCAGAATAAGCCAGTGGGCCTAATTTGGTTGATAAACCCCATTTGGTGACCATATTCCGAGCTAAATCTGTTGCTCGTTCGATATCATTACTGGCTCCGGTTGTGACTAAATCTGAACCATAAATCAGCTCTTCTGCAATTCGCCCCCCAAATAAACTGGAAATCTGACTATTCAGCTGTTCCTTAGTCAAACTATAACGATCTTCCTCTGGTAAAAACATCGTTACACCTAAAGCTCGGCCACGAGGGATAATACTGACTTTATAAACCGGATCATGAGAAGGCACTAACAGACCCACAATTGCGTGACCTGCTTCATGATAAGCCGTCATTTTTTTCTCTTTATCTTTCATCACCATGGATTTACGTTCTGAACCCATCATAATTTTATCTTTTGCTTTTTCCAGATGTGCCATTGAAACTACCCGTGCATCATCTTTGGCTGCAAATAAGGCGGCTTCATTCACTAAATTCGCTAAATCAGCACCGGAAAATCCGGGAGTTCCACGGGCAATATATTTCGGCTGAACATTGTCATCAATAGGTACTTTACGCAGGTGCACCTTTAGAATATGTTCACGTCCCTTGATATCAGGCAGCGGTACTACGACCTGACGGTCAAAACGTCCAGGACGTAATAAAGCCGGATCCAGTACATCAGGCCGATTAGTCGCAGCAATAACAATCACACCTTCATTGCCTTCAAAACCGTCCATTTCAACCAGCAACTGATTCAGAGTCTGTTCGCGTTCATCATGCCCGCCGCCAAGACCTGCACCACGATGGCGACCAACTGCATCAATTTCATCAATAAAAATAATACAAGGTGCATGTTTCTTGCCTTGTTCAAACATGTCACGAACACGTGAGGCACCAACACCGACAAACATCTCCACAAAGTCAGAGCCGGAAATGGTAAAGAAAGGCACTTTAGCCTCACCTGAAATTGCTTTGGCTAACAGAGTCTTACCTGTTCCGGGGTTACCCACCAATAAAACACCACGAGGAATTTTTCCACCCAGCTTGGTAAATTTTCCCGGGTCTTTAAGAAAATCGACTAATTCAGAAACTTCTTCCTTAGCTTCATCACAACCTGCCACATCAGCAAAAGAAATTTTTACCTGATCTTCACCAAGTAACCGTGCCTTACTCTTACCAAAAGACATAGGGCCGCCGCGACCACCGCCGCCGCCCTGCATCTGGCGCATAAAATAAACCCAGATACCAACAATTAAAAGAATAGGAAAAGAAGAAATAAACAATTGCACCAGTAAGCTTTGCTGCTGAGGCGGTTCACCAATAATCTGTACGTTTCTATCCAGTAAAATACCAATCAAAGCGCGATTATCAGTTTCCGGGCTGTAGGTAGTAAACTTTTTACCTTCCATCGAGTGACCTGTAATCACTCTACCCTCAATTTTAACTTCATTAACTGAACCACGTTCAACATTCTGAATAAAATCAGAATAAGTCATATCTTTTGGCCCCTGAGTCGGGGTAAAATTACTAAAGACGGACATCAGGATGATACCAATAACCACCCAAAGCAAGATATTTTTTGTCATTTCGTTCAAAACGAATACTCCAACGATTTCATTTATATACAGCGTTAAATTCAGCTAAAGGACTTAATATATGTAGCTAAAGGCTCCATTATCCCTTAAACCCTTTTGCCAGTAAATAGACTTCTGATGAACGTGACCTTGATGCATCAGGTTTTCGTGTAATTACTTTTTGATAAGATTTTCTCAGTTCAGCCAACAAAGGCTGGAAGCCCTCGCCCTGAAATACCTTCATCAACAATGTACCTTCAGGTGTTAATACCTGATTCGCCAAATCCATTGCCAATTCAAGCAGGTAAATACTTTTGGGCTGATCAACAGCCTTCACCCCTGTAATATTGGGTGCCATATCAGAAATTACAAGATCTATCGGCTCATTATTTACTACGGTCAGCAATTCATTTAAAACAGCTTCTTCCCGAAAGTCACCCAAAACAAATTCAACCTGTGCCAGTTGATCCATGGGTAAAATATCCAGAGCAACCACTTTTCCTTTACTGCCGACAAACTGTCGGGCAACCTGAGACCAGCCTCCAGGTGCAGATCCCAGATCAACAATATTCATTCCAGGTTTAATAATTTTATCTTTTTGTTGAATTTGCAGCAGCTTATAAGCCGCACGGGAACGATAGCCATCCTGCTGTGACTTTAAAACATATTGATCCTTAAAATGTTCCTGCAGCCACTCAGAACTGCTTTTACTGCGTCCCATAGATAACAATACCTTCTAGATAATAAAGCAGTATTTTACCGTGAAAGTCTGATAAATTCACGGTATAATCACGTCTTCAACAAAAAAAGCTTAATGAGTCCTCTATGTCGCTAAATAATAAACAAAACCGTTTTCTTCGTGCCCAGGCACATTCTCTGAAACCAGTAGTCCTCATTGGTGGAGCAGGATTAACCGACAACGTCATCAATGAAATTCATCAGGCACTGGAAGATCATGAACTCATAAAAGTACGGGTCAATGCGGACGATAGAGAAGATAAAAAAGAAATGATTGAAAAAATCTCTCGTCAAACAGAATCAGAGCAAGTTCAAACTATTGGACATATTGGTATTTTTTATCGCCAGAACAAGAAAAATCCCCGTATTATATTTCCTAAATAATGGTTTAAGTAACGGCTTTTAATTCCGCATAGGTTTGTGCAAATGCTGCTATGGCTTTATCCAGATCATCCCTGGTATGAGCTGCTGAAATTTGAGTTCGGATCCTCGCTTTGCCTTTTGCAACAACCGGAAAGAAAAATCCAATGGCATAAATACCCCGTTCTAATAATTTCTGTGACATCTTTTGTGCCAAAACAGCATCCCCTAACATAACCGGCACAATAGGATGATCCCCCGGAGGCACATCAAAACCGGCCTTCTGCATCCCCTGACGAAAATAGTGTGTATTTTCCTCCAGACGGTCACGTAATTCTGTTGATTTAGAAAGCATGTCCAACACTTTAATTGAGGCAGCGCAAATAGCAGGCGCAACTGTATTAGAAAACAGATAGGGGCGGGAACGCTGACGCAACAGATCAATAATTTCTTTACGTCCCGCTGTATAACCTCCTGAGGCTCCTCCTAATGCTTTACCAAAAGTGCCGGTAATGATATCTACCCGATCTATAACATCATGGTACTCATGCACACCACGACCATTTTTACCCATAAAACCAACTGCATGACAATCATCGTGGTGCACCATAGCATCATATTTATCCGCCAGATCACAGATCTTATCCAGCTGTGCAATCGTACCGTCCATGGAAAATACGCCATCGGTGGTAATCAATATACGCCGCGCACCACCAGCTTTAGCTTCTTGAAGCATTTTCTCAAGATCAGCCATATCATTATTATTGTATCGAAAACGCGCGGCTTTACATAAGCGCACGCCATCAATAATCGAGGCATGGTTTAATTCATCAGAAATAATCGCATCTTCTTTAGATAAAATAGTTTCAAAAAGTCCGGTATTGGCATCAAAGCAGGCAGCATAAAGAATGGTTTCTTCCATGCTCAGAAACTCAGAAACCTTATTTTCAAGGGTTTTATGAATGGTTTGAGTTCCGCAAATAAAACGCACAGAAGATAAACCAAAACCCCATTGATCATAACTTGCCTTAGCTGCCTGAATAATTTCTGCATTATTGGCCAGCCCCAGATAATTATTAGCACACATATTGATCACTTCACGACCATCATCCAAAGTAATATCATTTTTCTGCTCAGAAGCAATCACACGTTCAGATTTCCACAGTCCTGCAGTTTTTATTTCCAGCAGATCCCGGGTCAGACTTTCCTTAGCACTTTTATAGCTCATATCTGTTCCTCTTATCTAATCCCAGTTAAGAATAACCTTGCCTGACTGTCCTGAGCGCATCACATCAATACCCTGCTGAAAATCAGTATAATGAAATCGATGGGTAATAATTTTTTCCAACGGGATATGACTTTGTACCATCATCACGCCCTTATACCAGGTCTCAAATATTTCCCGACCATAAATACCTTTAATGAACAACCCTTTAAAAACTACTTTTTCCCAATCGATACCTGTGCCATTAGGCATAATAGCCAGCATAGCAATACTGCCGCCATTAATCATATTAGCTAACATATCCTTAAAGGCATGAGGTGAACCTGACATTTCCAAACCCACATCAAAGCCCTCAAGAATCCCCAGACTACACATAAATTCTTTAGTAATTGTCTCATTTTTGACATTCATAGTAATCGCTCGGGGAACAATTTCTTTGGCCAGATTCAGGCGATAATCATTGAGGTCAGTAATCACAATATTACGCGCCCCGCAGTGAGAAGCCACCATTGCAGCCATAATGCCTATTGGGCCAGCTCCGGTAATCAGCACATCTTCACCCACCATGTTAAAGGAAAGTGCTGTATGAATCGCATTGCCATAGGGATCAAAACAGGCAAGTACCTCTGTGGATATTTTGGTATTGGGTCGAAATACATTTTTGGCAGGAATAGATAAATACTCAGCAAAACAGCCTGTTCGATTCACTCCAATACCAATCGTATTAGGACAAAGGTGTCGTCTGCCTGCCAGACAATTCCGACAGCGTTCACAAACAATATGCCCCTCACCGGAAACAATATCACCCACATTCAGTTCAGTCACATTACTACCGACTTCAGCCACAACACCGGCAAACTCATGACCGATTGTCATGGGAACAGGGATTGTTTTTTGCGCCCATTTATCCCAGTTATAAATATGGATATCGGTACCACAAATCGCTGTTTTCTGAATTTTAACCAAGACATCATTATTACCCACATCAGGAAGCGGAACATCTTCCAGCCAGAGTCCCTCTTTTGCATATTTTTTTACCAATGCCTTCATCATCATGATCTCATTAATTTAAATTTTAAATAATTAGTGATGATAATTATATGAAATAATCAGCCTTATACATAGACAAATTATTGATTAGTGATCTTTTTTCTCACACAGTGCGTTAATATCAAGCAGACTCACTATAGTTCTATTATGAAACCAGCTTCAAATAAGTTAGAATCATCCTATATTCTTCATTGATATACAGGAAATTTTTTACATGACTCAATCGAAACGAATAGCTTCTATTGACTGGATGCGCGGTTTTGTCATGATATTTATGGTTCTGGATCATGTATCTATGGTATACAATGTCAACCATATCGGCACAGATTCAGCCGCTAAATATGTTAGCGGCACAGCCTTACCTGCTTTTGAATTTTTTAGCCGCTGGCTTACTCACTTATGTGCACCGGTATTTGTATTCCTGGCTGGTACCGCTTTGGCTATTAGTGTGGAGCGCAAAGTTGCCAAAGGAATTGACAGCTGGCAAATTGACAAAGACATTCTGCTTCGCGGGGCTTTTATTGCCTTGCTTGATCCCACCATCATTTCATTCTTTTCAGGAAAAATAACCATACAGGTATTATATGCTATTGGTGCAGCGATGATGTGTATGGCATTATTACGACGCTTTTCCAGCACTTTTTTAATCCTTTTGGCATGCGCATGGATTGCCTTTGGTGAATTGCTGACGACTCAGGGCTGGCCGCCTGGGCAGGGCAGCGCCTCAATTATAAAGGCATTACTCTATGCAACTTATTCATCATCCGACATGGTGATCATGTATCCATTACTTCCCTGGTTAGCCATGATGGTTTTAGGCTGGGTATTTGGTCGTTATTTACTGGACTATAAAGAAGGAAAAACCAGCATTGATCCTGTACGTTTGCTACTGGGGCTTGGAATTTCAGCACTTCTTGCCTACTTTTTTATACGTTATTATAACGGTTATGGCAATATGCTGTTATACCGGGATAATAATAGCTGGCAGCAATGGCTCCATGTTAGCAAGTACCCGCCATCTGCTTCATTTACTTTTCTTGAATTAGGCTTGATGTCAGTTATTCTTGCTCTTATGATTTTTATTGAACCTATTATCGGAGTACGCCAGAATGGTGTTTTACTGGTCTTCGGTCAAACAGCCATGATATTTTATCTGGTACACCGCATCATCCTTACCGGTTCCGGTACCTATGGTGGTTTACGGGATATTTCAGATTTATATACTGCTTATCTTGTTACTATTATCATACTGGTTTTACTTTATCCTTTTTGTTTATGGTACCGGGGTTTTAAAGCCAGACATCGCGACTCAATCTGGTTGAAGTATTTATAACAGGAGCTTTAATTTGACAGATAGCTGCCTGCCTCCTCATATTATTTATAAAATTCTTTGTTCGTATAATATTGATTCCATTGCACTTTTTAAAAACCATGGTATTAAATATCAGCATAATAACCAGGCAATTTCCCGGGTAGATTGCAGCAAAGTTGCTGCTGTCTGGCAGGAAGCCGAACAATTAATAAAGGATAAAAGTTTTGGCTTGAAAGCCGGAGAATACTGGCATCCATCCTATATGAATGCCCTTGGATATGCCTGGCTGGCCAGTAGCTCTCTCTACACTGCCTTCTACCGTATGCAGCGCTTTTCAAAAATTATTGCCAGTTCTCTTAAAATTAATATTATTGAAGATAATGACTTGTTTATTATCCGGCTCGGGATTCAATATTTTGCAAAGAATCGTCCTTTAGTTGATGCCTTAATGTCAATAATTATGACCATGTGCCGTACTAACTACGGTAATCATTTACAACCATTACGTACAACTTTTCAATACCAGCAACCGCATAATCTCAATTACTATCAAGCAATTTTTGGTTCTGACATCTTATTTCATCATGCCTACAACTCTATTATATTTCATATAGACACGGTAAAAGAACCATTGCTCAGTGGTCATGCAGAATACGCATTATTTCATGAAAAGGCTGTTATTGATTATTTAAAGCAGATGGATGAACCCACATTTGTTGATAAAGTCAAACAGCAAATAGCTACCCAATTAGCTTCCGGAAATGTCACAGCGATTAATATTGCTGAAAGTTTATTTATCACCACCAAACAATTACAACGGAAATTAAAAACAGAGCAGTTAACATTTAAAATTTTAGTAGATGAAGTTCGTGAAAATACCGCCTGCCTGTATTTAAAAGATCCAAAATTAAGTTTAATAGAAATTGCCTTTATGCTCGGCTTTTCAGAAGTCAGTTCTTTTTCCCGTGCATTTAAACGTTATAAAAGCTTATCCCCTAAAGAATACCGAATTAAAAACCTGACTTCAACCTAGAAGCTTGTCCGAGAATAAATGTCCATGAAAGACATATGATTGTCCCAAATTGTCATGAAATTTGTAATTAATTTCTATATAATTGTTTCATTCTTTAATTTGAGATGAGGGCAAGAAAATGAATTCAGTTAGCAGCGTTTATAGTAGTAATTATCTGGACATGGTTCATCAGGCAACACGACGCAATACACTGACTCAGGTTGTTGATGCAAAACAATCAGGTAACTCCGTTGATGTTGAAAAACTTCAACAGTCCAATCAGGAATTAAGAGACAATGCCAGAGAGACAGGTGTTGAGTTATATTCTCAAAAATTGACTAAACAAGCTTTTGAGACTTATGCAAATGCAGCTCAAAATACGCCTGACTATTCAAATACCAATTCAAGTTCTGATTCCAGCGAGAGCAGCTCTGTTTATAGTTTTGATGCTCAGCAAGTCAATGACATGAGGCAGACAGCCCAGAAAAGAGCCTTTGCTGCTTCATATTATGATAATCAGACTTCTCAACCACAACCTGCTGAACCAGATTTCGCTACCAGACCAGTTAGTGTCTATGTTTGATAAAAGCCTGTAGAAACAGGGATAACTTATGTATTTTCGGTTGTTCCTGCTGCTGCTTCACAGGCAGTTTTTAACTGACCATTCTGGAACATTTCCAGAACAATATCACAACCACCTACCAGCTCATGGTCAATATAAATCTGAGGGAATGTCGGCCAGTCAGCATAACGGGGCAAATTTTCAAAAATTTCAGGATCTTGTAAAACGTTGACATAGGCAAATTCAACACCCGTCTTCATTAAGGCTTCACTAGCACGAGATGAAAAACCACAAGAAGGCAATTGTGGTGTACCTTTCATAAAAATTACAATATTATTATTTTTTACTGCATCATCAATACGTTGCATAACATCCATGGTAAAAACCTCATGATTAAATTAGAAAAGTGTTTCAGATAAAGCTAATATTGGGATAATCCAGGCAAATTTCAAGTTTGACTGAGGGATCATAATACTTCAGATTTATTGATGTCAGACAGGCTAAAAATCTACTTTTTTACGTAATGCCTTTTGCCTGCCACTTTTTGTTTTACGATCCATACGTCGCTGTTGTGAACCACGGGTGGGTCTGGTTGCTCTACGCTTTTTTTTAATAAGCATTGCTTTACGAATAATAATCACCAGTCGACATAATGCATCTTCACGATTTTTATCCTGGGTTCGATATCTTTGCGCCTTAAGAATAATAATACCATCAGCAGTGATATGGTGATCTTTAATGTGCAGAAGTTTTTCTTTATAAGTATCCGGTAATGATGAGGCATTAATATCAAAGCGTAAATGGACTGCGCTGGAGACTTTATTCACATTCTGTCCACCAGCACCCTGCGCCCGGATAAAGCTCATATCAATATCATTGATTGATATTGTCATTTGATTAGAAATCTGCAATATTGAAGCATAATCATTGTTCATTGCAAAGTAACAACTCCTGCATTTAAATTTGGATATTTAAAGTCGAAAAAATTTTTTGCTATTTGCAATAGTCAGCCGAGTGAGCACTAATTCATCTTTATGCATATATTTTTCGAGTGTTTTAGTAATATGAGGCAAGTATTGAGGTTCATTTCTGCTACGATTTTTTTTCTTCTTTTTTCCACTTAAAGATTCATCTGTGGCCAACTTTAAATCTCGTGGAAATAAATAGGGGGCATCAGTTTCAACCATAATTTTATCATCCGGGATCAGGGCAACACAATCTTGTAATTCTTTGCCACGTCGTTCATCACACAACCAGCCAGTAATTCCAATGGAGAGATCTAAGTCAAGATAGCTTTCCAATTCAGCCTGTCCACCTGTAAAACAATGTGCAACCCCACCAACCAGGCCTGAACGATATTTTTTTATTAAGTGTACCAGATCATTATGTGCTTCTCTTTGATGTAAAAAAACCGGCAGTTTTAATTCTACTGCCAGCTCTAATTGAGCCTCAAAACAGCTGAGTTGTTCTGCCCTGGTAGAAAAATTTCGATTATAATCAAGACCGCATTCACCCACAGCAACCACTCTATGCATTTCCAACAAAGCTGTCAATTGTTCTAAACTCTCTTGCGTGTATAAACTGGCATCATGCGGATGAATACCCGCTGTAGAATATAAACAATCCGGATACTGCATAGTTAATTGTTGAGCTAGTCGGCTTTTTTCTACATTAGTACCCGTGACAATCATACTTTCAATACCCGCTTGCAGAGCATTCTCTATCACATCATCAATGTCATTTTGAAACCGGACACTGGTAAGATTAACACCAATATCGATCATAGTATAAAGCTCCTAAGTTATAATAGTACCTTAAAAGCCTAATAATACTTATGATTATTAATATTTTCCATAAAATCCTGCTAGAATAAAGAAACTTAAAATTGAGATTTGAGTTGAATCTATGCTTAATCAATCAAAAAATTTATCAGCTGGCGGTACTGATAATAAAAAAACGACATCCCCTCTACTAAAAAGTTACTTAAAAATTAACATTGCTGCAATCATTCTACCATTACTATTTCTGGGACTGGTCGGTTTTTTCTTTTTCCAAAAGTTAAGCCATGCTTTTGATTATGCCATTGATGATATCGTCTCTGACATTGTTCCTATCATTGAACTCAAGGATAAAATTCAACTCAGTATTATTCCCTTCAATCAGTACCTGGATAGTTTTGAGGCAGATGATAAAGAAAAATTTTTACAGTCCAGCAATGAAATAAAACAGTCTCTAATTGATACCATAAGTCTGGGGCACAAAGATGATTCTCTGGCAAATGATCTTTATCGTTCTGCCTACCTCAGCTGGCGCAATGTGCATCGTATTGCAATAATTATTTTTAACGATACCAATTCAGTCAAACATCTCATTCCTCATTATTCACTATACGATTTTTACCAGAGTGTCATAGAAACCACCTTAATTCTGGATCAATTACATCTTAAGATGCAGGATAGGTCAAAGATTAACTTCCATAAAGCAAAAGAGGTTAAATCTGAACTGTTCCTATTAATAATTTATATTGTTCTATTTGTTTATATTATTACTTTGAGTAGTATCCTGTACCTGAATCGTTCAATTCTTAAACCCGTAACAATATTAGAAAAATGGGCTGAAAATCGTTCTGGAAGTATTAAAGTTAAGCCTCTAACATTACAGTCTTATAAAGAATTTGAGTTCATTGCGGCAACCTATAACAAGTTATCACAAATAATAAAAGATAAAGAAACATTTTTAGAACAACTGACACAAAAAGATAATCTAACTAAACTTTATAATAAACGTTATTTTATCAAACGTCTGGTTGATGAGCATCATCGCCATCAACGTTATAATACACACTATTGTCTCATGCTTATTGATGTTGATCATATAGGTGCAGTTAGCCGTAATTATGGCGATGCGGTGGGAGAACTGACTTTGATTCAAATTGCACGACTACTGGAAGAGGCTATTAGACCCACTGACTTTTTAGCTCATTATGAAAGTGACCGGTTTATTATTATTCTTCCCGAGGTTGAAATTCATGGTGCTAATATGACAGCAGAACGTATTATTAATTCTATCTCGGAAACTGTTTTCAATATCAATGAATTTAAGTTTGGAATTACCGTCAGTGTTGGATTCTCATTTGCACAGGAGGACTTAAATTTATCCGGTGTTTTACAATGTGTTGACTATTCTCTGCAACAGGCAAAGCTTTCCGGTAGAAATCAGTTTCAATATTGTGAGTCAGACAATAACCTGCCTTTTAAATTTAAATCAAAATATCTTAAAGATAGCGACTTTAATATTTCGTGAATGTTCCTTAGCACTTGCAAGCGATAAAATCATCCCCACTTAGTGTGGTAGATTCAATAATCCTTTAACCTGGAAAATACAGTTGGCTATTGTAATAGATTTTAACTGCTTTTTCCGGGTTTAAATAAAATACAACAATAATGTGAGAAAGTAATGAGCAATACAGAGTATTCAATCGAAACAGATGCAGATAAAGTCAGTTATGGAATAGGGCTTCAGTTAGGACAGCAGGTCAAAGGCCAGTCTTTCCCGGATTTTAGTCTGGAGGCATTAATTGTCGGTATTAGTGATATATTTAATGAGAAACCTTTACGTTTCCCCGAAGATGAAATGCAGACTGCTTTTTCAGCAATTAATCAACAAGTTCAGGCTGCCGCTTCAGAGGCCGCTGCAGTTAATAAAGAATCAGGACAATTATTTTTGGATGAAAATGCAAAGAAAGAAGGCGTTATCACAACAGAGTCCGGCCTGCAATATGAAGTGATTACCGAAGGCAGCGGTTCAAAACCTGCCCAGACTGATATGGTTGTCACTCATTATCATGGTACTTTGACTGACGGCTCTGTTTTTGACAGCTCAGTTGATCGTGAAGAACCGGCACAGTTTCCAGTTAATGGTGTCATTCAGGGCTGGATTGAGGCATTACAATTAATGTCTGTCGGGTCTAAATGGCGTTTAACAATCCCATCTCACTTAGCCTATGGAGATCAGGGTTCAGCACCAATGATTGGACCGGGTGCAACATTAATTTTCGAAATTGAATTATTGGAAATTAAAGGCCAGTAAGTTCATTGAGAACCTCAGCCAATAAACTTGCCTGCTGTCGTTTTGCTAATATTTTTTATAGCAAAGAAAGGCAGGGGTAAAGTTTTATATGTAAAATCAATTTTGAAATTTTCAGTTACCTTGCTACATTACCTCACCAAGATAGGAGCCCAAATCCATATCAGTGCCGAGAATATGTCCGGTTAACCAGTGTTCCAGAAATGCAATATCTTCACTTGAGATTGATTTACCTTCCTGCTGGTACTTCTGTTGCAGTTCCCTGGCAGTTTCGATTAACTCCTGATGTTCAGACTTGTGTTCTGCAAGGCCTTCATAATCATATTTCAACATCAATCGCTCCTCATGTCTGAAATGCCAGACAGTACAACATATCAACTCTTCCATCACTGCATCAATATAGCTTGAATCGTCCCCTTCTGCTACAGAATGATTCAGAATATTAAATAGATCCATAAGCTTGCGGTGGTCTTCATCTATTTCGTCAACCTGGACACTTAAGCTATTATCCCAAATTAAATCTTTCATAAATTATTCTCCTGATGAGCTATTACTAAATTATGTTTGATAAGAGTAAAGAAAGGATCTTTAATCATCTTTTCAAACTATAAATCATACATGATAAAATAAGGCTGCCAAGATACCACCTACACCACAACCAAACATAATAGCTGAAATGATAAGAGGAAACGAGTTTCCAGAATCTTCCCAAAGGCTGCCATTATCACAACTATTACATATTGAAGTGTTTTTATGTTTACACCGTTCACCATATTTCATTATTTTTTCCTTTAATCAATCATGTCATTATCTGGTGATAATTAGTTTTTTACGCCTTGCCCTAAAAAAATTTTTTAATATGGCACTGCATTCTTCTGCCAGTATTCCTGATTTAATTTCCACCCGGTGGTTCAATTGTTTATCCTGAAGTAAATTGTTCGCGCTGCCTACAGCTCCCGCTCTTGGTTCAACAGCACCAAAAACAAGTCGCGCAATACGTGCATGGATAATAGTACCTGCACACATAGAACAAGGCTCTATGGTGACATAAAGCGTGGTATCAGGAAGACGATAATTCTCCATTTTTTGTGCAGCATGACGAATGGCTATAATCTCAGCATGTGCAGTGGGATCATTATGGCTGATGGGTTGATTCCAGCCTTCTGCTATTAATTGTCCGTTTTTAACTAATACTGCTCCAACAGGGACTTCTCCCAGCTGAGCAGCTTTCTTTGCCAGTTCAAGTGCATGCTGCATCCAGTCTTCATCAGATTTTTTCATTAAACTGTGCTGATTTATTGCCTTTTTTAACAAGGAAATTAGATTTATTATTAATAAAATAGTCTGGAAAAGGATTTTTTTGCAAATCTCTCATAAACTCAGGTTTGTCTGGATTGCCAATCCATATTGGATTTTTTTGAAATAATTCATTAACTATACTACGGCCTGGATCAAACTCATTAAAACTAATCCCCGCCAGATCAGCCCAGCTATAGATTAAATCAGCCGAACCATAGTTAGTATAGCCGGCCTGCTTCATCAGATTAATCAGAGTTGGTTTTGTCAGATAAACGTTTGGACTTTTAGCATCTGCAAAAATTAACACCTGCTGTAGTGCCTCAATAGTATAAGGACGTGCCGCATAAACATTCTCAAACACCAGTAATTCATCTTTTAGCGCATCCAGTTGAGGCGTTGTGTTGCGCTTATATCCGTATAAACTCATCCGCTGACTATTGGTTGATTCCCCTATCAGCAGTACCAGAGTATTCGATGTGTGTTTATTTTTATCAGTCAGGTTAACCAGCGGGGGGAGTTTTTTATTGACCAGTAAATGCTGCTCTATATCATGTAATTGTTCCCTGTATTTCTTATATCCCAGAACAAGATGCCAGGGTGCAGCAGGCTCCACTCTCTCCACTTGTTGGGTAATAGAATCAGATATTGATCGATATTTTATAAAAAAATTACTTTTAAAAAAATTTGTTTTCTATTATTAGTAGTTAAAAACAATAACTTAGCCTGTTCTAACTGAATAAAAAGTATTTAAATACTTTTTATTCAGTAATTTAATCGCGTTAGTTTATAATTGAGTAATAGTTGCATGTTTCATATATAACCTTACTCTAAACACATTTTTATCCTGCATCATTTAGTCTTTTTTGTAACTTGCATCTACCAAAATCAGCTCATTAAGTTAAACGGCTATAATATCCACGCTCTACCTTAAAATTAAAGCTTAAGCACTGAATTCACACCGAGTTTACTCTGTTAAGAATGTCTTAATATGTTTCTACCTTCATCTTTGGCAATATAAAGATATTTATCAGCACGTTTAATAATTGTTTCAGCACTATCATTTTTTGCAAAAGTGGTTACACCAATACTAACAGTAATATGTTCAACCACATTAAAATTAAAATTACTGACAGTCTCTAATATCTTATTGCCTAACTCTACAGCCCCTTCTAATTGAGTGCTGTAACAAAGAATGATAAACTCCTCGCCTCCCCATCTAGCCACCAGATCAGTTTCTCTACAGCTTTGAGTATAAAGCTGAGAAACTTGATAAAGAACCTTATCCCCAACATTGTGCCCATAAGTGTCATTGATTGCTTTAAAATAATCTAAATCCATCATAATTACTGAAAAATGATTATTTGAACGTTGTGCCTTATTTACTTCAATTTCAAGCTCTCTGTTGAAGTAGCGCCGATTAAATAACTTAGTTAACGAATCCCTTACCGCCAATTCAGTTATTTCAGCTACTAATATCTTTGACTCTCGCAGCCTCCTTAACGCAAATATTGCTAGTGAAAAAGAGAGTGAAATAAAAATAACCAGTACTTCATCCAACTCAAAATCTTCATGCTGTTTTGAATACTCGTACAATAACTCCAGAGCATCTATCTTGCTAAAAACAAAAAACAAGCCTACATTAACAATAATGATTATAAAAATATCAAACTTCAAATTGTTAGTAAATGAGTTTTTTGATATCATAAATACTCTTTGTAACTAAATTATTCCCACTCTATGGTTGCTGGTGGTTTTGAAGAAATATCATAGCTTACTCTGGTCACATGTTCTACTTCATTAATGATTCGACTGGAAATAATTTCTAACACGTCATAGGGTAAATGTGCCCAGCGGGCAGTCATAAAATCAATCGTTTCAACCGCCCTTAATGCAATCACATAGGAATAGCAGCGACCATCCCCTTTCACTCCCACGGATTTTACCGGTAAAAAAACAGCAAAGGCCTGTGATACTTTATGATAGAGATCATTTTTATACAATTCTTCAATAAAGATAGCATCCGCTTCTCGCAGAATATCAGCATATTCTTTCTTCACTTCACCCAGAATGCGAACGCCTAAGCCAGGCCCCGGAAATGGATGGCGATAAACCATATCATAAGGAAGACCCAGTTCTAAACCCAGTTCCCTGACCTCATCTTTAAAAAGCTCTCTTAAAGGTTCAACCAGTTCCAGAGCCATATCATCGGGCAAGCCGCCCACATTATGATGGGATTTAATTAAATGAGCTGTGCCATTTTGACCGCCTGATTCAATGACATCAGGATAAATTGTACCCTGAGCCAACCATTTAGCATTATTTAACTTGCCCGCTTCTTCATCAAAAACATTGATGAACTCGTGGCCAATAATTTTACGTTTTTTCTCCGGATCAGCCTCACCGGACAATTGAGAGAGAAAACGATTTTCTGCATCTACACGAATGACTTTGATACCCATATGCTGAGCAAACATGCTCATCACCTGATCACCTTCATTAAGACGTAATAAGCCATTATCAACAAACACACAAGTTAACTGATCACCAATTGCCTTATGCAGAAGCGCTGCAACAACCGATGAATCCACGCCACCGGAAAGTCCTAAAACCACCTCATCACTGCCCACCTGTGTACGAATATTATTAATACTGTCCTGAATTATATTACCTGGATTCCATAGTGTGTCACAATGACAAATATCTTCAATAAAACGTTTAAAGATCCGTTGCCCCTGCTTAGTATGAGTAACTTCCGGGTGAAATTGAATACCGTAGAAATGTCGTGTTTCATCAGCCATGGCAGCAATCGGAGCATTATCCGTACTGGCCATCAGTTTAAAGCCTTGCGGCATTGTTACCACCCGATCACCATGGGACATCCATACATCCAGCATACCATAGCCTTCTGCAGTGCTATGATCTTCAATATCTTTAAGTAATTGAGTATGCCCGTGTGCCCGAACCTGAGCATAACCATATTCATGATGAGCGGCATTTTCAACCTGACCGCCTAATTGCTGTGTCATGGTCTGCATGCCATAACAAATACCTAAAACGGGTACTCCCAGTTCAAAAACCACATCAGCAGCTCTTGGAGTATCGGTGGAGGTCACTGTTTCCGGTCCGCCGGAAAGAATAATTCCATTGGCATTAAAGGATTGAATTAATGCCGCATCATAATTAGACGGATGGATTTCACAATACACTCCCGCTTCACGCACACGCCTGGCTATCAACTGGCTATATTGAGAACCAAAATCAAGAATAAGAATTCGCTGTTCATGAATATTTTGTGTCATCTGGCTATCCTGTTAAAATCCTAGGTTCTATAATTAGGTGCTTCTTTGGTGATAGTAACATCATGCACATGGCTCTCAACCATACCTGCACTGGTCACTCGTACAAATTCAGGATTATGCCTCATAGCCTCAATATTCGCACAACCAGTATAGCCCATTGATGAGCGCAAGCCTCCCAGCATTTGATGAATAACAGGATGCATAGATCCTTTAAATGGCACCCGTCCTTCAATACCTTCCGGCACTAATTTATCAGCATCGCTACTTTCCTGAAAATAGCGATCACTGGAGCCCTGCTGTTGTGACATTGCTCCTATAGAACCCATACCGCGATAAGCCTTATAGGAACGTCCCTGATACAATTCAACTTCCCCCGGTGCTTCTTCTGTACCCGCAAAGACACTGCCAAACATGCAACAGGAAGCACCTGCAACAATGGCCTTGGAAAAATCACCTGAAAAACGTATACCACCATCTCCAATCAGAGGAACTCCCGTACCTCTCAGCTCTTCAGCCACATTACTAATAGCAGTAATTTGAGGTACACCCACACCGGCAACAATTCGTGTTGTACAAATCGATCCTGGACCGATACCAACTTTCACAGCATCAGCACCGGCATCTACCAAAGCCCGGGCTGCACTGGCTGTCGCAATGTTACCGCCAATAACCTGCACCTGAGGAAAATTTTTTTTCACCCAGGCCACCCTGTTAAGAACACCTTTAGAATGTCCATGTGCGGTATCAACCACTAATACATCAACTCCAGCTTCTGCAAGCGCTGCAACACGTTCATCAGTTCCGACTCCAACACCGACGGCGGCACCGACTCTTAAACGCTCCTGATCATCTTTACAGGCCAGTGGATAATCTGTTGCCTTCTGCATATCTTTAACAGTAATCATACCGCGTAATTGAAAATCTTCGTTAACAACTAATACTTTTTCAATACGGTTCTCATGCAGCAGATCCATCGCCACCTGTCGACCAGTTCCTTCAAGCACTGTTATCAAACGATCCTTCGGGGTCATAATGGTAGTGACCAGATCATCTAAATGAGTTTCAAAACGTAAATCCCGACTGGTCACTATACCTACCAGATCATCACCATCAACCACGGGAACACCTGATATTTTATTGATCCGGGTCAGTTCCATTACTTCTCGAATGGTTTTATCAGGAGAAATAGTGATCGGATCCTTCACCACACCACTTTCATGTTTTTTAACTTTAGTGACTTCCCTTGCCTGTTCTGCAATGGTCATATTCTTATGAATAATACCAATACCACCCTGCTGTGCCATTGCAATAGCCATACGGTGCTCAGTCACTGTATCCATTGCAGCAGAGGCCATAGGTATATTCAGGGAGATATCTCTGGTCAACCTGGTTGATAAATTGACTTCTTTTGGCAAGACATCAGAAAAAGCCGGAACAAGTAAAACATCATCAAAGGTAAGTGCTTCTTCAACGATTCGCATAGGGGAAAATCCTTCAGGTGAAATTGAATAAAATAACAGGAGATTTTAACATAAAATATGATGCATGGAAAATTTTTTATTACTCAAGAGCCTTCAGCCAACATGAATTTGGCCACCATCATTTGTAGTAACATAAAATACCAAATAAGATGGTTGGAAAATTTTAAGTTACTTAGAAGTGCCCACAGCCAAAAAAATTGGCTCGAATGATTTAAGTAACATAAAAATGACTTAAAATCATTTGTGCTGATTTTTTGTTACTCAAGAGTACCGACTATTTTTATTTTCGAACTTTATTCTGTATGATCATCTGATGAACTATAATCATCAATCTAATATCCTTTCAGTTTCTGAATTCGTACGCAATGTTAAGAGTGTTCTGGAGTCCAATTTTCCGTCAGTATGGATCTCAGGAGAAATATCTAATCTGGCCATGCCTCGTTCCGGACATTGGTATTTTACTCTCAAAGATGATCGTGGACAGGTACGTTGTGCTATGTTCCGCCAAAGTAATCAGCGTCTAAGATTCAAACCCGATGAGGGTAATCAGGTTCTGGTTAAAGCTCATGTCAGCTTATATGAGGCTCGGGGTGATTTTCAGCTGATTATTGACAGCATGGAAGATGTCGGTGCCGGTGCTTTGCAACGCGCTTATGATGAATTAAAACTCAAATTACAAACACAGGGTCTATTCGATCAGCAACACAAAAAGACACTGCCTGAAATACCTAATCGTATCGGTATCATCACCTCTGCAACAGGTGCTGCACTACATGATATTTTAAATGTACTCAAGCGGCGTTTCCCATCACTTGCTATTATCATTTATCCCGCTCAGGTACAGGGGAAACAAGCATCTGAGCAACTTATTCATGCACTCAAATACGCACAGCAGCAAGCACTATGTGATGTATTAATTATTGGCCGTGGTGGTGGTTCCATTGAAGACTTATGGGCATTTAATAATGAACAACTGGCTCAAATCATCTTCCAGTGCTCAATTCCGATCATCAGTGCAGTAGGTCATGAAGTAGACTTTACTATTTGTGACTTTGTAGCGGATGTACGAGCCGCTACACCTTCTGCTGCAGCCGAATTAGTCAGCCCCGATCAAGCTGAATGGAAAGGCTGGTTATTAGATATAGAAAACCGTCTGATTCAATTGGTTAATCAGAAGATTTCATCACTGCAACAACAATTGCAATGGCAGCAGAAACAACTGAAACATCCCGGACAGGCATTAGAAGAAATATCACAACGTGTCGATGAGCTGTCCATGCGCATGGAACAATCTCTGCTTGTACGGATACAATTGCATCAAGAAAAGCTGTTCACTATCAATGCTCAATTACAGCTGCACTCCCCCATTCATTCTTTAAATCAGAAAAAAGAACAATTGGCTTATATACAACAGAGACTTCAACAAACTATACAATCATATTTAGATCAACAACGACAAAGATTATCTTCACTGGCTCGTGAAATGGATGCCTATAGTCCTCTCACAACCTTGGGCAGAGGTTATACACTGGTCAAAGATGAACATAATAAACTGGTAAAATCCGGTTCTCAATTAAAAGTCGGACAAAAACTCAAACTCCATTTTGCACAGGATCAAGCCCTGGTGACAGTTAATAAACTAACACATAAAACATTTTAGTTTATATTCATCCCATAAAATCAAACTTATAAAGAATTACCTGAGGCAACACAGGACTGATAAAAAATCCTTTCTACAAAATTACTCTCTAATGTTCTAATATACTAAAATTTCTGCATCCCTTATCCTTACTGACTTTCTAAAATATCTATTTCTTTCATTAAAAAAAAGTACTTTTTTATTCTAAAAACACTTGATCTTCTCCAAGCAAAAATTTACGATCAGTTCACAGAAACACAATATCTAGTATCAAATGATAAACAAAAACACTAGATATAAGATAACAGTCCGAAAAGAAAACTCTAAATTCAAAGGCTTAATAGCCATTCTTTTCTCAGTACATTAAATAGCGGCTGTTAATCATTAAACAAAAACTTTTTAAGCCAGAGACCTTAATCAATGACCGCACAATTACATGCCATACCCAATACCGTCACAGAAATTCCACTTCAGGATGCCTCTTTAGATATCTGGAATACTAAATACCGTTTAAAAACCAAGGACGGTGATGCAATCGATAATAATATTGATGAAACCTATCAACGAGTTGCCAGAGCATTATCAGATGTTGAACAGGGCAAGAAAAATCAGGATCGATATTATAAAGAATTTTTATGGGCATTACGTCAGGGTGTGATTCCAGCCGGTCGTATTATATCTAATGCAGGCGCACAGGAACATAAACCTGCAACATCCACTATTAACTGCACTGTCTCTGGTGCTATTAGCGATTCAATGGATGATATTCTGGGTAAAGTGCATGAGGCAGGCCTCACTCTAAAAGCCGGTTGTGGTATTGGTTATGAGTTTTCTACTTTGCGTCCTAAAAATGCTTATGTATCCGGCGCAGGTGCCTACACATCCGGTCCACTTTCCTTTATGGATATTTATGACAAGATGTGTTTTACCGTCTCCTCTGCAGGCGGTCGCCGTGGCGCACAAATGGCAACCTTTGATATTGGCCATCCTGATGTGATTGATTTTATTCGTGCCAAACGGGAGGATGGCCGTCTACGTCAATTCAATCTTTCCCTGCTGATCACCACAGAGTTCGTAGAAGCGGTTAAAAATGATGGAAACTGGTCACTTTCTTTTCCTGTCACTGAGAAGGAAATTAAAATAGATAATATTGATATCAATAATATTGAGCAGGTTACCTGGCGTGATTTGCCCAATAAGGATGGATATATTGTCAACAACGATGGGCTGGTTGCTTGTCGTGTTACAAGAACTCTTCAGGCTCGTCGTTTGTGGGATATCATTATGTCCTCCACCTATGATTATGCTGAACCCGGTTTTATTCTCATTGATAAAGTCAATGAAATGAATAACAACTGGTTCTGTGAAAATATTCGTGCCACTAACCCCTGTGGTGAACAGCCATTGCCACCCTATGGCAGCTGCCTGCTAGGTTCAATTAATCTAACTCGTTTTGTTGATAAACCCTTTACCTCTGAAGCCAGTTTTGACTGGGATTCCTATCGTAAAACTATCGGTATTTTTACTCGTATGCTGGATAATGTTGTAGAAATTAATGGA
Source organism: gamma proteobacterium symbiont of Taylorina sp. (assembly GCA_025655455.1). GTDB lineage: Bacteria > Pseudomonadota > Gammaproteobacteria > GRL18 > GRL18 > GRL18. The sequence continues at coordinate 208,054 of JAHXIV010000037.1, forward strand.
CTACCATTAGAACAGCAGCGTGAAGAAATTACCAACAAACGCCGTCATGGTATGGGTTATCTTGGGCTGGGATCTACCTGTACCATGCTGGGTATGAAATATGGTGACGAGAATTCATTAGCACTCACTGAAGACGTGACCAGAGTCATGGCCATCGAAGGCTGGAAAGCAGGTTTAGAGCTGGCTAAAGAAAAAGGTCCTGCACGGATTATGGATCAGATGTTTACCGTAACAGGTGAAATGTTACATAAACGTCCTGAAATGTTGACGGACGGCCTTAAAATCGGTGATGAAATTCCAGGAAAGATTTTACATGCAAAATACAGTCGCTATATGCAGCTGCTGGCTAAAAAAGAGCCTGAGTTAGTTGCCGCACTGGCAGAAACCGGTGCCCGCTTCACCCATCATAGTTCTATAGCACCCACAGGCACCATCTCACTCTCTCTGGCTAATAATGCCAGTAACGGTATTGAACCCAGTTTTGCACACCATTATTCCCGTAATGTCATTCGTGAAGGAAAAAAGACCAAAGAGAAAGTTAATGTTTTTTCTTTTGAACTACTGGCCTATCGTGAAATGGTAAACGCGAATGCCATGCCTTATTCCGATAAAGCCGAAGAGCAATTACCTGATTATTTTATTACCGCAGACAGTATTTCACCCAAGCAACATGTTGATGTACAGGCAGCCGCTCAGAAGTGGATTGATTCATCTATATCCAAAACAGCCAATATACCTACCGATTATCCCTATGAAGATTTTAAGGATATTTATGAATATGCTTATGATAAAGGTCTAAAAGGCTGTACGACTTTCCGTTTTAATCCAGAAGCATTTCAGGGTGTATTAGTCAAGGAATCTGATCTTGAAAACACCACCTACCAATTTACTCTGGAAAATGGTGAAACGATTGAATTAAAAGGAAATGAAGAAGTTGAGTATGACGGTGAAACACATTCAGCAGCCAATCTTTTTGATGCTTTAAAAGAAGGTTACTACGGAAAATTCTAATCCATATAAAAGCAATTAATCAGGAGCCATTTGCACCTAAAAAAATTGGCATATTAAACTCCGACTCAAAACTAGTATTTAAAGGTTATCAACCATGGCATTAAAAATAAAAAATAAAATTGTCGGCTATAAAGTTCTGACAGAAGAAGATAAAGAAGAAGTTAAACAATCTAGTAACGATGATACCATTGCAGACGTTGAAAGTATGCATGAAAATCTGACTCGTCCGGAAATGTTATTTGGTTCAACTTATAAAATTAAAACGCCGCAATCTGAACATGCACTCTATATTACCATCAATGATATGATTCTGAATATGGGCACAGAACATGAAGAACGTCGTCCTTATGAAGTATTTATTAATTCCAAGAACATGGAACACTTCCAATGGGTGTTAGCTTTGACCCGAGTTATCTCGGCCGTCTTTCGTAAAGGTGGTGATGCCTGCTTTCTGGTGGAAGAACTAAAAGCCGTATTTGACCCAAAGGGTGGTTATTTCAAAAAAGGCGGTACCTTTATGCCTTCCCTTGTCGCTGAAATTGGCTGTGCCATTGAATCACATATGAAATTCATTGGTATGCTCAAAGAGCATGAGCTGGATGAGCATCAGAAAAAACTCATCGCATCAAAGCGAAAAGAGTTTGAAGAAAAAAACAAAGCCGTAGAAGACGATACGGATAATAATTTCCCGGAAAAAGCACAGCTCTGTACTAAGTGCCAAACAAAGGCACTGGTTCTGATGGATGGTTGTATGACATGTCTTAATTGCGGTGACAGCAAATGTGGTTAGAAAGTAATTTGTTATTTTTCAATCAGTTAAAGTATGGTAATATGTAGGTCTAGTTTTTCTGTACATACACAAATAACTTTACACTGAAAGAAAATATCAAACATAACAATAAACATATCTTATTGATTTATTATAGAAAATGGAAATAGAAGGCTATAAAATACTGGAAAAAGTGGGTGAAGGGGGGATGGCTGTCGTTTATAAGGGCTACCAACTCTCATTAAAAAGACCCGTTGCTATCAAAGTTCTTACCCATACATTCACTGATCAACCTGACTTTATTCAGAGATTTGAAAAAGAATCTCTGATTATTGCACGCCTGAGTAATCCATTTATCATTCCCGTGATTGAAAGAGGGATCAGCAGGGAAGGTATTCCCTATTTTATAATGGAATACGTCGGAGGTCACGAACTCAGTGACATTATGGACAGAGGCAAACTGGAGTTTAACCGAAAATTAGATATTATTGTACAAATTTGTAAAGCCCTATCTTATGCTCATCGCAATAACGTGGTACACCGTGATATTAAGCCCGCCAATATACTCATCGATATAGAAGGTATGTACGTATCCTGGATTTTGGCATTGCACAATTTTATGACGATGATAAAGACAAGCAGCAACAAAATAATAACCAGACAAAAGTAGGAACCATTATGGGCACAATGGCCTACATGTCACCAGAACAAAGACGTTCAGCAACAGAAGTGACGTTTAAAAGCGATCTCTACTCCCTGGGTATATTAATGTATAAATTATTTACCCACCGGGATCCCATTGGTCGATTTAAAGCACCTGATGAACTGGAACAGGAGATCCCTCATAACTTAAGCCAGATAATACTGCAATGTCTTGAAACAGAGGCTGAAGACAGACCTGCATCCGCCAATGAAATAAAAGATACCTTATTACTTATTTTGCGTGGGGCACATTTACAAACAGAACAAAGGGAGCGAGTTCAAAAAGACTTTAAACAATTTGATCTGCTGGATGTCATCAGTGAAAATAAATATAGCTCCGTTATGCTGTTTCAAAACCGTACATCAAAAAAATTAATTATCATAAAAAAAAGAACCATTGGCGATGCAGGTTTTGAAGAGGCCAAATTATTGACCTCATTAAAGCACCCTAATATTCTCAATATTCTGGGGACTTCAAATAATCAACGTTATTACATTATTGTGATGGAGTATCTCAAGGGTGGAAATTTACAGGAACGTCTTGTTCAGACAATACAATGGAGAAATTTTATACCAATGGCAAAGGAAATTGCCACAGGTTTAGCTTTTGCTCATAAAAATCGTATTGTGCATGGTAATCTGCGTCCTGTTAATATCCTGTTTAATGAAACAGAACAGATTAAGCTAACAGACTTTAATCTGGAAGAACATTATATAAAAAGTACACCCAAAAATAACTGGTATCGTCTAAAAAATGAACAAAGCTCTGTCAGACAGGATATTTTTTCAATTGGAGTGATCTATTATCAGATGCTTGTCGGTAGTATTCCTGTACTATCTGATCAAACTTTTTTGTTAAACAAAACGTTTAAACAATTACCGCTTAAACTTCAGCAATTAATTGCCAGCATGCTAAAAATTATTCCTCAGGAACGTATTGATAATTTTTCACTGGTACTGAGTCAATTGGATGACATTATGACAGAAGCGAATATGACTCTTATTTCACCCAAAAAAATGACTAAAACTAAAAAGCGATATAAAATCAGCCCGCTACTCTATTCTATAATAACGCTCATTTTACTTCTGTTTCTGTTTTATTATTTTGTTGACCTGCAGGAAATACAATATATTATTGAGGATATTTTTTTCCCTCAGGAGACTCAGGAAGCACCAGTCAATTTTATTGAGTTGCAATAAGAACTCTCTTATTTATCATTGCAAATAAGACAGCGGTACTCTTACCCGCTCAAGGCTGTTTATGTTAGATAAGAGTCAGGTAATTATTTCAAACTACAAGGTAATCGAATATGATCTAATACTGGAAATTTCTTTCGAGTAGTTTGCAATTTGCTGGTTTCAATCTGTGCAATTGCAAAACCTGAACCCCTGGCAAGACGATCAATAATTCTCCCCCACGGACCAACAATCATACTATCTCCAAAAGTCTCACGACCATTGACATGATAGCCGCCCTGAGCTGAGGAAATAACAAAGCTTAAGTTTTCAATGGCTCTGGCACGATTAAGGATTTCCCAGTGTGCTTTTCCGGTTGTTGCAGTGAAAGAAGAGACAATACATATAATATCAACATTCTGATTCGCCATATCACGAAAAATTTCCGGAAAACGCAAATCATAACAGATTGCCATACCCAGCTTGCCAAATGGCGTTTCAACCACCACAACTCTGTCACCTGCTTGTGTATAAGTAGACTCATTATAGGTGCCGCATTTTTCACCTAAATCAACATCAAATAGATGTATTTTATTATAGCGCTCAACGACTTTACCCTGATCATTAAAAAGTAAACAGGCGGACAGTACCTTATCAGAATCTGCAGACTTCAGTGGTATCGTACCACCAATAATCCAGATACCTTTCTCTTTAGCCAGGGAAGATAAAAAAGCTTGAACCTGACAGTTTGTCTGACTGCTATTTTCCTCACTACAAAGATTTCCTATACCGATGAAATCCTCTGTAATCGTCAGTATATCTGACTCCAGCATACCCATATGAGAAAAATTTTCCGGCAATACAACCAATTCAGCACCTTGTTCCACTGCATCTGAAATCAGCCGTTTTGCTTCATTTAAGTTACCTTGAATGTTTGGCCCTGAAGCCATTTGAATTGCTGCTACTTTTACCATTATTTCTCAATTGTTTTTTTGTCACATTTATAAGCTTGGATAAAGCTTCTTATAGTTTCAACGATTAAACATAAAAATACAAGTCTATAGAAAAAACAAAGCTATTTTTTATCAGAATTTAATCAGTGGATTCAAATAATGGATTATTATTTTCATCTGACTGATTTTTTTCTGTTTCTGCTGAGGTTTTTTCATGTTTAAAGTTAAACAATTTGTTAAAGTTTTCTGCTGATACCCTGTTATTTTTTTGCCTTTCAATAACTGGATTCTGCCAACTTCCCGTGACACTATAGTTAAAGGCAGATATCTTATTAAGCTCCTTACCTATTAGTTTCTGTCCCACCCAGCCAATAGCAACACCTGCAGGACCTGCAACAGCAGCACCGGCAAGAGGCAGTGTTGCTGATATTTCAGGAATCACTATAACCTGTTGATCAAGATCTTTTGCTACCATACCTGTTCTGCCCAGTATGAGCAAATCAGCACTGGGTGAAAAAATATGTAAGTTTTCAGTATAGGCACTACCATTAAGCAATCGAAAATCTCCATTAATTTTTTCAAATGCAAAACCTTTTCCCGACACATTTTTAGAATCATATGAAATTCGGCGTACCAGAGCATTCAAATTTAACAAGCCCAATAAATGTCCTGCAGCTCCCTGGTCAGCATCAATAAAATTTCCATCCTGAACATTAATTTTAATATTACCTTTTATATTTTTTTTACTGATATCAGTAGGTGCCCCCTTCCAACTAATAAAACCGGAGAACTCCCCCTTACCATTGCTCATAATCTGGTTCATACTCAACTCTCTAAACAATGTTTCCATAGAAGGTACCTTAATTACTCCCTCCAGATTAACCTCAGGTTCAGCATACCAGTGATGCCAGTCAGCACGCCCTTCAAATGACATATGCTCACCTTCAAGGCGCAGTACATCAAAGAGCATATCTTCATCTACCCGACTTGATTGTATGGTCAATTTACCCAGTTCCACTGAGCCCAATTTGAGTGACTGGATAGTGCCATTAATCAAAGAAAATTGTCCGGGTTCCATTTTACTGATACTTTCAGGTTTCCAAATTTTTGAGTTTTTCTGCTCAGACTCTAGTTCTGACTCAAGATCTGAATTTAAAAAATTGAGCTCGGGCAAAACTAATTCTGTCATTGCTAATTCTATCGGTGCAATTTTTTTTTGTTTTACCGGCTCAGATAATTTTTTTTGCTGCAATGACTCTAATACCATCCCCCACTCGTCAATCGGTGTTTCTGATATACTGCCGGAAATTTTTAATATATTCTGCTCCGGTAACTTAGCTTGTTCAGCGGCAAAAACAATATTACCTCTGAGTAGATCAAATTCTTTTTTGCTGGTACTTAATAATAATGCCAGAGAAAGCTTATCAGAGTAATTAATATTGAGGTAAGATTGTTTAGCTGAGGATTTTGTTACTGATTGCAATGTATTTTTAAAATGGCTGGATACAGGTATTTCTACATAATGTAAATTAAAAGGAGATTTTTCTTCCTTTTGTTTTGTAAAAGGTGCGGGGAGATCAGATGAAAGGCCTTTAAAATTACTTTTAATATGAAAGGAAAAAGTCTGCTCTTCATTAGGCAAATTAACATCCAGAAAAACCCGGCTACCACCTGATAAATAGTTTTTTATAGGTTTAAATTTCTCTGGAAAAACATTATATTTTTCTAATTGTTTAATAGTAATATTACTGGCAACAGCAACACTAATATATGGTTCCTGATTCTTCTTCGTTAATTTTTTTTCTGACTTAATAGATAGTTCAGCAGGAAAATTCATAATACTGGCTGTCAGATTTTTTGCATCAAGATGCCCATTATGCAATAACACCTTTCCCTTAACATGACTAACCAGTCCTTTTTTTCGTTCAAATCCAGGGGGATAATAATCAACATCATTTAAACTAATCAAGATCCTGGTATCAGATTTTCCTTCTTCCATGGGAATAACAAGATCCAGATTAAGATCCAGATTACCTTCTGCATCCAGCATATCCAGCACATCCTTAGACAACAGATTAGACTGCTGCAAATAGTGTAATGAATCTTTAATAGGAGTTCTCACATCCCCTTTAATAGTTAATACAGATTTTAAATAATCATCTATATGCGCATGAATATTATTGGAATCTGCCGAAAATATTTCACTTTGTTGTGATCTGACTAACATACCCTTTTCAGTAAATTGAACCAAGGCATTAATATTCTTAATTTTTGGCCAGTCTTTTTGGTAATCCAGTAAAACCTCTTTAGTATTAAAACTGATATCTAAAACACCACTTTTATCCTGAAATGGAAAATGACTTAACTGCCCACGAAAAAGAACACCACCATCAGTTGCTCTGCCAGAATCAAAGGCATTATCCAACCAGTCAACCAAACCATCACTCATTACTTTTGAGGGTAAATAAAGTGGCACTTGTTTTACATCAGCATCACGAAAAAAAGCGCTTAAATCTATAAAGAGTTGATTATCTTCTAACAACCAGAGCTTTAAATCTGCATCAGCATTTAAATGTGGGTTATCAAAAAATATATTATTGATACCTAACAACCAGTCTCCATCTTCTTTTTGCCAGTAAACCTCACCTTTAAGCTGATTAACCGGCCAGGCATCACGAAATAATGAGTGAATATGCAAATCCATATTCTGACTATCGATAAGGACTTGACCACGTTCTTTATTCAAAATAAGCTGTGCAGAAAGATTCATTATTGCCGGAGTAGAGGCAGAAGGTTTAATAGAAATATCACTCAGATCTGCCTGTAGCTGATAATTTAATAATTCCCATCCCGGCTTATCAGAAATACTTAAGCTTAAAAGCAGGTTGCTGATTTCCCCACCGGGATCAGCCGCTTGAAAAATTTGCCCCATATTATCTTGAGATGAAGAATCCTGAGCTGGAATTTGTAATGATAAAAAGAAGTTTGTAAAAGGAGATAATTTCTCTAACTCCAGCTTATTAATAAAAATCTTTATCTGAGAATTCTGCTCATTCTCATCTTTTATATGACTTATATGAATACGTTGCCCGGAAGAATCCTCCTCAGCAACACTAAAAGCCAGCTCATATAAATCAGCAGACCAGTTTTTTTTCAATAATGATAATTGTTCAGAGGCAGAGTACTTTTGAATAGTATCAAAAGCAAATCTAAAGTTTGTTTTTAGATCATAAATATTAATATTTTGTTTATTGTCAATGTGCATTATTTCACTTTCATTGACAGAAAGTCGTCCTGTTGCAGACTGAAATTGTCCTTTTCTTATTTCTGACCAAATTTTAATATTGGCTTTTAAATTATCCAACTGGTAATTTTCAAGCTGAACTTTATCCTCTTTTATAAAATGCTGTAGTGTTTCATGAGTTAACTTATTAATTAAACCATACATTCTTCCACTTAAACTTTTTGGATCCTCAAGTCTACCAATGAGATCCATGCGTAATTCTAATTGAGTAGCCACTTTATCTAATTTGGTTTGCACTTCAATTTGATGTTTTATACCACTATTTTTTATATCAATATGGATATTGGTCAATGCAGCAGATGAATATTCATTCATTTTATCAACAATTAACAATTTACTATTATTGATAATCAGTCTTTTTTGAGCCAATAATTGTAGTAGAAGTTGATCACTGTTATCAGCATCAACATGACTCATATTTTCAGTAGAATCTAACTTTATTCCCGCAATAGATATGCTGCTATCTGGCTCACGTTGGATTAATATTTCACTACCATTGAGTGATAATTCATTCACCACAATTTCTTTACGAATAATTGAGCTGATAATGTCCAGTTGAATATTCACTGAAGAAAATGACAGAAGGGTTTTACGTCCAGTAGAATCTTTTATAATAAAATTATTGACTGATAAAGAAGGATAGATCGGACTAATATTTACATAAAGTTTGTCAAAGGTTACGGCATGCTGTAATTCTGATTCAAGATAATCCTGAATTATCTGAGGATTAGATTCAAGATAAAAAGTACTCAGGCGCAGGGAAATTAAAACAAAAGCAAGTAGTACAACAATGCTGATAAAGAGTCTGTGATGCAGATGCCAAACAAACAGCAGTACTTTGTGAAGGAAGTAGGCTAAAGATTTTTTTAAAGTCATATAGAGCTTATCAAAGAACGCATAGGAACTTATATGACAATTTACATAGGGACGACATCATATTGCTCCTGATTATACTCATCATCAATTTTTAGCTGTATAGTTCGCTGCAAAAACTCTTCTAATTCTGCAAGTGCTGATGATTCTTCATCCATTAAATAATCACCCACATTTTTAGATGTTAATACTAATAATCTTTCTGTATCATATTGTCTGGCCTCTCTGATGATTTCCCGAAAAATTTCAAATGCGACCGTTTCAACTGTTTTAATCGCACCACTGCCATTACACAGGGGACAGGATTCGCATAGCACATGTTCCAGGCTTTCACGGGTTCGTTTCCTGGTCATCTCAATTAAGCCAAGATTGGACACTTCTGTAATACAAGTCTTGGCATGATCTTTTTCTAAAGCCCTTTCAAACGAACGCAATACCTGACGCTTATGCTCTTCTTCTTTCATATCAATGAAATCAATAATAATAATTCCACCAAGATTTCTTAAACGTAATTGACGCACAATAGCCTGTGTCGCTTCAAGGTTGGTTTTGAAGATAGTCTCTTCCAGGTTACGCTTGCCAACATAACCGCCTGTATTAATATCGACAGTTGTCATGGCTTCTGTTTGATCAATAATCAAATAACCACCGGACTTGAGTTTTATTTTTGACTGAAGGGCTCTTTGAATTTCGTCCTCCACACCAAAGAGATCAAATAAAGGACGTTCTCCGGGGTAATATTCTATACCGGGAGCCAACTCCGGAATAAATTTTTTAGCAAATTTAAGTACCTTATCGAAGGTCTCACGGGAATCAATCCGAATTGCACCAATATTACTATCAGCCATATCTCTCATGACACGCATTGCCAACGGCAGATCTTCATAAACCAGACTACTGATTTTGGCAGATTGATTATTATCCATAATACACTGCCAGATTTTTTGCAGGAACTGCATATCAGCCTGAACCGATTTTTCAGTAATACCTTCTGCAACTGTTCTGATAATATAACCACCATTAAATTCTGATTCTGTTAATTGTGATTTAATCAGTTCCTTTAATCTTGTCCGTTCAGTCTCATCTTCAAGTTTCTGGGAAACACCTATATGCCTGGAATTAGGCATATAAACCAGATAGCGGGCAGGTATGGTGATATTTGTCGTCAGGCGCGCTCCTTTGCTTCCCATCGGATCTTTAACTACCTGTACCAAAATTTCCTGACCATCTCTTATGACATCACAGATGCTAAGTTCCTGTTCAGGCGTATTTTTCTTATCTTCCGGGATAACAATATCTGAAAGGTGTAAAAACGCCGTCCGTTCAAGACCTATTTCCAAAAAAGCCGCCTGCATACCTGGTAGGACACGGCACACTTTGCCCTTGTATACATTGCCCACCAGACCTCTTTTTCTGGCACGTTCAATGATAACCTCCTGCAGCATTCCATTTTCAATGGTTGCAACACGAGTTTCCTGAGGGGTTACATTAATTAATAGTTCATCACTCATAAATTTTTATTATTTAGTTTTAAATAAAATACCTTCAAGCTAAAGTAAATTAATTCCAAATTGGTTTAATAATAGTCCGGTTTCATAAACTGGTAAGCCCATTACTCCGGAATAACTCCCATTAATATTTTTTATAAATAAAGCCGCCTGTCCTTGAATGCCATAACTGCCTGCCTTATCAACAGGTTCATTAGTCTGCCAGTAATTTTCACACAAATTTCGATCAAGTTGAGAAAAAGTCACTTCACTAATAGAAATTGCTTTTTTTATATGCCTCTCATTCGCCAAAACAACAGCTGTCATAACCTGATGCGTCTTGTCAGACAGACTCAACAGCATTTCAATTGACTGCTCTTTATTGTCAGGCTTACCAAGAATTTCTCCATTTAGAACAACGATGGTATCTGAACCCAATACTGGTATTTTCTGATTGTTCTGTCGTTTTAATCCATCCTTTGATTTTTCCAGAGCGAGACGAATAACTAATTCTTCAGGGGATTCATGTGTACGTGTTTCTTCTTCAACTCGTTGAGGAATCACCGCAAATGACACTCCCATTTGCTGTAAAATTTCCTGCCTACGTGGTGAGCTGGATGCTAAATAAATTTGCGGCTGATGATTCATTTTGCGCTTATCATCGATGGTAAGGGTGATTTTTTAAAATACTATAGGCTCTATAAATTTGTTCACTTAATAAAACCCGGACTAAGGGATGAGGAAGGGTTAATGGTGACAATGACCACTTGACATCAGCGCGTTCAACACAGGCATCACTGAGTCCCTCAGGGCCGCCAATTAATAATGCGATATCCTGTCCACTATGCAGCCATCCATCCAGTTGTTTTGACAATTCCCGGGTACTCCATGGACGCCCTTTTACTTCCAATGCAATCACCAGGCTTCCTTTAGGAATCGCTGCTAATATCTTTTCACCTTCCTGCTGTTTGATCCTCACCAAGTCAGAGTTTTTTCCACGTTTACCGGGTATGATCTCGAGCAGTTTTAAACGACAGTCCGCATTCAAACGCTTAGCATATTCATGATATGCTTTATTAACCCAATCAGGCATTTTATTACCAACAGCAAGCAGGTAAATATTCATTTTGTCAGCCTTGAATTAAAGAGTCTAATCTTAAGAAGCCCTAATCAGCAATGTCTTCCTCGGACTGTTCAAAACCTTCACCCTCATCTGCTTCCCACATCCTTTCGATACCATAATAATCTCTCACCTGAGGTAACATCACATGAACCACAATATCACCCAGATCAACCAGAACCCAGTCACCCGTATTTAAACCTTCAACTCCAAGCGCCTTAATACCGGCTTTCTTAGCTTCCAGTATGACATTATTCGCAATAGATTTTACTTGTCTGTCAGAACGACCACTGGCAAACAACAATACATCAGTGACACTACTTCTTCCCTGCACATCCACAAGATTAATGTCAAATGCTTTTAGATCCTCAACCGCATTGATCACCAATGCCTTAATTTCATCCAGTTCCATTAAAATCAATTTACCTTTATTGTTATGATTAATTATACAGATTATAGCACTCTATCAGATTAATAATTGATTCAGGTACTAAAAAACGTATTGATTGCTTGTTTTTTAAGCGATCACGAATATCAGTCGCTGATATTGACAACTGTGTGACTGTTTCAAGCTGAATTTTTCCACAAAGTGAGTTGTGGATATTTTTCGAACCTGTCTTACATTTTTGATACTTGTGCTCCTGATAGAAGGCAGATAAAGAGTCAGACCATAATTCCTGTGCATGAAAGTCTGTATCAGGTCTTTGACTCACAATGATATGGGCATAATTAAGTAATTCCTGCCAGTGATACCAGTTTTCAATACCGCTAAAAGCATCCATTCCCATTAACAGACACAACGGACTATCAGAAAAATCCTGGCGCAGACTTTTTAGCGTATCCAGCATATAAGAGGAGCCGCCACGTGTGATTTCCCTGTCATCCAGAACAAAAGATGGCTCTGATTCAATTGCCAGCGCCACCATTTCCAGGCGATGTTCAACTTGTGTTACTGGATTATTTCTATGTGGAGGGAGAAAAGCCGGAATAAAACGCACATGATCCAAACCCAGAACTTCACACAATTCCAGATTTGGCCTCAAATGTCCATAGTGAATGGGATCAAATGTCCCGCCATAAATACCAATAGGTGGTTTCAAATACAAGTTGTCCCTGGATAAGTTGATATCTACTGACGGATATGCCCATCACCTAACACAATATATTTCTGCGATGTTAAACCTTCCAGGCCAACCGGCCCACGAGCATGAATTTTATCTGTACTGATTCCTATTTCCGCACCTAGCCCATATTCAAAACCATCAGCAAATCGAGTAGAAGCATTCACCATGACTGAACTGGAGTCCACTTCAGCAAGAAAACGTCTGGCCAGAGATAAATCTTCAGTAATAATTGATTCTGTATGACCTGAACTATGCTGGAAAATATGTTCCATTGCGGCATCAATACCACCCACCACACGGATAGATAACACCGGTGCCAGATATTCCGTATCCCAATCTTCTTCTGTTGCAGCCACTACTGAATCCATCATACCAGATAAGACTGAGGCACTTTTTTCGCAGCAGCGTAATTCAACACCTTCCTGCTCATACATTTTAGCCAGTTCCGGCAATATATCAGCCACAATATCAGCATCTATCAACAAAGTTTCCATGGCATTACAAACACCATAACGATGTGTTTTAGCATTATAGGCAATATCAATTGCTTTTTGACGATTCGCTGTTGCATCAATATAAACATGACAAATGCCATTAAGATGCTTAATCACCGGTACACGGGCATTGCCACTAATTCTTTCAATTAAGCCTTTTCCACCCCGAGGAATGATCACATCAACATATTTCTGCATAGTGATCAGTTCACCAACGGCGTCTCTATCTGTTGTTTCAATCACCTGAACCACATCGACAGGTAAATCAGCCTGTTCCAGACCCTGTTTAATACAAACAGCGATAGCCTGATTAGAATGCATAGCCTCTGAACCACCACGCAAAATCGCTGCATTTCCAGATTTTAAACATAAAGCCGCAGCATCTGCAGTTACATTTGGTCTGGACTCATAAATAATACCAATCACCCCCAAAGGCACACGCATTTTTCCAATTTGTAAACCGGATGGCTGGTAATTCATATCTGAGATTTCACCCACTGGGTCAGGCAATGCAGCAATCTGACGTAAACCTTCTGCCATACCCTGCACACGTTCTTCATTTAATGCCAGACGATCTAATAAAGCCTCATCCAGACCTTTTTCTTTACCGGCATCCAAATCTTTATTATTCTCAGCAATCAAAGTGACCATGGATGATTCCAATAAATCAGCAATTGACAACAATGCCTTATTTTTCTTATTACTATCAGCCTTTGCCAATTCTCTGGAAGCCTGACGTGCTTGCTGGCCGATTTGAGTCATATATTTTTTAATATCCATGCTATTCCTATCTAATAAGTTTATTTAATCAATCCGGGGTCAAGGTACGACTTGTTAGCAATACCAGCCAAAACTAATTGCACCAGATCCCAGGGATCACCTGCTTCAATACCCTTGGCCATTTTATCCGCAAATAGCAGTCGTATCAGTAATTGCTGCCAGTGTTCTACCTTACCATTACGCAATGCCTGAGTGACCAGATTTTTTCGTTTCGGATAAATATAAAAGCCTTTCATTGCCTCTTGTATATTCTGCTTTTGGCTCATGACCTCAGTCATTCTGGCCAGCATTCTCACTTCTCTGGCAAGCAGGGTCAGAATTAACATGATTGGCTGTCCTTCCCTTTGCAAACCATAAAGCATGCGTGATGCTCGTTTTAAATCACCTGATAAAGCACAGTCAAACAAGTCAAATACATTATAGCGTGCATTATCAAAAACGGCATAAGAAACCTGCTCATAATCCAATGCCAGCATTTGATCTTTGGATGGATACAGTAGACTCAGTTTTTCAATTTCCTGATCAGCAGCCAGTAAATTCCCTTCGACCCGGTCATTAATTAATTGCAATGAATCTGCCTGCAGGCTTAATTTCTTAAGTTGCAGGCGTTTATTAAGCCACTGGTTAAGTTGTGTTCCTGCAATCGGCCAGACAGAAATAATACCTGCCACTTTATCAATTGCTTTATACCACTTGCTTTTACGTGTGGCAGATTCAATTTTACCGGCCACAATCAGTAAAATCACATCCTCCGGTAGATTTTCACAATAATGAATTAAAGCTGCTCCTTTGTCAGAAGGCTTTCCTGAAGGTATATGAAGTTCTATCAAACGTTTACTGGCAAATAATGATAGTTCACTGGCAGCAACTTCCAATCTGCTCCAGTCAAAATGTACATCAGCTATATACACTTCCCGTTCATCATAGCCATAATATTTTGCAGCCTTGCGCAACATGTCAACACATTCACGGTGCTGTAACGGCTCTTCACCACAAAGCAAATAAACAGGATATTGTTTTGCTATTAGATCATTGCGTAATTGTTCAGGCCTTATTTGCATCAATTATGGCTCTGTAGTTATTGAGCAATTGCTTTCAAACGATACAAAATTTGTGTCACTGCCGTTTGATTCATTTCCTGGCGAATAATTTGTTCTTCATTATCCTTACTGAGAGCATTATTTTGATCGTTTTCATAATTACGCACCACATTAACAGTTTGCTGCTCACCAAGTTGAGCGCCCTGATGATCCTGTACCACAAAGGAAATATTAAGCCGCAGCTCATATTCGCGAATTTCTCTACCGGCAATATTCATTGCCCTGCGCTGAAAATCACGAGCTAATAATATCACCGTAGACGAGGCAGAGTCTGATGAACTGACGATAGAAACGCCTGCATTTTTAAGTCTCTTTTTCAATGGTCCGGCGATATCCAGATAGCCCTTATCCACCAGATACACTTTTTCATATAATGCCGGCAAATCGATAGCACCGCGCAACTGAAATCCACACGCACTTAAAAAAAAGAGAGTGAATAGTAAAGAATAGGTTCTAAAACCCCCAACTATTTTCATTTTTTTCCCCTGGATAAATTATATATCGCTAGTGAGCAACAATGTTGACTAGTTTATTGGGTACCACAATAATTTTTCGCACCGTCTTTCCATCCGTGTTTCTAATAGCTCCATCAGTTTCAAGTGCCAGTTTTTCAATACTTTGTTTATCAGCATCCGCAGCCACTTCTATTTTATCACGCAGCTTACCATTTACTTGTACCATATATTGAATGCTTTGTTCAACCAAAGCTGATTCATCAACTTCAGGCCATAACTCATTCACAATTGCATTATCGTGCCCCAGAGCCAGCCATAACTGGTGAGTGATATGCGGTACAATCGGAGATAACATTAATAACACATTCTCCAGTACATTTTGTTTTAAGGCTTTACCCTGATCCGATTGGTTAAGTATATCAGACATTTTTTCCATCATATTTAAACATTCACGCACCTTGGCAATGGCTGTGTTAAAAGTATGGCGACGTCCAATATCATCCCCTACTGAAGCAATAGTCTGATGGAGTTTATGACGCAGTTTTTTCCCTTCCTTATCCAGACCCGCAGCATCCAGAACAACAACGCTGCCACCGCTCAATTCAATATGTTCTAAAGTGATTTTCCAGAGACGTTTTAAAAATTTAAACTGACCTTCAACACCGCTGTCAGACCACTCCAATGACTGTTCTGGCGGTGCTGCATACATCATAAACAGACGCGCAGTATCGGCACCATATTTTTCAATAATACCCTGTGGATCAACTGTATTCCCTTTGGACTTGGACATCTTGGCACCATCTTTGAGTACCATCCCCTGCGTTAATAAGTTTTTAAAAGGTTCATCCCCGTTTACCAGACCTTCATCACGCATCAGTTTATGATAAAAACGAGAATAGAGTAAGTGCAGAATAGCATGTTCAATACCTCCGACATATTGATCCACCGGCCCCCAGTATTTGGCTCTGTCATCCAACATGGCTGTATCGCAATCTGCTGAGCAATAGCGTGCATAATACCATGAGGATTCCATAAAAGTATCAAAGGTATCAGTTTCTCGTGTCGCATCATGACCACATTTTGGACATTGGCACTGATAAAATTCAGGCATACTTTTAATCGGTGAACCCTCACCGCTAATCACGACATTTTCCGGTAGTTTAACGGGTAAATCTTTTTCTGGAACAGGTACAGCACCACAATCAGGACAGTTGATAATTGGAATTGGTGTACCCCAATAACGCTGACGTGAAACGCCCCAGTCACGCAGACGATATTGAATACGTTTTTTTCCCTTTTTTATTTTTTCCAGTGCCAGTGGAATTTCATGCTGTGCCTGTAATGAACTGAGTCCATCAAATTGCGCTGAATTAATTAAGATCCCTTTCTCTGTAAACGCCTGCTTATCCAATTCAACAAGAACGGAAGGATCAGCAGAGTCTATCACCTGTTTAATAGCAATATCATATTTTGTAGCAAATTCATAGTCACGTTGGTCATGGGCTGGAACTGACATGACCGCCCCTTCACCATAACCCATCAGAACAAAATTAGCGGTATAAACAGGAACCAATTCACCAGTAACAGGATGAATAGCTTTTAGGCCAATATCCATACCCTTTTTTTCCATAGTTTCCATATCTGCTTCAGCCGTTGACATGACTTTGGCTTCAGCAATAAATGCCTGCAATTGTGGATTATTCTCTGCCATGGAAAGTGCCAGTGGATGTTCCGCAGCAACAGCAACATAGGTTACACCCATCAGAGTATCCGCACGTGTGGTAAACACCTTGATACTGCTATCATTCTCACCTGCAATTTGAAAAGAAATTTCAGCTCCTTCAGAACGTCCAATCCAGTTTTTCTGCATGGTACGAACCTGTTCCGGCCAACCATCCAGTTGATCCAGATCGGCCAGTAACTCTTCAGCATAATCAGTAATTTTCAAAAACCACTGTGGGATTTCTTTACGCTCCACCAAAGCGCCTGAACGCCATCCCCGGCCATCAATCACCTGTTCATTCGCCAGAACCGTTTGATCAACCGGATCCCAGTTCACGATGGCATTCTTTTTATACACTACACCTTTTTCAAATAAGCGGGTAAATAACCATTGCTCCCAGCGGTAATAATTCGCATCACAGGTCGCAAGTTCCCGCTCCCAGTCATAGCCAAAGCCCAGACGCATTAATTGATCACGCATATAATTAATATTTTCACGAGTCCACTGACTAGGTGCCACTTTGTGTTTCATTGCAGCATTTTCAGCCGGTAAGCCAAAAGCATCCCAGCCCATCGGCTGTAATACATTTTTGCCCTGCATACGCATATAACGTGACAACACATCACCAATTGAATAATTACGCACATGCCCCATGTGCAGTTGTCCACTGGGATAGGGAAACATGGAAAGACAATAATATTTCTCTTTTGTTTCATCTTCAGTGACATTGAAACTACGGTTTTCTACCCAGTAAGCTTGTGCTTCAAGCTCAATTTTCTCTGGTTGGTATTGTTCTGCCTGATAAACCTGACTCATTAACTTTAATTCCTGACGCTATAGACGGAAGTTGGAGTCAATAGAAGAAACCATTTGACTCCGACCCCAAACTGCTAAAAAAACGAATTATAACATTAATAATTGACCAAGTAATTGTAATTTAGGCTATACTTATAGTCAGGAATAACTTTTTATGGGGAGATGCTCATGAATTACAAAAACAGCAACATTGATGAAGTCACTGATAAGCTGGTGCATGGCTATAACACAATGATTGACAAGCTATCTGACTGGACAGAGAAAGCCGATGAGACCGCGGGTCCGATGATTATTAACGGGGTAAAAGAGGCAGAAGAATTTCTGGCTGAATTACAACAATGGAGTAAAGAAGAAATTGGCTTAATTTCCCGTTATGTACAACGCGATCTGCATGACACTGCCATTAAAATGGAAAAAGAAAATAAAAACTTTCAACAATGGCTGGAATTTGATGTCCGTCAAGTTGAAGAAAAAGTGCTATCTGTCTTTGCCAATATGGCCGATCGAACTCGCCAGGAACTGGATCATATCAATGACAAAGCCAATGAATGGCATACCGGTGAAGTCACCAGTATTGGAACTCTTGTTTGTAAAAGCTGTTCTAAAGAGCTGCATTTTCATAAAGCCGGTCGAATTCCACCCTGCCCGTCCTGCCACCACACAGAATTTAAACGGCTTAATGAGGATTGAACGGGTGTTAGAATAAAATTGACTGGTATGAAAAGTAACTATATTATTTTACTCACTGCTATTTTCAGCATCAATGGCTATTGTGCTGATATTGAGCAAACAACTCTTGACCTGTTTAAAAATCATTGTGCCAGTTGTCATGCAGAAAATAGGCTGGGTCTCATTGGTCCTCCTCTGATACCGCAAAGTTTTAAACGTCTAAAACCCGATGCTGCAGCGCTGGTCATAAAAAATGGCCGTACTGCAACGCAAATGCCTGCCTTTGATAAACTATTATCAGATGCTGAAGTAAAGACACTGGTAGATTATATTTATACAAAACCAGCACAAAAACCCGATTGGGATATGGCTGATATTAAAAACAGTCATATAATTATTAACCCGCCAGATAGTCTTGGCAATGAGCCGGTATTTAAGGCTGATATGCAAAACCTTTTTCTGGTCGTTGAATTAGGTGATCATCATGTGACACTATTGGATGGAGATAAGTTTAAGCCCATCTTTCGCCTGAAAACACACAATGCTCTGCATGGTGGTCCCAAGTATTCTAAAAACGGGCGTTTCGTCTACTTTACTTCTCGTGACGGCTGGATAACTAAATTTGATATTTATAATCTTAAAACCATTGCCGACATCCGCGTAGGCATTAATACCCGGAATCTGGCCGTATCCGATGACGGGCTGTTTATTATTGTCGGCAATAATCTACCCCATACTGCAGTAATTTTAAATGCAGCTGATCTTTCTCCTGTTAAGGTCATCCCGGTCGTGAATGAGGCTGGAGAAAGTTCCCGGGTCAGTGCGGTTTATACGGCAGCACCACGAAAAAGTTTTATCCTTGCCTTGAAGGATTTTCCCGAAGTATGGGAAATTCCCTATGTAGATAAAAAAATCTTTGTGCATGATTATCGTTATGAAATGCCTGCCTACACTGGCAAACCATTCAGTATACGCCGTTTGAAACTGGACAATTTTCTCGATGACTTCTTTTTTGATCAGAAATATCAGCATATTATTGGTGCTGCACGTCCGGAAGGAGAACGTTTTCCACAAGGAGGCGAAGTGATCAGGCTTTCATCCGGACGTAAGGTAGCCAGTATTGATATGCCGGGCATGCCGCATTTAAGTTCCGGTATTAGCTGGCAATACAAAGATACACGCATCATTGCAACACCCAATATCAAAGAAGGTGTGGTCACGATTATTGATACAGAAAACTGGCAGACCATCAAGAAAATAAAAACTCAAGGACCTGGTTTTTTTATGCGCAGCCATGAAAAAAGTCCTTATGCATGGGTTGATGTGTTCTTTGGTCCACATAAGGATCTGGTGCATATTATTGATAAGTCCACTCTTGAAATTGTGAAAACATTGCAACCAATTCCAGGAAAAACAGCCGCACATGTTGAATTTACCAAAGATGGGCGTTATGCTTTACTGAGTATTTGGGAAGATGAGGGTGCTATTATCATTTACGATGCAAAAACATTGGAAGAAGTCACTCGTTTGCCAATGAAAAAACCTTCAGGCAAGTATAATGTTTATAATAAAACGCATTTGGAAGAAGGCACAAGTCATTAACAACAAAATACTCTTAAGGGGATAGTTATGTTTAGAACGATGGGTACATTTGGTTTGGTTTTATTGATGGTTGTTGTATTGGTGATGGTGGGCTTGAGTATACTCACTTTTGGGATCAACCACCCTATTACCTGGGTTTTAATAGCAGCAGTACTGGTCATCCCATTTATTCATAATAAAGTCACTGCCAATCGGTATTTGACATGGAAAGACGAATATAGTGTTGGCATTGAGGCAATGGATAATGATCATAAAAAGTTATTAAACTTAATCAACCAATTGCAAACTGCCTCTACCTATTACACTGGTAAAGAATCAGAAGAAAAAGCGCTGGCTGAACTCATTGATTACACAAAAACACACTTTAAAAATGAAGAAACATTACTGGAAGAGAATGAGTATGCTGATTTAGTTGCCCATAAAGAACAACATAAGCAATTTATCGATAAAGTGAATGGACTGGTCGAACAGTACAAAAAAGATCCCAATGCCACACTGGTTGATGCATTAGCTTTTCTTAAAGAATGGCTGATCAAACATATTAACGGCACTGATAAGGAATATGGAAAAATACTCAATGAAAAGGGGATTCATTAGAATCGTTCAGAAATAGCAAGGTAAAATCCGTGCTTGATTGGATCCAGCACTACCTATGTATCTTCTTCAACAGGAATGGTAAAGAACGGAGCTAAGACTATTATTAATGGCTTTTCATTGCCTCTTTATATTGTTGTAACAATTCAGGCAATTGCTCTGCAGGCACAAATTCCTGCCATTGTAGCTGGGGGATATTAGCCATAGCAGTCCCTTTATAATCACCACATTTTGGACAGATAAATAGAAAGATGTGTTTATTCTGGCAAGACTTGTCAAAGGCCACATCGTCCAGTTTATATTGAATCTGGCATTTTTGACAATCAAGATTATAAATTGGTGCATCACTCATAAAATATTCCCCGTAAAATACATTAGTAAATTAGTCAGGAATTATATCAAATACAATTGTTTATTTCCAGAAAATAATTTTCTGACTAAACTGGATTTGTCGTTAGATTTGCATAAAGGATAGGTAGTTTTTGCGGCAGGTGTTCCGGTTTTCTAATAATGGTATAACCACTATTGCCAAAAATATGCGGCAGATATTCTCCACCCTGATCATCAATAGTAATACAAAAAGTCTGCAAACCCTGTGCTTTTGCTTCATGGATAGCACGGCGGGTATCTTCTACCCCATAACGACCTTCATAACGATCCAGATCATTGGGCTTACCGTCAGTTAAAATGAGCAATAATCTTTGTTGTGTGTCCTGTACTTCCAATTTTTTAACCGCATATCGAATGGCAGCCCCCATACGGGTATAAAAACCGGGTTTTATCGCCTGAATACGGGAACGGACAATGCCATTATATTTTTCCTGAAAGGTCTTTAAAGTATTAAAACGAATATGACCCCGGTTGCGTGATGAAAAACCATAAATAGAAAACTGATCACCGGTATTACGCAGGCTCTCACTAAACAGAAACAACGAATCTCTGATCACATCAATAATGCGCGCATCATTGGATAACCAGGTATCGGTAGACAATGAAAAATCAGCCAATAACAAACAGGATAAATCCCGTTCACTGGAACGCAACTGCTGATAGAGATCCGGTTGTTCTACTTTATGACCACTATAGCGCTCACCGATATAGTTGATATAGGCATCCAGATCCAGTTCACTACCTTCACTTTGATGACGATGCCAAACCCGTTTGGTTGTCAATGTTTCCAACTGATGACGCAATTTTTTTGCCGTGCGGCGCAGCCTTTCCGGTAATTCACCCACTTTCCCGGTATCATGCATATAGTTAATCACTGAGCAATACTCTTTTTGCAGGATTTGCTTCTTATAATCCCATTCCGGCAATAAAACATCACTTTCAAGAACGACTTCATTACTGGACTCCGCCGGCAGGTCAAGGTCAAATTTGACCTTGCCGCCTTTAGTTTTATTGTCCCGGGCTACTGATAGAAAATCCATATCATCTGCATTTTTATCCGCACTATCCTGATCAGCCTCTTCATCATCGTCAGTACTACGATCAACATTAAGGAATTCACTGAAACCAAAGACACTTTCGAAGCGATGCAGGATCAAACCATCTTTACCATCAGGCATATCTACCCGTTCAGCATTGCGGCGTTTGTTTTCCTGCTCATTTTTTTTCGGTTTTGAAGGAGAAGATTCCTCTTCTTCCTCTGCATTATCCGGCTGAGATTTTTTAGCGCTGAGATCAACCACTTCCGGGGGATTGGGATGAGGCCATAACAGCACAGGTTTGGGTGCATATTGCGTGGTGGGTAATTGCTCAATACTACCGGGCTTGTTTAACGCCTGAGCAATCGCATCTTCCTGACCCTGCTCCTCTGGCGTGAATTGTTCATCAATTTGTCGTAGTGGTAAATAGGCTGTCACCAGACGTTGATAACGGGAATGTAAGCCCGGAAAGCGTTCTAATACCTGTTGTGTTAAGCTTTGACTATAGGAAAACCAGCCCTGTAAGCCTCGTTCTCTTGCAGAAGGATTTTCCAGACTATGGGCACTGATGGCGGCTAGCCAGTAATAACAATCTTTATTGAGTGCAGCTTCCGGAAAGAGATTGATTTGTTTTGGTAAATGCAGTGTATCCTCATCCTGCCAGCTTAGCTCGGTATATTTTCCGGTGCCGGCAAGACGATGCTTCCAATTACGTTTGGCAAAGTGCTGGGTTGCAGTTGACTCAACAATACGTAATGCGTTATCACCACCCAGAGCGCGGAAAAATATGCCCAGGGGCTTGCTCACTTCAGACAGAGTCACCGCTGATTCTTTATATGTCCGATCCGATATCTGAGTAACCAGCTTATCCCAGAGCTGTCCTACATGTTCTTCCACCTTAACGACCGAAAGAAGCGAATACTACTTCCATTAAAGCGCTGACAACATCTTCCTCATCACTTAATGGTTCAATCAGACCCGCCAGACAAGCCTCAACCGGATCAAAGCCGGATTGAATCAGACGTGCGGTATAAACCAAGAGACGTGTACTTGCCCCTTCTTCCAGATCATGATCCTTAAGTTGGCGCAGGGCATTTGCCATAGCCACTAATTTCTTTGCCATGAGTGCATCAATGCCAGTTTCCTTTTCAACGACCTGCTGTTCCTGTTCAGGTTTTAGATAATTAAAACTCATGGAAATAAAACGCTGCCGGGTACTCGGCTTTAAACCCTTCATCATACTTTGATAACCAGGATTATAGGAAACTACCAGCATAAAATTATCCGGAGCATGTAAGGTCTCACCGGTACGATCAATAGGCAGAATACGTCTATCGTCCGTTAAAGGATGTATCACAACAGTGGTGTCTTTGCGCGCTTCAACCACCTCATCCAGATAACAAATACCGCCTTCACGTACCGCGCGCGTCAAAGGACCGTCATTCCAGACAGTTTGGCCATCACCAATTAAATAACGACCAACGATATCCGATGCAGTCAGATCATCATGGCAGGAAACTGTATGCAGCGGGATATTCAACTGTGCTGCCATATGGGAAATAAAACGGGTTTTACCACTGCCCGTCGGACCTTTTAATAAAACCGGAAGCTGATTTTTAAAAGCGTGTTGAAAAAGGGATTCTTCGTTACCCTGTGGGGAGTAAAAAGGGATTTCTGCTGTCATATTTATTATCGTCTTATTCAAGTATGGGGTCGGAATCAAATAGTATTTTGTTCATTTTTGGACAAAATACTATTTGACTCCGACCCCTGTTTGAGGAAACTATAGTTTGAGATTATACACTGCTTAGATAATAACCGGTAAAAATAATTCCAGGGATTATAATCACAAAACCCAACATGGCATGACGCCATAAGCCTCTGACATTCCTTAAACCCATAAAATGATCAATGATTAATTGACCCTTTACAAGCACAGTAAGTAATACAAAGCCGACAACATAGAGACCGGATAATTCCAGATAACCCACATAGGCAGTAGTCAGTGTCAGGACAATGAGTATTATCCATATTAGCGTCAGATATTTACTTGATGTAAATCTAGCTTGAGACATAATAAACAACCTTCTTTTTGCAAATCATTAGCGAATAATATAAACCAGGGGAAACAGCACAATCCAGAGTAAATCAACCATATGCCAGTAAGAAGCACCTGTTTCAATACCATGATGATCATCTGCCGTGTATTTGCCCTGTCTTAAAAAATAATAAAGTGCACCCAGAATCACCATTCCCATCATCACATGCATAAAGTGAAAGAAGGTGAGTGAGATGTAAAAGGTATAAAAAGTATTGGTACTCAGATGAATTCCAGCACCAAAAACATGAGAATATTCCCACATCTTAACAGCCACAAAAACAGCACCCATGAATAGTGCCGATAACAGCATGTGTCCGGTACGTTGAATATTATTCTGACGAATACAATAAACCCCCATTGCCACAAAATAACTACTGGTGATTAATGCAATTGTGTTAATAATCCCTGCCACACGATGCAATTCCAGTTGATAGGTATTAAATAGCTCAACATTATTGCTGCGAACAAAAACATAGGTAATAAAAAAAATACCAAAAACAAGCATTTCTGCCATAATAAAAAACCAGATCGCCAGATCACCCGGTAAGGGATCTTTGACTTTTGCCATTTCATTGCTTGCGACAGACATGATATTAACCTTATTTTCTCTTTTATATGCAGAATTTAGTCAGGATTATACAAAGAAGTCATTGGATGATATGCAACATATATCACATATAGTTGGAAACAGGAGTCGGATATAAGCAGGGGATTTTCTCTTTTAACTCTGACCCCGGGATACCTGAACCCGTCGTATTATTTAGGTGTATATGAAAACTTCTGCCCACCAATACTTGCTTCATACATCAAACCACCTTTTGCCACCGTAAACACCATCATGCCTTTATGATACCCATCACTGGCGGTGCTGGCATTATTTTTACCACCGCTGGCAGTTGCTGAATTTCCTGTGGTATTGGCACTGGCAGAAACGCCTGCAGTAATTGCTACAGCTTGTGCGGTTGCTCCAAATTCAAAGTTACCATTGGTAAATTCATCAAAAGCTCTCTTATCCTGAAAGAAAATGATCTGACTATAACCCTGGGCACCGAGTTGAAAGCCAATGGACACCTGGGTCATACCAGATTCACCAACATGGTTTTTTTGTGCATAGACCTGTCCTTTTCCATAAGCACCACCAATACCAATGCCTGCTTTACCAATGGTGGGGAAAACAGCATAGCCATAGCTATTATTTAAATACCTGGAACTTTCGCCAGCATTACTAAAGACTTTTAGTGTATCAGAGACATCATCTGCAAAAACAGGCTGCCATAATAAGAAAAGTGATAAGCATAAAATTGATAATAGTTTTTTCATAATATAGTCGTCCATAAAGTGAGTTATAAGATTTTTTTTGTGGGATGAAGAAATAACGATATAAATCATATTTCAAACAAAAGTATATTATACTTTAATTAAGAAAACGAGAAAAAAACTTGTCTGTATCATTAAATCCCCTATAATGTCACTTCAAAACGGCGGTATGGTGAAATTGGTATACACGCGTGATTCAAAATCACGTGCCTTCGGGCGTGACGGTTCGACTCCGTCTACCGCTACCACTTCTTTATAAAAAATTCCATATATATTAAATCTTCGTTTCCTCTCTTCCCCAATAAAGTTTAATTATCAATCACTTTCATCCGTTCATATTGAACAATTTTAAGAATATGCTATTATCTGTAAATACTATACTACCTATTGGAGTAATTACGCCGGGACGACGAACTTTTTGTAGATAAATGGCGTGAATCCTATATACAAACATACATTGAAAGAGATATTCGTTCCCTGTTTCCAGGTTTTAAATTTTAGTGCATTTAAACGTTTTGTAAAAATGAGCTGTTTTGCCAGTGGTGAAATTATCTGAAAAGATAATACAAATTCCAGCTATATTCTTATAATGACAAGAGTTATGATTAGATCCTATGAAGAATAACTTAATGATCAAACTAAAAGCCTTTCTTATTCACTTCAGCGGCAGCGCCATCATTCTAGGGGCTTTTTTGTCCATTGTTTTCTTTTTCTGGTACCCCTCGCCTTATTTTGAGTTAGAAGGTGTTTCAAGTTTAATCACACTCTTAATTCTCAGCGTATTAATAGCTGGGCCCTTACTCACAGGGGTTGTTTATCAGCCTGGGAAAAAAGGGATGTTATTTGATATTATTGTGATCATCATCGTTCAGATTATTTTTCTTGGCTATGGAATGCATACGATTTATAACGAGCGTCCCCAATATATTGTCTTTAATGAAGGTTGGTTTTATGTTGTTCAAGCTTCTGCGATTGATCAGAATAAACTCCAGAACGAGGTATTAAACAATTCATTTTTTGCATCACCTAAGCTTGTTTTTAATCTTGTTCCCAGTGATCCAAAAGAAAAGTTAACGATTGTTAAAGCAATGTTTAGCGGAGGTAAAGAAATGCACCACCATGCTGAATTTTACCGCTCCTACAACCATTATATTTCTGAAATTACTACTACAAAGCAACAGACCCTGTCAAAAATCAAAAAAAAATATCCTTCCACATTAAAAACCATCAATAAATTAGAAATTAAAGAAAATATCAATCATCAACAATTCATCTATTTTCAGATTGAAGGAAAAAAAGAAAAAGGAATAATGGTTTTGAACAAGCGATCAGCCTTGCCCCTGGGTGTTATTTATTAACATAAATTTATCAAATGTTACATAATGACATTACAAATAAAGAAAAAACATAGAAACTCATTCTAATAAATTACAAATAATATTATACAAGCTCAAAAAATTTTCAAAATGTATATTACATCACACTCAATTCATAATAAACGGGAATAATTCATTATTGGTATTAAATTTGCTTAACTCATATCAGCAATAAAAAAGTATCTATTTAAAATTAATAAATTCATCTATTGGAGAACTATTATGATGATTAGAAAAATACAAAAAGGTTTTACCTTAATCGAATTAATGATCGTTGTGGCGATCATTGGTATTCTGGCCGCAGTTGCACTACCTGCTTATCAGGACTATATTGTTAAGGCAAAAGTATCTGAAGTAATTCTGGCAACCAGTGCCTGTCGTACGACTATTACAGAAGTTTATCAATCAGCTCGTACTGCTGCTGTAACACCTGGATATAATAATTGGGGTTGTGGCGAACAAGTCAATAGTACTCAATACACATCTAATCTGAGAACAGATGATAATGGTGTTATTAGAATACAAGCTCGACTCATTGGTAATGTTGAAGTGGATGGAAGTGATTTAATGTTAGTTCCTGAATCCAGCTTGGGTACCAATGCAACATGGCTTGCAGGAGTAGCTTTAAGTGGTTTCAGATGTACATATCCTGGCGCCACCAATGCACCAGCAGCTGTAACTGCATCAGCTGACGGAACTGGTTCTACAGTTGCTAACTCTGCAATAGCAGCAAAATATCTACCTGGTTCATGTAAATAATAATTAAAAACTTCAAGTACATTCATATTATAATAATGAATGTACTTGATTTTTCAAATGACAGGAACTTCTCACTTCGTTTTTAAATCTTGATTTTTACTTTATTTACACAAATATCGATAAGACTCTCTTATTTTTATAGTTTGTATCCCTACCCTACCAGTGATACAGAATAATAGTAATTAAAATTACAAAGCCTCAAAAAATTCTTTTATCATACTAATAATATAATTTTGTTCTTCTATAGTAATTTCATAATAAACCGGAATACGAAGCAAACACTCACTTATTTTATCCGTTACAGGAAGACTTTTCTCAACTATTCTACTTATTTTTTTTCCTTCTGGTGATGAATGTAAGGGGATATAATGAAAAACAGAATTCACACCACGATCTGATAAATAAGCAATTAATTGGTTTCGTTCATTATTAGTACGACATATTAAAGCAAATAAGTGATAGTTCACTTCATTATGTGAAAGTATTTTTGGCAACCTGATATAACCGGAATCTTCCAGTGATTTTAAATGTAACTGATAATATTCAAGCGCTTTTCTTCTGCGTTTAATAATTAATTTTAAGTTTTCAAGTTGGGCATATAAGAAAGCCATCTGTAATTCAGATGGCAAATAGGAAGATCCTTTATCAACCCATGTATATAAATCAGTTTCCTTTCTAAAAAATGCTTCGCGATTAGTGCCTTTTTCACGAATAATTTCTGCCCTTTTAATAAAATCGGGATTGTTAATTAATAATGCTCCTCCTTCACCACACATAATGTTTTTTGTTTCATGAAAAGAGAAACAACCTAAATCTCCAATAGTTCCTGCATGTTGGCCATTTTGGTATGCGCCTACACTTTGTGCTGCATCTTCAATAACAAATAAACCATGTTCATGAGCAATTGACATGATAGAGTTCATTTCACAACTTTGCCCCGCATAATGAACTGGAATAATGGCTTTAGTTTTATCACTAATACACATTGGAATTTTAGCTTCATCCAGATTATAGGTATCATCTCTAATATCACAAAAAACAGGTACTGCCCCTCGTAATACTACAGCATTAGCTGTAGACACAAAGGTATAAGAAGGCATAATCACTTCATCACCAGGTTCCAGATTAATAAGCATACAAGCCATTTCTAAAGCTGCAGTACATGAGTTTGTCATTAAGACTTTATTGGCAAGGGTGATTTTTTTTAAAAGTACTTCGCATGATTTGGTATAAAAACCATTGCCGCTTATAGAACCTTTCATTACACTATCTGCTATGTAATATAACTCTTTTCCGGAAATAAAAGGTTTATTAAAAGGAATCATTTCTACATCCAAGAAGAGATCAATACAAGCATAATGAATAATTGAATTGAATATCCAAAGATATCCAGTTTAAAGTATGAGGAGCTATAACTTATTAAGCTTTTATTATAGAATGATTTGATGCCAGTTTCCAATTAAGAATTTACCTGATTATTAAAAATGATTTTAAAAAAAAATAATACAATTTCACTTATCTTAATACATCTGTTTTTTCTAGCTATTTTCATTGTTTTTTCTTTTGCCAATCATGTATCAATTGATGCATTTTTTCACCTGAATATGGGTAATGAGTTTCTAAAAGATGGATTTTCATCCTGGAATGATAGTTTTAGTTTTACATTTAACGATCAGCATGTCACAGGACCACCCTATCTTTTTCAATCTTTACTTGCAATCTATGTTAACTTTGCAGGCTTAGAAAATGGCTTTATCTTATTAAGGATTACAGTTTTTTTCTTTTTTATTATTAGCCTCTATTTATTTTATAATATTAATAATATTAGTATCGTTATGGTTTTAATAACATTACCATTTATTACTGCCACTCTCATGGATAGAATTGCTGTAAGACCCGAACTTTTTTCCTATCCTCTTTTTGTGCTTTGTTTAATTATGTATTTTAAAGCACAATCTCAATTTGATTCCAGAAGATTATTTCCAATTGCCTTATTATTTCTTTTTTGGGTTAATTATCATATTCCAATTTTTGGTTATATCATTATTTTTGGTTTATTTGTAGAAAAAGGAATAAGGAAAATACAAACACAAGAAGATTTTTCATGGTTTTTTTGGTGCACATGGGGTTTAATTCTCTTTCTTATTGGTTTTTTAAATCCTGAAAAAACACACTTTTTTTTTGATATTCTTAACTTTGATAATGCCTGGAAAAAGTTGGTCAGTGAATTTATTTCAACTTTCAGTTATCGTTCAAAATCATTAATTTATCCAATCTTATTTTTATCCATAATTTTTACTCTCTATTTAATAATAAAAAAACAATATGGTTTATTTATCGCTAGCATTGTATTTACTATTAGTGCTCTGCAAATGTACCGACTCGTTCAAATTTATTTTATTTTCCATTTACTTGTAATCGCTTATGTATTGTCAAATTATAATATTACTATGTTAAATAGTACTATTATCCCTATTAGTAAAGCCAAAAAATATTTTTTCAAAGCTCTTATACTAAGTATCATTATATCTGGTATTTATTTTAACTTTTATATGCTGGTAAATGAGCATATAAATTCACAACGGAAGTCAACGCTGCCAATAACATTGGCTAAATTTTTAAAAGAAAATGGTGATGGTGGAAATATTTTTAACCAGATTCAAATTGGGGGTTATTTAAGTTATATACTATCACCAAATTATAAGGTGTTTATTGATGGGAGAACGAATATTCTATATCCAATAGAATTTGCTCGTCACTATAGAGAACTATTTTATAATTCAGAAAAATTAGAAGAAGAAATCAAAAAGTATGATATTAAGTATGGCATTATAGCCCGAAACCCTTCTTTGTTTAGTACACTATTTAAAACTTATTCCTTTTCAATTGATTATATCGATGATCAATTTATATTAATGCGTAAAACAAAAGCACGCTATCCACTGTCAGGTTTATTAATGCTTAAACCCGCTTGCTGGACCAGCAAGATGGAAGATGAGCTACTAATTGAAATACATAAAAAAACATCTTTTAGTCGAGATGAAGATGAAATAAAGGAACTACAAAGAATTTTTAATCATTATTTAACACTATCAAAAAATGAAAAAAATCATTTTATTAGGGAACTTTCCGGTTATAGAGCTACAACCTATGATTCTATAATACGCATTTTTACTTTTATCGCTATTGAAGATGAACTATACCAGACTGCTCAGGAATTGATTGAGAAGGTCAAAAGTAAAAATATTCAGGATTACATTATTGCCAGTTATATCTACCTTAAACAAGAAAATTATAGTACTGGAATAAAGATTATAAACTTTACACTTAATACAGATTGGACAAAAAAAAATTCACCTTACTTATATCAACGCTATATGCATTTATCTGTCGTCCACAAAGTTATTATTCTAGATTTACTCTATAAATTTAGTAGTAAGACAACATCAAAAACAAACAAGCAAATAATTTCAAGACAGATTGAAAAACTTACTAGCAATAATTTTATACATAATGGTCAAAAAGAAAATAAATTCAATACTGTAGAGAGTCTATGCTTGTCCGATCATTAACTATTATTATATGATTGGAAAATTTTAAACAAAGTCACTGTTTAATAGCTATAACAAATAAACTTCCACCAATAAAATTTGGTAATAACTTATTAATCTTATTTTCAAACTTTGTAATATAAAGCAATATTTTATTAAGAATTGGATTTATTGAAATATTACTTTTATATTCTTCCGGGCTAATAGCATCAAAACTATCCTTATTCAAAAGACTCCTTAGTAATAAAAGCGGGATAATACTAATAAAAAAATAACTTGTAGAAATAATTGAAAAACCAGCATCTTCAAGTTTAGAAATAATCTGTCTTCTTGTATAACGTCGCTTGTGACCCGCAATCGAATCAGCACGATTCCATAACCACTGGTGAGCAGGAATAGTCAAAATTATTTTTCCAGATTTAGTTAGCATTTTATATATATTTTCCAGAGCTACTTCATCCTTTTCAATATGTTCCAATACATCGAAAGCACAAACTACTTCAAATTCATCCTCAAAAGGTGAGCGTAAAAGATCGAACTGATAACAATCTTTTAAACCATAAGAATTTGCATACACTAATCCTTTAGCATGCATTTCTCCAACGGATATATTAGTATATCCGTTAAGCTTCAAATATTGGGAAACATTTCCAGTGCCTGCACCTATTTCAATTATTTTACTTGTAAAATCAATATCTTTTATCATTTGTTGTAAAATAAAATCTTTTCTACTTATAAACCAAAAATGTTCTTCCTCTACTTTATAAATATTGTCCAAACCTTGTGAATTATAATCAGCATGATTCTTATTGGTATCATGGTGGAAAATTTTTACTCCATTTTTTTCTTTATATTCTTGTATAATCATCTAAGAATTATTACTCAATAAATAAACTCCTGAAACGATTAATAATAATGCTATAATTTTAATTAAAGTAAATGATTCTTTTAAGAAAAAAATTGCAAAAATGCTGGTTAATACAGCAAGACCTCCGACAATAATTGGGTAAGCATTAGAAATTTCAAATTTAGTCATTGCAGCCATCCAGAAAAGTGAGGCTATAAAAGCAGCAACAAAACCACTAAATATATAGGGATCAAAAACCAGCTTTATTAAAAAAACTATTTTTTCAATAGTTGGTTCTGGCAAGGCAGCAATTCCATTCATTCTCCACTTCATAATCAACTGTCCGTAAACTGTAAAAATAATTGTCCCTGCAATATAAAAATAACTCACCATTATATCCTATAAAAAATCATATTATTTTCACCTGAATTAGTTCAGATAAACACTTTGTTATATCCAACATCTCATCCATAGAATCAAACTGAAGAAAAACTACACCTACTTTTTGAGATAAATAATTATCAATGATATCTCCAGATTTCCACCAGAATAAACTATCATAAATATATTTTCTAACTTCTTCAGAAATAGTTACATCTGCAATGATGCCATTTTTATTACTCATAACACAGTGACGACCACAAAAACCTGTTTGTTTAACCTCTGGAAATTTAGAACAGTCTAATCCTGCTTCTGCACGAACAATCCAATCACTCCAATTAATATTAGTTGAGTGGTTCACAGGATAGGGATATAAATCACCAGAACAACGTCTGGTTATATCAATAATAGTTGCTTCCTGACCATTTGCTAAATATTGTATATGAAAAATACCATCGGTTAAATTCAACATTCCTGCAATTTTCTCAACAGCATTAACTAATGTCGATGAATACTTCTCTACATCAATCGCGGGAGCAGCAGAGGACGAAACATAAAATGGATTTAGATAAGAATATTCATTGTCACTAAAAGAAAAAACCACTTTCCGGTTAAGTAGAAAAGAGCTAAAACTATGCTGAGTACCAATGAAAAATTCTTCTACAACAATTCGTTTCTCAACTGAAAGTTCAAAAGCGGACTCAATACCTTTTACATATTCATCCTGACTCCAGACTGTTGATACACCTTTTCCACCAGTGAGATCAACTGGTTTTATAATTAATGGGAAAGAATATTTATCTATTTCATCCAGTGCTGATTCAATAGTATCAAAACAGTCCGCACAGGGTGTCGGGATATTATATTTTTGGGAAAAGCGTTTAAATGAATCCTTATGATGTAATAATAAAGCGATATCATAGGAATCATGTCCCGCTAATCCCATTTTTTCAGCAACATAAGCCGCAGTAATTGCGCCAAAATCATTAGCACAGGAACAGATTGCATCTATACTCAGTTTTTTCGCTAAATCCAGAGTTTCATTTTTATTTGAATAATCTGCAGAATAATACTCATCTGCATATGAGTGTCCTATGAGTTCTGGTGCATTACCCGTTGTAATAACATGAAAACCTAATTCTTTTCCTGCTTTTATCAGAGGAATATCTGAATGACTTCCATTAAGAATAAGTAATTTTTTCTTAATTGTCATTAATAGGCTCATAATGTATCCAAGTAGTTTTTAGATAACTATATTCATCAAAAGCATAAATAGATTTGTCTTTACCTATACCAGATTCTTTTATACCACCAAACGGTACGCTATTATCATCATCACCATAACTGTTAATATGTACAATACCCGCCTGTAATTGTCTGGATACCCAGTATGCTTCATCACTATCATTGCTCCAAATTGATGCAGCTAAACCATATTTGCTATCATTAGCAATCGATACCGATTCCTGTATCGAGTTTGAACCAATAACGAGCAACACAGGGCCAAAAATCTCTTCCTGGGCAAGAATAGAATGATTATTTTCCTGAACAAAAATAGTGGGTAAAACGTAGCTGCTATTGGGGTGCATATTTTTTGCTGTGCTGCTTGAATATTTTTTAGCTCCTGATTGTATGCCCAGTTCAATATAAGTCTGAATCTTATGCTGTTGTTCCTTACTCACAACACAACCTACTTCACTTTCTATATTAAATGGGTCATTAGGGATATAATTTTCTAATTCACGAATTAATAACTCAACAAACTTATCTTTAATCTCGTTAGCAACAATGGCTCTTGAGGGTGCTGAACAGATTTGTCCTTGATTATAAAACATATTTTTTGCTAAAACTTTGGCTGTTTTAGGCAGATCAGTACATTTTTCTGAAACAATAAAGGGGCTTTTACCTCCACATTCAAGTCCTACTTTTTTCATATTGGATTGACCTGAGTATTGTAAAATCTTTTTGCCAACTTCCGATGACCCTGTAAAAAAAATGCCTGAAATATCAAGATGAAGAGCCAAAGCTTTTCCTGCTGTTTCTCCAAATCCTGTGACCACGTTAAAGACACCATCAGGTATCCCTGCCTCTTTTGCCAGACGGGCAACCAACAAAATTGAAAATGAGGATTGTTCTGCAGGTTTGACAATAGTAGAGTTCCCCATTAATAGCGCTGGAGCTAATTTCCACATGGATACCACCATGGGATCATTCCAGGGCATAATGAGTGCAACAACTCCTAATGGCTCCCTTGTAATACTTGCAAATGCATCTGCTCTCGGAGGGATTGCATGATCATAATATTTATCAATACATTCAGCAAAATAACGTAAGGCTTCTATTGCTTTTGGGACTGAATCATTATAATAATTTTTGAATGCTCTACCTGTTTCAAGTGTATCCAGCAAAGCCAGTTCTTCATGATGCAGCAGCATTAAGTCAGCTAAACGATATAAAACCTGTTTTTTTTCCTGTGGGGATTGATTACACCAGATTTTTGATTCAAAAGAGCTTTTAGCAGCAGCTACTGCAATATTAACATCACCCTGATTACAAGCACTCAAACCGGAAAGGTCACGACCATCAACTGGACTCACCTTATTGATAATATTCATATCAATTGAATTAACATACTCACCATTAATAAATGATCGTTTTTCTATTTCTAATGCATTAATTTTATTGATAATATTATTTATATTCATAATTACAATACTATTTTCACCGGTAAAGTTAGATTTAGCTTATATAAAACGATCAAATTCATCAACAATAATGATATCTTTCCCCTCTTTTATTGTCTGTAACATATTGTTTACCTCCAAATTTGATTCATGTCTCAGACAATGAAAAGTACAATCTTTACTAGCATCAAGTCGATCCATCACATTTTTACGTTGTTGACTATGCCACATCTCAGAAAATCCCATATTATTTAGATTTCCAATTTGCATATGATCTTTTCCACGCCAATAAGGGCAGACAAAGGTTCCTGAAGGACACACCAGGGTCCTAAGTTCTGTTGCAGGACAATGGATATAATTTTTTTCTTGCTGTAACTGGCTCCCTTGCAATGAATAATCTAAGTTGATTGCCTTCATTACAGAAAATGTATCAGTGGTTAATTCATCTAAACGTGAAATTTCTTCCTTGGCTCTTTGCATAATTGTTTGATCATGTATCATCAAAGCATGATCAATGCCTTCTCTAAACTGATAGCTGGGCTTGACTTCAAAATAATCACAACCAATATCTCTTGCAAGCACAGCTGCTTTATATATTTCATCTATATTTGAGATAATGCCCTGACCATCTCTAGGTGTTTGAATCAGATAGGAATAACCCAGTTTGCCTGTTTTTACTTCAGCCAGTTTCCTCATGTTTTCAACAATACTGTCAAATTTCGATTTACCTCCTTTTGAAGGCCTTAGTATCTTAAAGGTTTCTGTAGTGCCTGCATCCATTGATACACGAGTCCAACTCGAATATTTGGCAATCGTCTCTAAATATTTATCAATAAAAGTACCGTTAGTCGTAATACCAATATGAATATCATGTTCACCAAGATAATCCATAAACTCACCTACAGCAGGATGAGCTAAAGGTTCCCCTCCACCGATAAGAATAACCCCTTTGACACCATTTTTATAAAACTCTTCACCAAGCTGTAAGAGACGTTCATTAGAAAAACGATTTTTTGTTTTCATAATATCTTCACTAATACAACCAGGACAGGCTAAATCACAGGCTTCTGTAGTGTCAAGCTCAATAATCAATGGAGTTTTACTGGAACCACTCGACCAATCTGTATTTTTTATTGCCTCAATGACAAAAGGCTGATGCAATTTATCCAGCAAGTTCATTTTTTTTGGCATAAAATAATTACTCTTGAAGAAATGTTGTTTCATGAATGATATACAAAGGTCGTTCTTTCACCTCACTATAAATTTTTCCTATATAAATTCCAACCATTCCAATCACACTGATAATCATACCTGATAAAAAAAACAATGAAACAATGACACTTGTCCAACCTTCTACGGCCTGAGACCAGAAGATATAACGTAAAATTAATGATAAGGCATAAACAGATGAGAATAATGAACATAAAAACCCAGCCTTAACCACTAGTAGCAATGGCTTATTTGAATGAGACAATATATGACTAATGGCTAAATTAAATCGCTTTCTAAAATCATAACTTGATGCACCATTCACTCTTAAGCTATGTTCAATATTAATTTCAGCACGTCTGAATCCAACTAAAGTAACCAGTAAGCCAAATGATCTATCTTTTTCTTTGTATTTTTTTACCTGTTCAATCACACTCTTCGAATATATCCCAAAATTAGCAATCCTTTCATCTAAAGTTTGATCTGAAAGGTAGTTAAATACAATATAGAATAACCTTGATGTTAATTTTGTAACAAAATTATCCTTTCTATTTTCTCGCACACCAACAACCTGTTCGTAGCCTTCTTGTGCTTTATTATATAGTTTTATAATCTCTTCCGGCTGATCTTGTAAATCACAATCCATCACAATAACCCAATCACCCCACGCATAATCCAAGCCTGCTGCAATGGCATAATGCTGACCAAAGTTTCGTGAAAGATTAATACCCTTTACTCTATTATCCTGCTTCGCTAATTGTTGAATAATTTTCCAGGAATTATCAGGACTACCATCATTCACCATAATAATTTCAAAATCTTCTGTAATAGCAGATAATGATTTATTAAGCCTCTGATAGAGCTGTTCTAAACACTCATAACAGCCATAGACAGGAGTCACTACGGAGATATGGGTTTTAGACATTTAGATAACCTGTTATTTGTAAATGGGGAATTGTGTTATTATAGAGTGTAAAAGAAAAAAATAAAAATTAATTTTTGCTGGATGTTATTATGTGGAATGGTCAAAAAGTATCAGTAATATTTCCCACTTATAATGAAAAAAATTCTATCCGCGCTGCCATTGAAGACTTTCAAATGGATAGTATTGCCGATGAAATCATTGTAGTCAATAATAATGCAGCTAATGGTACCAGCGAAGAAGTTAAAAAAACCTCAGCTCGTGAAATATTTGAAACAACACAGGGTTATGGCGCAGCTATTCAGCGGGGATTTGAAGAAGCAACAGGTTACTATATTATCGTTTCAGAGCCGGATGGAACATTTCAGGGGCGGGATATTATTAAACTTCTCTCTTATGCCAATGATTTTAATGTTGTGTATGGAAGCAGAACACTTAGAGAGCTTATATGGGAGGGAGCCAATATGTGTATTTTCCTTAAATGGGGAAATTATGCAGTGGCAAAGCTCATGGAGGTTCTTTTTAATACCATTTCACTCACCGATGTTGGTTGCACTACACGATGTATTACCCGACCTGCCTTAAAACATATTCAACCCTATTTTACTGTCAATGGTAGTTTTTTTGGCCCTGAAATGATGCTGCTCTCTATTCAGAGTAAAATGAAAATAATACAAATTCCGATTAATTATACAAAGCGGGTAGGATCATCCTCTGTTACAGGCAATAAAATACTTGCTTTTTTTCTTGGTTTACGGATGATCAGGTTGATTTTATCTTTCCGCTTCAGAACATGGTTTCAATTATCTAAACTTAAGCAATTTGATCGGAAAAACATCTAGGAACATGCTCAAACAATCCTCCTATACTCATCAAAAATGTCCTATTTGCTATGAGCAACACATGAATTTCATCTATTTGGCCTACGACTTTGACAATTCAACACAACCATTTAGACTGATACAATGTCCAGAATGTGGTTTGGCCATAACTGACCCCAAACCCTCCACTGAACAATTAAACAGCTATTATTCACAAAATTATTATGGCAGCGATGAACAAAAATTTACTGCAGTTATTGAAAAATTCACATGTTACGCAAATCATTTACGTGCTAAAAAAATTCTAGCCTTATTAAAGGAAAATAACAGTGGTTCCAATCCCATCCGTATCCTTGATATTGGTTGTGGTCGGGCAAACTTATTACTAGAATTCAATAAAATGGGATGTGAATGTCATGGTGTTGAGCGAAGTGCATTTCAACGATCAGAAAAATATGATGGCATACATTTCTACCAAAATACCTTCCATTTTGAAGACAATTATTTTGATGCCATAATCATCTGGCATGTATTAGAACACTTGCATACACCATTTAATATATTAGATGATATTGAACGAACTTTAAAACCAGGAAAACCATTAGTCATTGCGGTACCAAATTTCTCCAGCCTGCAAGCCAGAATATTTCGTTCTCATTGGTTTCATCTGGATATTCCCAGACATTTATTTCATTTTGGGAATGATAACTTACTTAAAACGTTAAAATCCAGAAGTTTTACGATAGAGCATTTAACGACATTATCATTGGAACAAAATATATTTGGATTTATTCAAAGTGTGTTTAATGCAATATATTTTTTAGGCAAACCCAACAGTTTTTATCAAATATTAAAAAAACATCGAATTCACTCATACCCTATCAAATATACCATTTGGCTGGCAGCAGCTATTGTTTTGCTACCTATTGCTTTTCTGGAAACCATGTTAACACATATCAGTGATAAAGGCGCCAGCCTCATTATTATTGCCAAAAAATCAATTAAAGACAGGTAACATGATGATGAACTTAAAAAATAAGAAAAGTTTACCTTCTTTTAATCATTCAATAATGAATTGGCTACTAATATTCATTCCAATAATACTACTTGGGATATTTCTTAGAATATACTTACTACCAGAACAAATATTAATGGATGATGAATGGCATAGCCTTGCATATGTTATTGACAAATCACTTTTTGAAATTTTTACAACTTTCTCATATCCTCCCAATACACCGTTAAATCTATACTATGCAACTTTACTTGATACCGTTGGATGGAATGAAATAACACTTAAACTACCTTCTATTTTAACGGGAATAATTAGCCTTTTTATCTTTCCATTATTAGTAAAAAAACAATTTAATATTCGCATTACACTATTTTTTAGCTGGATGTTAGCCATATCCCCATTTCTTATATTTTATAGCCGAATGGCTCGCAGTTATAGCCCTGCAGTATTTTTTTCCTTCATTGCTATACTATGTGCCTATTACTGGATGACTACAAACAATAAAAAACATCTGCTTATTTATTTATTTTCCAGTACGATGGCTGTTTATTTCCATCTATTTTCATTAATCGGCATTGCTATACCGATTTTTATAGGATTACTGATTAAATTACAACAAAATATAGAAACAACAACAAAATTTACCTATAAAATTCTACCTGATATAAAAATGTTTCTGCTAACATATGTTATTTTGTTGTTTTTGTTATGCTCATTATTGTTGTATCCTATGATTGAATTTATTCAACAGGACTTACATAAATTTGTTAATACAAGCGAAATATCTGGAAAGATGTCACTCGTGACAATAAAAGAAACATTCTATCTTATAAGCGGTTCTTCCCACCTTCTTGCAGTCAGCCTCTACTCTTTTTTATTTATTTGGGGAAGCATTAGCACTTTTAAAAATAATACATTCTTTTTTATACTAATCTACAGTATATTTTTATCTTATCTATTCATAATTTCTTTGCTAAACCTATCCGGCATTCAAAACCCTATCGTATTAACAAGATATATGATTATAGTAATACCATTATCCATAATATTAGTGTCTATTGGCCTGGACAGCTTGTATAAAAAAATACGTGATTATCCTTTACCATCATCTAAATGGATGGCAATTATCGTATGTCTTGCCTGTTTATTAATATTTGGTTTATCATCCCCCATTCTTCATACATACCATAG
This sequence comes from gamma proteobacterium symbiont of Taylorina sp., assembly GCA_025655455.1. GTDB lineage: Bacteria > Pseudomonadota > Gammaproteobacteria > GRL18 > GRL18 > GRL18. The sequence continues at coordinate 248,407 of JAHXIV010000037.1, forward strand.
CCCAAATAATTTTACTAATCATGCAGCCTATCAGGAATCATATAATCCCATCAACTTAATTCGCTCATATACCAGCAGAGTACTTGCCGCTGATTTTCATACTGATTGGAGAAAAATATCAAATTTTTATTTCCAAATTAAGAAGCAAAAAAATATTGACACAATAATAGAATATCCAATGTTTATCGGGTTTCATTTCAATTTTAATTATTATTACCAATATTTCCACAAAAAGAGAATTATAGCGGGATATATAACAACTCTGAAAAATGATGAAATTCCTGTTAAAAGAAACGTTAATGGTTATTTATTGTTTGGACACGTTCTCAGTAGAATAAATGAAAAAGAAAAATTAAAATTTAATAATATGGTGGATGTATCAAATATAAATTCTGTCTTAAACAGCGGCGCTCAATATATTATTTTACATAAAAACCTTGCTTCAGAGTTTGTCCCTTACGTTGCTCGTTTAACTCCTCCAGCAAAAACAATAGAATTAAGGAATAAATATTCTCAGGCACCAGGGTTATCGCTCATCTATGAAGATGATTTTATAGTTGTCTTTGGTATTAATCAATAAAGCTAATTCCCTTTTCGGTTATTAAAAAAACGTTTACTATGGATAAGCCGCCATTTTGCAAGCTTGTACTCCAGGGTTACAGCTAAAACAGATAAACCATACTGTACTGAACGGAAAATACTAATAGATGAGGAATCATGCATATAACGTGTTGGACATGTCACTTCACCAATCAAATAATTTTCAGCAATAATTTGCAATAACATCTGGTTATCAAAGATGAAATCATTACTATTCTGTTCGAGTGCTATTGTTTCAAGAACCTCTCTTGAAAATGCTCTGTATCCTGTATGGTATTCAGATAATTTATACGGGATTAGAATATTTTGATATCCTGTAAGCAACCGATTAGCAACGTATTTATAAAACGGCATCCCTCCTTTCAATGCCCCGGTACCTAGAATTCTGGATCCCATCACACAATCAAAAACATTGCTTGAAATCAGTGAAGCCATAGCAGTTACCAGTCTAGGGTCATATTGGTAGTCAGGATGAACCATAATAACCACATCTGCACCAAGATCCAGTGCCTTTTGATAGCAAGTTTTTTGATTTGCTCCATACCCCTGGTTTGTTTTGTGGCTGACAATATAGGGAATATCAATATCTCTAGCGATATCGACAGTTTGGTCATCACTGGCATCATCTACCAGAATAACATGATCTACAATGCCATGTGGCAGTTCACGATATGTTTTAGCTAAAGTTTCTTCAGCGTTGTAAGCGGGCATAACAACAACAATATTTTGATCATTTAACATGCTTTACTTTCTTCACCTAAATCACTATGTTCTGCCAATCATCTGATACTAAGTTCATTTCTTATATGGAAGTATATCATCATGTATAGTTCATTTCTGTAAACAATTGGAGATTAAAATACTACTTGGTCAATTGAGCTAATAATTTTTTTACTGTACACTCCGCTTTATACAACAAGTTATATCGATGGATTTTGATTAATGACACAAAAAAAAACAATAATATTAACAACTTTATGTTTGTTTTTATTCTCATTTTTCTTTTATTATGAAACACTTTTTTTTGAATTCATTTTTTTTGATGAACCTAAAATACTTTTAAATCAAACCCATCTGTTTGGATCAGGTTCCGTGGTAGAAAATCTTAAAGCAATTTTCATAGATGAGTTCCCCCGTGAAGAACCGCTTCTAGTTCGAGATCTTAGCTGGCTTATTGATAGTAAGATTTTTGGATTTAAAAATGCATTCGGATATCACTTCTCAAACCTCTTATATCATAGTTTAACCGTGAGTTGTGCTTTCCTGTTCTTTTTTCTACTCACCAATAAATTGCTCCCTTCAATTCTCACCGTTGTTATATTTTCTTTGCTTGCAGTGAATATTGAACCCATTGCCTGGGTAATGGGTAGAAAAGACATTCTTGCTGGTTTATTTTTATTTATGATGCTAATTTCTGAATTACTATTCCAACGGAGTCAAAAACATACAAGTAAAACTTTTTGGTATGTGATGACGCTGTTATTTATTAGTTTGGCTTGTTTATCAAAGATATCAGCCGCTATCTACCCCATTATCCTTTGGTGGTTAAAAATTTCATTTCCCATATATTCAAAACCATATGCATTCAGGATGGAGAATACCATTCGTGCTTTTATCCAGGTACTCCCACACTTAATGATTTGTTTTGTCATCTACACCTGGTATAAGGGTATTCTTACTGATTTCGGCCTATTTGAGATAACTCCTGTTTTTAGTTATATTGATTATATTAAAATATTAATCATCATCGATCCTATTGTTATTCTCCAATACTTAAAGTTACTAATATATCCTGAATCACTCTCAATCATGTACCAATGGCATGTTGACTCTACCTGGTTTTACTGGATATTAGGATTGACGTCTTTAATACTTATTATCAGTATCGGTTTATTTTTATTGATAAAAAGGCGTGATTTATTATTTTACTATGTCAGTTTTTTTATTTTAATGCTGCCATATATGAATTTAGTACATTTTGGCTGGTGGTATGCCAATAGATACTTGTATGCATCATCATTTTTTTTACTGGCTCTGTTAATATTTGTATTCTGGGAAATAAGAAAAACACCTATTGGCTGGCTGCTGGCTGCCTTTATTTTTATCATCATTTCCATTAATTTGTATACAAACAGGCTTTATCTTCCAATCTGGAAAAATGGTATTACATTTCATACTTACGAAGCCATGTTAAAAAAAAATCTTCATTCACAGAATGCTTTGATTGATATATATTTGTCAAAAAGTTATCGGGTGCCCAAACAAGAAAAATATTACTGGGCACAAAAAGCTATTAAGCTTGTTAATAAGACACTTTTGACATATGAACACAATATTTCAAATAAGCCATTGCCCCCACAACTATACAATACCTATTTTTTTCAGGGCGTTGCATATGGTATTACTGAAGCTTCTCTGATAAAACAACTTGAGGCATTTACTAAGGCTTATGCTATAAATCCTGATCATGATCAAACTAATAGGGCTCTGGGTGCACAATATTATAAACTTGCATTAGAAACTGATGATAAGGAAATGCTTAAGAAAAATGCGCAGAATGCATTAAAGTATTTTAATAATTATTTTTTACTAAGACATAAATCTTATGATACATCTAAAGAGAAATATAATATTTATCTTACACTATATATAAAATTTCCATTTTTATTAGAAGAATTAATCAAAGTATATCCGGAAATAACTCAATTTATTCAAAACAATAACCTTAAGATAAAGTAATGAAATCACACATCAGTTCTATCACTTGGTAATTTAATTAATGACTCAAAATAAAATAATAATTTTAACAACTTTATGTTTGTTTTTATTCTCATTTTTCTTATATTATGAAACACTTTTTTTTGATTTCATCTATTTCGATGAGCTTAAAGTGCTATTAAATCAAACTCGTCTCTTTGGGCCTGGACCTGTAACAGACAATCTTAAAGCAATTTTTATAGACGAGTTCCCCCGTGAAGAACCACTTCTAATCCGAGATCTCAGCTGGCTTATTGACAGCAAGGTTTTTGGCTTTGGAAATGCATTTGGATATCACTTTTCAAACCTCATCTATCATGGCTTAACCGTGTGTTGCGCATTCCTGTTCTTTTTTCTACTCACCAATAAATTGATCCCTTCAATTCTCACAGTTGTCGTCTATTCTTTGCTTGCAGTCAATATTGAACCCGTTGCATGGATCATGGGTAGAAAAGACATTCTTGCTGGTTTATTTTTATTTCTAATGCTTATTTCTGAATTGTTATACCAACGAAGTCAAAAAAGAACAAGTAAATATTTTTTTTATATGATGACGCTATTATTTGTTAGTTTGGCTTGTTTATCAAAGATATCCGCCATCGCCTACCCTATTATTCTTTGGTGGTTTAAAATTTCATATCCCATGTTTTTGAAATCACAAAAATTTAGGATGAGTAATGCAAGCCATGCTTTAGTTCAAGTACTGCCACATCTGATAATTTGTTTTGTTATCTATAGTTGGTATAAAGGTATTCTTTCTGATTATGGCTTGTTTAAAATGGCTCCCGTTTTTAGCTATATTGATTATATTAAAATATTAACCATCATTGATCCTGTTGTTATCCTTCAATATTTAAAATTAATGTTTTATCCTGAATCTCTTTCAGTTACATATCTATGGAGTCCTGATTCTACCTGGTTTTTCTGGGGGGCAGGTTTATCATCTCTAGTGATTTATATAAGTATCGGTATATTTTTATTGATAAAAAGGCGTGATTTATTATTTTACTATGGCAGTTTTTTTATTTTAATGTTGCCGTATATGAATTTAGTACATTTTGGCTGGTGGTATGCCAACAGATATTTATATGCATCATCATTTTTTTTACTGGCTCTGTTAATGTTTGTATTCTGGGAAATAAGAAAAACACCCATTAGCTGGCTGCTTGCGACGTTTCTTTTATTATCGATTATAGTTAATGTGTATACGAGCAGATTTTATCTTCCTGTCTGGAAAAATGGTGTAACATTACATTCCTATGAGGCCATGTTAAAAAAAGATATTAAATCAAAAAACAATTTGATCAGTGTCTATCTGTCAATCAGTAAGCGTGTAGCTTCACAAGAAAAAAATTATTGGATAGAAAAAGCTGATATACTTATTAATAAGACAATTTTAACATATAAACACAACCATGCAGATAAGCCACTGCATCCAGAACTTTCCAAAACATATTTTTTACAGGGAACTGTTTATGGCATTAATGGAACCTCTTTAAAAAAACAACTTGAAGCTTTTTCTGCAGCATATGATCTTAATTCAGAGAATGCTCTAATCAATAGAGCACTTGGTGTACAATATTACAAACTGGCGTTAGAGACAAATAATGATATAAAAAATAATGAGTATGCATATAGTTCTCTGGAACATTTTAATAATTTTTTTTCTTTAACTCACAATACCTCTAATATTCTTAAAATTAAACACGATATTTATCTCTCTCTTTATTTAAAATTTCCATTTTTATTAGAAGAGTTAATAAAAGTATATCCAGAAATAACTGAATTTATTCAAAATAATAACTTTGAAACATAAAATAGAGCCATGAAACCACAAGATTATTTTAAAACACGTTTTCAACCTCACAAAGCCAGAACTCAGGTTTGGAAAGAACTCGTTAGATTTATAGAGAGAGACATAGGTAACCCCGGAGTAGTATTGGAACTTGGACCAGGCTATGGTGATTTTATCAATACCATCAATGCAACAAGAAAGATAGCCATCGATCACAATGCTGAAGTATCTCAATTTTTAAATGATAACATTGAATTTTATGAAAAGGATTGTACCGACCTGAGTTTTTTAAGCGATAATTCTGTTGATACTGTCTTTGCCAGCAATTTACTAGAGCATATTGGCAGAGATGCAATTCAACATTTATTGCAGGAAATACACAGAGTATTAAAAAAAAATGGGCAGTGTATATTTTTACAGCCCAATTTTCGCTATTGCTATAGAGAGTATTTTGATGACTATACCCATGTCAGCATATTTACTCATATAGGTTTATCTGATTTACTCTGTGCCAGTGGGTTTTCAATTAAACGATGTATTCCTGGCTTATTACCACTATCAATGAAATCCAGGTTACCAAAACATCCTCTACTAGTCAGACTTTATCTCAATCTTCCCTACAGACCATTAGCAAAACAAATGTATATTGTAGGACGGGCTAATTAATTGTAATTTGGCTCTTTGTTATTCTTCTGTAGCCTGTTTGAATATTTTAAAATCATAACCAAAACGCTGCATAAAGTAAAAACCTGACAGCATGACACTCAAATAGGTGATCAAATGAAAGAAAATAGAAGCAGAAAATGCCAGTGTTTCTGTTATTGAAAAAGGAGCTAAAGCCAGGACAAATGCCAGTTGTATTATACCAAAAAATCCTGGAGCAGCAGGTAAGGTAATTGCAAAAACAACAGCAGCTAATACAAATATTGATGCAGATACTGGCACATCTATTCCGACAGCATGCAGCGATATATATATTGTAGCCGCCATTAAAAGCCATTGAATAAGAGAATTGATTGCCAGATAAAATATCATATTCAGGCTTTTTATAGTATGCAGTCCATCTGCGATAACATTCATATGATACAGAATACTCTCATGCCAGGGTGAAGGTATTAACATAAGCAAATATTTTAAAAACAAATTTGTGTAATGTGCATAGCAGATCATAATGATCAAAATAAAACAGCCAATCCCCCCCATAATATATCCTGCTAAAATGAGAGTTTCATCAATATGACTTTCAAGAACCAGTGTTATGGCTAATAGAAATACAATAGTTAAAATATCAAAAATACGTTCTAATATAATAGTGGTCAAAACCTGCATTTTCTTTAACTCAAGTGTTCTTGATGCTAGATACATACGCACAAATTCACCCAAACGCGCAGGCAATATATTATTAGCAAAAAAACCAAGCATCAATGGTGCAAGCACCTGTTGTGGCTTGATTTTCTCTTTTTGAGAAAGTAATAAAGCCCATCGTGTCGCTTTCAACCAAAAATGCAGAGCATATAAGCATATAAGCACTCCACCCCAGACCCAATTAACTTCAGTAAAGATATTCAATACCTTGTTAATATCAACGTCGCGTAGCGCATACCAAAGTGCTGCACAGGTAATAGTTAAGCCAAAAAATAATACTATAAAGTGATGTCGCTGATTAATCACTACTAACCATCCAATTTAATACAAATGATAATTTCAGTAATAGAGATTACTATAATTTATTCGGCTATGTTGTAATTAAGTGTTGCTGTCTTCTTAAGTTACTAATTTTAAATGAATTACTTAAATCACAAGATTCTAGTGTAAGCCTATAACAATAGGAAGTGTAAATTGCAGCAACACTTAATTACAACAGAGCCATTTATTCGCATGTACAAAGATTTATTTTCTATTACCGTCGTGAATGATTAAAAAATTCTGAAAAATAGCTCAGGGGACTCACGACTCTAATACCATTTTTATCATAATCCATTTTTAAATCGGCGACAATCTGGGTTGATTTTTTTGGTTTTAATTTCAGAGTATAATATTGAAGGTGTTTTGAAAGACTATCATCACTATATCTCACCTCAATTAATTCTTCTATAATCTTGTCTTTTAGAATAACAAAATCAACTTCTCGACCTTCTTTATCTCTTATGTATTTTAGTTCATATCGGTACCCATCTCGATCTTCAAGAAATTGAATTCTTTTATGTAAGCCTGAAGCGACTAAATTTTCAAAAATAGCGTCTTCGTCACCAATAACATCACCATTATCATAAAAATAGATTTTAGCTGGTTTTAATATTGCTCTGGGAAGGTTGTGAGTATAGGGTTTAATAGAAAAAACAAGATACATACGTTGTAAAATATCTATCCGATTTTTTATTGTTTTAGAGGAAATTTGAATATCCTGTGCCAGATTCAAAATAACAACCATACCACTGACTCTGATTCTCAATAAATCGAGTAACAATCCCAGACTGGTGATATCTTTAATATTCTCTAAATCCCTAATATCTTCTCTTAGAACCCTGTCAAACCTTTCTCGACGCCACCTTTTTGCTTCTCTGGAATCATTTTCAAGAAAGGGTTCAGGAAGTCATCAAACGTCTAAAAGCTTCCTGTTTATTGATATTATCAGGGAATTCATCCAGGGTAAAAGGATGTAACCGCCAATAATGGTAGCGACCAAGTAAAGAATCTCCCCCGCGACGATAAATATCTAAACGTGCAGATCCCGTCACCAAAAAAGAGTGATGCTTGTGCTCAATATCATATAAACCTTTAATCCAATTTTTCCAGTTGGGATATTTATGCAATTCATCAAATATTAGTAATTTATTATCATCACTCCAACGTTTTTTCAAAATATCCTGTCTATCTTCATCATAGTCCCAGTTAAAATATCGCCCTTGAAATGACTGCTGAAGAATATTTTTTGCCAATGTTGTTTTTCCCACCTGGCGAGGACCACCCACAAAAACCATTTTTTTGTAGATCTTTTATTATATAATTATCAAGATATATCATTCTGTCTATTTTAAACTATAGTCCATTATAGTCGAGGCTGTTTTATCTTAGGGTTAAAAATAGCCATGATGCTCGTAATTTCTTAGTAATAAGAATCAAGGATGAGTTTAATTTCGTTGAGTTTTTGAGAATAACGTCCCAACTTATCCATTTGATATAATATTTTAAGAATTTCTGCTGCTTTCTTATAGCGTTTGGCACTAATGAGAGCCTTTGTATAATAGATTTTCATGTTGATATCAGAGGGATAGGTTTCTATTGATCTTTTTAAATATTCAAGAACAGTTTCACTCATGCCATTTTTTTGATATAAATAATCGGCATATTCTCTATAAATAATACCTTTGAACATCCCTTTTGTTTTTGGATTATTCAATATTATTTTAAAATAGTTCTCAATTAATTCATCAGAGATCTTTATTCTTCCTGACAGCCCCTTTTCTATAAAATATCGGGTATTCACAATAAAAGTTGGATTTGCTTGAATCGATTTAAGCCTTTGATAAAGTAATTCTGTATCCTTATCAAAGTTCATTTGTAGATCATTTTTCAATAAAATGTTTAAGGTAATACCAGCAATTAAATTTTGATTAAGATTGGTTGCTGCTGAACAGCTTTTAATCACTTCATCAAAGTAGTTCTTATTCTCCGGGTCTATTCTGGCAAGTTTTGCATTCAGTTCAGCCCAGCTTAAATGTGATCGGGCAGAATGGGGGTGATTTTCCACAAAAATTTGATACATGAAGGTAGAATTGCCCCAGATATTAGTCACAAAAAAAGTGTTTATTCCAAGAAAAAATAAATAGAGGCTCAGAAGAACAAAAAAATAATGCTTATAGTTGTTTAATAATTTCATCCAGAGAAAATAAATAGAAATAATCACCAAAAATATCAGTCCGTAAGAAGGTGTATAATTTCTATGCTCAAACATCAATTCAAGTGGCAGTATCGTTGATTCAATACTATGAGCCACAAAAAACCACAGTAGGCCAAAAAGAAACCAAGGGACTGCTTTTCTAAAATAAAAAGCCAAAAAAGTAAGACTTAGCCAAAATATTAAACCAAAAAAGGTTGTAACAGGCTTAAATAAAGAGGTAGATTTTTCATAACCGTCATGTAACAAGGTCAGATGATAGATATCAGGGAAAAATGTTTGTCTAGCGTAGAGCGTAACAATTCTAAATTGAGTCAATAAACGCTCTAATGAAGAGAAGTCTCTGTTTGAAGGGGTATTAGTAATATTAATAATATGATAAAAAAAATTATTTATAATATAAATAAGGGGAAGTACCAATAAAAAAATTAAAAAAAGATAAAAAAATACTTGATTGGAAGTAATATTTTTATCTTTATTTCGTATTAAAAATTCAAGACATAAACATAATGGAACGAGCAATACTCCATTTTCTTTTGATAAGGCTGCCAGTAGCAAAACAAATACAAACAAAAACAGGTAAAGAATCTGTATGAAAACCGTTTGATTTGTCGTTGTTCTTATATGCAGGTATAACAAAGAACCTACAGCAATAAACATGGACGACAGCTCATTCATACGCTGAACAACATACAAACTGCTGGTCACATTCATTGGCGTAATCGCCCAAAACAGACTGATGATGAAAGCCAGCCATATAATATACTTTTCCTGAATCCCTGCTGATTGTTTTATAAATTGAATCAGCTTGATACTGAGGAAAAAAAACAGAATGGCATTAATCACATGAATAATGGTATTGGTCAGTTTAAAATAATACGGATCCATTCCAGACCAATAATAATTCACAGCAAATGTACTATAACTCACAGGTCGTGTCATACCAGAGCCTGAAGTGATAGGAGCACTTGCTCCATACAAAGAGAGTAAATCCAGGTTTTGTATTTTAACCGCTGAATTATTAACAATATTAGGAAAATCATCAAACCAGAAATCACCACTCCAGCCAGGTGAAGATAAAAATATCACTATAACAATCAACAAAAATACAATAAAAATTATATTCATTGATTGGTATTCACTTCTTACACTTAACATTATGTGCTCTGGGGTGGTATTATTTTAACAATAATAAGATTGTATCATTAAACAGGATGATACAAACATCAACATATAATAATTCCTTGTTGTTCTACTAATGACTCACTATAATGAGTCACTCTGAGTGCAAATTAAGAGGCGCAAAATGAATCAACTGACAATAAGGGGCTTTGAGCCAGAATTATCTGAATTTATCCGCTCCATTGCTAAAAAAGAACAAATATCCATGAATCAGGCAGTGATAAATTTATTACAGAAGGCAACTGGTATCGGTAAAAAAAAATCAAGTAATTGCATTGGTAATTCATTAGATTCTTTCATAGGCAGCTGGTCAGACAATGAAAAAAAATCCTTTGACAGTACAATTTCTTATTTCGACAAAATTGATGATGACATGTGGAAATGAAACTTATCTTAGATACCAATGCATATTCTGCTTTAATGCAAGGAAGAGAAGAAGTTGTTTCCTATGTTAAACAAGCTGAAGCAATCTTATTATCTGAAGTTGTAATAGGTGAGCTCATGTTCGGGTTCAGAAATGGATCTAAGCTAGAAAAAAACATCTCGCAATTAAAAAAATTTTTAGACAACTATTTTGTAAAAGAACTTGTTATCGATTGGAATACAGCAGATAGATATAGCCGAATTGCAACAATTTTAAGAAAAAAAGGACAACCTATACCGACTAATGACTTATGGATTGCAGCCCATACAATTCAAACGGGTGCGGAGCTTGTATCTTATGACAAGCACTTTGAAGTTATTGACGGACTGATTTGGAAATTTTTAAAAAACAGCTGATATTAAACCTATGAATAGAAACAATATATCCATAATCATCCCGGCAAAGAATGAAGCTGAGAATTTAGATAAATTATTGCCTAAAATAAAATCCTTGTATCCTGACATAAAAATTAATGTCATCAACGATGGTTCAACTGATAATACTCAGGATATCTGTAACAAACACCAGGTAAAAACACATAATCACCCATATAGTATGGGAAATGGTGCAGCCATTAAAACAGGAGCCCGCGAGGTAAAATCAGATATTCTCATTTTTATGGACGCCGATGGACAACATAAAGCGGAAGATATTTCTCATTTATTAAAAAAATTTGATTCTAATTATGATATGGTCGTTGGTGCCAGGCATTCATCCAGTCAGGCTAGTTTTTTGAGAAAAATAGGAAATGGTTTTTATAATAAATTAGCCTCTTTTATGACCGGACACAAAATTGAGGATTTAACTTCAGGATTTCGTGCTGTAAAACGAGATAAGTTTATCAAGTTTTTATATCTATTACCCAATGGTTTTTCTTATCCCACTACCAGTACAATGGCATTTTTTCGTTCTGGTTATTCCGTTGCCTATATTCCTATCAAAGCCGGTCAAAGAGAAGGAAAAAGTCATATTAGTCTGGTTAAAGATGGGCTTAAGTTCTTTACCATTATCCTCAAAATAGGCGCTTTATTCTCTCCAATGCGGTTATTTTTACCCATGAGTTTTGCACTATTCTCTACTGGAATTGCTTATTACATATATACCTATATTTCTTTTGGCCGCTTTACCAATATGAGTATACTCTTGTTTATCTCTTCTCTTTTTATGTTTATGATGGGGATTATTTCAGAGCAGATTTCATCTTTACACTATAAGAATATTGACTCCTCTAAATAGCCTAAGAAATATAAATGTCTGGAATGATTTTGAAAAAAAAGACTCTCTTGGTTTTAGCTTCAACATTTCCCAGGTGGTTAAATGATACAGAACCTCGCTTTGTTTATGATCTTTGCCAAGGGTTAAAAAAAGAATTCAATATTATTGTTTTAACCTCACATTCTTCCGGCTCCAAGATTTATGAAGAAATGAATGGCCTGACAGTTTATCGCTATCAATATGCCCCAGCTTATCTTGAAACACTGGTGTATAATGGAGGAATAACAAATAATTTAAAACATAATAAATTTAAGTATCTATTACTTCCTACCTTTTTTATCAGTCAGTTGTTTTCTATTGTTAAAATATTAAGAAAATATCCAATATTTATTATTCATGCACATTGGCTCATACCACAGGGGTTTCTTGCACTTATAGCTATGAAGTTTTTTAAAAAACCTCTAAAATTACTTTGTACATCCCACGGAGGTGATTTATTTGGCTTAAACGATCCTATGAGTACTAAAATAAAAAAATGGGTTTTAAAAAAATCAGATACAATAACTGTTGTTAGTTCAGCAATGATGCAGAAAGCAGTAGAGTTAGATCCTGATATAAAAAATAAATTATCAGTTATTCCTATGGGCAGCAATCTAAATGATATATTTAAGCCTAACCCTAAAATACATAGAGAAAAAAATTTACTATTATTTTCTGGTAGGCTGGTTGAAAAAAAGGGTGTGAACACTCTCATTAATGCCTTGGCTAAAGTCAGAAAACAGTATCCTGATACAATATTAGCCATTATTGGTGATGGACCAGAAAAAGAAAGCTTATACCTGTTATCAAAGAAGCTCGATATATCCCACTCTATTCAATTTACAGGCAGACTTTCACACTCAGAGCTTTCCCTATGGTATGCAAAAGCAACACTGTCTGTATTTCCTTTTCAGCAGGCAAAAAATGGAGATATAGAAGGACTGGGTCTTGTTATGATTGAAGCGTTAGGTTGCGGTTGCCCCGTCATCGCAGGAGATGTACCTGCAATTCATGATATCATTAAGCATAATAAAACAGGATTGATTGTAGAACAAAAGAATAGTCATTTACTTGCAACAAATATTATTCAATTACTTCTATCACCAGAAAAACGTCAATACTTAGCAGAAAATGGCAGAAAATATGTGTGCAATCATTTTGGCTGGAAAACTTCAACACAACAATATATTAAAATATTGAATCAGTTATGATGTATTATAAATTTATTCAGACCCAGTCTCATCAATTTATCTCTTACCTCAGATACCTGCTTACGAACAAAATTATCAGTTAAATGCTGCTGATCACGAAAAATAAGAGACGTTTGCGTGAGCCAATACAACAAGGATAATTTCAATAGCACGCAAGCCTTGAATATCAGCACGATATAAATCGTGTATTTTTAATGCTCAAAGGCACTCCATTTATGTATGGACACTAACTTCCCTCTTTTTCCTCTAAAAATTTAACCCTATCTTCGTTATTGACATGATAGTCAATATATCCATTGTTTTATTATTCAAATAAAAAATATTCCTGATGCTTAATATTGTCGCTGATGATATTGAAGTCAGTTATCTGAATAAAAACTCGCTTTGGTTGTTTGGTTTTTTGTATTGAGCAGTCTCAATGGCTTATCATATGATATTTTTATCGTGCATGATAAACTGTTGTACATATCAGTCAATGCACTCATCCAGATGGTTCGAGAAGAATGTTTTATATCTACCAAATAATTATATTGTTTGTCTTATTACTATTACTTTCTTCTATCATAGGGAAAAAATACTGGAAAATTATTTTTTCAATCGTTGCTTCTACCTTTTTAACATTAGAAATAGTTGCTATTCATATAACTGGTAACCTAGTTGATTATCGTTTCTTTAATCATATGAACATCAATGCAATTGAGGGTCATGGATTTCAATATGTAACCGAATTTATTCTATTTACGATATTTTTTCTTCTAATCATTTTTTTATTCTATTTTGGATCAAAAAGAATAATTAATAAAGATAAATTCTTCACTCCTATTGTAATAGTTTCTTTTATTTTTCTCTGTATTCCAAACGGGATTTTAAATGAATTATATGGCATTTACGAAATTTTAAACGCACAAGAGAAAAGCTTCAAAGAAGCATTGATAGACTTAAAGATTTCTCCAGATGAATATATTAAACCAAACCAGCTTACTGCGACGAAAGGAAAAAATATTATAGTGATATCCATTGAATCTTTAGAACAAGGTTTTTTGGGATCAAATTTTGAAAACATTTCGCCCAATATAAAAAGATTATCAAATGAATGGACATATTATAATAAAATGCCTTCTGCTCCAGGAGGTTACTGGACTATTGCCTCTTTATATAATTATCAAGTAGGCATGCCTGCATTTTTCAAAGGGCAGGGGAACAAAATTTTTCAAGATACAGCAGATGTGAAATTAACTGGTTTAGGACACATTCTAAAAAAAGCTGGTTACAATAGTAGATATTTAGTTGGTAACAAAGAGTTTGCAGGCTTATCAGATCTTCTCACTGCTTACGGAATGCCTGTAATTTCAGAAAAAAACAGCATAGGAAAAGAATATCAAAAGGTAAGGTGGGGTTTGAATGATCTGGATCTTTTTAAGGAAGCCAAATTACAACTTAAAGCCTTAACAGAAGATACTGATAAACCATTTGCTCTTTTTATTTCAACAGTCAATACTCATTCTCCTAATGGTATTTATGATAAACGAATGGAGAAATTTATATCGAAGAGAAAAAATAACTTAGAGTTTTCAATTTCATCTATTGATTATTTAGTAAATGATTTTATAAAATTTATTAAACATGAAAATATTTTTAATAATACGGCAATTTTTATTTTCCCCGATCACCTGTTAATGTCTAGTAACTCTCAGGTCATGGAAAAACTTAAGAAAACAAAAAGACAACTTTATTTAATAACCAATACCATAGAAAGTGATTTACCTAAAAAGACCACTAATACCATTTATCAGATAGATTTACCGAAAATGATTGTTAGTGGGGCAAAAATTAATACCAATGCGAAATTTTTAATAGATTTTATAGACAATAATGATGTTATAAATTTCTTAAAAAATAATAAAGTAAAACTTACCACACTTAATACAGCTTCTATAATTAAAAGTGATTATTTAAATCTCAATCTGGAAAGTTTGGCTATTAAATTTAATGATAAACTTGCTTTATTAAATTTCAATTTATTTGAAACATTAGAACAACAAAATATTAATGCCAATTTATATGGAAAAGATAATAGAAGGTTTATCGCACATGCGGGAGGCAGCATAGATAATTATAAATATACTAACTCATTAGAGGCATTAAATTTTAATTATAAAAATGGTTTTCGCTTATTTGAGCTAGATATTATTAAAACATCTGACAATATTTATGTTGCTGCTCATGATTGGGATCATTGGTCAAAAATAACCGATTACAGAGGTAGTTTGCCTCCCAGTCAAAAAGTCTTTTTAGAACAAAAAATTTATACGAAATACTCACCCATGGACATGGGATCTATTAATAGTTGGTTTAGTGAACATTCTGACGCAATATTAGTGACGGACAAAGTAAACACCCCCATCGACTTTTCAAATAAATTTATTGATAAAAGTCGATTAATGATGGAACTATTTACATGGGATGCGGTAAAAAAAGGGATTAGTGCAAAAATAAACTCTTCAATGCCGACTTATGGGATTTTAAGTGCAATAAAGGGTAATAAAATTAACTATTTGATAAATCTGGGCATTAAAGATATTGCAGCTAGTTACCGTATTATCAATACACATAAAGAATTAATTAATAACATAGTAAATTCAGGAATTAATATTTTTGCCTTCCATTTAAACACCGATAAAGGCAAAAATGAAACCTATATTGTATGCAATGAACAAGAAGCTTTTTATGGTATGTATGCTGACCAATGGGATTTTAATGCAACCATAGACTGTTCTAAGCATTAGTAATGAGGTTCAGCCAACTACCAATGATTATGCTGACTTATGAATAAATTTAATGTTTGGTTACCAGCCATAAAAGCCGGTAGTGGAGCAGATGTATATACCATTCGTTTAAGAGATGCCCTTAGACAAAAGGGATTCAATGCAAATATCACATGGTTTAATCATTTTTCTGAATTATTTCCATTTTCACACAAAGGAAAAGTTCCGAGTAATACACATATAATTATAGCCAATAGCTGGAATTCTTTTGTATTTAAACATCCATCCATACCATTGATTACTATTGCCCACCATTGTGTTTTTGATAAGGACTTTGAAAAATATAAAACTATTCCACAAAAAATATATCACAATAATGTAATCTATTATTATGAAAAATGGTCACTAGAAAAAAGTGATGCAGTCATAGCTGTCAGCCAATATACTGCAGATTCTTATAATAATATTTTTTCTATAAAGGATGTTAATATTATCCACAACTGGATTGATAGCAGCCAATTTAAACCAAATAACTACAAAAAAAATAATAAGAAATTTCGCTTACTTTTCATTGGCAATTGGAGCAAAAGAAAAGGATCCGATCTCCTTCCTGCCATTATGGAACAACTAGGCAATCATTATGAGTTAATTTGTACATCAGGTATGCGAGAAAGAAAATCACATAAATCATTACACTCGAATATTAATATTATCGGTCATCTACCTGCCCAGCAATCACTAATAGAATTATACCAATCTGCAGATCTATTACTATTCCCAAGCAGACTTGAAGGTTTTGGTTATTCTCCATTAGAAGCTCATGCTTGTGGTATACCTGTTGTGGCAAGCGATTCATCAGCCATACCTGAAGTTGTTCATGATGGGAAAACTGGTCTATTATGTCCAGTAGATAATATAGATAGCTTTGTAAAAGCAATAAAATTTTTAAAAAACAATCTTGAAGTTCATCATAATATGAGCTTGACAGCACGAAAAAGAGCTGTTGAACTATTTTCTGAAGAGATAATTATTAGCAAATATATTAAGCTGTTAAAGTCTATAATATAATTTTAAAAAAAATTTAAGCTTTCGATAAGGCAAATACATTAGCCAATAACATAAATACATCAATTCCATTACATAAGATTGGCTGTTTTTTTCATGAATCTTTTTTTCCTCTGCAAATCTTTTTGATAATGAAAGACAATCTATTTGTGAACTAACACCTGTTTCTCTCATCACAGATAAAATAATGGGGCAATATTTCCACTTGATTTTATTATGAAATGCCCGAAGAAAAAAATCATAATCCATTGCAATTTTAAATTTCTCATCGAAATTTCCAATTTTGTTAAATAGTTTACGACTGCAAATAGATCCCTGATGAAAAACTCCTGTTTTAAAATTCATCCAGAAGTTAAATCTTCTAGGTTTTCTTCGTCTTAATTCTTTTCCAAATTGAATATCAGTCAATAAAATATCTGTATCATCATCTATATATTTCACAGCTTTTTGTAAAACATCATCTGAATAAAAATAATCATCAGCATGAAGAAAAATTAAAAAGTCCCCGCAAGAATTTAAAACCCCCTTATTCATTGCATCAGAGATACCATTATCAGGTTCTGAAATAATACAATTAATTTGATCTTCATATAGATTAATAATATTTAGAGTATTATCGATTGAATTTCCATCTATGATAATATATTCAATATATCTATAAGTCTGAGAAAGAACACTCAAAACCGTCTGTTCTATATGTTTTTCTCCATTATAAACAACGGTTATAACAGTAAGTAGCGGATAATTTTTATCAATATTTTGAGAACAAATCATATTATTTGTATCAATGGAAGGCATTTTTTATTCATTTTTTAGATTAAAATATTTTTTAATCACTATTTTCCTCACAAAAGTTCTGGTCAGACTAATAGGATAAAAAATAAAGTGAAAAAAGATAGATTCACTCACTTCAGCATAATTTAATAATGCTGGCAATGTTCTATAATTTACCAAAAGTTGAGACATTTCGTTCAGTGTCATTGATTTTACTTTGGGTTTAAAATACTGAAGACTCATCATATCCCCCATTTTTTTTGCCTGTGCATAAGAAGATAAATATAAATTATTGAGTGAAAAGTGTAATGTGTTATAGGGTAAACTAGAAGAATTATTAATTAAATCAGCATTTTTTAGTAATACATTTTCAGCTCCCAGATACATTTTATAATAATTATTTGATGCGTTCTCTGTATAGTGCCGATAACTACAAACTATCTCATTAAAACTATAGAATTTTTTTTCATATAAAGCGGCGCGCAGCCAAAAATCCCAATCTTCTGAATATTGGATTTTCTCATCAAAGCACCCAATATCAACTGCAACACTTTTTTTTAAAATTGCAGCATGGATTGTAAATATATTTTTTATAACAAGATGCTGCAAATATTTTATTTTTATCTGTGTAGGAATTGTTTTTAAAGGAGAATGATTGTCAAATTCATCAATAGTATCATATCCTCCATAAACAATATCAATATTCGGCTTTTGCTCTAATAATTGTATAAATTTTTCACACATAAACTGTGAAATAATATCATCCGCATCTAAAAATAAAAGGTATTCTCCTGACGACAAATTAATGCCGTAATTTCTTGCTGAAGACACCCCCTTATTTACTTGATAATAGTATTTTACACGTTTGTCTTTATTGACATAATCCTTAATAATATTTTTTGAATGGTCATTGGAGCCATCATCGATAATAACACATTCCCAATTTAGAAAATTCTGCTTAACAACTGAATCCAAAGTCCGGGCTATATATTTCTCCTGGTTATGACAGGGAATAATAATTGATAGTTTTATATCAGAAACTTGTAAATCATTCATTTCGGTTTGGTTACGAAGTAATTTTTCAATGCTGAGACAAAAGGTTTTGCTGTTTTTCTATATATCCATATAGATACATAAAGAATAAAATTCCTAAAGCTTAAGTCAAGAATATAATTTCTTATTTGTATTTCACCCCAATGATCCAAACGTTTTTGAGCTATTAATTTTTGGTTATTAATCCAACAAGTTACAATATGTTCTATTTCACGTTTAGCGGGATCATCTAGTGATTTAATTCCTTCATATAACCGAAACATACCTGTTACTTTGTTAGTGACAGAAAAACTTCCAATAGCAGATAATTTTATCCAGAGATCAACATCAAGAACATAGTTAAATTGTTCATCTAAACCACCTGTTTTTTCAAATGCTTGTTTTGAAAAAAGAGTTGCCGGCTGAGCAATACAGGTATCTATACCCCAATCAGAAAATTCAGCAGAATCACCTATTTTTGGCTTTTGAGAAAAAAGAAATTTACCATCTTTATTAATAAAATGACATTCTCCAACCCACGCAATAGATAGCTTATTATTTTCTCTCAAACTAATCAAAGAATAAATAGAATTTTGAGGAAACATATCATCAGAATTGAGCCAACCAACCACTTCACCTCTGGCCATCTTCATACCTTTATTAATCGCATGAGATTGACCTCTATCTGCCTCACTTACCCAATAAGTTAACCATTTTTCATATTTTTTAATAATATCAACTGATTGGTCAGAGCTGCCACCATCAATAATAATATATTCAAGGTTAGGATAGTTTTGTAATAAAACTGAACGAATCGTTTCTTCCAAGAAGTCGCCTTGGTTAAACGAAGGTGTAATAATACTCACTTTTGGCCAATGAAATTCTAAATTATTTTTATAAATAGATTTCTTTGTTTCTATTGTCCAAGGCCATCCATGCTTATCTTTTTTAGAAACAGGTAAAACCTGTAATAACGAGCTACACATAAATATCCAAAGTTAATTCTTTCATCCATTCATGAAAATCATTATAAATACAGTTAATTACGATTACACAGATATGTTTAATCCGGGTCTTGAAAAACTAAAATCAAGTTAATTTAATATTTGTTTGTAAAGTTTTATATATTGATGAACAACAATTTTACTATCAAATACTTTAATAATTTTTTCTCTTGCTTTTTTACATAATTCATCATATTTCTTTGTATTTAATACCCAATCAATACCATTTGCTAAATCATCCGTATTAAAAGGTTTAGCTAAATAACCAGATTTTTCATGTTCTATAATATCTAATAATCCGCTATGAGCAAATGCAACAACGGGTGTACCACATGCCATAGACTCACTTGCAGTTTGCCCAAAAGCTTCTTGCAAGCTTGGTACAATCATTACATCAACCGCACTATATAGTGTAACCAAGCTAATATCATCATGTAAATGACCTAAATAATGCGTTTTAAAGCCAAAGTTGTATGGTTTTTTAGGTTGACTACTGCCAAATATTATAAACTCAATATTCTGTGATTTTAATTTCCGCAGTGCTTCACTCAATTCTTTAAAACCCTTATTTACATCACTTATGGCCAGCTCTGCACCAAATAAAATAAGTTTTTTTTCTTTTGGAAAACCCCAAAGAATCCTTGATTGTTCTTTATCGAATGGCTTGAATTGTTCAGTATTAATAGGATTTGGAATATTTATAATTTCTTTGTTTTTTAAAAGGCTGCTTTCAGAAGCACAATTTGTAAGCCACCGACTCAATCCAATTATTCTCATGGATGGTATTTTTGAAAAAGTCTTTTGTTTTCTATTAAAAACTTTTCTACTTAAATCATTATCTTTATTGCTCCCCAAATTTTGACATGATCCGCAACTTTTTTTATATTTGGTACATTCCCATTTTATATGACATCCTCCTGTAAATACCCAATCATCATGACAAGTCCAAACTATCGGAGCTTTTATCTTTGCAATATCTTCAATTCTTAACATACTATCATTGATCCAATGCAGATGGACAATGTCAGGTTTTATATTATTTATTTTATTAACAATATTATTAAACGGAAACCATGGTGCACTAAATGATGTTATTGCTCTATTTTTATATAAATTTGCCGGAATACTATCTAAATAAGACCTAATATCATTTATTATTTTATGTATTCTTTTTCCTGGAGAAATAACAGTATAATCATCACTAATTTTATTTTTCACCAGCATCTGGCTATTAATTTTTTGATCAAGTAAAGACTTATGGAGTCTATAAGCAGCTCTTGCCGCACCTCCTTTCATATCTGAGCTGTTAACTATAAGTATTTTCATTCAGTACTTTCTTATTCTAGTCCAATAATATTATATAATGATTTTACCAAGAAATATTTATGAAGGAGTGCCCATGAAAAGAATTAGTATATGAGATATAATCGATAAATTCTATCCCAACAGCTTCAATTTTTCAAAAAGAAAAAAATGAAAATATTAACACAAGTAATCCAAAGAATACTCTCAAAGTTTGGATATCAGCTTATCCAGTCAGAAAAAACATCTATAGTTTATGATAACTTTACAAACCTTGTCCAAGCTTATGAACAACGCCTTAACGAATTAGACGATAGTGATATACCCACAAATAAAATACGACCTAAACTCCTGGCTCGACTATTAGGTACACCACCATCTGAAGCTTACTTTATTATACAAGCTCTAATTAAAACAAAAGATATTGATGGTGATATTTGTGAATTTGGTGTAGCGCAAGGAGAAATGTCAGCATTGATAGCTAATGAACTTTCAGCTTATAGCACTAAAACTCTTCATTTATTTGACTCATTTCAAGGTTTACCCAAGCCAACAGAAAAAGACAAGTTAAAAGATGACATTTTTTCATTGGGCAGTATGGATGCCTATACTGGCGCAATGTCATGTCCAGAAGATATGGTTCAAAAACGTTTAAAAGCCATATCATTTCCTACAGAAGGTTATATCATTCACAAAGGTTTTATTGAACAATTAATAAATACAGACAATAACTTCCCAAAATCAGTGAGTTTTGCATATATTGATTTTGATTTTTATGAGCCTATAAAAATATCACTTGAATATCTTCATAATGTAACACCTATTGGTGCAATTATAATTGTCGATGATTATAATTTCTTCTCAACAGGCGTCAAAACAGCCGTTGATGAATGGCTTGCAGAAAAAAACCTTGCACAAACAATTTATGACTGCTATATACCCAATACATATTATGGACATTTCTGCATTTTAACAAAAAATCAGACTGACTGCATTATCTGAACCACTATATTAAATAATTGGTAACAGCTAGTACCCAAACACATTAATTCTGACATATTAGTTTCTCATATGCCCGATTTAATTTCGTTCTAGCCGCATCCACATTAAACATCCAGTTAATGCTTGCCTTCCGTTGGTTGCGACTCTTTTCCCAATCCGCCAATTCACTAATAAGAAAATCCCTGTCACCCATTCTGCGATCCAGGCACTGCTGATTCATACTGCCAATTTCTATTTCAACCATATTTAACCAACTGGCATGTTTGAGTGTGCGGCGAATTTCAAGGTATTTGTCGCCTAAAAGTTTAAATTATGCCACCTTGTTCTCTTTAATATCCTCAACAGTCTTTTCAAGATTAAGATAGACTTTATCAATTCTATCCCAATTTCTAATTTCTCCTGACCAGCGATTATGGTAGAATTGAATTTGGCTCAAGATCTCTTGGACAGCGAATTATTATCGGAGATGCACTCAGTAGAAAAAAACACTCCATGATGACTTTGAAAATAAAATATCGTGGAAACTTTCACTCCTTTGCTCCTTCTGTATTAATTGAGAAAGCTAACGAATGGTTTGAGCTAGACACTGATAGCCCTTATATGTTACTGGTTTCCGAGATAAAAAAAGTAAAAGATTAAGTCTTACAGAAGATCTGAAAAATTATTTGGTATTGAAAATCTGAATGTTACACGCAGTAAAATTCCAGCGGTTACACATGTGGATTATTTTGCCCAAGTACAAACAGTTCATAAAGAAACCAACTCTCGTTACCATAAGCTTATTAGTAAACTTGAAGAAAAAACAGGTTGTTTGATTCTCGTTAATACATCATTTAATGTCCGTGGTGAACCAATTGTTTGTACTTGAGAAGACAGTTATCATTGTTTTATGAGAACAGAAATTGATGCGTTGGTGATTGATGATTTTATAATTTACAAACAGGGACAACCTAAATTTTAATGATGTGGGGAAATGGGAAGAAGACTTTGAATTAGATTAAATTCAAACTGATTCCTTTTAAGAAAGCAATAGGTTAAACTTTGAGAACATAATAACTCCTATTTTTTTATACACATGACCTTAATAATTTAGTTAATAGACCATGAATTACATTGTAAAAATTTTGTCAATTAATCTTGGCATCCTGACCTTTCTATTATTTTTCGCTTTTATTACTGCTCAAATTTACCATTCAATTAAGCATAGGAATCAGGTCAATTATTATTCCTACGATAAACAACTTGGATGGGTCATCACACCAAAAAAAAAGATACAGAAATTTGCTTCCGACAAGACTGGAAGACAATATAAAATAAATATCACTACAAATGAGCATGGCTTCAGAGCATGGGGAAATATAGATTCAAAAAAAAAGAAAATACTTTTCATTGGAGACTCATTTACTGCCGATCCCAATATGTCAGATGCTGACTCATACTTTGGAGTCGTCGCTAAAGGATTGCCTGTAGAGGTGTTTGCTACAGGTGGTGGTGGATATGGTACCCTTCAAGAACTTTTACTATTGCAAAAATTCATCAAAGTAATACACCCAGATTTTGTTGTTTTACAGTTTCATCCCAATGATTATATTAATAATTCTCTTGCGCTTGAAGAAAATTTTATAGTCCGAAATCAGAAAAATTTAAGACCTTATTTTCACGCGGGTAGCATTATACAAAGACAAGGTATTGCATCAATATATAGACTTCTCTATCATTACTCATCTATATTTCGTCTCCTTGATATTCATTTACAACAATATCAATACGAAAAATATAAAGGATACTATTCCAGAGAGTTTGTGGGTAGCCTGATGCATAAGAAGCTCATGAATGAGTCATACGAAATCACGAGGAATCTTCTAGAAAAATTTGTCAGCGAGGTTAAATCTGTTGGTGCTAAAGGATTAATCTTCAGCTGTAGAGAAAACAAAAACAAGTGGATAGAGTTATCAAATTCAGTTGGTCTAAAACCATTGCCCGATGTAGCAATGGCAGTTCGAAATGCGGAATCTTCTGGAATCTCAGTTCGAGCTGCTGACGGTGCGCATTGGAATGATTTAGGACACCAGATAGCAGGAAAAGTACTGACAAAAGCTTTAGCTTCGATTTTGTTACAATAAAAACCCATAACTGGAGTGTTCGGAAAGGTTGACCAAGTCATTGTGGATTTTCAATTAATAGTTTCTTCATAATTTTATATAGTTCCACAAAAATTCTGTCCTTAATTCGTACAATACGTATATGCAATGAAAACAGTATTCCAAAATGTTCACTTAACAACTTATAATACTCTCTATTGGAGAAAGTTATTGTAGAAACACCTCCAACTCGAAAATAAGCTAATGTTTTATTTATATAACAATAAGAATAATTATTAATCATTAACAATAAAGCCAAGCTATAATCTGCATATATTTTATAGGTTTCATTAAACCCTAGTTTTAAAAGAATACTTCGTTTTACAAATAATGATGGATGAGGAAATGGCATCTCTGTTTTATAATTTTTTAATTTAGGAGTAAAAACACTCACAACAACATCTTTTTTCAGCATATCGATGTTACCGAAAAAATAGTCACAGTTGTTCTTATTTATAGCTTGAGCAACTATTGTCAAAGTATTAAGATTATACCAATCATCTGCATTTAAAAAGGCTACATATTTTCCAGAACAAAGACTAATCCCTTTATTCATCGCACTATATATTCCATTATCTGGCTCACTTACCCAGTAGTCTATTAGCTCTTCATACTGTTTGATAATACCAAGCGTACCATCAATTGAACCACCATCTATAATAATATACTCTACGTTATCATAAGTTTGCTCTAAAACACTTTTTATCGTTTGTTCTAAATGTTTTTCTCCATTATATACTACAGTTATTATACTGATTAATGGTTTATGTTCGTCTGATTTTTTAAAGAATTCTTTTGTACGGAGTCCTCCTTTTCCTTTACGGTTTATATTTTTAGGTGAATAAAGTTGAGAAGTTATTTTATCTGTTGCTTTTTGTATTAATATTGGCCGCTCTGCAGTTACCTTCCTTGTCGTACTATATTTATTATGAATAATCATGCAGGATATCACTTTTCATTAATATTAATATTATTTTTATTCCCAATAAATGAATTATAAAGACATTC
The DNA here is from genome assembly GCA_025655455.1 of gamma proteobacterium symbiont of Taylorina sp. Lineage (GTDB taxonomy): Bacteria > Pseudomonadota > Gammaproteobacteria > GRL18 > GRL18 > GRL18. The sequence goes on from JAHXIV010000037.1 coordinate 273,621, forward strand.
AAGTTTAATAATTAACTTTTTATGGTTTTTTATATTGATTTTTTGGATGACATAAGAAAAAAAATAATCAAACCTATCAATTAATTTATTTCTTTCTAATACAACATTTTTTTTTATTTCTTGTAAAAGGTATTTTTTATCATAACCTTGAATTAACAAAGAATGTTCATCAAAGCCATCAATGTACTTGGTAATTATTCTTTTTCTAAATGGTGTATTAAATATTTTTTTCCATTTTTCAAGAGGATTTTTATCGATGGATTTATATTCCAAGACTCCATTTGGATCTCCCATCCTTCCTTTTGTTTCTTGTTTAGCAAATGATTTTAATACGTTCGGGTCATAATCAAGTTCTAAGTAATTAAACAATTTTATTATTATTTTTTCTGGTTCTTCTAACAATGCCTCGTATTGAATTGCATGTGATTGTTCTTTATATTTTTGAAAACTTTCACTTAGAAGACTTGGACCTTCATAAATATCTATATAATTTTCGTATAACAGATTAAAACGATTATTCCCCCATGTTGATAAAACAGAACTATAAACATGAATTGGATTACGAAACAAAAAAATAAACTTTGCATCAGGAAATATGTTTATGATTTCTGGAATAATTAAATAATATCGCGGTGTCTTGTCCAAAAAATACACTTCATTATTTAAGCATTGTTTTTCATATAATGTTGCTGAAAATACTTTTAAGGCATTTATATAATCATTTTCTTTATGCGGTAAATTATTAATAAAATCTTCAATCGCCATACAAGAAGTTTCTTGTGAAAATTCACTAAGAATGCCCTCTATTTTATTTGCATATAATAAGGGCAACAAAAACCAAGATTCAGCAACGCTGGCAATTTTTTTATGACTCATCAGAATTTTCTGGAGTAGTGTAGAGCCGGAACGTGGTAGTGAAAATATAAATATCGGAGATTTCATATTACTTTGTTCTTGAATGTCTTTAGCATAGAGTAGGTTCTAGTATTTTTAATAAAGTTAACAATTTGTTTTCGTATACCTATTTTAGGAACCATTCTAAAATCATAATTAGCTTTTCTTATCTTTTCATTTACTCTAATATCATTTAAAAATTCAAAATCACTTTCTTTTTCCCATAACTTATCATGGTGAAATTTATCATTCACCCCACAATGGACACCACTGCCATCATGTCCAATATTTTGAACTAATGATTTTCGTGGGTAAATTGTATATTTATCGTAATTAAATTGATGAAACATAATATTTACATCATTGGCATCGATTTCTTTTCGAGTTTGTGCTGCAACCATTCTATATAAATCTTCGCCATACAAGTTTAAACTTCTGATATCTTTTTTTGTTAACCCTTCAAAAGCTTCTTCTGTAATTGATTTCACCTTAACATATTTATGTTTCCATATGACATTACCCCACCCACAAAACCTTCTAAGAGTAAAATAATCTTTATTATAATATTTAGGGATAGATATTGGTGGTGTATAGCCAGAAATAGAGAATATTTTTTCATCACTTTCATAAAAATTTAATGCACTATTCATAAAAGTTAAAAATCCAGGTGCTGTTATAATATCATCTTCTAAAAAGATCCCCCTCTCATAAGTATTTAAGATTTCTTCTACAGAACCAACTGTGTTTCTGATATAGTCATTAACTTGCCTTTCTATAATGTGTATCTTTTTAAAACCTTTGATCGTATGTAAATATTTCCTTAATAATTCGACTTTTGATTCGTCACCCTGTTTGGGAGCATCTGAGAAGAAAAAAATAGTACTATCTTGTGCTAATTTGTTTTTTTGTAAAGCAGTTACGGTTTGCTTTAGGTGATTAAGTCTTGTGTATGTTAATACAGCAATTGGTGCTAATTCCATTTCAATTATTTCTATCTATTGCATACAAAACTGCTTCCCAGCCTATATCAGTATAATAATCAAAATAAAATTCATAATCAGGGTTTAAACTTTTTATATATTTAGGTATTTCTATTAAATCATCCGGTTTATGATAAACACAGATAGCAAGTTTTGGTTTAAACTTTTTTATAGTTTTTTCTGATCCTTTTAAAGCAGGTATTTCAGCCCCTTCTATATCCATTTTAATTAAGTCGACTTGTTTGATATTTTTTGTAATGACTACATCATCAATACTTATTGTTGTGATATTTTTTGAATAGACTCCCTTTGCACCTACTCTACTGGAATTTCCTTTCTCTAAATAACTTAATTCAATATTCGACTCATTCCAGACAGGTTTATTTACTATTTCTATCTTTTCTTTAATATGGATATTATTTTCTAATTGTTTATTAATCATTTCTATATTTGATTGTATAAATTCAAATACATAAACTTTTTTTGCACCTTTTGCAGCATAATAAAGTGCAGTATCTCCAGTAGCACCTCCACAATCAAGAACAATATCATTTTCTTGGATATTAAAAATTTCCTTATATGCATACTGCTCATAAATAAAATCTATAAGAATACCAATTGGATTGTGGATGACTTTTACATCATAACCTAATGTACCAAGATCATATAAAGATAAATCACCTATATTAGAAAATCTTCTATCCTCATCTTTTATTTTTAATTGTTCTAAGCTCTGTGATTTTAGTTTTGCATCCAATAAATCAATATTTAATTTATATCTATTAGAATTTAGAGTATTAAAAACTATATATTCTATATATCTTTTTTTACTATATTCATCATTAAGAGATATAAAAGTTTCTTCAAATAAAGCTAAATTTTGTAAAAAATAATTATGATTATAAAATAAACTCTTAGTTTTAAATAATATTCTCGTCACAAAAAAGACAAATAATTCATAATAAAATTTCAACCTCTGCTGCGGGGATAAATTAACTCTAAATAAACTTTTATATGATACCGGTTTTTTTTGAATTTCTTCAAAATACTTATCTACAAAGCTTTTATAAAAATTTTCCATTTTATTCCGTCATCATCGTTTGCTGTGCATCAGTTGTATTATATTATTTTTATCCACTTTACCATTTCTATTTTTAGGTAGTTCATTTTTTATTTCAACAATATTTGGAACCATATAATCAGGAAGTAAATTATATAAATCTTCTTTTATTTGTGATTCAGTCACTCCTTTTTCTGTAGCAACAAAAGCAATAATTTTCCCATAAATTGTTTTCACTCTTTCATACAAAACAGCTGATTGGCTTATGTAACTTAAGCCATTAAGGACTGACTCTATCTCCTCAAGCTCAATTCTATAGCCCATATGCTTTATCTGATTATCTGTCCTTCCCACAAACCAAAGTAATCCATTTTTTTCATAAACTATATCACCAGTTCTGTAAATAATGTCTTTGTAATTTTTTACTACAGGATTTTGAATAAAAACAGCTGCAGTTCTTTCTTTGTCATTATAGTATCCAAGTGCAACATTTGGCCCTATTAAACAAAGTTCTCCTTTATCACCATAAGTCACTTTTTTAAGCTTTTCATCAAGTATGATAAAATCAAAGTTTGGATTAATTTGCCCCAAAGAAGTCAAGCTTCCCATATCATTAAAATCTTCCAGGCTTATATCATAAGATGAACAAATACAAGTTGCTTCTGTTGGACCATAGACATTTATAAACTTAGCTCTATGACTATATAAATTATACAGTTTTTTTAGTTCTCCTTTTGGAAATCCTTCTCCACCAAAAGTAAAGACCCTTATCGTTTTCAACGTATATTCTGTTAATACACGCATGGTAAGAAGATAGACTAAAAGTGACGGCACACTAAACAAGATAGTACATTCTAAAGCATCAATAAGATTTACAAACCCCTGTGGGTTTTTACTGATTTCTTTACTTATTGGAGCTAAACTTGCACCACTAAATAAAGCAGTGTAAAAATCAAATACAGAATTATCAAAGTACATTGGACTGACTTGTACAAGTCTGTCATAGCTGGTTATTTTATACCTGTTGATACTCCATCTTATAAAATTTAATATACTTTGATGTGACACAAGCACACCTTTTGGAATACCCGTTGAGCCTGAGGTAAACATAATATAAGCAGGATGACTTCCAACTGTTTTTTTTGTTAATTCCAGGTTAGCTTTATTTTGAACTAGGTATGCCTTATTTATACTTAAATCAATTAGTTCAATTTTCAAACCAATTGCTACATTAACAATATTTTCTGACGGATTGTGATCACTTATTAATAATTTTGGTTGACAGGTATGGAGTGTTTTTTTTAGTCTTTCCTGGGGATTTTCTTCATCTATATTGGTATAAATTGCACCTACTTTTAAAGCTGCCAGCATAGAAGCATAGCCAAGTGGTTTTTTAGTATTAAATATCCCAATCACATCTTTTGATTTTATTCCTAAAGATAAAAAAAAATGTGCTATCTTATTTGATAAGTTGTTTAATTCATTATAGCTAATACAATTATCCCTATAACGCAAAGCAATAGTATTTTTATTGTTTTTAGAGAGTTCATAAAAATATTCAGCCAGATTAAAATGTTTTTCTAACATTTTAATAGTTACCTTTGTTCGCATGAGGCATATTAATATTTGAGTTCAACGGTTTATTAATGTATTCAAGTATTACACTCGGCTCAAAACCTTTCTTTGTAATATCAATTTCCATAAAGTTGAATTCATTATTTTTAAAAAATTTTCTTACGCCTTGATTGTATTTATTATAATATTGTTTCATTTTAGTTTCACTGTTTGCTAAATTATCAATAGCAAACATTTTTCTAAAAAAAAGATAATTCCCATAAGCTCCGAAACTTCTCATCGTATCCATGGTTGTTTCTAAATTATCATCAAATTGTTCATACATTTTAACAAGTGATTCGTACCAATTATCTGTCGATCTTGTTGTTAAAATAAAATATGCTTCTGGATACAGTTTAACCAACTCTTCATATAAAAGTGTTCCCCCCCATGGCACATCAGCAAATGCATCATAATATTTTGTAATATTTAATATTTCATTAATATCATTATAGTTGTAACATGCACATAAATAATTTGTGTCTTTATTATTCCAGTGCCCACGACAAACTCTATAACCCACATTGTCCAATAGAGTTTCCATGCTAGTAGTTCCTGTTTTTGACATTCCAATTACAAAAACTTTTTTCTTTTTTTCAATCCTTTTAATATCAGTCAAATTTTTATTTGCTTGAGATGGTATATTTTTTACTTTCAATATTTTATTATTTTTTTGAGATAATTTTTTATAAATTTTCCTTATGATTTTATTAAACATTCTCTTCCTTTAAAAGTGCATAACCAAAACCAGATTGACCAAAACCATTACCATTATAAAACATATATGTTCCATACTTTGTTTCAACCACATAAGGATAGGCTATCATTTTACTATCCCAACCTTTATCACTTACTTTAATTCCGGCTTTTTTATCCTCTCTATTCCAATGTTTTAAATTTACAGAACTAGCATAACCAATACGATACGCATCGTCTCCATCTCTAAAATTATCCGAACCACGATAACAAAACCACATATGGTATTTCTTATTCCTCTTTAAAATTGTTGGCCTCGTTATTGCCTCAAATTTATTCATTGGCTGTATAATTGTTTTACCATTTTGAAAGCAATGAATAGCATCTTTTGATGAAGCATATTTAATATCATAAACATGTTCATATTTATCATCTATCTTTAGCCAATCAGTTCCAGAACAATAAAACAGGTGAAAGCCATTTTTATCTGAAAACACATAAGGTGATGTTGCAGAGTAAGGCTCTTTAATGTTGAGAGATAGAATTGGTTCATCTCCAATTTTTATAAAAGTTTTACCTTGGTCACTACTTATTGCCAATCCCGTTAAGTTACTATATGGAAAATTACATCTTTGACTCCAACCGCTATAGTAAAGGTAAATGCTCTCCTCTTTTTTTATAACACCTGAGGGCATAATACCGTGTTCATCAAATGTACCTGGCTTTCCATTATTTAAAATGGGCTTATCATGTATGTATAATATTTTTTTTGGATCTCTAATGTCCAGGTCAATAAATGTGGTTTTACTTTCAGTTGGTGTGGTTCGTGTTGAAAAATAGACTCTAAGCTTGTTTTCAAGCGTCAATACAGTGGGAATTTGTGCATGAGTATTCATCCAGCCATAATTATGATTAACCTGGAAGATTAATCCTTTCTTAATCCATTGGAGCATTATCGATACCTAGTAACTTTTTAGCTTCTTTTTTTACAAGTTCATCTAACCATTGGTGCATGCTCTTACCAGTTTTTACACGAGCTTTCTCTGCTAATTCGCGTGCTTCTTCTGTAACACCTTCAAGTTGACCATAATATCTGGTTTTGTGTGTTCCGCCTCTCACTCCAGGTATTTCAAAATCAAAATTTGCATAGGGTTCCCCTTCCCCAACTTTAAAGTCAATGAGGTAGAATACACCACCAATAATCCATTGACATCTTACCTCTCTAGACTCTATAGGCAAGCTGTCAAAGGGAACTTCAGCTAAAAATTGTTTATTATAATTGACCAAGATTTTTCCAAATAGTGTATTCCTTTGCCAAACAGGTAGGTTTTCATCACCTACAACTACTTTTGCTCCCGTCTTACATACTCTAACAACTTCCTTAAAAAATTGTTTTATATCAGAAAATTCACCCACAGCACCAAAAGAGTACAGAGCATCAAAATAATTATCTGGATATGGTAGATGTATCGCATTAGACAAGCAATAGTTGATATTATTTTTACTATTCTCTAGTTTATGTTTTGCTGTAGAAATCATATCTAAAGAAATATCAGTTAAATGAAGTTCACTTTTTTTACCCAATTTTTTAGCAATCAATTCTGAATCTCTACCTGTTCCGCAAGCAATTTCCAGAACTTTGTCAGTTACTTTCAATTCAAGTAAATCAATCATATTATTTCTAACTCTTAACTCATCTTCATTATAAGTATCAAAAGTTAAGTGAAGATACTTATCATAATCATCTGCCCTATCTTCATAAAAATTTTTTGCTTTGCTATCTAATTCATTTAGTTTTTTGGGGTATATAAAATCAGGTATTTCATTTAAAATTTTATAATTATATTCATGATCTTTGTATATTTTATTTATATCATCTAATTCAAGTTGTGAGCCTGTTACAGGAGACCTCCAATTATTAAATTGATTCGTTGCCATATTCTTCTCTCAATAAACTATACATTTTTACATTTCTCCACTGGCCTCTTATAAAAAGAGCCTTCCTCTGGATTCCCTCATATTTAAAACCAATTTTTTGTGCTAATTTTTCTGAAATAATGTTATCTTCTACCATATTGTATTGTAATCTATTAATTGGATAAGCCTCGAACAAATAATTACAATATGCTTTTACTGCTGTGGAACCAAAGCCTTTACCCACTCTATATTCTGGATTAAAAATATTTATTCCAATTTCAAATGATTTATCAATACAATGTGAAAAATGCCATATGACTCCAAACACTTTATCTCCATTATCAACAAGTGCTAGATATCCACTTTTATCTGTCCAAAGATCATTATTTTCTAATTTTTTTAACCAATGGACTTCATGGTTAACTTTTACCGAAAAAAAATCTCCAATCTTGCTAATATTTTGTGTATTTTGACAAATTTCTTTAATGGATATCTCATCTAACATGCACAATGAAAAATCAATGCAGTCAATTACTTTATTTTTCAAAGTACCAACCCTCCATCAATCTCTAATATTTTACCACTTAGGTGTTCATTTTCAATAATAAACATTACTGTACTTGCAATATGCTCTGCTTTACCTAGTTTTTTTATCGGTGTTTGTTTTTTTATTTCATCAAGTAGTTTGTCACTAATAGCATTATGTGTTGATTCTGTATCCATAAATCCCGGAGCAATTGCAACAGATCTTATACCAAAACCACCAAGCTCCTTTGCCCACACTTTAGTCACTGATTCCAGGCCTGCCTTTGCTGCTGAATAAGCGCTTTGTCCAATATTTCCCTTAGCACTAATAGAACTTATATTGATAATGACTCCTTTTATCCTATTCATTACCATATGCTCAGCAATATAAGTAGTCAGTATAAAAGGTGCAGTTAAATTAATATCTATAATTTTTTGCCAATTCTTAAGACTATGTCTCTTCTCTTTTGACATAATATTTATCAATGGTTCACTATATAAAATCCCCGCATTATTGATTAATATTTCAATTTTAGAAAACTTTTCCAGAGTTTTATCTATAGCTTTTTGTATATCTTCTTCTTTAGTTAAATCACATTGTACAGTTAAAAGGTTTTCATCTTTTTCCATATTATCAAGGGCTGTTTGGTCAATATCATATACTACAACCTTTGCACCATTACTGAGTAAATCTTTTGTTATTTCATGGCCAAGTCCGCTTGCGCCGCCAGTTACAATTGCTATTTTATTTTGTATATCCATATTATTTTATTTTTACAGATATAATTGATTTAATAATTTTTATATCTTTCATATTCATAATATCATCCATCGTAAGCTGAATATCTAATCCTTCTTCAATTGATGTAACCAAATCCATATGAGTTAAAGAATCCCATCGTTCAATATCACCCATCGTCAGTTCATCATTTAAGTCTTCTTGTTTAAGTCTGAATACTTCACAAAGTATTCCTTCTAATTTATCCATATTATTCCTTAATAATATATGCATTTGGCATCCAAGAATTTGGTATTGTTTTTACTTTTGCATTAGGTAACAACTCTCTGACTGATAAAGTTTCTCCAGGACCCAGTTCATGATTGAACTGATCAAAAACCATAATGCCGCCAGGAGTTAACCTTTCCCAAAAGAGGGGAATACAGGCCTGCATTACTTCATACATACCAGCATCCATAAAAACCATTTTGAATTGCAGATGTTTATATTGTTCAAAAAATTGGCTTAATTCCTTAGTAACATCAAAATTGTGGATTCTAATAATATGCTCAAGTTTTTGTTTTGAAATTAAATCCATCAAAAAATTATAGTCACTTTGGTAGCCACCTTCAGGAACCAATTCTGAATCATTTTCCCCTCCCTTACCCGTTCCTTGAAACCAATCAAATCCATGGATCTGGGTCAGTGATTCACTTTCAAATATGCGTACTAATTTTGCAAACAAAATTGTTCCTGCACCCTTATATACACCTATTTCAGCAATGTGCCCAGCAACATCTTTTGTCATTTTATAGAGTTCGTATAATGTTAAAACACGATTTAACGACATATGACCAACATAAGCAGTAAAATGCTCTAAAAAATCAGAGATGGAGATTTCTTGATTTTCTAAAAAGCCTCTATACTCATAAAAATCTTCTCTTCTACTTTTAAATTTTGCACTTTCTAGTGTACCATTTATATGCTTTTCCATATTTCAAACCCCTGAAAATTCCATAAATCTCTGGCTATCAAGTCTGAACTTTTCACCATCTCTCGATACAAAAACTTCTTTTTCTTTTGTACTCTTGGTTATCAATGTATTTGCACCAATAAAATTTTCATTTTCTAAAGTTATATTATGCCCGATAGTCGCATTGACACCTAAAAAACAGTTGGATTTTATAGTGACATCACCAGAAATTACCACGCCAGAGGTTAACCAATTTGTATTACCCAATCTTGAACCATGTGCAACTACAACATTGCTCCATATAAAATTACTATTACCTAATTTTACATAGGGCTGAATACTCACATGTTCCAGAATAATATTATTGTCACCTATAACAATATTTTCATGCATATCAACTGATGGATGGATATAATTACTAAACTCATAGCCTTTTTCTTTAGCCTCTGTATACTTTTGTGCCCTGATGACATTCATTTGTACATAGCCGACAGCAATGAGCATTTTATGTTCTTGTGGGCTATATATATCCTGAATTTCATCAAATGGAATTAATGGTAATAATTCAACTTCAACTTCAGCAATTAAATCTCTATCAACCGTAAAGGCAACAACATCAAACTGTTTTTTTACAAACTGATAAATTATTTTTGCTATCCTGCCATTGCCGTATATAATCAGTTTTTGCATAGCATTCCTCGGTTAATTTGTATTGAGCAAGCATCTGTTTTATTGTATCTACACTATTGAACATCATTATATCTATTATTGATAAAAATGGCACAAACTCATTCTTAAACTGTGTATATTCAATTAATTCAGTTTTTATAAAATTCAATTCAATTTTTTCTTTTTTAAATCTTTCTTTATGATATATTTTTTGACCACCAATAGCATTAATATAGCTGGATGTGTTTGTTTTTTTACAGATATCTATAATTTTTTCTTGGGCTTTATGACTATTGTCTTTTTCAAGATGGCTAGAGTAAATAAGTTTTGTTTCAATTTGTAAATAGCTTGATATCTTTTCAAGAGAGTAACCTAAAAATCTCGCTAGATTTTTTTCTTCTTGAGTTAGTATTTCTACAATAATTGGAGATACTATTTTAAAATAAGGTGCTTTTTTATAAGTCATTTCTAAAGTTTTTAGAATTTTATTGGTATTATTCCCAACTTTAATCTCATTAATGAGTTTGTTTTGACTTGCTTTTACAAGCTCTAAAGTGAATTGTTTAGCATGCCCCCCAACTAAAATAGAGTTTCTATTGATATAGCCTTTTTTTATATAATTCACATCATCAAAGATTACAAAAGTATCTACAGCATTAATTAATTGCCAATAGCCTATGTACGGAAAAAAATAAGGTTGCATAATGCCTGTCTTCATTTTAAATCCTCAAGTAAACATACATAACTTAAGTTTCTTTTATTAAGGAAACAATAGTGGCTAAAACTTCTTTAGAAATAGAAGGGAATATTGGTAAACACAAAATTTTTCTGGATTTTTTATATGCAAATTCCAAGTTGTTTTTAGAAGCTGAATCTAAGCCCCTGTACATTGGATATTCGCTCACCAATGGGTAAAAATATCGACGTGTAAAAATATTATTAGCTTTTAATTTTTCATATAATTGATCGCGTTCCAGGTAATAATCTGGCTCGATTAATATTGGAAAGTAAGAATAATTATACATAACTCCTGTTGGTAGCGGCAAACAGGTGATACCTCGGACACAATCTAAATGTTCTCGATAAAATGAATCAACTAAGCCTCTCTTTTTTATTTGATTATCAATATATTTAAGCTGCAGAACCCCACAGGCTGCCTGTAATTCATTCATCTTTCCATTAATGCCAGGTGCTACAACCGTCGTTTCATCTGCAATACCAAAATTCTTTAAGTAATCAATTCGCTGCTTGGTTTTCAAATCAGGACAAATAATTGCCCCTCCTTCAAAGGTATTAAAAACTTTTGTTGCATGAAAACTTAATACTGAAAGATCACCGAATGAACAAAGACTTTGATTTTGATGCTTGACGCCAAAAGTATGAGCTGCATCATAAATTACTTTTAAACCATAGTTATCCGCGATATCCTGAATAGCCTCTATATTACACGGATAACCATAGATATGTACCGGTAAAATTGCTGTTGTTTGTGGCGTTATAGCCTCTTCAATTTTTCTTGGATCAATATTATATGTATCTGGCTCAATATCAGCAAATACAGGTTTTATATTATTCCATAACAAGGAATGAGCAGTAGCTACAAAAGTATAGGGGGTTGTTATTACTTCACCAGAAATACGCAATGCCTGCAAAGCTGTTACAAGAGCCAGAGTTCCATTGGCAAAAAGTGAGATATATTCAACACCTAGATATTGTGCCAAGTTTTTTTCAAATTCTTCATGAAAAGGTCCATTATTGGTTAGCCTTTTATTTTCCCATATTTTCTCTAAATAGGGTATAAATTCTTCCAATGGGGATAAATAGGGTTCAGTAATAAATATTTTTTTCATTTAACTACTTTCCCAATAATGCGGCATATTAATATATCCATAGACATTCTTTCCCCCAGAAATAACTAGAGGATATTCACGTAAATGTTGTACAAGGCTCCCTAAATTATTTTCATCAAATATACTAACACTAACAGAGTATATACCCGGTTCCAGTAGATTTTCTAATATTAATTTGAAAAAACCACTTCCTTGTTTAAAAGAATATACCTTATGTCCTTCACAATCTGTTCTATAATTCATGATCGTATCACCATTCTCTGCATGAATAGCAATACCAAAAAAACCTTTAATTTCTTTTTTACATTGGTATTCAGCCCTTATTATGAGCTGTTTTCCAGAATCAGATTGTTTTTTTTCATTTATTAAAACTTGTGTAACTTTCAAATTATCCGACTCAAACTTTGAATTATCATTCACACCTGATGCTGAACATTGGTGATAACGATCAATCATGTCACTGGTACTACCATATAATGCTTTACATCCCCGCTCAATATACAAAGAATTATCAGCCACTTTATCTATTAAATGCATATGATGAGAGACAAGAAGAATACTTGTTCCGTTTTGCATCAGTTCTGACATTTTCTTTAATGACTTTGCTCGAAATTTAGCATCCCCAACTGCCAACACTTCATCAACTAATAAAACATCAGGTACCACATGAACAGCAACAGAAAAACCTAAGCGAACATACATTCCACTAGAGTAATTCTTTACCGGCATATCAATGAATTCTTCTAAACCAGAAAAGTCTACAATTTCATCAAATTTATGATCAATTTCTTTTTTTTTCATACCCAAAATTGATGCATTGATATATATATTTTCTCTGCCTGATAGTAAAGGATGAAAACCAGCCCCCACTTCGATTAAAGCACCAAGACTTCCTTTAATCGTTATTTTACCTTTATCAGGCAACATAATTCCGCTTAACATCTTAAATAAAGTACTTTTCCCAGAACCGTTGGGACCAATAATCCCCAACGACTCACCTTTTTTTAAACTAAAAGACAAATCTTCAAAAGCCCAAAATTCATCACTCCTCAATAGGTTACTATTTACTGATAGACCTAAAATATCTTTGCTTATATCTTGTATACCATATAGCATCGATCTTTTTAAGGATCGGCAAAATTTCTTACTGACATTTTCAACTATTAAAATATCATCTTCCATGGTGTTATGCTCTTTCTACTATTCTTGGCATAGTGATATGAAAAATACGCCATCCCATTAGAAAAACAACTACAGACAGAGCTATCATTAACCACAGGGCATTGAGATATAACAAGACATTACCTGATAACAAGTCCTGTGTTGCTATCAATAAAGGACTAAATGGATTATAAGTATTGATTAATGAAAATGGTTCACGAACAGGTGGTGGATATAAAATAGGGGATAAAAACATTCCAAAGGTCAATACGATATTAACGGCATTACCGACATCTCTTAGAACTAAAGTTATGATTGAAAATATAAATCCAACACCTAAAGCCAATAAAATCACAAAAAATAACACAAAGGGTATAAGTAGTGTGTTCCATGATGGTAAAAATCCATACCACAACATAACCACAACGAGCGGAATGAGTCGAATAAGGAAGTCAAACACGCTTTGTCCAATGGCAACAACCACTAATGCCTCTTTAGGAAAGTTAATTTTAGTGACTAAAGTTCCTGCATTAACCAAACTATTTGTACAACCAATTAGACAGGTTGAAAATAATTGCCACACAGAAAGACTCCATAAAGCATGTATCACATAGGGCATTTGGGTTTGCCCCATATCAAAAACTCGATGGCTTGAAAGATAGGTAAAAAGAGCAACTGTTGCAATTTGTGGTAAAACAGCCCAAACATAGCCTAAAACAGATTGTCGATAACGAACAGATATATCACGTTGTATTAGTCTCCAAATAAGATCTCTACTTCCCCATAGCTCTAAAAACATATTATACCAGACCGATAAGCCTTTATTTGTCATTGCATCAGGGGTATACACTTTTATATTTTTTTTCATAGTCACTTTTTTAAGAATAACATCATATCCTGAAAAGCTTGATAGGACTCTTTTTGTTCGTTTTTTCTCAGGTATTTTTTACCCGGATTTTCGACTTTTATCGCGATATTACCCATGAAATTATTTAAACTCCTTAAGTAAAACTAAAAGATTTTTTCGAATTCTGGAATATCTCTTTCAAGTGTTTTCCAGACAATCTCATAATTTATCTTAACTGCGTCTTGAATTAATTAATTATTAATAAATTCAAGTTCATCAATATCTTCAACATACCGTTCAATACGTGCAATAGCTTCAAGTATATGGTTTAAATACTCCATTAATCTTTTTTGAGCTCTACTCATACTCAACGGTTTCTTTTAATACTTCTTCACGAAATGAATCCGGTAATGCATTGGGTGTCAATACCTCAACATTGATACCCAGAAGTTGTTTTAACTCGTACCTGATGACTCCAATATCCATCATTGACGTTTCAGTTGTGGGTTCTATTAAAAAATCTAAATCACTTAAATCTGTATCTGTATTGTGAATAACGGAACCAAATACTTCCACATCTGTTGCTCTATGAGAGATAAAACAATTTTTCTTATTTGTTCTCCATGAATATCCAGTTTTTCAAATGGACGCATAATTTATTCCTATTCACCGATAATTTTCAAATATTTTTTTCATTAATAAAAGGACACATATCATATTGCTCTATTTCATTCAAAAATACCAACTTTAATCACCCTGATTAATTTCATTGCAATATCATCTAATGCCCAGAACTCTTCTATTGATTTATCATTTTTATAATTTTTCTTTTGAAAGAGATTTAATAACAATTGGGGTCAGAGTAAAATTTGTAGCAAACATAATAGCCCCCTTTTCTAGTATTTTTTATAGCAGTATTCATATGGAATCTCTTTTTTGGTAATTTGTTGTATTATTGCAAACAATCAATATTATACCATTTATAGAGTTTTATCATTATATATCAATAGCTTAATAGTTTATTTTGGCTGTTTTTGAACCCCAAAACTTTAGTTGTTTAAATCACGTCCGTAAATGTTAAGCTCCTATTTTTGCTTGTGCTCTTTTTCTTCTAAAAATTTAACCACATCATCATTACTAACATGATAATAAATGTCTTCAACTGAAAGAATGGTATCAATTGATGCAAATGTAATCTCATCCCCTAAAAAATAACTGGCAGACTGCCAGTTTTTACTTTTGCTATATACCTGAACTTGACAGAAATCCTGCTCAATTAATACATATTCTTCAAGACTGGAAATATTAAAATAACTTATCATTTTTGTCGTGAAATCATTTTTTCGAGTAGATTTTGAAAGTACCTCGACAATAATAATAGGTGAACTCTTATAGTAGTCATCATCACCTTCATTGTCACAAACCACCATGACATCGGGATAAAAAAAGCTGCTGGTTATATTGCTCACTTTTACTTTCATATCAGATGAAAATGTTTCACAGGCCGAGTTAATATTTTTAAGTGAACTATGCAAGCTGGTAGTAACATTTCGTGAAATTTGATTATGCTTTGTACTCGCACCAGCCATCGCATAGACAGTTCCCTCAATATATTCATGCTTGAATTCAGCAATTATCTCACCTTCCAGGTATTCCTCTTCACTGATCTGTATTTCTATTTTGTTTGCTAAAGACATTTTTTAGCTCCTTTTTTAGCACAATATCTTTTTCTCATATTATGACACAATTACCATCCATAGTAGTTTGGCATTATTAAAATGCAACTAATTGACCATTACAGATAATTTTCTTAGCAGCTCAATACCTGTTGGTGCTTCCGAACCCAGAAATTTAACACCATAAGCCAGAACTTCAACTCCATTTTCAGCAACATTATTTAGAGTGTCTGCATAAACAGTATCAATCTCTCTGGCTGCCCGAACACTATGAATATCTTCGCGCTGCACACAAAACAGGATAACTCCTCTATGCCCCTGAGCGACCATTAATTCCAATTCCCGCAAATGTTTTGTTCCACGCGTAGTCACGGCATCAGGAAAAGCGGCAATACCCGTTTCAAAGCTTGCGGTAACATTTTTGACTTCAATGTAGCACTTCAGGCCATTACTTTGTGTGACCAGGATATCAATTCGGCTATGTTCCTGACCATAAGCGACTTCAGTTTCAATATATTTAATATCATTAATTTCAGAGATATGACCATTCTCAATGGCTTCTTTGACCAGTTTATTAGCCAGCATTGTATTGATACCAATGCGATTTCGATTATCGGAACTGGCATCATTGGCAGTAGAAATTTCCCAGCTGTATAAGTATTTGCGCTTTGCATTATGACTATTGCTGATCCAGATGGTACTATGCGGGACAGCACATCCTTTCATTGAGCCGGTATTTGCCGTATGTATGGTGATTTGGGAACCATCCTGCAGCTCAACATCAGCTAAAAAACGTTTATAGCGTTTTATCAGACGAGCTTTTATTAATGGCTCAGAATAGTTCATTATGTTGAGAGGAAATGGCTCAATCTCTGTACCGCCTGCTGCAGATATTCTACATCTTTAGTATAAGCCAGACGTACATAGCGTTCAGGATAGTTATGACCAAAATCAATACCCGGTGTAATGGCCAGGCCGGTTTCATCCAATAAATCATGGGCTAGTGTCATACTATTATCAGTAAATTTACTACAGTCACAATAAATATAAAATGCCCCCTGGGGTTTTACCGGTATCTTAAATCCTAAATCCAGTAATGCAGGATAAAGAAAGTCACGCCGTTGTTTAAAAATCTGACGCCTTTGCTCCAGGATATCTATAGTTTCTGGTAAGAAGGCCGCCAGTGCCGCTTTTTGTGCGATAGTCGGAGTGGCTAGAAATAAATTCTGTGAAAGGCGTTCACAGGCGTCAAGCAGATGTTCAGGAACAATACACCAGCCGATCCGCCAGCCCGTCATCTGGAAATATTTAGAAAAACTATTCACAATAATGACATGTTCCATGTCCTTAGAACTCTTACCAGCTGATTTTAAGGCACAATAAGGATCAAGGTCATAAACCAGTCCCTGATAAATCTCATCCACAATGAGATAGGCCTGTTTTTCTCTAAGCAGATTGATAATTTTTATCATTTCATCTGCTGCAACAATCGTCCCGGTGGGATTAGCCGGTGAAGCGATGAGTACCGCTTTGGTATTCGCCTGCCAGTTTTGTGCAATGATTTCAGCTGTTAGTTGATATTGACTGGATTCATTCACCGCAACGGACTGAACTTCACCATCAACAAAACGCACAAAATTTTGATTACAGGGATAACCGGGATCAGCCAGCATTACGGCATCCCCCTGACCAATTAAAGCCCCGGTGATTAATAACAATGCCCCGGATGCTCCCGGAGTGATGACAATTTGTGACGCTGCAACATTTATTGAAAACTGCTGTTGATAAAAATTGCTCAGTGCTTCCCGTAGCGGCATTAAACCCAGACTGGGGGTGTAGTGAATATCCCCCAGGCGCAATGCTTCCATGCCCGCATCAATAATGGCCTGCGGTGTATTAAAATCAGGCTCTCCCACTTCCAGATGGATAATATCCCTGCCCTGCTGCTGCAGGGCTTTGGCTTTGCCTAATAAGGACATCACATGAAAGGGCTGAATATCTTTCATGCGCGGGGCTAATATTTTTATATGAGAAGTCATATTTTATCCATTCGGGGTCATGCCTGATGAATTTTTCTTGCTGTTGACAATGAAAAGTAAGCATCTTCACAGTCACCGGATATAACAGTCATTGCCTGATCTGGTTCGCCAAAATCACTCAGTACCAGATCAGCCCCCTTGAAATCATGATCCTTTGTATAATCATTAATGGTAATAATGGTTTTTAAATCAGCTCCCTTTGAAGATAAAATACCATTATGTGAATCTTCAAAAGCCAGACACTGTTCAGGTTTCAGGTTCATTTGTTCCAGAGCATACAGATAAATATCAGCGGCAGGTTTCTTGGCCGGGACAATATCCCCGGCAGCAATCACTTCAAACCATTCAATCGACTCTTCACCTAGAGTATTAGTCAATAAGGCGGTGACATTGGAAGGTGTAGTGGTGGTGGCAATAGCGAGACGTAAATTGGCAGCACGAGCCTCCTGAAACAAGCGGGCAACCCCCGAACGTAAGGGAACTGCACCATCTACCATAAGCTGCTTAAAAAAACGTGTTTTTGCTGCATGTAACTGCGCAACAAAATCATTAAAACTTTCATCTTCTATCGATGGCCTGGAAAAAACTTCACCGCGTTCGGAAGGATAAAAATCATTTAAATAAAAACGGATACGCTCTTTACCACCGGTGACTGCCAAAAGTTCTCCATAGAGTTCACCACTCCAGTGCCAGTCTAAACCTGCTTCTTCAAAAGCCATATTAAAAGCCACTAAATGACCATCACCTTCAGTATCCGCTAAAGTACCATCCACATCAAAAATCAGTGCTTCTAATTGACTCATAGTTAAACCTTATATAAATAAAATAATGAGATAGTTTACCTTAATTCTGCTTTGATTTTTCTTAAATTTAACTTTTTTTAATCAGTAATCACTGAAAAACTGTAATTTTTTTTGATTTGCGATTAAAATAGGTCGGATCGGCAAATAAATAATAAAAATATTGCTAATCTGTTTATTTTTTGATATATATTCACATCTTTTTTAAAACTGGCTGGAGTCCCAATCAATGCCCACAACAAACAGCACCCAAACTGAAAGTGCTATCGAAGCCTTTGAACCTTATCAGGAACAAGAAGGCGAAGAGTTTATGAACGAAAACCAGCAAGCACATTTCAGAAGTTTATTGCTTGCATGGAAAAAAGAGTTAATGGAAGAAGTCGATAAAACTGTCTCACATATGAAAGATGATGCGACTAACTTCCCTGATCCCAACGACCGTGCTTCACAGGAAGAAGAATTTGCACTTGAATTGAGAACCCGTGATCGTGAACGAAAACTGATTAAAAAAATTGATGAATCATTGGAAACAATTGACTCAGGTGATTATGGTTTCTGTGAAACCTGTGGTATTGAAATCAGCATCAGGCGTTTGGAAGCACGTCCTACAGCAACACAATGTATTGATTGCAAAGAGTTAGATGAAAGAAAAGAAAAGGTCGGTTAAGCCTTTTTTTACTCAATATCGCGGACGTTTTGCTCCCTCCCCTTCAGGGGAACTTCATTTTGGTTCCCTACTGGCCGCCATGGCCAGTTATGCGGATGCCCGCAGCCAAAATGGCCTCTGGTTATTACGCATAGATGATATTGATCAGCAGCGAGTCATTCCGCATTCAGATCAGCATATTGTTCAGTCACTGGAACAGATCGGCTTTCAGTGGGATGGAGAGATTAGCTATCAAAGTCAATGTATCAGCAACTATGAAGAAGCACTTGAAAAGCTGATTCAAATGGGCTTAGTCTATCCCTGTCACTGTTCCCGAAAACAAATTAAAGTTCTCTCACATGATGGAGTCTATTCAGGAACTTGTCGTCACAGGATAATTAAAAAAAACTTTTTCCATCATAGCCTGGATAAAAACAGCGCCCTGCGTTTAAAAGTAAACTCAGATAAGCTCTTTTTTTCTGATGAAATTCAACAAAACTGTCAACAGAATCTTGCCCGTGAAGTAGGAGACTTTGTTATTTTTCGCCGTGATCAGGTTTTTAGTTATCAGCTCAGTGTCGTAGTCGATGATTATATCAGTCAAATTAGCCATATTATCCGTGGTTTTGACCTACTGGATTCCACAGCAAGACAAATTTATTTACAGCAGCAATTAGGCTATCCTACCCCCAAATATGCGCATATTCCATTAGCTGTAAACGAGAAGCAAATAAAATTAAGTAAACTCAGTCAGGCAAAAAAAATTAAAAGCAATTTGTCGACACTCATTTCAGCCGCACAATTTTTAGGTCAGAGTATTATGACAGACAAGGATTACGATAAAATTGAGGATTTCTGGCAGCATCTTTTTTTGATTTGGGACATAAACAAGATATCAAAGATGGAAAAAAAAGAAATTATGGTTTAACCTTGTTATCTTATTCAAAATAAGTGCTCTATGGAGAAATCATTGTCACCAACAGAAGAACAACTCAAAAATAATTTTATGGATAAATTCCAGGGGCGGCTGGTTGGAATTTTAAAGTGGGAACAGCTCGATGAATTATGGCTGCAACTTCAATCAGACAAGATGGATGACTGGTTTATTTATCACATTGGGGAAGCCGTTCCAGTTACTATTTGTCCGGCAGAACAATTTCAGAAATTTATAGTGGAAATTAATCAATTATTACGGCATGATCATCAGGAACGATACTGTGGTATTATTTATGTTGATAATAAAGATCAACCCGCATTTATTAAAATATATGACCCTAATAATTTAGGACATGTTTGCGGTTCCAGTGGTGCACCGCCTCCTTTACCCGGTTGGATCTTAAGTAAAGCTCAACCTGTTGATATAGAAGCAGCAATTCCGCCGCCGGGCAATAGAAGAAAATGGTGGCAAAAGATTTTTAGTTAGAAATATTGTAATTACCCAGCTTATTTTAAAAGTATGCCAGCGCACCTGGTTAGATAGCTTACACCCGATAATAGATAATACAAAGGAAAATAGATTATGGCAGATGATAAAATATATCCTATTCCACAACAATTTGCAGAAAACGCTTATATTAATGAAGATAAGTATCACTCAATGTACCAGCAATCCATCGATGATCCTGATACATTCTGGGGTGATATGGCAAATAATTTTCTGGATTTTTCTAAAACCTGGGATAAGGTCAGCGACTGGAAATTTGCAGAAAATAATGTGGATATTAAATGGTTCAGCGGTGCAAAACTAAATGTAACATACAATTGTATTGATCGACACCTACCACAACGCGCCAGTCAAACAGCAATTATCTGGGAATCAGATGATCCGGAAAAATCAGAAACCATTACCTATCAACAACTATCTGATAATGTAAATCGCTTTGCAAATATATTAAAAGCCCGCGGTGTTAAAAAAGGCGACCGGGTATGTATCTATATGCCGATGATCCCTGAAGCTGCCTATGCAATGCTGGCTTCTGCCCGTATTGGAGCCATCCACTCTGTTGTATTTGGCGGCTTCTCTCCTGAAGCCTTAAAAGACAGGATTCTTGATTCTGATTGTCAGATCGTGATCACTGCTGATGAAGGTATTCGTGGCGGCAAAGCCGTTCCTCTTAAGAAAAATGCCGACCTGGCTGTGGCACAATGCCCTAATGTTCACACTGTGTTAGTCATGCAGCATACTGGCGGTGATGTGGCATGGAATGATAAGCACGATGTCTGGTATCATGAAATATCAACGACAGTAGATACACAATGTGAGCCGGAAGAAATGGATGCGGAAGATCCTTTATTTATCCTCTATACTTCAGGCTCCACGGGCAAACCCAAGGGCGTTCAGCATACCACAGCAGGTTATTTACTCTATGCAGCGGTTACACATAAATATACCTTTGATTATAAAGAAGGTGATATTTACTGGTGTACTGCAGATGTGGGCTGGGTCACCGGACATAGTTATATTGTTTACGGACCGCTGGCCAATGGTGCAACCACTCTGATGTTTGAAGGCATTCCAACTTATCCGGACTCTTCCCGTTTCTGGCAGGTAGTTGATAAGCATCAGGTCAATATTTTTTATACTGCTCCTACTGCCATTCGTGCCTTAATGAGTGAAGGTGATGATCCGGTTAAGAAAACATCCCGCAGCAGTCTGCGCATATTGGGGTCAGTCGGTGAACCCATTAATCCTGAAGCATGGGAATGGTATTATAATGTAGTAGGCGACAAAAAATGTCCTATCGTTGATACCTGGTGGCAGACAGAAACAGGTGGATTTATGATCACACCATTACCCGGTGCAATGGCTTTAAAACCTGGCTCTGCTTCCCGACCATTCTTTGGTGTCAAGCCCAACTTAATGGATCCTGACGGAAAGATTCTAGAGGGTGAAGCCAGTGGTAATCTGGTGATCAGTGCCAGCTGGCCTGGTCAGATGCGCACCATTTATGGTGATCATGAACGTTTTATTGAAACCTATTTTAAAACCTATCCCGGACATTATTTTACCAGTGATGGTTGTCGTCGCGATGCCGATGGATATTACTGGATCACCGGCCGGGTTGATGATGTACTTAACGTTTCCGGACATCGCTTGGGCACAGCAGAAATTGAAAGTGCTCTGGTACTGCACAGTGGTGTTGCTGAAGCCGCCGTCGTTGGCTATCCTCATGATATAAAAGGTCAGGGTATCTATGCCTATGTTACGCTGGTTAAAGGCTATGAGGCGACGCAGGAGCTTAAAATTGAGCTGGTCAAACAGGTACGCAAGGAAATTGGTCCCATTGCTTCAGTAGACTTTATCCAATGGGCACCCGGCTTGCCAAAAACCCGTTCCGGTAAAATTATGCGGCGTATTTTGCGTAAGATTGCCAGTAACGAACTGGATAGTATGGGTGATACCAGTACTTTAGCTGATCCGGGTGTTGTAGAACAGCTGGTTGAAAATCGGGAGAATAAGTAGTCAATACCGACTCAACCCCCATCCCTTGAAGAGGACGGAGTCAAATAGCATAAATTACTGAGTCTATATAAAATTCAATATACTTGCTATTTGACTCCGACCCTTTTATAACACGCTCCTGATATGTCTATTTAGATGGCCACCTCATTATAGCGAAAGCAATCTATGGTGTGATCGTTGACCATACCCACCGCCTGCATATAGGCATAGCAAATAGTCGGACCGACAAATTTAAAGCCTTTTTGTTTCAATGAGCGACTCATCTGCTCCGATTCCCGGGTAGCAACCGGAATATCATTTAAACTTTGCCAATGATTAACTTTCGGACGCCCATCAACAAACTGCCAGATATATTCAGAAAAAGAACCCTTTTGTGTCTGAATCTCAAGAAATTGGCGGGCATTATTCACTATTGCATTTATTTTCAGACGATTTCTTATAATGCCCGCATCCTGCATCAGCCGGGCTACTTTCTGCTGATCATATTGGGCTATTTTCCCGGCATCAAAGGCATCAAATACCTGCTGATAACGAGTTCTTTTTTTTAGTATTATTCTCCAGCTGAGTCCCGCCTGAGCACCTTCCAGCATCAACATTTCAAATAGCATCCGATCCTGATACTCAGGCACTCCCCATTGTGTATCATGATAATACTGATACAGAGGATCCTCTCCACACCATGTACATCTTTGCTTTATCATATTAAAAATTCCTGTTATTTTTGCTAAAGATCTGCCTGCATGAGACGCTATTATAGTTAGCTGTATACAGCATTTGATATTAAGGAGTATAAAAATGGATATTTCGGGAGTTCAAACCGCAGCTATTGCGTCCAGTGTGGGACAAAATGATTCCGTCGGTATTGCTGTACTCAAAAAAGCCATGGATATTCAGGAGCAGTCTGCAGTACAATTGATTCAATCAATACCGGAGCTGCCTGATAATCTGGGTCAGAATATCAACGTAAAAGTTTAACTTTTACCCACTTGGGAGTCAAAGTGTCCCTTATAATAGGCGTTTTTTTGGTATAAGGGTAGTTTGACTCCGGATCCTGTTTGTATCAACACTCACTCTCTTTTTAAATGAATATCAATTGGTTGTTTTATGTCCAGATGAACATCCCGCTGCGGGAAGGCAATATTAATTCCAGCTTCATCAAACTTCTCATTAATGGCCTCATTTATCTCACTGATGGTTTGTAAACGAAAATCAACATGGGCAATAAAACAGCGTAGCTGTAAATCCAGAGTATTATCTCCAAAATTATAAAAAATAATTCTGGGCATCGGATCATCAAGTACTCGTTCATTTTCCTGCGCAATCTGCAGTAATATTTCTTTTGCTCTTGGGATATCACTGCCATAAGCCACTCCAACCGGTATTTTTAGGCGTGCAGTGGTATCGGATAATGACCAGTTGAGCAACTGCTCAGTAATAAATTCTTTATTCGGGACTAATAATTCTTTTCTATCACGAGTTAAAATCGTGGTGGCACGAATTTTTATACGAGTCACCACCCCTTCATTATCACCGACACTCACATAATCTCCTACGCGAATGGGACGTTCAAACAAGATAATAATACCACTGATAAAATTAGCCACAATCTCCTGCAGGCCAAAACCAATTCCCACACTTAAAGCAGCAAACAACCATTGGAAACGTGCCCAGTCAGCACCCAGAATATTAAATACACTAAAGAATCCTGTACCAACAATTGTATAGTTAATTAAAGTCGTAATTGTATAACGATCCCCGGAACTGACCCGGGTATTTTGCAATAATAAAATTTCTATAATTGCCGGTAAACGTTTTGCTGCAACAATAGAAACAATGGCAATCAATATTGCCAGAGCCAAATCCCCAAGAGTAATTGGAAGCAATTTTTCAACACCATCCACTACCCCCTGATGATGCCATAATGTTACTTGTTCAAATATACCCAGAGCAGGTAAAACATCAATCCAGATAGAGCTCAGACCAATAATTCCTGTAATAAACAGCACCATATTCAACAATTGCGTAGATTCTTCACTTAAGGAAACCAGATCAATTTCCGGTTCTTCAAAATCAATGATTTGTTCTTTATTTTCCAAATCTCCTGCATCCTGAACCATTTGCTGGTTTTGCTGATATGCTTTACGCTTTTCATAGGCCTGTTGTAAAGCATATTTACGCTGCGTCAATAATAACCAACGAACTGCAAGCTGCTGCAGAATCACCAGTCCCCACACAAACCACATAGAATGCATCAGACTGACCGCCATCTGACCTGCTGTATAAACATATCCAACTATAGTTAATCCCATCAGATTGATCACACTGGCCAGGATAAGGATAAACCATAACACCTGATAGGAGCTGAAAAAACCATCCTGATTATATTGTACCAGTGTTTGAATATAGCCTGTACCGGGTCTAAAGACACGATAGAAAAAAACAGCCAGGGTTAATAAAGTCAGCAATAGTGACAAACGTCCCAGACCGCTATTGATAGCTGATTCACTTTTAGAAATTAAAACGGCAGTGATAAAAAGCATCGGTAAAAGAGTGAACATTAAGCGTCTCATTTCCTTTCTTATACCGGCAATCAAACGTTCGGACCAGTTAAAATGAACTTCAGCAACCCCGCCTTCCAAACACAGGAAACGAATAAACAATAAATAAAATAATGGCCATACAATAATCTTTATTCCGACTGAAAGTGAGCGTGAGGGTTCAGAAATTTCTATTATTTGAGAAAGCTGCCAGCCTAAAAGAAATAGTATTGCAGGAAGAGGAGCCGCTAATAATAAAGTATAGAAGATTGCTTTAAGAGTATGTCTGAGACTATCCGTTCTGATTTTTATAGTTTTCTTCCCCATTTTAACAATTAGTTCTTTTAACTTCGGTATTTTAAAAAGAAATACAATAAATAAAATCAGGCTTAAGATGATCCAGATTGAGGAACGAATTAACTGAAATAGATCATTTAAGGAAGCAGTCCATTTAGAAGGAGATAGAAATAATACCATTTGCTGCGGAAGATTTTTTATATCATCAATACCAATAAGCGGAGCATTACGCAGCCAGAATAGATGTTTATCCAATAATGCTGAGTATTCATCCGCCACTATAATAAGTTTCTTTTCAACAAAATCGACTTCATTAATAGCTCTTAAATAGGATTCATCGGTACTAATGGCTTTTTGCAATAAATGTTTACGTGTGTTGATCAGGGCTTTAAGATCTTCTGTAATTTTCCCCTGAACATCTGCCGGCAAATCAGACATCAGCCTGGATAGATAGACATTTTTATCTTTGATTAAAGATAACTCTTCCTGATATTGAATATGCTGCAAACCAGTCATAGCAATTTTATTTTCTCTTTTTTTCAGATTTTTCTTATAAAAATGACTATCCGGTAATTTATTTTTTTGTTCTAAAAGCATTTGTCCCAGAATTTGACTCAAACCGGCAATTTCTAATTTTTTTCTGGTATTGCCCATTTCAGTGATCAGTCTTTTGGTTTCTTTAATCACCTCATCATCATTTGACTCTAATTGACCTAACTCCTGAGTTTTAATGCTAATAGCTTCACTTAATTGTGTATTATGACTGGCAAAAGTCTGTATTAACTGATGTTTACCTTTTGCCTTACTTTGCTCTTTTCGTGTCAACTCCTCAGTTTTTTTAATTTCAATACTACGTTTCAGATCAACTTCCTGTTCTAATAATTGAACCCGCATAGTGATTTTCTTTAAATTATAATCTGATAACTCAACATTTAGTTTTAATCGTTTGGTACGAAGTGGTTGACTTAATAACTGCTGATCCAGCATTTTTATTTCACTGCGAACAACAGCAATATGAGTCTCTAATAACCACAATCCCGCTTTATTATATTCTTCGCTCTCACTGGCCGGGGATAATTTTTTATCCTGCAGCAATTGATCCAAAACATGCTTTGCTTCAATAAGACGCTTTCTAATTTCAGCTATTGACTCTATTTCATTATTCAACCTTTGCAGCATATCCGAATTGGTTGCCTGCACGGCAGCAAGATTAGCTGATTCTGAATTTAATAATTGTTCTAAGTCAGCAAGAGAAACTTCTTTTTTAGCACCCTGTTTTTTTTTCTGTTCCGACTGTTTTTTTCGTTCAAGCTGCTGTTCCTGCTTTAATATTTGTTGTTCCAACTGCTTAATATCTTTAGGTGCCTGTTTTTTTGCATGAATATAAATTTCACTTTGCTGATCCTGTTTTTTTATTGCATCAAGATATTCAATTGTTTTTACATAGAGTTTTAATAGAGAATTTTTTAGCTCTTCATCCAGAGTTTTATCATTTTCAACACTTTTTATTTGCTCCTGTACTGTTTTCTCCTTCACCAGACCCAAGCCTTCTGAAAAAGCCTGATTACTAATAAAAAAAACACTTAATACACAATAAAATAGGGTAAAATTAAATTTCATCATTATATTGTCTCAGGATAGAAAATGAGCAGCATCAATAAAAACATATTATTAATTATACTCTATTGCATTAGTATCACATTAGTTTATTTCACTCTTGAAGGACTGAGAGAAGTAGAAATAAAGGAATTTAATAAAAACAACTATGAAAATAGTGTTAATAGTATCAAACAAGAATTACAAACAATGATTCTTGAAAAGAAAAATGCCACTTTAAGTATCGGTATTACCCTGGCCTCAAACAAAGACATTATTAATTTTCTTAATAATCCTGAAAAAAATCCCATTGACTTAAAATTAATATCCAGGAACTTAAATCAGCATACTTCTTTTAAAAACCTCTGGTTTCAAATTATATCGACAGAAGGCACCTCTCTACAGAGAAGCTGGGTTGACAAAAAAAGGGATAATTTGCTTAACTTACGTATTGATGTCAATAAAATGTTAAAAAATCCAAAGGTCATGTCAACCATCAGTACTGGTAAATTTGATATGACTTTTAAATCAATGCTGCCTGTTTACGATGAAAATCATATCTTTATTGGTATCGTTGAAATTATCAGTCACTTTAATTCCATTGCAGAACAACTAAAAAATAAAGGCATCGAACCTGTTTTCCTTGTTGATAAACGCTACAAAAAGCAATTAATTAGCCCTTTTACCAAAATATTTGTCGGGGATTATTATGTGGCTAATTTTAATGCCGATTTAAAAATTTTAGCTTATTTAGAAAAACAGGGGATAGAGTCTTATCTAAAACAGTTTCAGAAGACAACTTATCATGTTGATAAAGAAATCAGATTATTGGCTGGATATTACCACCTACCCGATATCAATGGTATGCCAATGGGACATTTACTCACCTATAAATCATTGAAGACCATCGATACTTCAACAATACAAAGTATCAATAGTACTTATAATCTTTATATTTTTATAGCCATCATTTTATTAAGTATTTTATTTTTCATTATTTATGAAATTAACCCCGCTGCAAAAGAAATATCACGGATAAAAACCATTATTACCAGTTTATTACTGGTTTTTATTATATTTTCCATTGCCATCTATTCTCTCATTGATTATAAATTTAATAGTAATATTAACAATTACAAACAAATTACCTTAAACAGCTCTATTTATGAATATGAATTGATCTATCAAAAAAATAAAGAAATTGCTACCCTGATTTATAAAATACTCATTAATAATCCCAAGATTATAGAATTAATTAAAACCAGACAGCGTACCAAACTCTATGAACTTCTAAAGGATAATTATAATGATCTGGTCAACACCTACAATATCAGACAAATACACTTTCACTTAAAAAATTCTGAAAGTTTTTTACGCATGCATCGCCCTGATAAATTTGGTGACAGCCTGAAAAAAATCCGACCCAGTGTTGATTATGTAAATAAGCATCTTAAAGCATTTGACGGATTCGAAGGGGGTCGCATTCATAATGGCTATCGACATGTATTCCCTGTATTTGACCAACAGAAAGTCCATATAGGAAGTGTTGAAATCAGCTTTGACGCCAATGCCTTTATCAATAGCTTTTTACAAACCTTTAAAAACAAAGCCAATATCCTCATTAAGAAGGAAACTGCATTCAATAAATTATTCAATGAAGAAAAAGATAACTACATCAGCAGTCCACTGCCTGGTTTCTATTTTGACAAAAAAGTACTAAAGATCCTGAACCTGGTCGATCATCATTTTAAAGTTAACCAAAAAACACCTGCAGAACTTAATAGAATAAAGAATAAAATCAATCTGGGAAGTCCCTTTATTCAATATTTTGATAGCACGGACGAGCTGATTACCTTTATTCCCTTAAAAAATAAAATTACCGGTGAAGTGATTGCCAGTATCCACATAGTTTCAAATAGCCCGTATATTAAATCTGAACGATTCAATGCCAAACTCAGTACCATGGTGGCTCTGTTTTTATTATTATTCGTTTTTTTCTTTATTTACAGAGAATTAATTTCTAGAATTACTGCTGAAAATCTGGCTCTGCATTCCAAGCTCATATTAGATTCTCAGGAATCACTCATTATGATTACCAATGGAAAAAGAATGATGGAAGCAAATCGTGCCTTATTAGACTTTATCGGCTATCAAAGTCTGGATAATTTTTTTGTTGAACATGATTGTATTTGTGAACTTTTTGAGTTTGAAGAAGGGAAAAATTATCTGCAAAAAGAAATGGATGGTGTTGACTGGCTCCCCTATATCTTATCTCATACTGAAACAATCAAGGTAAAACTTTCAAATATTCACAATAAAGTAAAGATTTTCAAAATTGAACATTTTAATTATACCAGACAGGCAGAAAAACAAATTATTTCATTATTAGATATTACCGAACTTGAACATATGAATAGTGCTCTGGAGAAAACCATTGAGCTGGCCATTAGGGAAAATCGTGAGAAAGATCAAATCATGCAGGAGCAGGCCAAACTTGCTTCAATGGGTGAAATGATTGGTGCAATTGCACACCAATGGAGGCAACCCCTCAACGAACTTAATATCAACATTCAAAATCTGGATGATGACTATGAAGAGGGTTTAATTGATGAAAATTTTATTAATCAATTTATTAGTAATAATCGAAAAGTCATTAGCTTCATGTCAAAAACAATCGAAGATTTCAGAAACTTTTTTCGCATCGATAAAATCAATCAGTTCTTTAGTGTTAAAGAATCAATTGAAGCCACCATTGTAATTCAGTCAGCACAATTAAAACATCATAATATTAAACTTTTAATTGATGGTAATGATTTCAGGGTTGATGGTTTTAAAAGTGAATTTCAGCAGGTTATTCTTAATATCGTCAACAATGCAAAAGATGCATTGGTAGAAAAACAGATTAAAAACGGTAAAATTGAGATCCATTTATCAAAAAATCTGATTAAGATAAAAGATAATGCTGGTGGAATACCAAAAGAAATTATCGATAGAATCTTTGAACCCTACTTTACAACAAAAGAACAGGGTAAAGGAACAGGTATTGGTCTTTATATGTCCAAAATGATTATTGAAAATAATATGAGCGGAAAAATCAGCATTCAAAATAGCAGTGAAGGTGCAGAGTTTACAATCAATTTTTTTGTTAATGATAATAAAGATGGGAAAGAAAACGCACAATGAGTAATTATTCAAAAATTGCCACGATACTTTATGTAGAGGATGAAGAAGGTGTCAGACAAGGTTATGAAAGGGCACTCAAACGTCATGCAAAAGAACTCTATATCGCTGCTGATGGTGAAAGAGGTCTGGAACTTTTTATAGAATATCATCCGGATATTGTTGTGACCGATATCAATATGCCAAAAATGAACGGTATTGAGATGGCACAGGCAATAAAAAAAATTAATCCTGATCAACAGATTATTATTACTACAGCTCATAGCGAAACAGGCTATTTTATGGAAGCCATTGAATTGCAAATTAACGGCTATTTATTAAAACCTGTTGATAAAAATATATTAACAAAAAAGATATTAGAAATAGCAAAAAACCAAAAGCTCAATGATGAGGTGTATGAACAACAGGCTCTGATGAAAGAGGTGGCCAATCTGCAGAATAACATGCTGATTGTTTATGATAATACTAATACAATGATATTTGCCAATACGGCTTTCATGAAGTTTTTTAATATTAAAAATATTGAAGAGTTTTCCGAACAAGTGGGGGCATTATGCAGCATGTTTATTCAGCAAGAGGATTTCTATTCTTATAATAAGAGCAGTACCGCTCATTGGACACAGGATATTGAACACTTAGAGGATGAAAAAAGACTGGTTGCAATGAATAATCGACAAATTCATCATACTGTTTCCGACTCTGATGATGTTCCATCTCAGGAAATATTTTTAGTGAATATCAAACAAGTCGCTATCAATAATCATAAAATCTGTACTTTTTCAGAAGTGACCAGCATTACCAACAAGAAAAACGAATTTGAAATAAAAGCCTATATTGATGAACTCACTCAAATTCCAAATCGCGCTAAATTTAATCAGGTTTTAAACATTGAAATCAAGCGCTACCATAGAGATCAGCAAAAGTTATCACTCATTATGTTTGATATTGATCATTTTAAACGTTTTAATGATACTCATGGTCATCAAATGGGA
>JAHXIV010000050.1:0-38100 GCA_025655455.1 gamma proteobacterium symbiont of Taylorina sp.
GCCAATTGCAATGGAAGAAGGTCTGCGTTTTGCGATTCGTGAAGGTGGCCGTACCGTTGGTGCTGGTGTTGTTGCCAAGGTCATTGAATAAGACCTGAGTCAACAATTGTTAAAGTTTCAGAATAAAACTTTGAATTTCAGAATCTACTTTTAATTAGAGGTGGATTCTGCAGGAGCCTGTGCCGAAAGCTTCTGTTAGAAATATTATTCTAAATTAGAAAAGTAAATTCAATGAGAATTTGCTTATTCTAGGCCAGTAGCTCAATTGGCAGAGTACCGGTCTCCAAAACCGGGTGTTGGGGGTTCGACTCCCTCCTGGCCTGCCACTTTTCTAGAGGTAGTTCGGTTGCAAAGCAATCAACTATTTTCTGTATAGAACAAGTTCCATAAATTCTTTATCTAAAAGATTGGTGGGGCTTGTCAATATTTAAGATATTATATGATAGATAAAATCAAAACAATTATTGCGCTGGCGATTGTTACAGCATCACTGTTTGTATACTACTCGCAGGAAGAAGTTTCATTACTTTTTCGAGTATTAGGCGTTGTTGCAGCCGTTATTGTTGCATTTCTTATTTCAGCAACAACTGAAAAGGGATCCGCAGCCATTGCCTTTATTCGCTCTGCTATTATAGAGATGAAAAAGGTTGTTTGGCCAAGCAAAAAAGAGACAACACAAACTACTTTGACCGTAGGTGTTATGGTGGTGATTGTTGGTATTATTCTCTGGACTTTTGACCAGATTATTGGTTGGGGTGTTCGATTATTGACAGGTCAGGGATAATTTATGGCATTTCGTTGGTATGTAGTACAAGCTTTCTCAGGTTATGAAAAGTCTGTAAAGCGTTCTCTTGAAGAACGTATAAATCGTTTTGATATGCAGTCCAGTTTTGGTGAAATTCTCGTTCCAACAGAAGAAGTTGTTGAAATGAGAGATGGAAAAAAGCGTAAAAGTGAACGTAAATTTTTCCCGGGTTATGTGCTTGTTCAAATGGAAATGAATGATGATTCATGGCATTTAGTGAAGGATGCACCACGAGTACTGGGTTTTATTGGTGGTAAAAAAGACGAGCCTGCACCAATTACAGAGAAAGAGGTGGATGCTATTCTTAATAGAATACAGGAAGGTACAGACAAGCCAAAACCAAAAGTTCTGTTTGAAGCAGGTGAACTGGTTCGAATTATTGATGGTCCCTTTAATGATTTCAATGGAGTTGTTGAAGAAGTTGATTATGACAAAAGTCGAATGCGTGTTTCTGTCAGTATTTTTGGGCGTTCAACACCAGTGGATCTACAATTTATTCAGGTTGAAAAAAGTTAATTTAGAGCCTTTAGACAAACTTGAATTTGACCACCATCAATTATAATAATATTAAATTTCTATAATTGATGGTGGTTAAATCTAATTTGCTTAGAAGTAAATACTAATAAAAATTTAACATAATGCGCATAAAATATCGGCGCTATAGTAAAAAACTATAGCGCTATTGTTGTTTGTCGGGTACAATGTCCGGCTGAATTCACAGGGGAGCCTTTCTTTAATTAAAGAGCCTTCAGCGGAACTTTAAAAAGCCGTCAGCGGAACTTGAATTTAGAAGTACAGGTGTTATTACCCAAGTAGAGGAAATTATGGCAAAAAAAATAGAAGCATATATTAAACTGCAGGTACCTGCCGGTTCTGCAAATCCCAGTCCTCCAGTTGGCCCGGCTTTGGGTCAGCATGGTGTTAATATCATGGAATTTTGTAAAGCATTCAATGCCAAGACAGATAGTCTTGAAAAAGGAATGCCGGTTCCTGCTGTTATTACAGTCTATAATGATCGCAGTTTTACTTTCATTACTAAAACACCTCCTGCTGCAGTCTTGTTGAAAAAAGCTGCTGGTTTGCAAAAGGGTTCTGGTGTACCGAATCGAGACAAGGTAGGCAAGGTTAATCGCGCTCAACTGGAAGAAATCGCTAATACAAAAATGCCTGATCTCTCCGCTGCTGATATGGATGCTGCTGTGCGTACTATTGCTGGTACAGCTAGAAGTATGGGTATTGAAACAGAGGGAGTGGTATAAGCATGGCTAAGTTGACAAAAAAACAAAAACTAATCAATGAGAAAGTAGAAGCAGGCAAGTTATATGATTTTGCTGATGCCGTTGAATTGCTGAAGTCTCTACCGACTTCAAAATTTGAAGAGTCATTTGATGTGAGTATTAATCTTGGTATTGATTCTCGTAAATCTGACCAAAATGTACGTGGTGCCTGTGTTTTACCAAATGGTACCGGCAAAACAGTTCGAGTTGCTGTTTTTGCTCAGGGTGATAATGCAGCTAAAGCAACTGATGCTGGTGCAGATGTTGTTGGCTTTGAAGATTTAGCAGAACAAATCAAAGGCGGTGATTTAAACTTTGATGTGGTTATTGCGACTCCTGATGCGATGCGTGTTGTTGGACAATTAGGACAAATCCTGGGGCCAAGAGGTTTAATGCCTAATCCTAAAGTTGGAACTGTGACCCCTGATGTTGTTACTGCGGTTAATAATGCCAAATCTGGTCAGGTACGGTTTCGTGCTGACAAAGGTGGCATTGTGCACTGTTCAATTGGTAAAGCAGATTTTGATGCGGCAGCTTTGCAAGGTAATCTGGATGCATTATTGGTCAATTTACAAAAAGTAAAACCAGCTTCTGCAAAGGGTATTTATCTGAAAAAAATTAGTGTGTCAACGACTCATGGACCTGGCTTGGCTATTGAAAAAGCTAGTCTTGAATCAATCAAATAGATCTAATTATTATAAATATTGTCTGGATCTCATAGTCAATGAGTTTCAGATAAAAAGGCTTTGGTTTACCATTGAGAATTTTATAGAAATGATTTTCTATAAACTTATCTTCCAGCTTGTCTGGGCATTTGGTGGACGTCAAAGACCGTAGGTGAATCTCCCCTTGGTTTCTTTTTAAGGGAAGATTCTTAATAGGCAACATCCTACGCAGACGGTGTAATTCAAAATGCTCTTCGGATGCTATAGAATCATCGTTTTTTCTTATCAACTCCAGCTGATAACTAGTTCATCAGATCTGTGTTGATAATTATCTGTAGTGAGTGCTTATCCAGCTTGTCTGGGTTAGGTACTTATCCTGAAACCAATTAACCTGTTCTCTTTCATACTTAGAGCAATAGGGTAAATTGCAAACGAGAGGTAAGTGTAGTGGCTTTATCTATTGAAGGTAAAAAAGCGATTGTCGCTGAAGTAGCTGAAATAGCCGCAAATGCACACTCTGTTGTTGGTGCTGTTTATCAGGGAATTGAATCAAATGATATGAACGAGTTACGTGCCAAGGCGCGTGCTGATGGTGTTTATCTTCGTGTGGTAAAAAATTCTTTAGCTAAACGTGCCGTTGAGGGTACAGATTTCGAATGTATTCAAAGTGAACTGACAGGCTCACTGGTTCTTGCTTTTTCACAGGAAGATCCAGGCGCGGCAGGTCGTGTTATTGCTGATTTCGTCAAAGAAAATGACAAGATGGAAGTAAAAATCGTCTCTATAGGCGGTAAATTACTTGCACCTGAAGATGTCAAAGTTCTTGCTAAAATGCCTACTAAAGATCAGGCAATTGCTATGTTGATGTCAGTAATGAAAGCACCTATTTCGAAATTTGTTCGTACTCTGGCAGAGCCGCATACAAAACTGGTTCGTACTATCGCTGCGGTTCGCGATCAGAAAGAAGCTGGTTAGTATAGTGCAAGGCTGAAAAGCTGGATTAAACATGATTTTATAACAATAAATTATGCTCAAATTCAATTAGTGGTAAACAATGACTTATTTGAAATAATAGTTTTTAACAAATTAATTTCAAATAATAAAATAAATATTTTGGAGTTTTAAAATGGCTGTATCTAAAGATGAAATGTTAGAAGCAATTGCTAATATGTCTGTAATGGAAGTAGTTGAACTTGTTGAAGCAATGGAAGAAAAATTTGGTGTAACTGCTGCTGTTGCAGTTGCTGCTGCGCCTGCTGCTGGAGGTGGTGATGCTGGTGCTGCTGAAGAGCAATCTGAGTTTGACGTCATTCTGACTGCTGTTGGTGATAAGAAAGTCAACGTGATTAAAACAGTTCGTGCTATCACAGGTCTTGGTCTTAAAGAAGCTAAGGGTGTTGTTGATGGTGTACCTGGTGCTGTTAAAGAAGGTGTTGAGAAAGCAGAAGCAGAAGACATCAAAAAACAGCTTGAAGAAGCTGGTGCATCTGTTGAACTAAAATAAGATTCATCAGACTTATCCAATGATAGTTAGTTTTTAGACTAATAATTCATTTGATAATACGAAAATGGCCAGTGGTTCAGACCACCGGCCTTTTTCCGTTTCTAATATAAGGAATCGGATAGAACATAAATATCAGTTTATTTAATTTTATCTTATCTTATTTCTCTTCAACCGATCAGGAAAATAAATGGCCTATTCATTTACAGAAAAAAAACGAATTCGTAAAAATTTTGGTACTTCCAAAGACGTAATGGAAGTACCTTATTTATTGGCTATACAGCTTGATTCTTTCCGCAGGTTCCTACAAGCGGATATCACTCCAGATGCACGCAAGGATGTTGGTCTTGAAGGAGCATTTAAATCTGTATTCCCAATTTCAAGTTTTTCCGGTAATGCGGGAATTGAATATATTAGCTACCGTCTTGGTAAGCCTGCGTTTGATGAAAGAGAATGTCGTACCAGGGGTGTGACTTATTCAGCGCCTCTACGAGTTAAGTTACGTTTGGTTATTTATGATAAAGAATCCAGTGCTAAAAAGAAAAAAGTAAAAGATATTCGTGAGCAGGAAGTGTTCATGGGTGAAATTCCGCTGATGACTGGTAATGGTACAATTATTGTTAATGGTACAGAGCGTGTTATTGTTTCACAGTTACATAGAAGTCCCGGTGTGTTTTTTGATCATGATAAGGGTAAAACCCATTCATCAGGAAAGTTGTTATTCAATGCACGGGTAATTCCATATCGTGGTTCCTGGCTGGATTTTGAATTTGATCCTAAAGATAATGTTTTTGTACGTATTGACAGACGCCGTAAATTACCAGCTACCGTCCTGCTCAGAGCGATTGGTTATGATACAGAGCAAATGCTGGATATGTTTTTTGATTTTGATGATGTTAAGATCAATGCAGAAGGTGCAGAGCTTAAGTTAGTTTCCGAAAGAATGCGTGGTGAAACATATAGCTTTGATATTAAAGACAAAAAAGGTAATGTTATTGTAGAGCAGGGACGTCGTATCACTGCGCGTCATGTTCGTCAGATTGAAAAATCAAAAATGGAATTTATTGCAGTTCCATTAGAATTATTACATGGTAAAACGATAGCTAAAGATATTGTTAGTAGTGAAAGTGGTGAGATTATTGCTAATGCCAATGATGAAATTACAGAAGAATTATTAGAAAAATTAATTTCTGAAAACGTGGCTGATTTGAAAACACTTTATACCAATGACATGGATGCAGGTGCTTTTATCTCTGAAACCCTGAGAATTGATTCATCATCGACACCACTTGAAGCTCAGGTAGAAATATACCGTATGATGCGTCCGGGTGAGCCGCCAACCAAAGAATCTGCTGAGGCTTTATTTGGTAATCTGTTCTTTACCGGCGAACGCTATGATCTGTCTGCTGTGGGTCGTATGAAATTCAATCGTCGTATTGGTCGTGAAGATCTAACCGGTGAAGGTATTTTATCCAATGAGGATATTATTGCCGTTATTGAAACCCTGCTTGATATTAAAAACGGCAAGGGTATTGTGGATGATATTGACCACCTTGGTAATCGCCGTGTTCGTAGTGTCGGAGAAATGGCTGAAAATCAGTTCCGTGTTGGCCTGGTTCGTGTAGAACGCGCCGTTAAAGAACGCTTAACTCTGGCAGAAGCTGATAATCTTATGCCGCAGGAGTTGATTAATGCCAAGCCTGTTTCTGCTGCTATCAAAGAATTCTTCGGATCCAGTCAATTATCACAGTTTATGGATCAGAATAATCCTTTATCTGAAATCACACATAAACGTCGTGTTTCAGCCTTAGGCCCTGGTGGATTAACTCGTGAACGTGCCGGTTTTGAGGTACGTGACGTACACCCAACCCATTATGGTCGTGTTTGCCCTATTGAAACACCTGAGGGGCCAAACATTGGCTTAATTAACTCATTATCTATTTATGCCCGTACCAATGATTATGGCTTCCTTGAATCACCCTATCGTAGAGTGATTGATGGTGTGGCTACAGACGAAATTGATTATTTGTCAGCGATTGAAGAATCTGAATTTGTGATTGCTCAGGCGAACGCTAAATTAGATGAAAATGGTAAACTACTTGATGCTATTGTTAATTGTCGTCATTTAAATGAATTCACTACTCAATCTCCTGATAAAATTAACTATATGGATGTTTCTCACAGACAAATTGTCTCTGTGGCAGCTTCAATGATTCCATTCCTGGAGCATGATGATGCTAACCGTGCACTGATGGGATCAAACATGCAACGTCAGGCTGTCCCGACCCTGAAGGCGGATAAGCCTCTGGTGGGTACCGGTATGGAACGTACAGTGGCTATTGATTCAGGCGTTGTCGCTGTAGCAAAACGTGGTGGAGTCATTGATAAAGTTGATGCATCACGAATTGTTATTCGTGTTAATGATGATGAAACGCAGCCAGGTGAATCCGGTGTTGATATTTATAATCTCACCAAATATACCCGCTCAAATCAAAATACCTGCATCAATCAGCGTCCATTGGTTAAAGAAGGGGATGTGGTTGCTCGCAGAGATGTTTTGGCTGATGGACCTTCAACTGATATTGGCGAACTGGCACTGGGTCAAAACATGATGATTGCCTTTATGCCATGGAATGGATATAACTTTGAGGATTCCATTCTGATTTCTGAAAAAATGGTTGATGAAGATCGCTTCACTACGATTCATATTGAAGAGTTGACCTGTATTGCTCGTGATACAAAACTGGGTTCTGAAGAAATTACCAGCGATATACCCAATGTGAGTGAATCTGCATTATCCAAACTGGATGAAACCGGTATTGTCTATATTGGAGCAGAAGTAAAGGGTGGTGATATCCTGGTGGGTAAGGTGACACCTAAAGGTGAGACGCAGTTAACACCGGAAGAAAAACTGCTGCGTGCAATTTTTGGTGAAAAAGCCTCAGATGTGAAAGATACATCACTGCGGGTCTCAGGTAGCAAGGTTGGAACCATTATTGATGTACAGGTCTTTACCCGTGACGGCCTTGAAAAAGATGCACGTGCCAAGTCGATAGAAGACGATGCATTAGCGGCTGTTCGTAAAGATATGATGGATCAATTTCGTATTGTAGAAGATGATACCTATAGTCGTGTTGAACGTCTGATTGTTAATCAGGTTGTCGATGGCGGACCAGGCATGAGTGCTGGAGATACAGTGACGGCTGCAGCTCTTTCTGCTCTGACACCACGCAGCAAATGGTTTGATATTAAATTACGTGATACTGATTTACAGGAACAGTTGAGCAAATTATCAGAACAGCTGGAATTATCCAGAAAAGGTTTTGATGAGCAGTTTGAAGAAAAACGCAAGAAAATTGTTTCAGGTGATGATCTGGCACCTGGTGTGTTAAAGATGGTCAAAGTTTATATGGCGGTGAAACGTCGTATTCAACCGGGTGATAAAATGGCCGGTCGACATGGAAATAAAGGCGTTATCTCAACGATTGTTCCAGTTGAAGATATGCCCTATCTTGAAGATGGTCGTACGGTAGATATTGTTTTAAATCCACTGGGTGTACCTTCGCGAATGAATGTCGGTCAGGTATTGGAAACTCACTTGGGCTGGGCTGCCAGAGGACTGGGTCATAAAATTGGTGATATGCTTCAGGAGAAATCAGCAGAAGCAGAAAAAGTTGTTAAACTACGAGAGTTTATGCATAAAATTTATAATGAAAGTGCAGGAACCAGTGAAGATATTGATAGTTTAAGTGATGCTGAGGTAATAGAGCTGGCTGGTAATCTGAAAGGTGGTGTACCTATGGCTACGCCGGTATTTGATGGTGCGGCTGAAAGTGAAATTAAACGTATGCTCGAATTAGCCGGTTATGATGAATCCGGTCAATCCACATTGTATGACGGCAGAACAGGTAACCAGTTTGATCGTCCAGTCACTGTAGGTTATATGTATATGTTAAAACTGAATCACCTGGTTGATGACAAAATGCATGCTCGTTCTACAGGTCCATATAGTCTGGTTACACAGCAGCCGTTGGGTGGTAAAGCCCAGTTTGGTGGGCAGCGTTTCGGAGAGATGGAAGTCTGGGCTCTGGAAGCCTATGGTGCCGCTTATACATTGCAGGAAATGTTAACTGTTAAATCGGACGATGTTACTGGTCGTACCAGGATGTATAAAAACATTGTTGACGGTGATCACCGCATTGATGCAGGTATGCCGGAATCTTTTAATGTATTATTGAAAGAAATACGTGCATTAGGAATTGACATAGAACTGGAACAAGTTGATTAAATAATAAGTAAGCAATAAAGCCGATTTAGAATAATTTGGATTGCCGCTTATTTTTATAGGGCGTATCAGTAGAGGATATTAAGTTGAGAGATTTATTAAATCTAATAAAACAACAAAATCAGTTTGATGATTTTGATGCCATCCGTATTGGACTTTCTTCACCACAAAAGATCAAATCATGGTCTTATGGGGAAGTAAAAAAGCCGGAAACTATTAACTATCGTACATTTAAACCGGAAAGAGATGGTTTATTTTGTGCTAAAACATTTGGCCCTGTAAAAGACTATGAATGTCTATGCGGAAAATATAAACGCCTGAAACACCGTGGTGTTATTTGTGAAAAGTGCGGGGTTGAAGTCACACAGTCCAAAGTTCGTCGTGATCGTATGGGGCATATCGATTTGGCCTGTCCAGTTGCGCATATCTGGTATTTAAAGTCTTTACCTTCGCGTATGGGACTGATTTTAGATATGACTCTACGTGATATTGAAAGAGTGCTTTATTTTGAAGCATTTGTGGTTATTGATCCGGGTATGACGACACTGGAGAAGAATCAGATTCTGACAGACGAACAATACCTGGATGCAATAGAAGAATATGGTGATGACTTTGATGCACGTATGGGTGCAGAAGCCATCAGAGAGTTATTAAAAGCTATTGATCTGGTAAAAGAAACTGCTGCAATTCGTGAAGGCATGGCTGGGACTGAATCAGAAACCAAACTAAAGAAATTTTCCAAACGTTTAAAACTTCTGGAATCTTTTCAGTATTCAAAAAATAAACCTGAATGGATGGTGATGACCGTATTACCGGTTTTGCCACCTGACCTGCGTCCTCTCGTTCCTCTTGAAGGCGGCCGTTTTGCTACTTCCGATTTGAATGATCTTTATCGTCGGGTTATTAATCGTAATAATCGTCTTAAGCGTTTATTAGAACTTAATGCGCCTGATATTATTGTACGTAATGAAAAACGTATGCTGCAGGAATCTGTTGATGCATTATTAGATAATGGACGTCGTGGACGTGCTATTACCGGTTCAAATAAACGTCCTCTGAAATCCCTTGCTGATATGATTAAGGGTAAACAGGGTCGTTTCCGTCAGAATCTATTGGGTAAACGGGTAGACTATTCAGGTCGTTCCGTGATTGTGGTAGGGCCAACTTTAAAACTGCACCAATGCGGTTTACCCAAGAAAATGGCTCTGGAATTATTCAAGCCTTTTATTTTTAGTAAACTGGAATTACGCGGTCTGGCAACAACGATTAAAGCTGCTAAAAAGATGGTTGAACGGGAAGGCGCTGAGGTGTGGGATATACTTGAAGAAGTGATCCGCGAACATCCGATTATGCTCAATCGTGCACCTACATTGCACCGTCTTGGTATTCAGGCATTTGAGCCTGTGTTGATTGAAGGTAAGGCTATTCAATTGCATCCACTGGTTTGTACGGCATTTAATGCTGACTTTGACGGCGACCAGATGGCGGTACATATTCCCTTATCCATTGAAGCACAGCTTGAAGCGCGTACTTTAATGATGGCCTCCAATAATATCTTGTCACCTGCTAATGGTGAACCAATTATTGTCCCTTCACAGGACGTTGTTCTTGGTCTTTACTATATGACTCGCGAACTCATCAATAGTAAGGGTGAGGGGATGTTATTTGCTGACGCAATGGAAGCTGAACGTGCTTTTGAAACAGGCAATGCTATACTTCACGCTAAAGTTAAAGCTCGAATTACTGAATCAATAAAAAATGATGAGGGTGAACTGGTTGAAAGCAGGCGTATTGTTGACACCACCGTGGGACGAGTCATTTTATCGAAAATATTACCTTCGGGTTTATCATTTGATTTGATGAATAAGGATTTAACCAAGAAATCTATTTCGGCTTTGATTAATGCCTGCTATCGTGATGTCGGTCTAAAAGAAACCGTTATTTTTGCCGATCAGTTAATGTATACCGGCTTTGCCTATGCAGCTCGTTCCGGTGCCTCTTTTGGTGTCAATGATATGGTCATACCGGATAGTAAATATGGTATTATTGATAAGGCTGAAAAAGAAGTTCAGGAAATTCAGCAGCAATATGAATCAGGACTGGTCACTAATGGTGAACGTTATAATAAGGTGATCGACATCTGGTCTCATACCAATGAAGATGTGGCTAAATCCATGATGGATATTCTTGAATTTGATGAAATAGAAATTGATTACGTACCCACTTCGACTATTTCAGGTAAACCATTGAAAGAAATTGTTCCTGATGAGCAAAAAGGGGTGATTCCAGAGAAAGGTGATGTGATTAAACAGACCTCATTTAACTCGGTTTATATGATGGCTGACTCAGGTGCACGTGGTAGTCCGGCACAGATAAGACAGCTGGCTGGTATGCGTGGTCTGATGGCAAAACCGGATGGTTCAATTATTGAAACACCTATCACAGCTAACTTCCGTGAGGGATTAAATGTATTACAGTACTTTATTTCAACTCACGGTGCTCGAAAAGGTCTGGCTGATACGGCATTAAAAACAGCTAACTCAGGTTATCTGACACGTCGTCTGGTTGATGTGGCTCAGGATCTGGTGGTGGTTGAAGAAAATTGCGGCACCGATCAAGGAGTCATAGTTCAGTCTCTTATTGAAGGGGGGGATGTTGTTGAACCCTTAAGTGAACGGGTATTGGGACGTATTGTTGCAGAAGATGTGTTTAAGGTGAATAGTGATGAAGTCATTATTGCCAAGGGTACGCTGCTTGATGAAGCATGGTGTGAACAGTTAGATGATTTAGGTGTTGATCACATGACTGTACGATCTCCAATTTCCTGTGAAGCTCGTTTTGGTATTTGTTCAACTTGTTATGGTCGTGATTTGGCGCGTGGACATAAGGTTAATATGGGTGAAGCTGTGGGTGTTATTGCAGCTCAGTCTATTGGTGAGCCGGGTACTCAGCTGACTATGCGTACTTTTCATATTGGTGGAGCGGCTTCACGTGCAGCATCAGTGAGTAATATTGAAATTAAGTCATCGGGCACTATCCGTCTGCATAATATTAAAACAGTGGTTCATGAATCAACTGGTCATAATGTTGCCGTATCCCGTTCCGGAGAACTAACAGTAATAGATGGTCATGGCCGCGAACGCGAGCGTTATAAAGTCCCTTATGGTGCTTCATTATCAGTATCAAATGGAACAGAAGCTAATGGCGGTGATATTGTTGCAAACTGGGATCCGCACACCCATCCTGTTATTACAGAAGTGGCTGGAACTGTTCGCTTTATTGACTTTATTGAAGGTGTGACGGTTAATAAGGAAACGGATGCAATTACCGGTTTAAGTTCATTGGTGATTATTGATCCAATGCAACGTACCAGTAGTGCAAAAGAATTACGCCCAATGGTTAAACTGGTAGATACTGATGGTAATGATTTAAATATTGTTGGTACAGATATCCCGGCACAATACGCTCTGCCTGCAGGTGCAATTGTAAACCATGCGGATGGTGATAATGTTGGTGTTGGTGATGCGGTTGCACGTATTCCTCAGGAATCTTCGAAAACTAAAGATATTACCGGTGGTTTACCACGAGTAGCAGATTTATTTGAAGCCAGAAAACCAAAGGAACCTTCAATTTTAGCTGAAATCTCAGGTGTTGCCAGTTTCGGTAAAGAAACAAAAGGTAAACAGCGTCTGGTGATAACGCCTAATGAAGGTAAACCATATGAAGCGCTTCTTCCAAAGTGGCGACATATTAATATATTTGAAGGTGAACATGTGGAAAAAGGTGAGGTCATTTCAGATGGAGCACCAAATCCGCATGATATTTTACGTTTGAAGGGTGAACATGAATTAGCCAACTATATTGTTAATGAAGTTCAGGAAGTTTATCGTTTACAGGGCGTAAAAATTAATGATAAACATATTGAAGTCATAGTACGTCAAATGATTAAGCGGGCAGAGATTTTAAACGCAGGTGATACGAAGTTCATTAAAGGTGAACAGGTGGAATATGCTGCCATTATAGAAGAAAACCTGCGTATTGAAAAAGATGGTAAAT
Source organism: gamma proteobacterium symbiont of Taylorina sp. (assembly GCA_025655455.1). Classification (GTDB taxonomy): domain Bacteria; phylum Pseudomonadota; class Gammaproteobacteria; order GRL18; family GRL18; genus GRL18. Next base: position 12,590 of record JAHXIV010000050.1, read on the forward strand.
TAGCAGCTACTTTTGAACGACAGCTGCTGGGTATTACCAAAGCCTCTTTAGCGACTGAATCATTTATTTCTGCTGCTTCATTCCAGGAAACAACCCGTGTTCTGACGGAAGCTTCTGTAGCAGGAAAGAGTGATGACTTACGTGGATTAAAAGAGAATGTTATCGTTGGAAGATTAATTCCAGCAGGAACAGGTCTGACTTTTCATAATGAGCGTCGTAAACGCAGACAAAAATATAACGAACGTTATCAGTTAAAAGCTGAAATGAATCAGCTGGAAAGCTAAGTCGTCTTGCTTGTAACACAAAAAGCCTTATGAATATCATTCATAAGGCTTTTTTTAACTCTATCCCAGAGCTTGCCCCCAGAGCTGGAAATCTTGACCTTACTACTAATTGCTCATTAAACCATGGATATCTGAAAAACTGCGTACCCAGGGTTTAATTGATTTCATTTTTGATGTCATTTCTTTCATGGCCTGTTCAGCGGACTTTCTATCAGCATAAACTCCGTAGATTAACACATAGAGTTTTTTCCCTGCACTATTTATAACAAACTGAGTACTCTGCTGTTTTATGTTATGAGTTCGAATAAAGTCATCGACAGCCAGTTTTCTGCTTAAAGTGAGCAATTGTATCGTATAGTTGGCAGGATTCTGGGTCCAGATCCAGGCATCATTCCTCTCTTTTATAAAAATTTGTTTGTTTTTTGATGGTATGCCTGAGTCATTTTGTGTTAATAGAAAATGATCCTTTTGCAGTTGTTTTTTAATGCTTTTAAAACTTCTTATCCAGGGTTTTGGGTTAGTTAGAGTTGTATCGAGAGAGGCAACGGCAGTCCTGGCTTTTTCCTTTGAATTATATTTGCCATAAGTCATGCTATACCAGCCCTGACCATCACGCTGTGTTTCAAAACGGGCAATGTCACCTGTCAAAGAATACTTTTTAACCAGCTTAGTTATAGCCTGCTTATCTCTTGAACCAAATAATTGTATAGTGAAGTTGTTATCTGCCTGCTGTAATAACCAGTTCTTATCTTTTATGACGGTAGTTGAAGCAGTTGCAGGAGAAGAAGCTCTATTTTTTTTTAAGGTAGACTGCTGTTCCAGGACGACACTGAAAGAGGCTGGGCTGAAGCTGTCCCCCTTATTGTTAATAAGCGATACGCCCCATTGACGATTTTTTGCTCCAGTGGTGATGAATAACTGAATTTTATTAGCATTGAAATATTCAAACTGGGCTGGTGTTAAACGCCTGGAAAACTGTTTTTTATTATTATCCCATGTTAATTCAACTATAGTTTTACTGCTAAAACCCTGTCCTGAAATGGTCAGAGTCTGACGCTTATTGGCAGCAGACATTGGATTAGGTGATAGTTTGTTAATGCCAGGCATTTTAGTATTGTTTGCAGTAAAGGGTTTTATAATTTTAAAACTAAACTTTTTTGATTGTTCTCCTGTTTTATTTTGAGCTAAAATTTTCCACTTCTGTTCATTGCTGCCGGTGGTTAGATGCAGCTTTATGGTATTTTTATTAAGAAAATGCCATTGTTTTGGTGTTGACAAGTTTGAAAATTCTTTTTTATTGTTATCAAAGAAAAGTAATAAGCTCATGTCTTTACTAAAGTTTTTCCCCTTAATAGTGATAAACTGGCGTTTTGAAGAGCCGATAACAGGTTCTGGTTCAATCAGCATAATGTCAGGCATAACTTTTGTGTCAATGGATTTATTATCAGTTACTATTTTCTCATTCGTTATGTTCTCTGACTTATGATCCTCCACTTCAACTATTTCAAGTTCAGTTTTTATTTCAGTTTCTGATTCAATAGCAGGTACAGTCTCTAGTGCCTGTTGAGTTGTTTGACCTTCCTTAGAAAAAGAATCCACTGCTATCGCTTTAATATTCTCTTGTGGTGCAGATATTTTATCTATTGGTTCATTGAGTTGGAAGCTGCCTTCAGGAGGAAGTTCCAGAGGTAGTAATTCAACTTGTTCAGTGTTCTGTTTGATAGCTTTTTCCGGCTCATCAAATTGCATGTTAATGAAAAGTATTGTGAATAAAACGGCCAATACAATGGTAGTAGGGATAATAAATTTTGCTGAATTTAATCCCTGGAACTTGTTTATATACGCAGGGGGAGTCTTACTGACTTTATTTGATAAAAATTCATCTTCGGGTTCGAGCAATTCTCTATTGAAAAATGGGGCTTTGTCATTATCTGCCTGTTGTTCTGATTCTTTAATGTCAGCCATGTTTTCAATTTCATCAAATTGTTCGGTTAAACGGCTGAGCTGTTCATCTATGCGATCAGCTTCAGGTTCGTCAATATTTGCATTGCTGAAAATATCAGTCTTTTCAACTTCAGAGCTGGTATTAATTTTACTATCAGCAGCGAATTGTTGTTCAAAATTATCAGATGTGGATGCAAAAGGATGATTATTTGTAATATTGTTTTCAGGGGGTAGGATGTTTTGTCTGTATTGATCAACTTCCGTTTCTTCCTCAATATAGTTTTCTGCCTTACCACTGGAGGTCAGAAATTTTTCAGCAAAAAAATTAATTTTTTCAGGAATACCTGCTGAGTCATTATAAATGCTGTCTATAATACGTGGAGTAAAAGGAGATTCACGATTAAACCCGACCACAGTCATCTTATGTCTCAGGTAGCCGGATACACCTTCCTTATCGAAGTTATCAAGGATAGCAATATGAATAATATCTCTAAATTCTTTAAATTCAGGATTCTGCAAACATTCAGTAATGATTGATGTGGAAAATAAAACAATATGAATATATGGTTCATCATTTTGTTCCTGCTGAGAAAGCTGCATCAAAAAACGAATAGAATCCACTGATAAGTTTTGAGCATTATCAATCAATAATAGTGGTTTGGAACCTAATTGATTGATTTCAGATAGTTGAACTTCCAGAGCTTCTAATAAGTCCAAGTCATCATCCGGTTTAGCGCCAAATGAATTCATGATTGTCTGGATTAATGATAAGGTATCGGATTGTTCGGTATCCTGAATTTTTACTATGCGCCAGTTATTACCCTTTCTATTCTGCAAGGCTTCTAAAAAGTGAGTTTTACCTACACCGGGTGCACCAATAATAACCTGTAAATTATTGGAAAACTCGATCAAATGCTCAGTTGACTCCATAATTTGAGCACGACTATGATCGGCATAGAAAAAACGTTGAGAGGTAGTATTATTGAAAGGATTTTCTTTTAAGCCCAGTCTATCCAATTGCGGCACATATTACTCCCGGCTAAAATCTTAAGTTATTTTGTAGAAAACGTTTCTAAAGTTTGTTCCAGTTTTGTCCTGTCAAACTCAGATGTTATGAAACTATTTCCCAAAGCATTAATTAAAACAAGGTGTAATTGTCCATCTAACACCTTTTTGTCACCCTGCATCAATCTGGAAAGTTCTTGTACGGAAACTTGTTTTTCTTCAGCAGGTATTTGAACAGGCAAACTAGCCAGTTTTATAAGTTCAATTATTTTTTGCTGCGTGTCAGAATCTATCCAGCCGTGTCTGACTGAAAGATCGGCTGCCATGACCATGCCGATGGCAACAGCTTCACCATGTAGACAATTGCCATAGCCCAAAGCAGTTTCTATGGCATGTCCAAAAGTATGTCCCAGATTTAATATAGCCCGTTGCCCTTGTTCTTTTTCATCTGCGGCAACGATAGCTGCTTTGTCCTGGCAGGAAAATTTAATGGCATAAGCCAGGGCATCAGCATCTCTATTAATCAGAGCATCCATGTTATTTAGCAGCCAGTTGAAAAAAGAGGCATTATTAATGAGAGCATATTTAATCACTTCAGCAATGCCTGAGCTTAACTGTCGATCATCAAGAGTCTTTAATGTATTCGTATCTGCTATGACACATTGAGGTTGATGAAATGAACCAATCATATTCTTTCCCAGAGGATGATTAACACCTGTTTTACCGCCAACAGATGAATCTACCTGAGCAAGTAGTGTGGTTGGAATTTGAATAAAGTTAACGCCACGGCGGTAAATAGCAGCAGCAAATCCTGTCATATCACCAACAACGCCCCCACCTAATGCGACAAGCGTAACATGGCGATCAAACTGATTTTCCATTAAACAGTTGATAATAGGTAAAATACCATCGTAAGTTTTGTAAATCTCTCCATCAGGAAGAATAACAGACTTACATTGATAAGATGAAAAAAGTTCAAGGGTTTTTTTTAGATAAAGGGGGGCGATAGTTTCGTTGCTGACAATAACAATCTGTTTGCCTTTAATATAATCCGAGATCAAGTTCTTATTGTTCAGGAAGTAGTTTAATAAATTATCACCAATAAAAATTGGGTAACTACGTTCATCCAAGTCAACATTTAAGGTAATCATTTATTTTGTTTATTTATAGTTGGTCAAGGGGTAAAAACCCGGTGTTAACAATTATAAGAAGAACCGGCTATCCTATACTTAAGCTATTTAATCTGCTTTCTAATTCTTTAACAGCGGTATGAACTGTCATTTTATTAGTGGTTAGTATTATATCAGCTAATTCACGATAAATGGGTTCGCGTTCAATAAGAATTTTTTTTAGGCTTTCTTTTGGATTATCAGTTTGTAATAGAGGACGGTTTTTATCTTTTGCTGTTCTCGCTAATAAATCATCAATTTCAGCACATAAGTAAATAACGGTACCTGAACGGCTTAATGAATTTTGGTTTTCTTTCCTTAAAACAGCACCGCCACCTGTTGCCAGTACAATATGATGTTTATTACAAAGGTCGGATATAATATTTTGCTCCCGTTTACGAAAACCCTCCTCACCTTCCAACTCAAAAATAAGAGGGATGGAAGCACCGGTTCTTTCTTCAATTTCACGGTCACTATCATAGAAGTCATAATCAAACACTTTGGCAATTTGTCTGCCAATGGTTGTTTTTCCAGCACCCATGGGACCAATTAAAATAATATTCTTTAGTTTGTTATAGCCCATATCATTCTAATCTGTTAGGTAAGGAATATACCCTCAAAAAAGGTATTAGTTTCGTTGTTGAACAGTCAACTGCATATTCGGTTACAATAAGAAAGGGCTGTGGTTATCCCAACAGCCCTTTTTTATTTGATTAATGGAGTAACTTTTAACTTGGCTAATGGCTTTAAACTCAGCTGATGGCTCTTATCTTACTGATAAAGTTTCATTCATAATTTTAGGTGTGATAAAAATAATCAATTCCTGCTTGGCCGTTTTATTGCTGTTGACTCTGAAAGCCTGGCCGATCACAGGGATATCACCAAGGACTGGTATGCCATCAACACTTTCAGTATGATTACTTTCATAAATACCACCCAATACTACTGTATCACCATTATCAACCAGAACTGAAGTTTGAATTTCCCTGGTATCAATTCCAGTTTCACCATTGTATTCTGCTCCAGGAGAATCCTTATTAATTTTAAGAGCCATATTAACTTTGTTGCCAGGGATAATCAGCGGTGTCACTTGCAGACTTAATACCGCATCTTTAAACTCTGTTGTGACTGTATTATCAGATACTGTCTGGTATGGAATTTGTGTTCCTGATTTAATGGTTGCCGGAGTGCCATTAGTCGTAACCACTCTGGGGCTGGATATCACCTCTATATTATTTTCAACCTGAGAGGCAGAAATTTCAAGACCTAATAGATAATTATCATTTAATAAACCAAAAGTCATAGCCAGTACGTTTTTAGCTGGATTACCTAAGTCAACATTAGTACCAACGACATTGCCATCATTAGCCTTGAAGTAACTCCAGTTTAAACCTAAATCCTTTGTAAAAGTATCTGTTGCAATAACCACACGTGAATCAATCAGCACCTGTTGTGTAGGTGTATCAATTTCCTCAATTAATTTTCTTATTTGAGCAATATTATAAGCAGGTGCATTAATAATGAGCTTATTGGTGCGATCATCACCCACAATTTTTACTCTTAATGAAGAGAATGCAGCTCCTTCCACACCAGTAGCACCTGCGTCACTGTCTCCAGCGGTATTCTTATTATTTCTGCCACCATCTTCAGCAAGTTGAGACAATAGATCAACTACCGTGGTTGCAGGCACATATTGCAGTTGAATGGTTTCTGTAATGCGTGGTGCCAGATCCGCAATTTGCTTTTTAGATTCCAGCTCCTGTTTCTCTATAGCAGCCAGTTCTTCCGCAGGTGCTACGCGCATGACATTACCTTCTTCACGCATGCCTAAGCCCTTGGTCTTTAAAATAATATCTAAAGCTTGATCCCATGGTACATTTTTTAATCTTAAGGTGATGCTGCCATTAACAGTATCACTGGTCACCATATTTTTTCCTGTGAAGTCAGCAATTAACTGAAGGACGGCTCGAACTTCAATATCCTGGAAGTTGAGTGATAATTTCTCACCGGTAAAACCAAATTTTGCTTTTTGCCTTGCTTGCTTTTCTTCTTTGGTTAAGCCCTTAACTTCAATGGTAAATGTTTTTCCTGATTGATAACCAAGATGTTCAAACTCTCCCTTGGTTTCTATTAACATCTTAATTTTTTTTCCAGAGGTAAATGTGTCAACAAAAGAAACCGGGGTATTAAAATCTTTAACATCCAGACGTCGTTCAAGATCTCCGGGTAAACTGACGCCTTCAATTTCAACCACCAGTTTTTCAAACTCCTGTTTCATATTGACATTATTGGGTTGTTCTGAAAAAGTTAAAATAATATTACCTTCATTATCGCCACCCAGTCTAAAGTCAATATTTTTAATGATACTTTGACCGGAAGAAACGATTGGGGAACCACCGGAGCCTTCATTTAAAGTGATAATGATATCGTTACCATTGACTTTAGTGGCATAACTGGTCAGAGAGACCAAGTTAAGAACAACACGGGAACGCTCGCCGGATGAAACCGAGGCAATGCTGCGTACCAGACCAATGCCTATTTTATGACGCTTTTTTGCCAGCGCCAGTTCAGTATCAGGTAAATCCAGTGCAATACGAGCAGGGGTATCAATGGTAAATACTTTGGGATTCGGTGCGGCTGCACTGAAATGCAGAACAACCTGAACCTTGTTTCCCGGAATGGATGCAAAGGAAATATCTTCAAGCTGATTGCGTGCGTGTGCAGCACTTGCAAAGCAAATAGTGACGATGCAAGAGGATAATATCCATAATGCCATGGCAGATAGTTGTTGAGTCATTATTTTTTTGTTCATAATATTTTCTCTGATATTTCCAGACCATTCTTCTAAGTAACTTAAATTTTTTCACCTTTATTATGTAGTTGTTATTAGACTACAAAATAATGGTGGCCAAATTCAAGTTTGGCTAAGGGCTTTTCAACAAAATCGGTTTTATACACAATTTGTTAGTAAAGAGTTTGTTATAAAGAGTTACTTGTTGTTAGAATCTTATTCACTGATTGCAATAGAAGCATTTTGCTCCTCCCAGCCGCCTTTTCTATCTGGTATTAGTTCAACCAGGACAATGTCTTCTTCGCTAATGGCAATGACTTTGCCATAGTTTTTACCCATATAATGTCCGATAGAAACACGATGTAATAAACCATCAGGGTCTTTAATCAGCACCCATTCACTTTTGTCCTGAGCTAAGCTGCCAACCATTCTCAAACTATCTAATGAAAAATCTTCTAATGGCTCTCTGGGACGAGTCTCATCTGGTTTTGGGCCTTGATATGGGCCACTCAATTCTTCAATATCAACCACTGGCTTAAAAGGATCTCGTATATCCTGTGCAGCATAAGCATAAGGGGGTTGACTTTTAAATTCAGGTAAAGGATCAACTCGTCCTTTATAGGTGGCTTTAGTCTTACTGACATAGCTTTGCAGGTCACCTATATCCTTATTAACACAGGCAACGAGCATGAAAATAATTATTAATAAAAATGTTTTTTTTACCCAAATCATCGGCTTTTTCCAAATCAATTGATTATAAGCAGAGCATAACAATGTTAACATATTATTGTTAATCGAACTCTAGCTATAATATCTAGCGTTTTCTTCTTTTTTTCTTTTTAGGTCTGTTTTCTTCGTCATCGAGATAACGATAGGTTTTTGCAATTAGAGATATTGTTAATTTTTTATCAACATCCTGTTCTGAATCACCTTTTGTGTTCTTGTTGACGGGTGACATGTTGATATTATGTATAGTCACTATTCGTGGCAAGGCTGCAATTCCCGTAGCAAAACCACCAAAATCATGATAGGTTCCAGTCACTTTAATACTGACGGGTAATTCTGCGTAAAACTCTTTGCGTGCTTCTCCGGAAGGTTTGAAAAGACTAAATTCCAGATTGTTACTCAGCCCTGTCTGTGATATTTCTACCAGTAAATCTGCCACTTCTGCTTTTTGCGGTAACTGTCTTAACATAGAGCCAAAGCGGGTTTCCATCTCAACCATTTGTGCTCGATAGGCTTCCAGATTAGCAGCTTTGCCCTGCTTATTTTTAAATTCTTTTTTTAACGGTACTTCTTTAGCTTCAACCTGCTCTAATTTAGCGATGCTGTCCTGAGTAAAGAAATAAAATCCGGCACCTAAAATTGCAGCAATTGTTATAAAAGCTGCAGACAATCTTAAACCTAAAGGCCAGCCACCAATGTTTTCAAAATCTATGTCATTTAAATTCATTGTTATTAGTCTTCCTTATTTTTTTTATCATTAGGAGACGACTGTTTGGAGGTTAGTGTAAACTGACTATATCCATCACCATCACCGTCAGCTCCAGCTTTCTTTTTTGCCTGAATTACTTTTAAATTTGGATTGTTCAGCCATTCAGTGCGTTCAATATTTCGCATGTAGGCGGATACTCTTGCATTGGATTGTGCAATTCCATTAAATGTTAATATGTTATTTTTTTGTTCCAGTTTAGTGAGATGAGAACCTTCAGGTAAAACTTTAACGATTTCATCCAGTAAGTGAACACTATCTGAACGATCACCCTGTAACTTTTGTATTACAGTCATTCTGGAAAGCAGGTCGGCCTTTTTCTTCTCCAGTAATTTGATCTCGGCTATGGCCTTTTCAACTTTTTTAATTTCACTTTTAAGATAATTGTTGCGAGCATTTTGTTGATCAATCATGGCATTTAACTGCAGATGAACGGCAAAAACGATGCCTATGCCGATAAAAACAGATACTACCAGCATCACATAAAAGTTTTTTTCAATTTTTTTGCGTCTTTCTTCACGCCAATTTAATAGATTAATTCTAGCCATTAATCAAAACTCCTTAAAGCAAGCCCACAGGCTATCATCAACGATGAAGCATCATTACTAAGAACTTGAGCCTTAATTTTAGGGGAAAGAACCATATTCGCAAAGGGGTTTGCAATCGATGTGCTAATGCCCTGGCGTTGCTCTATCAGCTGATCAATACCAGAAATAGAAGCATTACCGCCAGCCAAAACAATATGATCGACTGTACTGAACTGACTTGAGGAGAAAAAGAACTGTAATGAGCGGCTAATTTGTTGTACCATCGCCTCTTTAAAAGGTTCTAATACTTCAGGGGCATAATTGTCAGGCAGGCCGCCCTGCTTCTTTGCCATTCCTGCTTCTTCAAAAGACAATCCATAGCGTCTTTGAATTTCTTCAGTTAGCTGCTTGCCGCCAAATACTGCTTCCCGGGTATAAATTGTTTTCAGATCATGCAGAACATTTAATGTTGTCATGGTTGCTCCCACATCAAATACAGCGACTACCATATCTTTAGCAGCATTTGGTAATTGTGGTGCGAGAAGAGAGAAAGCATTTTCGATAGCATAGGCTTCTACATCAATAACTTTAGCATTCAGACCGCCTAATTCTGCAGATGCCACGCGTATATCAACATTTTCACTGCGTGACGCTGCCAATAATACATCTATATGTTCAGGAGAAGATTCGCTGGGACCCTGAACTTCAAAATCCAGATTAACTTCGTCAAGTGAGTAAGGAATATATTGATCGGCTTCGACCATAATCTGGCCTTCCAGTTCATCCTCAGATAGGTCAGCAGGCATTTGAACCACTTTTGTTATGACCGCTGAGCCTGCAACTGCCAGGGCTACATCACGTTGTCGAGTACCAGAACGCTTCACCGCTTTCTTGACTGCCTCGCCAACTGCTTCTACATCAGTAATATTCTTTTCAGAAACTGAATTAGGTGGTAACGGTTCAACCGTATAGGCTTCAACTTTGTACTTATTGCCACTATGTGACAACTCCAGCAATTTAATAGCGGATGAGCTGATATCAACACCCAGCATATTTTGTGCTTTAGTTCTGAATAATTGCGCAAATGACAAAACTAAATCCTTTTCTAATTAGAACGTTTAGCTAAAGACTCTATAAATCATTAATTGATATCATAGAGGGTATGCTTGGGAACACTCTTTAATAGTGAATAATTTAATAGTGAATAATCTATAATTCTCTGCAAGTTAATGCAAGTATATACTTATAAAAAAATATATACCATAGTTAATTTTTACTTTCAATGGCTTAGAGAATACTTATATAATAATACATTAAGTGGTATAGTCAAGAGAATAGTTTGTTATTTTTTAAAATAGTGTGATACTGCATAAAAAAGCTTTATAATTATAACAATTAAAAATTTCTTTCTACTGGCTGTTAACATGATCTAACCTGGGTTATTATGCGTCAATTATTGCAACTTTTTTTAACATTTTTGTCATATTTTTTAAGTGTAGCAATTGCTTCAGTCGTTACTATTACAGCAATCTATTATTACCTTGAACCTCAGTTGCCGGAGGTTGATGTATTAAAAGACGTGCAGCTTCAGGTTCCATTAAGGGTTTATTCTGCAGATAAACAATTGATAGCTGAATTTGGTGAAATGAAACGTGAACCTGTTATTTATAAAGATATTCCACAACAACTTATTCAGGCCGTCATTGCAGCAGAAGACGAAAGTTTTTTTAACCACCCCGGTGTTGATTACAAAGGTATTTTGAGGGCTGTTCTTCATTTAATTAAAACCGGAAAAAAAGGACAGGGCGGTAGTACTATTACTATGCAGGTGGCGCGAAACTTCTTTTTGTCACGAGATAAAACTTATATTCGAAAAGTCAACGAAATCTTTTTATCTCTCAAAATTGAAAAGGAATTGTCCAAGCAGGCAATCATGCAGCTCTACTTGAATAAGATTTATCTGGGACATCGTTCCTATGGTGTTGCAGCTGCTGCTAAGGTTTATTATGGCAAATCTCTGAATTCTCTTTCTCTGGAACAGTACGCCATGATAGCAGGATTACCTAAAGCACCCTCAAAATTTAATCCGATTACCAATCCTGAACGAGCAACAATACGCCGAAATTATGTTTTAGGTCGTATGCGCCAGTTAAATTATATTAGCCAGGCTGATTATGATAAAGCGCATGCCAGTATTGACCAGGCTGAAATTCATAATCCTGTTATTGAAGTTGAAGCACCTTATATCGCTGAAATGGTTCGATCCAGAATGATTGAACAATATGGTAAGGAAGCTTATAGCGCAGGTTATAACGTTTATACTTCGATCTCATCAGAAATGCAGGCTGCGGCCAATATAGCTATTCGTTCTGCACTAATGAGTTATGAACATCGCCATGGTTATAAAGGGGGGTTGGGGCATCAGGAATTAACAGGCAGCACACCGATTTTAGAGCTGGTTAATTTATTGGATGATTATGCACCGGTTGGTCATCTTCAACCGGCATTGATTACAGATATTATTGCAATATCAGTAGAACAAGATAATAAAAAAACTGAAAATAAAGCAAAGAAAAAGGAGCAAAATCAGCAGCAGGCAATAATATTACTTAAAGACGGCAGTACGGCCTCCTTAAAATGGCAGCATATTAAATGGGCCAGGAAATATATTAATGATAAACGTATGGGGCCGGCACTTAAAAAAATTGAAGACGTATTAAATATTGGCGATATTATTTATGTTGAGCATACCAATAATTCTGCGACAAAAAAATCTGGATATGCATTAGCGCAATTACCGGAGGCCGGTGGTGCATTAGTTTCTCTCAATCCACAAACTGGCGCAATTAATGCCTTGACGGGTGGCTTTGACTATTACTATTCTAAGTTTAATCGCGTGATTCAGGCAAAACGTCAGCCGGGTTCAAATTTTAAACCCTTTATCTATTCTGCCGCTATTAATAAAGGCTATACGGCAGCCACTCTGATTAATGACGCACCAGTGGTGTTTAAAGATAGTTATCTGGAAGGATTCTGGAGACCTGATAACTATAGCGGAAAATTTTTTGGGCCGACTCGTCTGCGTAAAGGGCTGATAAAATCCAGAAATCTGGTTTCTATTCGTATACTCAGGGATATTGGCATTAATTATGCGATTGATCATGCAAAGTTATTCGGATTTAATTCTTCAGAGTTGCCTAAAAACCTGTCTCTGGCTCTAGGCAGTGCCACATTGACTCCTATGCAAATTGCCCGTGGATATGCCATTTTAGCCAATGGAGGGCACGACATTTCTCCCTGGTTTATTGAGCGTATAGAGAATCCACAACATGAGGTAATCTTCATGCAAAAGTATAAAACAGTGTGCAGTGCTAATTATTCAGAGCAAAGCTGTCCGGAAGATGAAGAGCTACGTGCGCCGCGTGTTGTGGCAGAAGATAATGTTTTTTTAATGACCAGCATTATGCGTGATGTTATTAACTATGGTACCGGAAGAAAAGCACTTAAACTGGGTCGTAAAGATTTAGCAGGAAAAACAGGAACTACCAATGATCAGTTGGATGCCTGGTTCTCAGGATTTAATGCTCAGGTTATGGCAACCGCATGGGTTGGCTTTGATACGCCACGTTCCCTGGGACGTCTGGAGTTCGGGGGAACAGCAGCTTTACCAATGTGGATGAAGTTTATGGAAGTGGCTTTAAAAGATGTACCGGAACAGGAACTGCGTGTACCGGAAAATATTGTCACAGTAAAAATTGATTCAGACACGGGATTATTAGCTAATTCAAACTCCCAAAAAACTCAGTTTGAATATTTTATTGAAGGTACGGAACCAGTGCGATCAGGTATAACTACGGATGCAAATGAAGCTTCTTCTGCTAATGCAAATGAGGCATTAAGTGAGGAGCTTTTTTAGGTTCTTCATATTAGAGCCAAATCAGAAGATAAGAAACAACAACAGCACTTAAGCTCAATAAAATTATCATTTGAAAATAAATTTTTTACAATTATTGGCAATTGTGAAATTTCGGCTAACGTCCAATTGCACTAATTGATTAGTATTGACAATAATATAATTGCCTTGATATAGCCAAACTGAGACATTCTAAAACGAAGATGACATGATGCTCATGACTTAACCTGCCATTGAATGAAAGTTTCTCTCTTTTTATCGTTTCCATAAATCGGTAATTATTTCAGATGTTTATAACGTGAGTTATTACAGACTTTTATTTGAAGAAAGAAAGCTAGTCGGAACATCACTTCCAATGAGTGCTCGTATTTCTCTTTCGGAAGTTACATTCCGACAATCGAAATCTCTGCAAACCTGTGGTCTTTCTTTGTGAATGGAACAGCGGCCTTTTTCTAAGTACTGGCAACCATCCACACCTATCAATATGCGTGGTACACCAAAGTGTTTGACCTCAACAGGTTCTAATGCTATGACATCATATGATATGCAACAACCGCCATTGCATTCACTACAAGGTGGATGTTCTTTACGGTCTGTCATTTGCATACTCCTTACTATTTTTCTACTTGTATAAGACTACTTTCTCTTTTTCAAATGTTGTATTAAAAATAACAGCGATTCTGAATCAATACTTTGCATTCAACCCTTTTGTATGAAGTAATATATTTACATTCTTTTCCACCAGATAGGTGTCTGTCTTCTAGCCCGCTACACAATAGCTCTTTATCTATTTGCTCTAATTTTTTTTTATTTTATTTCTCTAATATATCAGCTTCCAGCCATAAATGGCTGTCATCCCAAGTGTATAGACGGCAAGAATGAGAACATTTCTTGGATTTCCAGAAAGTTTTGGGGTTTTAATTTGAGATACATTTAAAGCAGTGAGTCCAAGACAACTTGCATAAAGAATTATAGCAAAGGTTCCCTCATTAAAAACACCTGCAAATAAAAATATAAAAACCAGTATTATATTGTTATTATCAAGAGCGAGTCCGTATAATGTTTTCCACCAGCAAGGCCAAAGGTACTAAAATAACTCAGGCGTATTGCAGCACCTGCCACCATTAAAAATGCACCCAGTAAAAATATCGGCTCAAACTTTCCGTAACTTAAAAGAACAACAGCAGGTGTTACACCATAGCTTACAATATCAATTAAGACATCAAGTTGTCCCCCAAAAGCACTCTGCTCTCCTGTTCTTCCTTTCATCCTTCGGGCAATCAGTCCATCTGCCCAGTCAAATGCAACTGCCCATATCATACCAATCATTGTTGCGGCGTAAACACCTAAAATACTGTAGTAAATAGCCAATATTGTACAGGCCAGACCTGCAAGTGAACAAAGGTTTGGAAGATCTTTGACATAAGAGAGAATAGTGGGTGGCCGTTGTTCTTGTGGTTTTGAGTTTTCTGTTGTCATTTTATTTCCTTAATAAATAGTTTTAAATTAATCGATACAAATAGACTATTTATTTTTTAGGTCAGTATTGCTCGCAGTTAACTTGCCAAAAGTCAAAGTGTGGTATAGTAACAGCACATACAGACAATTCAAAGGCTTCAATTTAGCAATGGTAATCTATACAGTAGGCACTTTTGATTTATTGCATGTGGTCACCTTGCTTTGCTGGAATATTGCAAAACATTAGGTGATACGGTTGCAGTGGGTGTTGCTTCTGATGAGGTCGTCAAACTTTATAAACCAACAATACCTGTTATTCCTCTTGAGCAACGAATGGAAATGCTCAAAGCCTTACGGTGTGTTGATATTGTACTTCCTTACCATGAACTTGATTACATCTCAGTTTGTAAGGAAGTAAAAGCAGATATTTTTGTTATTGGTGAGGATTGGGGGAGAAAACCTCACAATCAAGGTGTGGAAGACTATTTAAATAGCCAGGGTAAAAAAATTGTTCAGGTTCAATATAACCCACGCAACTCGTCTACCCAAATAAAGAAAACGGTTCTTTCTTTGCATAATACGGGCTTAAGAAATTAATTCTTTATTGGTAACTGATAATTGCAGTTGTTTTGTAAAACGGTATTTATTCTTACGAAAGACAACTTATTTCAAATTCATAGATGTAATTTCATCTTCCGTTAAATACCGCCATTCACCATCACCCAGTTGAGCATCTAAAGTAATTGTGCCGATACTGATACGGTGAAGTGCTTCAACATGGTTGCCCACCGCAGCAAACATACGTTTAACCTGATGATAGCGGCCTTCCTGAATACTTAATAATACCTTCTGTTTTGATTGTAAAATAAGTTGAGCAGGAAGAGTTGGTTTTATCTCATTATTGAGTAATAGTCCTTTTTTAAAGATTTCAATAATATCTGCATCAACCTTTTCTGTCAAATCTACCAGATAAGATTTCTGACAGTTTTTTTTAGGTGAGGTTATACGATGTGACCATTGGCCATCATCAGTGATGAGTACCAGCCCGGTGGTATCCACATCCAACCGTCCGACAATATGCAGGCGGTCTCGTTTATCAATATCAAGTAGATTTAACACGGAAGGATGTACTTCATCCTGAGTTGAACAAATATACCCCAAAGGCTTATTCAACATGATATATCGATGATCCAGAGCTGATATCAGCTTATCAAAATAACATACCTTATCTGCAGGATTAATTTTAAACGCTGTATTTTTTATACATTCAAGATTCACTGAAACCTGACCAGATGAAATTGCTTGTTTGGCTAAAGAGCGAGTCAGGTTTGTATTTTGAGCAATGTATTTATCGAGTCTCATGAGAATATTTAATCGGGTGTCTGTTACTGACTAAACTATTTTTTAGCGGCTTTGTTAATATTCCAGGATACTGACTGAACTAAGCGAGCACTTGCTTTTGGTAACGGAATACTCTTTAACTTTTCTAGATTCCATGTTGTAAAAAATAGCTGCCCTTCTTTAATTAGTTTTTCAACAATGACAAACTGCTCATCCAAATCATCTGCCCATTTACAATAACGAGTGAGTGAAGAAATTTCATCCGGATTATCAACAAGTTTTTTTAGTTCTAGTAACGGTTTTAATATTTTACCGATAAGTTCTTCCCGGATATCCAATGCAAATATGTTTAAACCCTGCAGTTGCCCAATATCGTCTAGTTGAGATTGATCACATTCATTTTCAATAAGCTCTGAAAGAATAGTATTATCATCCATATTTATTGCTAATTTTTTTAATGCAGAAAGTAGCTCTATCGGGTAGGTGTCACAAAAACTGTTTAACACACGATAAAGCCAGTTTGCGCCCTTAGGTGCCTGTTTAAGCTCATTAACTCGCTCTTTAATGTTATCTTGTTCAAGTATTTTATTTAATCGAATTTTCTGTTTTCTAATTTTAATGTTATCTTGAATAATCTTTTTCTGTTTATCGAAACTTACACCAAAAAATCGTTGTCCACAATCTTCACAGAGATTGGTCTCTTTTTCATCTGAAGTACGCACCAGAAAACCACGTTTATGAGTCTGAAGACAATCACTCACACCACATTGAGCACTTTCATCCTTGAATGAATAATAAGCTGTGATGTGAACAAAGTGATGTTTTACTGGTTTAATTGGAGATTCATAGCAAGGACGATGAATAATATCATTCCATGATTTAAGTATTATTTCTTCTTCAATTTTGAAAATGGACATGGATTTTTTTCCTCTTTACGAATAAATAGTTGTTTGTGAAAATACTTGCTCTATATATTAATGCTCATATTATTTAAATATGATCTCATTTGAGTGTGTTATAACATACAGTAAATTAGGATACTTTTGTTTGCCCTGACTTTTAAATGTATAATGACATTGAAAGTAATAAAACAAATAGCAATAATTGTGTCAAGAATATCTTCTTAAAAACAAGTGGGTTCAACTGTGTTACAAAAACTTTCATTTTGTATTCTTCTTACTAGTTGTATTTCTTGCCACATAAATTTGTTTCAGTACAAAGTCATTTGTTCAAAATCATTCTATATTGCTTAAAACTTCTCTTTTTTTCTTTCCAAAGACTTCAGGTGTAAAAATCTACAAATTATCAACTACATTATGTTGCTCTTTGTTATCAATTACAATACATGATGAATTGGTGTACAGTGAAGATGTGGCAACAAACTGAGTTTGATGACTATTTATACCACTCTGAGTTTCAGTATATTAATGTAATGTGATAGTCTTATAGATATAGCAATCGTAGTTGCAGCTGTCAGTGTATTCTTTTGTCTGGATTAATAGCCATTTAAGAAAATTGAAAGAAAAGGAAAATATGATGATTAATCAGATAGGTAGTCCGTTTGTTCAATCACTATTTTGTTTTTTAGTGTTAGCAATAAGTGGCTGCATAATGGCTGCTTCAAATGACGAACTGGTTATAAATCCCAATCAGGGAAATATGACCGACCCCAGTAAAGAAATTCTGGTAAATGAAGATACATTTGTCTGTTTAAAAAAAATGCATCCTGTCCGAGGTTTCTTTGTTGGTAATTTATTGGGTCAGTTAGATGCCACAATTGCTTCTGCAAATCAACCGGAAGGTGCGTTTTATCCACCAGGTTCAATCGTGCAGTTGATTCCTACCGAAGTAATGGTTAAGCATCATAAAGGCTGGAGTGAAAAGACTAATGACTGGGAGTTTTTCGAACTGATTGTTTCAGAAAAAGGCTCTAAAATAAAAGTTCGTGGCACGACTCAGGTGATCAATAAATTTGGCGGCAATTGTCTCGAATGTCATCAGAAAGCCAAACCACAGTGGGATTTCATTTGTGAGGAAGATCATGGTTGTGATCCATTGCCTATCCCTGATTTTTTAATTCTCTGGACGCAAAAAGGTGACCCTCGTTGCCCTTAGACATCTTTGATTTTTCGCAATTTCTATACTAATCGAGGCAGGGGCAACAACGGCATCCTGCCTCAAGTTGCATTTCCACCGTCTATATATAGCACGTTACTAACCAATAAATGGTCTATACGCTGTTCGTGCAACACCACTGTCAATAGCTGCCTGTGCCACAGCAGGGGGAATAACTTCTATTAATCTGGGATCAAAGGGTTTTGGGATAATATAATCAGCACCAAAAGCCAGGCTTTCCAGATTATAAGCACGTAGAACCTCATCCGGTACGGGAAGTTTAGCTAAGCTGGACAGTGCTTTTACGGCTGCGATTTCCATTGCGGTGTTAATAGTCGAAGCACGAACATCCAGAGCACCGCGAAAAATAAAGGGAAAGCCGAGTACATTGTTTATCTGATTCGGATAATCTGAACGTCCTGTGGCCATAATGAGATCACTTCGTACTGAATTGGCAATTTCAGGACAAATTTCAGGTTCCGGATTTGAAAGTGCAAAAATAATAGGCTTGTCAGCCATTGATGCTATCATCTCCGGAGTGACCAGATTGGCTCCTGAAACGCCGATTAAGATGTCAGTTCCCTGCATAGCATCGCCTAAGGTTCTATCCTCAGTTGTTGTTGCAAATTCCTGCTTGTAGATATTGAGATCATCGCGATCATTATGGACAACCCCTTTTCTGTCAATAATATTGATTTGATGTTTTTTGACACCTAAAGCGACAAGTAAACGCATAGAGGCAATGCCTGCAGAACCAGCACCAATACAGGTAATTTTTACTTCATTGAGATTCTTACCCTGGATTTCCAGAGCGTTGAGTAAACCTGCAGAAATAATAATGGCGGTGCCATGCTGATCATCATGAAAGACAGGGATATCTAATTTTTCTTTTAATGCTTTTTCAACTTCAAAACAATGAGGAGCGGCAAGATCTTCAAGATTAATGCCGCCAAAGGTTGGAGCAATATTGATTACGGTTTCAATGAATGATTGCGTTGAATCCGCATTGACTTCAATATCAAACACATCAATCCCTGCAAACTGTTTGAATAATACGCCTTTACCTTCCATTACCGGTTTACCCGCTAAGGCACCTACATTTCCTAAGCCCAGTACGGCGGTACCATCGGTAATAACTGCCACTAAATTACCTTTTGTGGTGTAGCGGTATGCAAGATCCGGATCTTTTGCTATTTCTAATACGGGTTCTGCAACTCCGGGAGTATAGGCTAAAGATAATTCATCCTGAGATTCACAGGGTTTTGTTGCTACTACACTGATTTTCCCTGGAATTGGGCTTGAATGATATTTTAAAGCTTTATCTCTTAAGGATTGCTGTTGATTTTTTTGAGAATTATTGGTCACAAATATATCCTTGTTATACATACAGAGTAACAGTTTCGTGCGAGCAGCAAGCAACTCAACTTAGCTTTATTCATTGACAGTCAGATCAAATAATGATCGTACATGAATTGACTGACGCCCCTTATAATGATTGACCCAGCCCCTCAGTGATACGTTTTTTCCAGGTAAAGACTTAAAATTTATGCCGGGAAAATAGGGCTTATCCTTTTTAGCGATACGGACGGATAGGTTGTTTGTTAATTTTAAATAAATGCTTTTCCTGCTTTCGCTATATGAAGAAATATGACCTGAAATGAGATAATATCCCTTTGCTTTTTTAGATAAGTTTCGGGCAGCCCATAATTGATTCTCAGCTAGTTTCCATAAGCCTGCTCTTGATTTCCGAGCACTCTCTTCAATGTTGCGAAAACAGTGAATTTGCTGATTATTGGGTGGAACAACTATACTATGAGCCAGCCCCTGTTTCAGTAGCGACTCTTCTACATTTTGACCGTTTTCTAAAATAACATAAGCCAGAAGACGTTTATATCGATCATGTTTGTCTATGTCATAATACAGGCCAACAGTGCTATTTCCTTTAAGCAGTCTAAGCAGTGCTTTTCTGGCCTGTTGTGCAAAGGCTTGTGAAGCTTTGCCTTGGTAGCCGATTTCAGGTGTGTTGATGCCAATTAAGCGAACTTTTCGTCCATCATCTAAATGAATTGTATCACCATCAACAATTCGGTCAACCTTAACCCATTCTTTTACTTTTTCTAATTGCTGTTGAGATGATAAACAGTGAGTGTTTGCTGTTGCTAAAGCGGGATTAATAATTAATGAGCAAAAAAATAAAGAATAAAAACAAAAAAAGCACTTTAGTTCTCTAAAGTGCCTTTGGTGAGCGAATAACGCCATGACCTGTAACGGGTCTGTTTAAAAACTTTACTTCATACCATACTTCTGACGGAACTTATCAACGCGTCCTGCGGTATCAACCAGCTTTTGTTTACCAGTATAAAACGGGTGGCATTTTGAACAAACTTCAATTGATAATGTTTCCTTACCAATTGTAGAACGTGTATTAAAATTATGACCGCAACTACAAGTTACACTCACTTCACTATATTCTGGATGGGTATCTGCTTTCATAATATTAAGCCTTATTAAATTCATTGAATGCCGCCACTCATAACAATCGTTATCAGTACCGCAAACTTGTGGAACGGGGGATCCTACTTGAAATCTGAGTTGGAGTCAAATAACATTAGTACTATTAACGATTCATAGAATTAAAGAAACCATTATTGGTCTTTGTATCTTTCATTTTATCCTGCATAAATTCCATTGCACTGATTTCATCCATAGGATGTAGAATTTTTCGTAAAATCCAGACCTTTTGTAGCTCGTCAGGTTCCATTAATAAATCTTCTTTACGGGTACCGGAACGGTTCATATTAATTGCCGGATAAATTCGTTTCTCAGCTAATTTACGGTTCAGGTGTAATTCCATATTACCCGTACCTTTAAATTCTTCGAAAATAACTTCATCCATTTTTGATCCGGTATCAATTAATGCAGTTGCCAGAATGGTTAATGATCCACCTTCTTCAATATTTCGGGCAGCACCAAAAAAACGCTTGGGACGTTGTAATGCATTAGCATCAACACCACCAGTTAAAACCTTTCCGGATGATGGAATTACAGTATTATAGGCACGCGCCAAACGTGTAATTGAATCCAGTAATATCACTACATCATGCTTATGTTCAACCAGACGTTTTGCTTTTTCAATAACCATTTCAGCAACCTGAACATGGCGACTGGCTGGCTCATCAAAGGTGGAAGAAATGACTTCACCCTTAACAGAGCGCTCCATTTCTGTCACTTCTTCCGGCCGCTCGTCTATCAATAAAACAATCAGAAAACAATCAGGATGGTTGGCGACAATGGATTGTGCAATATTCTGCAGCATCATCGTCTTACCTGTTTTAGGAGGAGCAACAATCAAACCACGCTGACCTTTGCCTGTTGGAGCCATGAGATCAATCACCCGGGCAGTGAAGTCCTCAGTACTGCCATTACCTTGTTCCATTGTAAAACGGTCATTAGGAAATAAGGGGGTGAGATTTTCAAATAAGACTTTATGGCGTGAATTTTCAGGTTCATCATAGTTAATCTGTTTAACTTTCAATAGCGCAAAATAGCGTTCACCATCCTTGGGTGGTCTTATTTTTCCGGCAACAGTATCTCCTGTTCTTAGACTAAAGCGTCTGATCTGACTGGGAGAGACATAAATATCATCAGGTCCTGCCAGATAAGAGCTATCTGCGGAACGTAAAAAGCCAAAACCATCCTGGAGAATTTCCAGTACACCATCACCATAAATATCTTCACCACTCTTTGCCTGAGATTTGAGAATAGAGAAGATGACGTCCTGCTTCCTGGCTCTGGAGATATTTTCGATGCCTAAGTCTTTAGCGATATCTAGTAATTCTGATGCAGTTTTTTGCTTTAATTCGGTAAGATTCATTTTAGCCTTTGCTTATTGATAAATATTGAGTTGATAATGTATGGATATGATTTTTTTATAATTTTTGTTTAATACAGATAGTAAGGTATGCTTTGAAATCTTGGTGAGTAACTACTTATGTGTATCTGTTGTGTGGCTCGCTACGAATGGATTAATATCTTTCGGGAATTCTAACCTGATGGAAGGAAGCCTGTCAAGAAAAATATGATATGTAATTGAATATCTTTATAAAGTTAAAGTGAACTTTTCGCAAGGATTACATATTCTCATTGTAAAATATTTGTTGCGAGAAGTACTTGTCGTGAGTGTTGATCTTGTCAAATATGAAAGATCAACAGCCCCTGATCAACTGTTTTAAATATTGCTATCAATAAAGGCAGTTAATTGTGATTTTGATACTGCGCCGACTTTAGTGGCTTCAACTTCACCACCTTTATACATCATTAGAGTCGGGATGCCGCGTATGCCAAATTTGGGTGGAGTATTGGGATTATCATCAATATTGAGCTTAGTCACTTTTAAGCGACCATCATATTCATCAGAAATTTCATCAAGAATAGGTGCTATCATCTTACAAGGGCCACACCAGTCTGCCCAGAAATCAACCAGCACAGGTAAATCACTCTGAAGTACTTCTTCATCAAAGGTATCGTCAGATACATAAACGATTTTATCGCTCACTAAAATTCTCCAATTTATATGGTAATATTTATTATTGAGTTATTCAATACACAAAGGATATAGCCCAAAGCTAAAATTTTCAAGCTCCTTTGTTAATTATTTAGTATTTAATTGATAAATCACCTGAAATATTAATAATTGTAATAAAAAATTTGCTAAAATGAAGCTTTAAATTTTATGTATTTAATTCTGGAACATATACTTGTCTGAACTCAATCCTCGTCAACAACAAGCCGTTAAGCACATTGATTCTCCATTACTGGTTCTTGCCGGTGCCGGCAGTGGTAAAACCCGGGTAATTACTAATAAAATTGCTTATTTGATTCAGGAATGTGGCCGCAAGGCTCATACTATTGCTTCTGTTACCTTCACTAATAAAGCGGCTCGTGAAATGAAAGAAAGAGTAGGGCAACTGATTCCAAAAGCTCAAACCCGTGGACTCAGAGTCTCTACTTTCCATACTTTAGGGCTTAATATTATTAAGTCTGAATTGAAACTTTTGGGACGGAAAAATGGATTTTCAATTTTTGATACACATGACAGCCAGAGTTTGCTTAAGGAACTGCTGCGTCAGTCATTAAAGGACGAAGAACTGATCAAAGAGCAATGTGATGTGACTGCACGACAAATTTCTAATTGGAAAAATGATTGTTTGACACCACAGCAGCTCATACGAAAAAGTTCTATTGATCCTGCTTTTAGCTTTAATGTTAAAATTTATGAGCAATATACCCATCATCTGAAAACTTATAATGCTGTCGATTTTGATGATTTAATCATGTTGCCGGTACTTTTATTCAGTCATTATCCTGATGTGCTTGCAAAGTGGCAAAGAAAAATTCACTACTTACTGGTTGATGAATACCAGGATACTAATACCACGCAGTATCAGTTGGTCAAACTCCTGGTAGGTGATCGAAAGTCACTGACAGTGGTTGGAGATGATGACCAATCTATTTATTGCTGGCGTGGTGCCAAGCCGGAAAATCTGACCTTGTTAGAAAAAGATTTTCCTGATTTGAAAGTAATTAAACTGGAACAAAACTATCGCTCTACCAAACTCATACTCAATGCAGCCAATACTTTAATTGCTAATAATCCTCATGTATTTGAAAAAGTACTCTGGAGTGATCTGGGCTATGGTGAATCGATTCGTGTGTTGCGGGTATTAGATGAACACAAAGAGGCAGAACGTGTGGTTTCTGCATTAATTGCACATCATTTTCGTTATAAAAAATCTTACGCAGATTATGCTATTTTATATCGTGGTAACCATCAATCCAGATTGTTTGAAAAACAACTCAGAGAGCAGGAAGTACCCTATTTCCTCAGTGGCGGTACCTCCTTTTTTTCGTATACTGAAATTCGTGATATGCTCTCTTATCTTCGTCTACTGGTCAATCCGGATGATGATAATGCTTTTTTACGTATTATTAATACACCGCGTAGACAAATCGGTAGTACAACCATTGAAAAATTAAGTCAATATTGCAGTCAGACCAATACGGGATTATTGGCTGCATGCCAGCATTTTGCTCTGCATGAATATTTGCCTGAAAAAGCAGTACAGCGTTTGCGTGAATTTTATGCATGGCTGGAAAGACTGCAGTATAAGGCTGCTGAAGAAAACCCCATTAAAGTTGTTGAACAATTAATCACTGATATTGATTATGACAGCTGGCTGTTTGAAACCAGTAATAATGAAAAACAGGCAGAAAAAAGGGTAGAAAATGTCAATGAACTGGTGGAATGGTTAAAACGCCTTTACGATAATGAACCTGAAGGCAGTTTGGATGACCTGGTGTCTAAAATGATTCTGATGGATATTATGGAACGTAATGAAGAAGATATGGAAGGTAATCACGTGGCATTAATGACTCTGCATGCCTCAAAAGGGCTTGAATTTCCATACGTTTATATTGTCGGAATGGAAGAGGAACTGCTTCCTCATCGTACCAGTATTGAAGAAGACAATATCGAGGAAGAGAGACGCTTATGTTATGTGGGTATCACACGAGCACAAAAAGAGTTGACTTTCAGTTTAACAAGTAAACGCCGGCGTTATGGTGAAATGGTGGACTGTGAGCCCAGTCGTTTCCTGGCAGAGTTACCAGAGGAAGATCTGCAATGGATAGAAGGTAAGCAGAAATTAGAAGGTACAGAGCGTAAGGAATTTGGACGTGCCAGTATGGCCGGGATTCGGGATATTCTGGGGTAATCCGTGCTGTTGAGGGCATCATAAAAATGCGACTTTCGGGAATGACGCAGGCAAAACGTGCTTCGGAGTGTGGGCTTATGTTTCAGGGGACGCTTCAAGGCCATCCATGGCCCGCTATGGTGAAAACATCCATGTTTTCACAATCCCCTGAAACATAAGCTCACACTCCAAATCACTCCTACGTTATTCCTCTGGGGGCGTGAAAATCAAGAGCAAGAGCTAAATCAAAAGCAAGAACCAAAAAACTGAGTAATGTTAATCTCATTGAAAACAGCCATTTCAAAATTATAAAAATATGAGATGTTTTGGTAGTTTTTTTAAAAATTTCAATTACCTTGAGCTAACCAATTCATGACAAGTCAAAGAATTTTGGAGTTGACAAAATTCGACCCAAATCAATACGGGCAAATAAATCCAGTTTTCCGTTCTGACTGATATCAATGGTGGTACTGCCCTGATGTTTCACAATAGTGGGATATATCACTTTTTTAGTGCTATCAATACCAAGATAAGTATCTCTGGCCAGTGAACCATCCTCATAATTATCCTGTCCGTCCCCGTTATCATCCATTGTCGTGTTCTGATAACTTTTACCATCATTCTGAGTGACCGCCCTGACGGCTACTGTAGCAGAACGATGAGCCGTTCGTACATCCATGCCCTGACCAATATTATTCCAGAAAAAATGGGAAAAGGACA
>JAHXIV010000050.1:38110-78852 GCA_025655455.1 gamma proteobacterium symbiont of Taylorina sp.
CCTTTAGCACCAAAATAAGCCAGTTGTTCAGGCGTACTACTAAACAATAAGCTTCTATCGTAATTCTGTGCCGGGGATTGCTTTAACTCATCCATAAAACTACCGGAGTGGCAGGCATCATAGACCAGGGTCACTCGAGTAGAAGTTTGCCCTTGCAAAGTATTTAACCAAGAAGAAAACTCATCGGCTTTAACGACCTCTGCATAATTATTGGTGGGTTTATTAAGATAAAATAAATTACTGCCACCATGATCAATCAGATAAACCAAAACGGGTATTTCACTGTTGGCATGAGTTGCTGCCCATGAGGTAATAGCTTCTTTAATGCTTGCTTTTGTCGGTGTACCTGCAACCGTATCAATAATCCCATCACCATCAGCATCTTGAGGCAAAGCATTAAAGTATTTGATATTGTCTGTAGCAATACCACGATTGCGTAAGGTTTGATAAGCCAGATTGGCATTTTCATTAGTCGCATCTTGTAATGGGTCATTTGCATTTCCTCCACCTGCGATTACTATACTTTTTGTTTCTGAAAATTTATTTTTTGGATAACAGGATGAGACAAGGATATTATTTCCCACAACCATAACGAACTGTTTATCATCCCATTGGACAGTAGTTGAAGTAAATATTCTATCCGTTACTTTTGGTAACACCTGCCAATTTATACCATCCACGCTAAAAATTAAGACTCCTTCCCATCCAACGGCTACCCATTGATAACCATTAGACGTTATAGAAGTTATAGCAGGTATGGAATTTATAGAACTAACAGGGTAATTATCTATTGACTGCTTTTGCCAGTTTGTTCCGTCTGTACTATGATATATATCATTTCCTAGAGCTACCCACTTATTATCAAGCCAATCAACATATCTGAAATTATATTTATTTGCAGAGAATGTCTGTTTCCAATCTACTCCATTTTTACTAGTAAAAATAATTCCAGCCCCTGCCGATGTATGTCCCACTACTAACCATTGTGAGCCATTCCATCTGATAGATGATAGGTAGACACTCATTCCAGATGATTGTTTCTGCCAATCTGTTCCATCACTACTACTATAAATTTCCCCATTACTAACTCCAATAAATTGACTCTTATTCCACGCGATAGAACTAAAATGTTTATCAGAGCCTGCAGATAATTTGTTCCAGTTTTTGCCATCAGAACTATTAAGAATAAATTGCCCAGTCTTATCAATTAACCACTGCTGATTATTCCAACTAAAAATCATATCCTCATTGCTCTCTACCAATAAGGATTGTTTTTGCCAATTTTTTCCATCTTGGCTTTTAAATATATAACCTCCTGAAAACAAGAAGATTTTGTCATTTGAGTCTGTAGAAGAGAATAGATTAGTAGAATGACTTTGCCAGGTTTCACCATCAATACTACTAAAAATATTGCCCTCAGCACCTATGACTAGCCACTGTTCTTCATTCCAAACGATAGATGAAAGACGCTTATCTGTTAAGTATTGTTTTGACCAGTTTTTCCCATCGTTACTCTTGAGAATGGAGGAATCATCGCCAACGATAAGCCATTGTTTTCCATTTGAACTTGCATCAATAAGAAATTCTGTAGATTCTGATGATTGCCTTTGCCATTTTATTGCATCGGTACTACTTAGAATAACGCCATCATAACCCAGAGCAATCCATTGTTGGCCATTCCAGTTAATAGAAATTAGATGCATCGTTGTTGCTGATATCTGTTTCTGCCAGTTAATTCCATCAGTACTACTATTAATAACACCATTAAAACCGACACCTGTCCATTTATTTCCATTCCATACGAGAGATGTAAAAATTTTACCCGGTGGGATAGGTAATTCCTGCCAGTTAATTCCATCATCACTAACAAGAAGAAAGGAAGATATAATTTCCTGGTCATAGTTTGTAGTACCATTTATATTTTCATGATAATTAAAATTAACTTCACCACCTGAAGCAATCCACTGTTTTCCATTCGAATTTACAGCAAATAGGTCGCCTTTATATTTAAATAAATGCTTTTGCCAATCAACACCATCAGTACTACTATAAATATTTTCCTCATTACCTATGACTAACCACCGCTTTCCATTCCAAATTACTTGGCTCAGTTTTTCATCTGTTCCAGAGAAACGACTTTGCCATCTATTACCATCACTACTACTAAGAATGGTTCCAGCATTACCGACAGCAATATATTGTTTTTGTTCTTTTGACCATGCAATGTCTAATAAATTATTACCACGAGGTAATGGGTTTACCCATTCCCATTCCTTGCCACAAGAATCAGAATATTCTATTGCAAATGAATAAGGTGTGAGGGATAAAATCAGTAGTGATAATAGTAAATAATGGTTAACTTTGGGCATCTAATTAATTCCCTATACGTTTTTTTGCATTTGTTGTATTAAATATACAAATTACTGAATGGCTCTTTTCTGTAAAACACACGTAACTGTCAGTATTTTTAGCCATTTTACAGGCTTATCAAAAAATATAAATATTTTTTTTGGTATAGAATTGACCGCTTTGGAGTGATTTCTTATTCTATCAATAACACCCTGAATGACTGGTGTTATTTTTCTGCCATATGAAAAGTACGCTGATGTATCTAAATTTTCCAGCTATACTCGTGCTACCTGGAAATGCTGGAATTCAGGCAGTTGCGGCAGGCGTTATGGGGAGATGGTTGATTGTGAAGCGAGTCGTTTTCTTACAGCACTACTGATGGTGTTGGAAAGACAAAAAAACCGCCTGTTCATGTCAGTGAAACGAGGCGGTTTTTTTATTGCTTAATACTAAAAAATCAGTTACAAAAACTTAAGAATTAGAATCCTTTAGAGATGCTCAGGATAAAGCGGTCATCACAGATACTGCCACCGCCGACATAGGCATTACACTCTTTGCTGTTCAGATCATTGCCAACATAGGATAGATCAAAATTAACACCTGCAAAATCCTTGCTGACACCTAATTTATAATCTACATAATCAAAATCAGTTCCACCGGAAACTTCATAGGCATCACCAAAAGATTGTCCTATACTGGCACTAAGGGCAAATTCACTGGGTAGGTCGTAGTCAAAGCCCAGTGCTAAGTAATTTGAGGCATCACCTGAATCATACCAGTCATCTGAATAGGAATAAGCTGCAGAGAAATAGCTATAACTTAAGGCAAAGGTGAGTTCATTAGTTTCATACTCAGCGTCGTTATAATTGTAACGTAATAACGAAACATCATAAGCAAAACCACTCTCACCAATATCGTTAGCAAAACCAATATAAGTATCCACTTCAAGATGTGTTGGAGCGAAGTCTACATTGGAACCCCAGATGCCAACATAAAGTCCACTATCATGGCTCCAGTCAAATCCGCCTTGAATTGCTCCATCATTGCCGGTTTGTGAAATACCGCGGAAATAATAGTCTGTCACTAAAGCAACGTTAGCAGTAATGGGTAAGTCTGAACCTTCCGAAGACTGACTGATATCATCAATCGATTTAGATACTGTTAAAATGACACGATCATCACAAATACTGCCGCCGCCAACGTAGGCATCACATTCTTTGCTGTTTAAATCACTACCAATATAACTCAGATCCCAGTTCACGCCATAATAGTCTTTGCTGACACCTATTTTATAATCGATATAATCAAAGTCGGTAGCAGTACCCATTTTTTTCTTGTCATAGGCATCACCAAAAGATTGACCAATACTGGCACTTAAAGCAAAATCTTTGGGTAAATCATAGTCAAATCCCAGAGCAAAGTAATTAGAGCTTTCACCAGTATCGTACCAATCATCTGCATAAGAATATGATGCAGAGAAATAACTATAACTTAAGGCAAAAGTCAGTTCATTGGTTTCATATTCAGCATCATTATAGTTATAACGTAACAATGAAACGTCATAAGCAAAACCACTATCACCAATGTCATTAGCAAAGCCGATATAAGTGTCCACTTCAATGTGAGTCTCACCAAAATCAACATTGGAAGCCCATACACCGGCATAAACACCGCTATCATGATTCCAATCAAAACCACCCTGAATTGCACCATCATTGCCGGTTTGTGAAATACCGCGGAAATAATAATCAGTTGTTAAAGCTGCATTAGCTGAAATTGTACCAAAATCTTCAGCATTAGCAGCAAGTGGTGCTGCTAATATGGAGGCAATGGAAAGTGAAAGTAAAGATTTTTTTAGTGTACTCATAACAATATAGTTTCCTGAGAAAGTTGTTTTAGTGTTAATCAAATAATTTCTATTCTAAGTAATCAGCAATTATGGTGCCGATTCTTATAACTCATTGTTAATAATATATTTTAAAGTAATATAAATTGAATTTTGATGTTGGATGCACTAAGTTATAGCATTTGAAGGGAAACTTAAGCACTGTATTGGTGCGTGTATAAGATTATTAGTAGTGGTTTTGTATATATTTTATAACAACAGCTTCAAATTCTTCTGCAATTTTATTGCCTTTGAGAGTCACAGTCTTAACTCCGTCTTCATAAACGGGTGCGACTGGTTTTTCACCATTGCCGGGTAAACTGATACCGATGTCTGCATGCTTGCTTTCACCCGGCCCGTTCACCACACAGCCCATTACTGCCACATTTAGTTTTTCAACGCCAGGATATTGAGTTTTCCACACCGGCATTGATTGCTTTAAAAAAGCTGCTATGTCCTTGGCAAGATGCTGGAATGTATCAGAACTGGTTCTACCGCAACCGGGGCAGGCAATAACAGTGGGCGTAAATGATCGTAATTCAAGAGATTGAAGAATTTCCTGGGCTACCTGAACTTCTTTTTCACGCGCTTCTCCGGGAGCCGGGGTGAGTGAAATCCGTATGGTATCACCAATACCCTGTTGTAATAAAATAGCTAATGCGCAAGTAGAGGCAACAATCCCCTTGCTGCCCATTCCCGCTTCAGTCAGACCCAGGTGAAGCGCATAATTACAACGCTGACTAAGATGTTGATACACTTTAACCAGATCCTGTACACCTGACATTTTACAGGATAAAATAATTTTATCCTGTGGCAGCCCTTGCTTTTCAGCAGATTTTGCGGAATCTAAAGCTGAAGTAATCAGGGCATCATGCATGACATCCACGGTTTCCCTGGGAGTAGCCAGATGATTATTTTCATCCATCATCTGAGCCATTAATTCCTGATCCAGACTGCCCCAATTTACACCGATACGAACGGCTTTATTATTGGTACAGGCAATGTTAATCAATTGTGCAAACTTATCATCACGGGAATTGCCGCGTCCAATATTTCCGGGATTAATACGGTACTTTTCCAATGCTTGAGCACAGTCAGGATACAGGCTTAAAAGTTTATGACCATTAAAATGAAAATCACCCACCAAAGGCACATCAAGATTCATTTTCTCTAACTGATCACGAATTCTCGGCACAGCTTCAGCTGCTGCTTCAGTATTGACTGTAATGCGTACCAGTTCAGATCCTGCCTTTGACAATTCGGCACATTGTTTCACTGTTGCCATTACATCAGCCGTATCAGTATTGGTCATGGATTGAACCACAATGGGGTTATTTCCCCCAATCAGTACATTACCTACTTTAACTTGTGTTGTTTGTTTGAACATTTTAATATTAGATACCAGAGACTTATCCTGTTTATTAGGGTTAGGGTGTATTGTACATAATTTTACTCGGAGAATCCCATTGTTGAGGAATTTATTCTCTGATTTCTATCAAGCTGCAATAGAATGATTAAGCAGTGGAGGGTAATGTAAACGAGATAATTTGTTTCTTAAGCACTGACGTGCCATAGTGAATGGTTAATGATTGTTCACCTGTTTTTTTGGGGATCAGTTCATAGAGATAAATGGAGACCCCATCAGATTGATTCTCAACTTTCTTTAAGATAACAGAGCAATTATTTTTATTTGTTTCAAGAATTACTCGCTGTTTTCCAGAATTAAAGTGGTTGCTTCTGACAATAATTTCAAGTGAAACATAATGCCCCTGTACAGGATGATCAATATTATTAATATGATAAGCTTCCAGTACGACTGGTGCAAGATAATCACAACTGCTAAGTAGTAGATTTAAACTGATGATAAGAAGCAAACTTATTAGTTTCATAATAGAAGTTTTTTGATTCACAATGCATCATAATAATTTAAACAATTATTCTTCTTCATTTTCAGATCCAATATTAACTGAATTTTTAACTTTTCTTGCAGCAAGCCATTCTCTGTATAAGGGTAAATTATAATAATCTTCATCAGGAAATGTAGCATTCCCTTCATCAATGATTGAAGTGCTTTCAGAACCTTCAACGACAATACAATCTTTCAGCAACTTCAAAGGCATATCATCAGGACAGGCTGCATTTGCTACACCAGCAACTAAGGAGATACTGATAAAAATAATTCCAGTATTGAATGTTGTTTTTTTCATAATTCATTTCCTTTAATCTATTTTTTACGTCACGAAAGTAATAATAACTAGTATTATGTATAAGTTTGGAAAAATAACCATTAGTCAAAAGTATGAATTTTAAAAATTATGACTATGCTATAATTTTTATTGTGATATGCAGCTTATTCACAAACAAGGAGAACAGATGAAAATATTAGTGGCTGATGACCATCAATTATTTATTGATGGCATTCATCATATCCTGAATAAATTGGATTCTAATGTGGTGATCACTGAAACAGTCTGTGCTGACCAGGCGATCTTAGTACTGGAATCCGGTCAGGAATTTGATCTTATTCTGATTGATCTATGTATGCCGGGTATGGATGGCATGTCAATTCTTCAACGGATGCATGAGCGGGGTGTTTGGTTGCCACTGGTTGTCGTCTCTTCAGTAGAAAATATTTATACGATTAAATCATCTCTAGATGCCGGGGCGTTGGGATTTATTCCAAAGTCACATAGTAGCCAGCAAATGATAGCGGCCTTAAATGCAATATTGGAAGGAGAAATTTATATACCTCCTGAAATAGAGAAACAAATTGATAATCTTGAAACCAGAAGGCCCTTAGAGGAGACTATTAATAATAATTCCTTAAAGAACAGCGGCATTACCAGGCGTCAATTTGATGTACTGAAATTATTGGCAAAAGGTTATTCAAACAAGCAAATTGCTACGACTCTTTTTCTAACTGAGCACACAATAAAATCTCATATCAGAGCCTTGTTTAGTGCATTGGATGCAAGCAACCGGACGGAATGCGTGCAAAATGCTCTTCATCAGGAAATTATTAAGAATTAAATATTTTATTGGCTGGCATGCTAAAGCTAACTGGCACTATCTGACAAATGATGTTGAATAATACTTCTCAGGTGAGCTGGACGTATTGGCTTTTGCAAAAGTTCATAACCACTATCATTTGCCTTTTTTATCTGCTCAGCTGCAGTATCCCCCGTAATAATAATTCCTGGAACTGATGAACCCAATACTTTCCGCAAACTATCCAAAGCTTCAATACCGGTTTTGTTATCACGTAAGCGTAGATCAGACAGTAATAGCTCCGGTTTAAAATGCTCTTTTTTTAATTTAGAAACAGCCTCTTCCAGTGATTCGGAACAAACCACATCACATCCCCATTTTGATAATAAGGTATTCATTGCATCCAGAACATTTTGTTCATCATCTATCACCAGAATACGTCGACCACTAAGATCCCAGCTATGTGTAGAAGGTACAGCTTCATTTTGAGCTAATAAGCTGGCACTTCCCTTCGGAATATTGATACAAAAAACCGAGCCTTTGCCTGGCTGAGAACGTAGTTCCAGTGGTAAATTCATTAGACGACAAAGACGTTGAACAAGCGCAAGTCCCAAGCCAAGCCCCTGAGTCCGATCTCGATGGGCATTGTGTAATTGTTGAAACTCAACAAAAACCTCTTCTATGCTTTCTTCAGGGATTCCGATACCCGTATCCCATACTTGCAGGAGTATTGTTTTTCCACGTGTTCTGACTGATAAAAGAATACTGCCTTTTTCAGTGTATCGTATTGCATTTCCTATAAGATTTCTAAGAATTCGCTCTAGTAATAAACGATCAGACATTACAATTGAAGCCTTGCCATGTACTATTAATTCAAGATTTTTATCTCTGGCATCTTGCTCAAACTCATCTGCTAAGGCACTTAATAGTTTGCTCAGATCAAAATGGCTTATCTGTGGTTTTACAACCTCCGCGTCCAGTTTAGAGATATCAAGTAGCGCATCAAACAGCTTTTTCAATGCATCCAGTGAAAGTTCTATACGTGGAAAGATATTTTCTCTCTCTCTATCTGAGTTCGATTCTTTGAGAACATCAAAAAAAAGCGCAAGTGTATGCAGGGGCTGACGAAGATCGTGGCTTGCCGCTGCCAGAAATTTAGACTTAGCCAATGTCGCCTTCTGTGCTTCTTCGGTCTTTTTTTTAAGTGCTTGTGCAAGCTCAAGACTTTTATGACGCAGGCGCATTTCAGAACGCATAGATTTGTTAAGTTCTTTAGCTAAACCAAGTGTACCGATTAAAGCCCAAAGAACCAATACCCCCAGTGCTATGTACGAAAAGCTTCCTTCCATAAAAAATCGCAATGCCAGTGATACCATAACAGGTACAGAAAATACGTAATAGGCAGGCAGCCAATAGCCACCTGCAACGATTGCCCCCGTGCTTAAACTGATACTTACTGTAATAACAAAGACCAGATGTTCTACTGATTCACTGATAAAAAAAAGCAGTACAAAAGCTGACCAGGTTATGCCGGAAAATAATGAACAAAGCGTGAATCTTCTTCCCCATTTAATGGCATCGTTATAATGAACGTCACCCCTTAGAAAGGCTTTGGCAACACCATATCGTATAGAAATACTGATCAAAACTGCCACACACCAGCCTATCAACAGATGATGGTCAGCCTGTGACCACATAATACTAATCACAATGACGGGAAACAGAATAAGAGGGTAAGAAGCTTGGGGGATTCGTTGGAAAACAGATTCTAAAGCTTCAAGTGTGATGCGGTCATCAAGCTCCTGAAATTCATTTTCTGATACCACATTCTCCGTTCCAGTCATATTCATCTTATAATCTACCATCTATAACCCAACCTGAACCCAAATGTTCTGGGAGCAGCCCAATTCCGAGCAGTTCCAACAACCGGATCAATGCGAATAATGTTTTGAGCATAAAGCTCATCAGTAATATTATTAGCATAAAGCTCTGTAGACCAGTTATCTTTATGATTATAATAACTCAGGCTAGTGTTTATCAGACCATAAGAATCCTGACGAACAGCTCTGTCATGATAAGGATTATAATATATTGACGACTGATATTTATAATCAATAGAAAAACTTAAATCACCATGGCGCAGAAAAGAAAATTGATATTCAACCCCCAGTATCAGAGATGTTTCAGGGGCTTGTGGTAATGGCTCACCTGAATGATCCGGGTTTTCATCAGGATTGTTGGGATCAATGGAATTAAATTCGTCAAAGCGTGCATCCAGAAAGGTTGCACCTGCTGTCAGCTCAAGATTTTTCATCGGCCAATACCATATTTGAAGATCCAATCCCTGAATAGTTGCACTGGCTGCATTCGTAACAATTGGCATAGTACCGACTGGCGCATCGGGTGACAGAGTTAGAAGCTGCATATCAGTGTAATCATAATAGAAAAGTGCTGCATTAATGCGTATTTTATGATCAGAAAGTGTTTTTTTAATACCAAGCTCGTACGCCCAGAGATGTTCTGGATCAAATGATGGTTGAATCGCAAAAATATTATATCCTCCTGCCTTAAATCCTCTTGAAGCTTTTGCGTAGTAAAAAACATTGGCATCTGGTGTGAAACTCAAACCAAGTTCAGGAGTTACGGCTTCCCAGTTCTCCTTTGCCTTGTGTGTAACAGTATGGGTACCAGGTATCCCTTGTATGCCATAAGGATCAATAATGCTCTGCTGTAAATCAAGTTCCTTCTCCTCATAATTATAACGGAGCCCAAAGCGTCCCTGCCATTGATCAGTAAACTGATAAGCCAATTCACCAAATACGGCATAGGATGAATTCCTGGTCGTACTATCAGGTATATTTTGAAAATTTATCAGTGGCAAATGGACATCCTGATGTTGTTCAGAGTCTTCATGTAGAAAATAAACGCCTGTGCTCCAGGTTAATGGTTGATTCTGAAATGATTCAAAGCGAAATTCCTGGCTAAATGACGTTGAATTTGAAGCTGGAAAGTTAGAAGAAAAATCAATATTTGTTCCATCCAATTCATAGGCCAGATCTAAATCTGTTTCCCAATAAGCTGAGGTTGATTTTATTTTAAAACTATCTGTGTCCAATGTGACCCTAGCACTGTAAATTTCAGTTTTAATAGCTTGATTTTGATCCACATTATGTGTGACCTTGCGAGGATCATCAGGAACAACACCACCCAAAAGAATACCACCATTCACACCGACATCGGGATCCGGTTGTTTAGCCAGACCCGATGTATCATTTTGTTTTGTTTGTTCCATACTAAAAATAATATCCAAATCTGTTGATGCTGTGTAGCGGAGTTTCCCTCGCCAGGCATAATAATCCTGATCATCCAAATCCTCATGCCGAAATATATTTCTGGAATACCCGTCTCGTCCTAGCATAGTACCCGCAAGTCTGAATGACATCCCTGAGTCAAAAACAGGTAAATTTAGTGCTCCACGGAATTGCTGTTGATTGCTGGTGCCATAAAGTACATCACCATAGGCTTCATAATATGGTACAGGATCGTGAGTAATAATACTGACAGCACCGCCAAGTACATTACGCCCAAGGTGTACACCATGAGGTCCCTTTATAATTTCCACACGATCAATATCATAAAAATCCTGAAATGACTGAACTGCACTAGTCAGATATATTCCATCCATAAAAGACGAAACACCTGAGTCACCTGAACCGGTAGAAGTACCACCTATACCTCTAAGAAATGATTCACCAACGCCAGAAGATGATTTAAAAAGAAATCCAGGAACTTTATATTGAAGATTTCTGGTGTTGTTAATACCTGCCGTATCAAGTTGTTCACCCGACAACATGTTAACCGTTGAAGAAGCTCTTTGCAGATCAATATCATGCCAATCTGGTGTAATAATAATGACTGGCAGCTTATAAGTTTGCTCGTCTTGTAACGGTTCAGACAGTGCAGAAAGTGCAATTATCATTAGTAACAATAATAAGAAAGATTGATATATAAGCTTTTTATAATGTAATTTAAAAATACCAATCATACAATTTCAGTTATCCATTATGTTTTCTTGGATTAAGTATAGCATGCACTGAAATTTAAAAAACATGCCTCAAATTAACAGCTACAAGAGAATTAACATGGGGTGAGATTCATACTTTTGGTTAATATCAATAAGCTTTAATTTAAGACATAATCGAATACAACTCCTTATAAAAAAGAATTGATATCATAAACTTTAAAAAATTAATCAATGGTATCTGTCTCTTATGCGGCTGTATTTTCTGAATCTGATTAATACAGCTACTGTTTAACTTCTGAAAACCTACTAGAGTAAAATACAATGAATCATATAATAATCGGTTATGCTGTTTTATGCTTATTCATACCCTGGCAAGCTTATGCTGGAGACAAAGAACCTGATGGGAAGCTCTTATTTGAAAATCATGGCTGTACAAATTGCCATGGTTTAAATGGCGTACATCCCACATCAAAATATGCACCTGTACTCAAGGGTAAACCTGCAGACTATCTGATAAAAAAAGCATCAGCAATATTTAGTGGCAAACGTTTTTCTAACAATACCCGCTTAATGCATGAACAGTTTTGTATTGGTGATGAAAAAGATGAAGGTTGTTATCCAACACCTTCAAATAGTGAATTAAAAAAGATTGCCCAATGGTTGAGTCTGGGTTTAGCAGAGAAAAAGAAAACACCTCAGGCATTATATGTTTCAGCTCAGGGTGCATATGATAAGCTTCAGGAGTTAGATGATAAAACATTGTTCATTGATATACGTACCCGTGCTGAAGTAGCTTTTTTAGGTATGCCGAACGATATAGATGCTAACATTCCTTATATGACTATCGGTGATTATAGTGAATGGAATGAGAAAAAACAAAATTTTAAATTATACCCTAATAGTGAATTTACACTCCTGATTGATGAGTTTGTAAGTAAACATGGATTTGATAAAGACAGCCCCATTATCTTAATTTGTCGCTCTGGCAATCGTAGTGCAAAAGCAGCTAAACTTTTATTTGCTACTGGCTATACCAATGTATATTCTGTTGTTGATGGTTTTGAGGGAGATAAATTGAAAGAAGGCACAAGAAAAGGAGAACGAATTGTAAATGGATGGAAGAACAGTGGACTTCCATGGAGCTATAAACTTAAACGCGAAGCGATGTACATGGAAATATGATAGAAACTTTTGTATCAAAGACTTTTTACTTTTTCAGGTCAAATTCACAACCTGTGCATTACTTGATTAAAATATCATCTTTAAGCCAATAAACAGATGGCTATTCATGCGATTTCATGCCTTGCTACATGGATGTAGGCAAGGTGTGTGAGCAGGACGCGGAAGCTTCGAATAACAAACTTATTGACTCACTTAATTCCTGCATTTCCAGGTAGTTTGGGTATAGTGACAACACCATGAAATTTATTACTCCATTTTTTAGGCTGCTATAATAGACATTAATATTCTGTATATCTTAACTTATGGAGGCTGTATGGCTGCTACACTTCCACTGACTAGCGAAGGGCATAAATTTCTAATATCTTGCTCGCTTCAAGGCTGATATCTGTGCTCAAAAAAACAGCCCAATCATTTTTTCCAGCTTTTTGTTTATCAGGCTCAGTATTATCACGAACAAATAATAAACGAACATTTCTCCATTGCTCAGGTTCTTTTGATGTACTGTTGGTCAGATTCAATTCAACATCCAGCACCTTGCATTGATAAGGTTGTCCTGGAATTTTCTGCCAGTTTTTACGGACACTATATTGGAATAACTCATGCAAATCGATACTTTAGTTTGCTCTTTTTCATTCTTAAAATACTGGCAATAGAAAGCTCTTCAGCAGTACGAAGCATTCCTTTTGTACCAAACTAGGTATCGGCTAATAAATAATCAGCGATTATCCCTGCTCTAATCGCTCTGGACATCATTGTCCTGGCTATTTGTAGTTTATTTTGATGTTGTGCCTGAAAATAACGTTGACCCACAATACTACGGGCATCCTTAAATTCCTGATGTAAACCTTGAGCTTTTACATTGCTAATAAATATCTCACTATCTAATGGAACATATCCATGTTCACAACTCAATCCTAAATTTAAAACCTGTTGCCCCATCACCGAACGCCCCAGTGTAAGATCAAAATGACTGGAGACTCCAGGCATCTTTTTATCATGACGGATTTTAATGGAATAATCTAATACAAATGCTTTGGGTGTTGTGCAAGAAGGAATTTGTTGAATCGTTTTAATATCAACTTTAAGATTATGCTGTCGCCAAGTTAAATCTTCTCGGTTTAGCGTACCATAAAGTGCATTTTTTCAGCATGGCTAAAATATTGTAATGATTCTTGAGCAAACATCGCTATCGAATCTTTTTTTAACCAAACCCAAAGAATTAAAATATAAATCAGATCTGAAATAGGGGGTCCTGAACGTTTACTGAAACCTGATTTATTTAATAATGTTTTCATTCCAACTTGTTTCCATAAATCGGTAAACAAGTTATCAGCCAAATAACCACCATTTTCAAGTAAATCAGCTGTAAATGCTGGCAGCCCAGTATTTTTTGTGGCAGTATTCATATAGGATCTCTTCTTTGCTTTTTATTGTCTGTTTGCAAACAATAGTTAAGATTTAAGAGGATAATTCTACTCGATGATTATTAGTTTTTTTTTGCTAGTTAAATGAACGGAAATATAATATTGAAAAAAATTATAAGATTATGCTATATCCTCTTTATCAATGTTTATCTGGTATCTTATCTTTTTGCGGGTACAGGAGATTTTTGTAGTACTGATGTTTATGTTGATGGTGTATATGATTGTAATTTAGTTTGTACCAATCCAACTTATTCTAATGATAATTTTTGTGATGATGGAACACAATATGTGGATAATTTAAACTGTTCTTATTTTCATTTCGATGGTGGAGTTTGTGCCGAAAAACCATATTGTTCAACTGCTAATGAGGATATAAATATTAGTATTAACTGCTATAACCAGAAGAATACCTCATACATTTTTAAAGAACCATTAGAATTAATATTCAATACAAAAAAATACAATGATAACAAAGAATACACCTGGAATATAAAAAAAATTCCTCAACTATTAGAAACATCAAACCCAAATAATCAATGTGCCAATTTAAAATCTAACTTTGATTTGGATTTTTCATGCTTAACTTTTGATAGTGAAAATTACTTATTGAACTTGGCTTTTAGCCCTAGCAAAAATAACTGGAAACTTAATAACGTTCTTAATCCAGATTCAGAGTGCACTGCTGGTGAGTATTCTGATGCTGTTAGTTGTTCTGCTGTAAATGCAACATGTACTCAAAAGAAATTATGTCTAGCAGATAATAAATGGGGCAATTATATTACCTCTATTACATGCAATACTGGTTATACTCAAGTTGAAAACAGCCTTATTTGTATTAAAGATAGTAGCCCTAACACACCGGATAGCCCTAACACACCGGATAATCCTACTCAGGCTGATGGATTTCCTTGTAGCGCCAGTTCGGGTCAACTTATGATTGAAGATGGTCAAAGTCCTACACTTTATGATTCCAGAGCATATTGGACTACAGATGTTTGGAGAGTTTGGTCAGAAAAATATGTAGATTATTCACCAGGAATTGCAATAGGTGCTTTTAACACCATTGCTAATGTTTCATTGTATATTAAAATTTACAATGGTCCACAAAAATATCCTTTAGAAGGTGTAACATCTGATTATCCTTCTGAAGAATGGGCTTTTGCTGGTGCAAATAATGGAGTGTACTCAACTGATGATGTCAAATGGCCTTTTTATATAGTTCATGGAACTATTGGTTCTTATATTGAGATAACGAGTGATAATGGTAGTTATATAAGTGGTGATTACAAATTTACAGCTTATGATGAAACGCGTAAATTAAGAAGGGATGTATATGGTTGTTTTAAAGATTTGCCAAAGAAAGCTTTTTAATAGATGGTACTATTAGCATAAGCAATGAATTGTAATTCTAAGTTATAGTCTTATTAAGTAATTGGTAGTTATTCAATAACTGTTTACACTACCCAGAGCTGTTTAACAATAGTAGTGAAGACTAATCAATCCACATAAATACATCTTTTCTTAGTTTTATTATCAATATTAGCATTCTCTAAAAGACCGCAGTTGCCCAAGTGCTGATGTTGCCAAATATTGAATCAAAAATAATACTTTCACTTATTTTAAAATAAGTAAATAGCCGTTAACTGGAAATGTAAACAAAAATAATCGTACCAGCAAATTGGAACTTTAGGTCAATAGTGTCATGCTACTCTTTGTTTTAAATTGTCTGTTCATTGGTAAAAGCGTTCATATTAAAAGTTCTGAATACTGGACGTTTTGTGGATTGTAAAATGGCTGATTTTTGCTCTAGATAATCTTCAGGGAAAGATCGGCGAATCGCTGGATGGGACGATAGCTGATATTGAATGTATACTCTGAAATAACACCAGTGGGACAAATAGTTTAGTGAGTGGTGTTGTCATAGGGTTCGTTTCTATCAGGGGTTTAGAAAAACATGGATGTTTTTCTCAAAGCGTCACACGGACGTGCTTGAGCGTCCCCTGAGAGAGGTGAATCCTGTGACAGCATCACGTTTAATTCCCTCAATAAGAGTTTTAAGTAAGCACTTACTTTATGCTTTTTTTGTGACAGCCTTCTTTTTACTGACCTTCTTTTTTACTGTTTTTTTCTTTGCTGCTTTTCTTTTGGGCTTTGGTAATTCTATATCCCATTGTTGATTGATATAATGTCCTGTCCAGCCAGTTGCCTTGCCGTCTTTATTCTCGGACATGACATATTGTTCTTTATTTTTGCGGCTAAAACGGATCATCACCGGATTACCCTTATTGTCTTCTGTTGGAGCCTCGCAGAGATAAAGAAATTTTGCATCCAGTTCCTCTTTATGAGCCAGTAACTCACTGATGAAAGGTGCCCGTGTCTCTCTGGAACGGGGGAATGCACTGGAAGCCATAAAAATCCCTGCGGCGCCATCGCGTAATACAAAATAACCATCTGACTTTTCGCAGGGCAGTTCTTTCATGTGAACCGGATCGGCTTTGGGTGGAGCTGCCTCGCCACTTCTTAAAAGTTTTCGTGTATTTTTACAGGTGTCGCTGGTACAACCAAAATATTTGCCAAAACGTCCTGATTTAAGTTGCATATCGCTGCCGCATTTATCACACTCAATTACAGGGCCATCATAACCCTTGATGCGATATTGTCCCTGCTCAACAATAAAACCATCACAATCAGGATTGTCACCGCAAATGTGCAGTTTTCGTTGCTCGTCAATCAAATAACTATCCATTGCCGTATTACATTTTGGGCAGCGTTTGCGTTCAATAAGTGCCTTGGCTTCACTTTCTTCATCTTGTTCAGTATCCACAGCCTCATCACCTGGAATAAGATTTAAAGTGCCTTTGCAGCGTTCCTTGGGCGGCAGACTATAACCTGAGCAGCCTAAGAATACACCGGTGGTACCAGTACGAACCATCATATGACGACCGCAGTCAGGACAAGGGATATCAGTTGGCGTCGGATCATTAGTTCTCATTCCGCCCTTATCTTCACTATCAGCTTTCTCCAGCTGAGCCCTAAAATCCTGATAAAATCCATCCAGAATATCCTGCCAGTATTTATCCCCGGCAGCAATTTTATCTAATTTTTCTTCCATCTCAGAAGTAAATGAATAAGTCATTAATTCATTGAAACTTTCACACAGACGTTCAGTCACTACAGCACCAATTTTTTCAGCATAAAAGCGCTTATTTTGCGTAGTCACATAGCCTCTGTCCTGAATAGTAGAAATAATACTGGCATAGGTTGATGGACGGCCAATTCCTCTTTTTTCAAGTTCTTTCACTAAACTGGCTTCAGAATAACGTGGCGGCGGTTTGGTAAAATGTTGAGAGGGTAACAATTGCTCCAGTTTAAATGTATCACCTTCTTTTACAGCAGGTAAAATAACCTCTTCAGCTGATTTTGCCAGAGCTTTCATCACACGGGTCCAACCATCAAATATGACTATGCGCCCCTTTAGTTTTAAATCATAGTCAGCGGCACTAATGGTGAGAGTCGTATTTTCGTATTTTGCAGGGGTCATCTGGCAGGCAAGAAACTGTCGCCAAATCAGTTCATATAGCCGCTGTGCATCTCTATCAACA
Organism: gamma proteobacterium symbiont of Taylorina sp.; assembly: GCA_025655455.1. Taxonomy (GTDB): domain Bacteria; phylum Pseudomonadota; class Gammaproteobacteria; order GRL18; family GRL18; genus GRL18. The sequence continues at coordinate 55,565 of JAHXIV010000050.1, forward strand.
CTGCTGATATCCGTTGCCTTTATATCGACATTAGAAGGGCGTATGGCTTCATGAGCCTCCTGTGCCCCTCCTTTACTATTATATATATTGGCCTTTTCCGGCAAATATTTTTTGCCAAAATTATTTTCAATATAATCACGTCCGCTGGCTATTGCTTCCGCACTCAAATTGGTTGAGTCAGTACGCATATAGGTAATGTAGCCACCTTCATAGAGCCGTTGCGCCAGCATCATCGTCTTTTTAACACCAAAACCCATGCGTGTACTGGCTGCTTGCTGCAAGGTTGAGGTAATAAACGGTGCTTTTGGTTTACTGCTGGTTGGACGAGTTTCCCGCTTGCTTAACAGATAATCGGCTTTTTCCAGTATAGCCAGAGCAATATCCGCTTCAGTTTTATTTCCGGGACGAAATTCTTTGCCCTGATACTTTGCTACCTGTGCCTGTAACTTAATCTGTTTTTTGTCCACTAGATCGGCATAGATTTCCCAATATTCATCAGGGTTAAAAGCATGAATTTCACGTTCACGTTCAACCACTAATTTTACTGCAACTGATTGTACCCGTCCTGCTGACAGACCCCGTGCTACTTTTTTCCAGAGCAAAGGAGAAACCATGTAACCCACAACACGGTCAAGAAAACGTCTTGTTTGCTGGGCGTTAACATGATCCATATTGAGCATGCCCGGGTTTGAAAAAGCTTCTTTTATTGATTTTTCTGTGATTTCATTAAATACAACACGTTTAAATTCGGTACTTTTATTTTTACCCAGTGTCTCTTTTAAATGCCAGGCAATGGCTTCTCCCTCGCGATCCAAATCAGTTGCGAGATAGATTGTGTCAGAATTTGCTGCTAGTTTTTTTAATTCTGCAATTACTTTTTCTTTGCCAGGCATGGTCTCATATTGTGGATTCCAGCCATTTTCCGGATCGATACCCATACGTTCAATCAGTGCGGCCTGAGAACGTATTTTTTTTCTTTTTTCACGTTCTTGCGGGGCTAATTTGCGTGATTGAGCGGCTAATTTTGCCCTTTCTTTAGGCGTCATTGCCGTTTTTCGACTGCTACCGCTGGTGGGTAGGTCGCGGATATGTCCCACGCTTGATTTAACGACAAAATCCTTGCCGAGATATTTATTAATGGTTTTAGCCTTGGCAGGCGACTCTACAATTACTAGTGATTTACCCATGATAATTTTAGCTTTTCTATATTTTAATCTATGTTAGTATTGTTTATTTTTTACAGGTTAACTTTCTATGCAACATTCATACTGGCTTCAACGTTGGCAGGAAAAGCGTATTGGCTTTCACCTTGACGCAGCCAATCCCTATTTGTCCAGCTACTTACCTTTGCTGGGACATTCAGAAGATAGTCATGTTTTTGTACCCATGTGTGGTAAAAGTCATGACTTGTATTATCTTCATCAGCAGGGATATCGCGTAACCGGAAATGAATTAAGTGACCTTGCGGTGAAAGATTTTTATACAGAACAGCAGTTAAAAGCAAGTAAATCTGTTCTTTTTGATGAAAATTCTAAAACAGAGCAAGTTGAATTAATGCTGTGGACTAGTCCAGAAGTTGATATTATCTGTGGTGATTTCTTTGCTCTAAACAAAGAACAACTACATGATATTACTGCAGTTTATGATAGAGGTTCTCTGGTTGCTCTACCTTATAAAATGCGTAAAAAATATGTTAAAAAATTATTGAAAATAGTGCCGAAAAAAGTTCCTATATTGCTGGTGACACTGGATTATGATGAAAAGGAAAAAAAAGGACCGCCTTTTTCAGTGACTGAAGAAGAAGTTTTCCAGTTATATAGCAGATATTTTGATATTAGATGTTTAGAAATTGCAGATATAAAACCTGAAAAACGTAGCTCTCGATCACAAAATATGAGCTATTTTAATGAAAGAGTCTTTTTTTTAAAGCGTTTATAATAATGATGGTGGAAATGAAATGACAAAAACCTATATTAAAGGTAAAGATGAGGCTTTGGAAGTCTCTATAGAAAAAATGCAGGCTCAGTTAAAAAAATTAGGCTTCGATATTGAAGAAGTTTTGTGGCTTAATCCTGTCAATTATATTTATTCAGTGAATATCAGGGATAGAAATTGTCCATTATTATTTACAAATGGTAAGGGTAGTAGCAAAAATGCCTGCCTTGCCAGTGCTCTGGGCGAATTTTTTGAACGTTTAAACTGTAACTATTTCTTTGCTGATTATTATCTGGGGCACTCTATCGCTCAGTCAGACTTTGTACATTATCCCGTTGAACGGTGGTTTGCTCCTGATAGTACAAAAGATGAACAGGGTATGCCGGAAGGAATATTAAATGAGGACTTATGGGCATTTTATAATCCTGATCAACAATTGATGCCGGAGCTGCTGGTTGATACGAACTCAGGCCATGCTCAGCGAGGTATTTGCACACTCCCGTTTATACGCCATCGTGATCAGGTGACCACCTGGTTTCCAGTCAATATTATTGGTAATTGCTATGTGAGTAATGGTATGTCTGCCGGTAATACAGCAATGGAGGCACGTACGCAGGCACTTTCAGAAATTTATGAACGTTATGTAAAAAATCGTATTATTGCTGAGCGGATTAGTCTGCCGTTCATACCGGAACACATTCTTGATCTGTATCCAAAAGTACTGGAAGCCAAAAATGAACTGGAACAGGAGGGCTTTGTTCTTGAATTAAAAGATGCCTCACTGGGAGGATTTTATCCTGTCATTGCAATTACAATGATGGAACCTGAATCAGGACGCTGTTTGGTTTCATTTGGAGCACATCCAAGTTTTGAAGTAGCACTGGATAGAACAATGACCGAATTGCTGCAGGGACGGCGTCTGGATTCTCTTGATGGTTTTCAAACCCCTTGCTTTGATGACGATGCAGTAGCGGATCCCGTTAATTTAGAAACTCATTTTATTGATTCCAGTGGCTTGATTAGTTACGATTTCTTTAAAAACGATAAAGATTATGATTTCGTTTACTGGGATTTTGATAGCAATACACAATCAGAATTTGAGTTTTTAGTGACTTTATTGAATGATGATTCAAGTGCTGAAAGAAGAGATATTTACATTGCTGACTACGAACATTTAGGTGTTTATGGTTGTCGTATTATTGTGCCGGGTATGTCTGAAATTTATCCTGTTGAAGAATTGTATTGGCAAAACAACAATGAGGGTGCTGCTTATAGGGAAAGAATACTGACCTTAAATAAAATGGATGTTTTACAGGCAGAGGAATTATTGCAGAATTTACAGCAAAGTGAATTTAGTGATCATTCTGATGTTTGTGGTCTAATAGGAATTGCTCCTGATCCTGACAGTGTTTGGGAAACCTTGCGAATGGGTGAATTAAAAGGAATGTTAGCCCTGCATACAGGAGATTATGAACAGGCAATTGAATGGGCTCAATGGTGTCTGGAACTGGATCAGCTGCAGCCGGAACGAAATAAATTTTACCGGGCTTTAATTGCCTTGTTAACAATTCAACTGGATGAGAAAAAAGAAATAAGTCAGTATGTTGAAGCCTTGAATAGCTTATACGGCCGTCAAACTATTGAACGCTGTCTTGCTCTAGTCAATGGTCAAAGTCATTATGACGGCTTATTTGATGCAGGTATGGACTTAGAGGGGCTGATCCGACATCGGAGTTTACTAGCTGCTTACGAGAAGTTACAACTTGCAAAATCGAATTATGTCTCAAACATAGAAAGTAAATAATTGTGAAAAGTTGAGAATAAATGAAAGAACATTTTGCCAGTATTATTTCGGCTGTTGGTGAAGATTTAAATCGGGATGGTTTGAGAGATACACCTGAACGTGCAGCAAAAGCATTCCAGTTTCTGACCCGGGGATATCTTCAGGATATTAATGAAGTCGTTAATGATGCTATCTTTGACTCAGATAATGATGAGATGGTTCTGGTTAAAGATATAGAACTTTATTCTCTTTGTGAGCATCATTTGCTACCTTTTATCGGCAAGTGTCATGTCGCCTATCTGCCCCGGGGAAAAGTGATTGGATTATCAAAAATTGCCCGAATTGTTGATATGTATGCCCGTCGTCTACAGATCCAGGAAAATATGACCAAGCAGATTGCAGAAACTATTATGGAAGTCACGGGAGCCAGAGGTGTAGGCGTTGTCCTGGAAGCACAGCATTTATGTATGATGATGCGTGGTGTAGAAAAGCAGAACTCCATGATGACTACTTCTATGATGCTGGGTGCATTTCGTGATATACCAGCTACCCGCTCTGAATTTTTGCACTTGATTCGTTAGGGACAAACAGACATATGTTAGCGACAATCTGTATAAAAAATTTACGTCTGAGAACTTTTATTGGTTTTAACGATGAGGAAAAAATTAAAAAGCAGGATGTAATAGTCAATATTTCCTTACGTTATGATGCCACTGTCGCTGCTGAAAGCGACTCCGTAGATGATGCCTGTAACTATAAAGTCCTGACCAAGCAGATTATTAGTTTGGTGGAAGAAAAGTCATTTGACCTGCTCGAAACAATGGCTGCAGATATTATTAAACTGATATCCAAAGCAGACAAAGTACTGCAAGCAACCGTAGAAATTGACAAACCCCATGCCCTACGCTTTGCAGATTCGGTTTCTTTGACAATGGATTATAAACCTTAAATGTAGGTTACGGTTTACTACCCCAATCCTTTTTGAGTCAATCTTTTAGTGGCTCCGCTCCACCGAAAAGTTAGCCAGCGTAATCAATGCTTCTTTGTAGTCAGAATCCGGAATGATCTCAAGTTGTGTAATAGCTTGCTCAGCTTCTTTCCTGGCAATCTCTCTGGTGTAGTCCAGTGCTCCGACAGAATGAATGGTTTGGGTAATGGCTTCAATCTGATCCAGACCACCATTTTCAATGGCTGTTTTAATCATTTCAGATTGTTCAACTGAAGCGTGCTGCATGGCATAAATCAACGGTAAGGTGGGTTTCCCTTCAGCTAAGTCATCACCGACATTTTTACCCATGTCTTCACTGCTGGCACTATAGTCCAAAACGTCATCAATCAGTTGAAAAGCGGTGCCCAGATGCATACCAAACTTAGCCATGGCTGCTTCTACTGCTTCATCCTGTTCTGCAATAACAGCGCCTAATTGAGAAGCCGATTCAAATAATTTGGCAGTTTTGAAGTGAATGACTTCAAGGTAGCGTTCTTCAGTGGTCGAAGCATCATTACAGTTTAGTAATTGTAATACCTCACCCTCAGCGATAGTATTGGTTGAGTGTGATAAGATTTCCATCACTTTCATGCTACCGACACCAACCATCATTTCAAAAGCCCGTGAATATAGAAAGTCACCAACTAAAACACTGGCGGCATTACCCCAAAGTTCATTAGCAGTATCTTTGCCGCGGCGTAATTCAGACTCATCCACTACATCATCATGTAAAAGTGTTGCAGTATGGATAAACTCAATGACTGCAGCTAATGTGATGTTATGATTGTTTTTGTGCTGATATGAGAAGGCATTTGCACTTAAGAGGACAATAATAGGGCGTAGCCTTTTACCACCGCTATTGATAATATACTGACTGATCTGGTTAATCAGAACAACTTCAGAATAAAGGCTGCTTTGAATCAGGTGATTGACTTTGCCCATATCACCTTTAATTAATTTGAAAACGTCTTCGATGGTCATGAATAAGGCCGCTAGTAACAAAAAGTAAACAAAAGGTAAAAATAAATAAATTAATAAAGCGAGGCAGTATACAATATTTTAAGCTTTATATGTACAGTGGACAGCAAAAAGAAGAAATAAAACTGAATAGAATTTGACAAAGATTACAAAAACACCTAAAATCTCTCGTCTTAAATTTTGGTTTTTTCTTTTGCTTTCATAGAATCGTATGGTTTTTATGAGTTTTTAGTTTATAGCAAGAGTATATTTAGTAGCTTTGGAGTAAACTATGTACGCGGTAATTAAAACCGGCGGTAAGCAATATAAAGTCAGTGAAGGTCAGACGCTTAAAGTTGAAAAACTGAATGCTGAAGAGGGTGCCAGCATTGATTTAAATGAAGTTCTCATGATTGCTGATGGTGACGATGTTAAGTTAGGCGCACCATTTATTGATGGTGGCAAAGTGACAGCAACGATTGCTTCTCATGGTCGTAGTAAGAAAATATCTATTGTAAAGTTCAGACGCCGTAAGCATCATCGTAAGCAGATGGGACATCGTCAATCTTTTACTGAAATAAAAATTGAGAAAATTACTGCTTAATGAGCAGTTTTAGCCTTATTACCCTTATATTTTTTTTGAGGACAACGAAAAATGGCACATAAGAAAGCCGGTGGTAGTACCAGAAATGGACGTGATTCTAATGCAAAGCGTCTTGGTGTAAAGAGATTTGGTGGTGAAATGGTTCTAGGTGGTAATATTCTTATTCGCCAGCGTGGTACCAAGGTTCATCCGGGCGTTAATGTGGGTATTGGTAAAGATGATACCTTATTCGCCAAGATAGGTGGTCGTGTTCTTTTTGAAACAAAAGGCTCTAAAAACCGTCAATTTGTAAGCGTTATTAGCGAATAATTTCAAACTCTGGTTTAAGCTAGAGATTGAAATTTGGTATTGGCTGATACATAAAGGCTCTCCAGTTTATGGTAGAGCCTTTTTTTTGACCAGGGTACGACTACAGTATCCATATTTCTCGCAGTATTTCCATCTTCTATGGTGGACAATTACAATATTCTATAAACAAGTAAAGAATTCCAGGGTCGATGGTATAAAATGAAATTTATTGATGAAGCGACTATAAAAGTTGAATCTGGTCAGGGTGGCCGGGGTATTGTCAGTTTTCGCCGTGAAAAATATATTCCATTTGGCGGGCCGGATGGTGGTGATGGCGGTGATGGAGGCTCTGTTTTTCTGTGCGCAAGTGAAGGGTTGAATACGTTGTCAGAATTTCGCCATACGCGCTTTTATAAAGCAAAAAATGGTCAGGCTGGACAGGGGAAAGAAAAAACAGGCCGTGGTGCTGATGATCTCTATGTTGATGTACCGGTTGGGACTCTGGTTAAAAATCTTGAGACAGACGAAGTTTTGGGTGATTTAACTGAAGCCGGTCAGGTTCTAATGGTCGCGCGGGGTGGTTTTCACGGCCTGGGTAATACACGCTTTAAAAGTAGTGTCAATCGTGCACCCAGGCAAAGTACTCTGGGGTCTCCTGCAGAACGCAGGGAGCTGCAGTTAGAATTAAAAGTCCTGGCTGACGTAGGTCTGCTGGGTATGCCTAATGCTGGAAAATCTACATTTATCCGTGCAGTTTCAGAAGCCAAGCCCAAAGTTGCTGATTACCCATTTACCACACTGATACCTAATCTGGGTGTTGTCAGTGTGATACCCCATCGAAGTTTTGTGGTTGCTGATATTCCCGGAGTCATTGAAGGTGCAGCAGATGGAGCGGGTTTGGGGATTCGATTTTTAAAACATATTTCAAGAACCGGTCTGTTACTTCATTTTGTCGATGTTAGCCCTTATGACGGCAGTGATCCGGCGGACAGTTTCAGGGCAATTGAAAATGAGCTTAAAATTTTTGGTGATGACCTGATTAATAAAGAACGTTGGCTGGTGATTAATAAAACTGATTTGCTTATTGAAGGTGAACGTGAAGAGCAATGCCGGAAAATTATACAACAACTCAATTGGCAGGGACCGGTATTTCAAATTTCTGCAATGAATAAAGAAGGAACCAGGGAGATATGTCTTGCTGTAATGGAACATCTGGATATTGAAAAATACCCCCATTCGGCAGGAGAAGAAAATTCAGCCGATCACCCGGACGATGAAATGACTGAAGGTACTTATGATGTGATAACTGGTAAGATTATCAAATGAATATAAGTAAACGGGAGCATTTACTTCATACTCATCGCTGGGTGGTGAAAATTGGCAGTGCGTTGCTGACCAATGAAGGTAGTGGTCTGGACTACCAGGCAATTGCTTTATGGGTAAAACAAATATCTGAGCTAATTAATCAGCAGCAGGATGGCCAGAGTATTGAAATTGTTCTGGTTTCATCGGGTGCAGTGGCTGAGGGAATGAAAAGGATGGGATGGGATGAACGGCCTGACTCACTTTATAAATTACAGGCTGCAGCTGCAGTAGGACAAATGGGTCTGATTCAGGCCTATGAATCACAGTTTAAAAAACATGATCTGCATACCGCTCAAATTCTTTTAACTCATGATGACATGTCTAATCGAACACGCTATCTTAATGCCCGTTCTGTATTATTAAAACTCATCACATTAGGTATTGTTCCGGTAGTCAATGAAAATGATACAGTGGTTACTGATGAGATCCGTTTCGGTGATAATGATACTTTAGCGGCATTAGTGGCTAATTTAATTGATGCTGATCTGCTGGTTATTTTAACCGATCAGCAAGGTATGTTTGATAGTGATCCAAGGAAAAACCAATCCGCCCGGTTATTAACAGAAGTTGATGCCCTGGATGCAGAGTTGGATAATATGGCGGGTGACAGCAAAGGAACTCTTGGTCGTGGTGGTATGGCAACCAAGCTTAGAGCTGCCCGTCTGGCTGCGCGTTCCGGTGCTGCCACTATTATTGCCTCGGGTCGTGAACCATTGGTGTTGAATAAGATTTATACGGGAGATTCTGTAGGCACTTTACTAATGGCCAATCAGGAACCTCTGGGAGCAAGAAAACAATGGTTAGCAGGTCATTTGCTGATGAAAGGGAATCTGATTCTGGATAAAGGTGCTGCTGATGTGTTGAAGCGTAATGGTTCCAGTCTTTTATCTGTGGGAGTTCAAAGTGTACATGGACACTTTTTACGCGGAGACATGGTGGCTTGTCTGGATGAAAATAAACAGGAAGTGGCACGGGGTCTTATTAACTATAGCAGTGATGAAGCCAATAAAATAAAAGGCTGTGCCAGTCATGAAATCAGCAATATATTAGGCTATGTCGATGAGCCTGAACTTATTCATCGAGATAATCTTTTTGTTATTTAGCTTTAAGTTGGTTGCTATTTTTATCAAAATAGAAGATAATATCCTGCTTTAAAATTCAGACAGATAAGAAATCTTTAGCTGGATATAGGTAAAGACTTTCAAGTGAATTAAAAGCTTAATAAAACAGAATTTCAGGAGAATACATTGGCCAATTCAGCTCAAGCTAGAAAACGTGCTCGTCAAGCCGTAAAACGTCGTACCAGAAACGTTGCTAAACGTTCAGAATTTCGTACCATACTAAAAAATACAGTTTATGCTATTGAAGCAGGTGATAAAGAAACTGCAGCAAGTGCATATAAAATAGCAGTACCAGTAATTGATGCGATGGTCAGTAAGGGTCTGATTCACAAAAATAAGGCTGCCCGTCATAAGAGTCGCTTAAGCAGCAAAATTAAAGCACTTGGCTAATTTTTATGCGTAATATTAAAGGCTGATGTCTGAAATAAAGAAAAGCAAAAAAAAGCCGGACTTCATAAGTCCGGCTTTTTTTGTTTTTGTAGAGTCAGCACAGGAAGTAATCTTTAAAGATAATGAGTAAACAGTTATTTAAGTCCACACTGATTGTCAGTCTGATGACATTCCTGTCCAGAGTACTTGGTTTTACTCGTGATGTGATCTTTGCCCGTGAATTTGCCGCCTCTGCAGGAATGGATGCCTTTCTTATTGCATTTAAGATCCCTAATTTTATGCGACGTTTATTTGCTGAGGGTGCATTTAATCAGGCATTTGTGCCTACACTGGGCGAATATAAAGAAAATAAAGGTGAAGCAGCGGTTAAAGATCTGGTACAGCATGTTGCCGGGACTTTAGGCGGCTGGTTATTTATTATAACCATTTTAGGTGTCATTGCCGCCCCTGTTCTTATCATGTTATTTGCACCCGGTTATCTGGATCAACAGAATCAGTCGCAATATGATCTCACGGTTAATTTATTACGTATTACCTTCCCCTATATTCTGTTTATTTCTCTGGTGGCCTTTGCCGGTGGTATTCTCAACACCTATCATCAGTTTGCTGTACCGGCATTTACTCCGGTTTTATTGAATCTGGTTTTAATTGCTGCGGTCTGGGGGATTGTTCCATTGATGGATGAACCGGTAATGGGACTGGCTATTGGTGTTTTTCTTGCTGGTTTGATACAGCTATTGTTTCAATTGCCCTTTATAGCCCGACTGGGTTTGTTAAGTCTGCCCTGCTGGAGTCCAGGACACTCAGGGGTAAGACAAATCCTTAAATTAATGCTGCCGGCAATATTCGGTGCTTCTGTGGCACAGATTAATCTGTTATTAGACACAATTATCGCTTCATTACTGGTAACAGGCAGCATTTCCTGGCTTTATTATTCTGATCGACTGATGGAATTTCCTCTGGGTATTTTAGGCGTTGCACTAGCCACTGTTATTTTGCCGGGATTGTCCAGACAACACGCAGCACAATCCAGAGAAGCTTTTTCAAACACCCTGGATCAGGCTATCCGCTGGGTGATTTATTTGGGTGTACCTTCAGCGATTGGACTTTTTATGCTGGCAGAGCCGATTATAACGACATTGTTCGGTAGTGATAAGTTCCTGAAAACTGACATTGAAATGTCAGCTATGAGCTTGATGGCTTATAGCTTTGGATTGTTGGGCTTTATTCTGGTTAAGGTTTTATTACCGGGATTTTTCTCACGCAAGGATACAAAAACTCCGGTTAAAATTGGTATCATTGCTCTGACGGTCAATATGATCTTTAATATTATTATTGTTATTCCCTGGTTTTGGCTGGATTATCCCGGTGCACACGCTGGTTTGGCTATTGCCACTTCAATTTCTGCTTTTACCAATGCATTCCTGCTTTATCGCTGGTTGAGGAAACATGAAGTTTATTGGCCAGCACCTGGCTGGGGAAAGGTCTGGATACAGGTGATTGCGGCAAATTCTATGATGTTAATGGTGTTATATCTGGGACAATATGAGCTGGATCAATGGTTAAAATGGTCAATTTTTGAGCAAATAACACAATTATTACTGAGTATTGGTCAGGCAATAGGTATTTATTTCTTAAGCTTATTGTTACTAGGTGTTCGAAAGAAACATTTTTTCCCCGCAAAATAAAAACAACTCTACTCTAAACCGCTATTGTATTGTAAAATGATACGTTTATTCTAAATAACAGATACTGAGATAGTTGGTCGATGGAAATCATTAGAGGATTACACAATCTAACACAGCAGAAGCAGAATTGTGTTGCTACGATTGGTAATTTTGACGGTGTTCATAGTGGGCATCAAAATATTTTAATGCAGTTGAAAGAGAAAGCTGACTTATCTCAATTAATTTCTCTGGTGATTGTTTTTGAGCCTCAGCCACGGGAATTTTTTGCTCTGAAAAGTGCGCCTGCACGTCTCACACGCTTTAGAGATAAAGCTGAAATTATTGCAGATTGTGGTATCGATAAATTACTGGTGGTTCATTTTACGCCGTCTTTTTCTAAACTGAGTGCTGATGAATTTGTACAACGGGTTCTGGTTGACAAACTGGGTGTTAAATATTTACAGGTAGGTGATGATTTTCAGTTTGGTCAGGGACGAAGTGGTAATTTTTCTACGCTGATTGAAAGTGGCAGGCAATTTGGTTTCGAAGTTGAAAATACACCAACTTTTGCAATAGAAAATGAAAGGGTCAGCAGTACTCGTATCAGGCAGGCATTAGAAGTGGGCAACATGGAACTGACCCGTACTTTGCTAAAACGTCCTTACTGGATGTCAGGTCATATTCAACATGGTGCCAAGCGTGGCAGAACAATAGGCTTTCCAACGGCGAATGTACCTTTGCATAGAGCAACTCCTGCGGTATCCGGTGTATTTGCAGTGAGACTCTGGGGTAAAGATTTAGGCGTCTGTAAAAATGTTATAAATGACAAAAATCGTCAGGGAATCAACGGGATTGCCAATATAGGTTATCGTCCCACAGTGGATGGGAAAAAGGGTTTGCTGGAAGTCCACTTATTTGATTTTGATGGTGATTTATATGGTAAATTAGTCCATGTGGATTTTTTACATAAAATTCGCGATGAAATGAAATTTGATTCTTTTGATATATTAAAAGAACAGATATTAAAAGATGTGGTTGAGGCGAAGGAATACTTTGCCTTGAGTTAAATAAGTGCTAATGGAATGATATTTCCTTTCAGGGGACGTCGTGGATACGTCCATGTCGGCTTAATCCTGAAAACGCAGTATGTATCGTAACGAAATGTTCAATCTTAAGATAAATACTGTAGTAGATGGCTACTGCGTTTTCTAGGTTAATGCAGCATCTATGCAGCAGAAAGCCCTGAAAGGTAAATATCACCCATCATCACTAGCAGCATTGCGAATTTAGAGTTTTTTAAAAGATAAAAGCTCTTTTTTGAAGTCAATATATTAGTTTATTACAAACTCAGAAGACATTTAGTTTATGCTTTTTTTTCGTGAACAACTGTCTGAGCGTAGCGAGTTTTGTGAGCGATAAAAAAAGTATAAGTTGGATGGCTGGAATTACTTATATATTCAATATATCCCAAGATTTAAACAATAATTGTTCAGTAAAGTGAGAAAGCAGTGAGTAAGCAGAATATCTATAAAGAGACCTTGAATTTACCAAAGACAAAGTTTCCTATGAAGGCAAATTTAGCTCAGCGTGAGCCGAATATGCTTAAGCAATGGGAACAAGCTGGTATTTACAAAAAATTGCGTGAGTTGTCTGCGGATCGTCCAAAATTTATTCTTCATGATGGACCTCCTTATGCGAATGGTGATATTCATATTGGTCATGCGGTCAATAAAATTCTTAAAGATATTATTATAAAATCTCAAACGTTGGGGGGCTATGATGCACCCTATATTCCGGGTTGGGATTGTCATGGTCTTCCGATTGAACTCAATGTTGAGAAAAAAATGGGTAAGGCGGGAGTTAAGGTCGATGCCCAAACCTTCCGCAATGGTTGTCGTGATTATGCTGCAAAGCAGGTGAAAGGACAAAAAGAAGACTTTAAACGTCTGGGTGTAATGGGAGATTGGGATAATCCCTATCTGACCATGGATTTTAAATTTGAAGCCAATATTATTCGCACCCTGGGTAAGATTATTGATAAGGGGCATTTGTATAAAGGCTCTAAACCGGTTCATTGGTGTACTGACTGTGGTTCAGCTCTGGCTGAGGCGGAGGTTGAGCATGAAGATAAAATGTCACCGGCCATTGACGTACGCTTTAAAGTATTAGATAAAAGTGCTGTATTGGGTATTTTTAATGCCAGTGATGAGACTGATATGAATATCAATGCAGTGATATGGACTACAACACCCTGGACATTGCCTGCTAATCGAGCTGTGGCATTGCACGCCGATTTTGACTATGTGTTGGTTAAAACAGAGACTGAAATGCTGATTCTTGCTGAAGATTTGTATGTCGGTGCATTGCAGCGCTATGGTGTGGAAAATCATGAAGTTTTGGGACGTTGTAAGGGGTCACAGTTAGAGCATCAGGCATTACAACATCCATTTTATGATCGTCAGGTGCCGGTGATTCTGGGGGAGCATGTTACTGCGGAATCTGGTACGGGTGCCGTTCATACTGCACCGGGACATGGTCAGGAAGACTATGTAGTGGGCATGAAATATGATCTGGAAATTGATAATCCGGTGGGTGCAAATGGTTGCTTTGTCACTGGAACCCCCTTATTTGAAGGTCAGCATGTCTTCAAGGCGAATCCATTGGTATTGGATGTGTTAAGGGAAAAAGGGGCTTTATTAAATCATCAGGAATTGCTGCATAGTTACCCTCATTGCTGGCGTCATAAAACACCGATTATTTTCCGTGCTACTCCACAATGGTTTATCAGCATGGATCAACAGGGTTTACGAGGACTGGCAATTAATGCAGCGAATAAAACCACCTGGCTGCCTGACTGGGGAAAAGCACGAATTGCAGGAATGCTGGAAAATCGCCCGGACTGGTGTATCTCCCGTCAGCGTACCTGGGGAGTACCGATACCAGTTTTTGTGCATAGTGAGACACAGGAATTACATCCTGATACTTCCAGTTTGATTGAAAAAGTTGCTCAGCGTGTGGCTGAAAAAGGGATTGATGACTGGTTTGATCTGGATGCGGCAGAACTTATTGGTGATGATGCCAAAGATTATATTAAAGTGCTTGATACGCTGGATGTCTGGTTTGACTCCGGGGTGACTCATAGTTGTGTTATCAATGAGCGGGAAGAATTAGAATTTCCGGCCGATCTATATCTGGAAGGTTCAGATCAGCATCGCGGTTGGTTTCAGTCATCACTGCTGACTTCTATAGCAGTGCATGAAACAGCACCGTATAAAGAAGTATTGACCCATGGTTTTGTGGTGGATGCTCACGGCAAAAAAATGTCCAAGTCTAAAGGCAACGTTGTTTCGCCACAAAAAATTATGAAAAATCTGGGGGCTGATGTTCTCAGACTCTGGGTTTCTTCAACAGACTATACCGGTGAGATCAGTGTTTCGGATGAAATTCTAAAACGCACAGCGGATACATATCGTCGTATTCGTAATACAGCCCGTTTTATGCTGGCTAATATGGATGGTTTTGATCCGCAGAAAAATAGTGTCTCTGTTGAACAGTTATTGCCGCTTGATCGCTGGATTGTGGTTCAGGCAGAGTTTTTACAGCAGGAAATTATTGCTGCATATGAACAATATGAATTCCATCTGGTGTATCAGAAAGTGCATAATTTTTGTGCCATGGATCTGGGTGCATTTTATCTTGATGTGATTAAAGATCGCCAGTATACGACTCAGGAAGATAGTATTGCCAGACGTTCTGCGCAAACCGCATTACATCATATTGTTGAGGCCATGACTCGTTGGATTGCTCCTATTCTCAGCTTTACTGCAGAAGAGCTTTGGGGATTTATTCCCGGGGAACGTACAGAGTCTGTTTTCTTTGAAACCTGGTATGATTTTCCAGCGGAAATTGTAGATGAAATGGATGACAAGTACTGGCAGCAGATCATCAAAGTTCGTCTGGCCTGTAGTAAGGAAATGGAAAAATTACGTGTTGAAAAGGTCATTGGTTCGTCTCTGGACGCAGAAGTTGATCTGTATTGTGACGATGGCTTGTTAGCCATACTGAAAAAATTAGAAGATGAATTACGATTTGTATTAATTACTTCGTATGTACGTTTACATCCATTGTCTGATAAGCCCTCTGATGCAGTGGAGTCTGAAGATGTGGCCGGACTGGCATTAGTTGTCAAGGCATCAGAACAGGAAAAATGTATCCGCTGCTGGCATCATCGTGAAGATGTGGGAAGTCATAGCGAACATCCTGAACTTTGTGGTCGCTGTATTGACAATGTGGACGGTGATGGTGAAGTACGGCATTATGTTTAAGGGCAGAGTTCAGAATTCAGCGTGCAGAGTTCAGAAAGGAAGATCTCAGGATTTAGAGTACAAAATCTTTGATGCTGAATTTTGGGTGACTGGATGTTAAGGTGGTTGTGGTTGACGTTGCTGGTGGTTGTGCTGGATTTGGCTAGTAAGGCGCTTATCAGTCATCACTTTAGCCTCTATGAAACGATGGTGGTGATTCCTGGCTGGTTTAATCTGACGCTGGCGCATAATGCAGGAGCAGCTTTTAGTTTTTTAGCCAATGAATCGGGCTGGCAGCGCTGGTTTTTTGCCATTATTGCCATTTCAGTGAGCCTGGTTATTTTCTTCTGGATCAAACGTCTGCAGTCACATGAACGTTGGTTAGCTATTGCTTTAGCGTTGGTTCTGGGTGGGGCTTTAGGTAATCTTTGGGATCGTTTGACACTGGGTTATGTGGTTGATTTTCTGGATGTCTATTATCTCAATAGAGAAACCCTGACAGCAATGCACTGGCCTGCTTTTAATATCGCTGATTCAGCCATTAGTATTGGTGCTGTGATGCTGATCATTGATGCTTTTTGGGGCAATGAGAAGCATGATGATAATGAATATAAACATTAAGAATATAAATAATTATAAAGGTTTATTGTGACAAAATCCGTAGAAAAAGACAGTTCTGTTACCCTGCATTTTAATTTAACTCTGGCCGATGGCTCACCTGTTGACGGCACCGCAGATGGTGAACCCATGACTTTCACGATGGGTGATGGTTCAATGATTGAGGCATTGGAAAATGTCATCCTGGGTTTGAGTATAGGGGAAAAACAGCAGGTGAGCCTGGATCCAAGAGACACCTTTGGATTTTCTGAAGATGAAAATAAACACTGGATGGACAAAACAAAATTTAATCTGGATGTCGAACTTCAGGAAGGCCTGATGATAGAATTCAGTACGCCTGAAGGGGAGCAAATCCCTGGAATATTATTGGAAATAACAGAAGATAAAGTGCTGGTGGATTTTAATCATCCCTTAGCCGGTCATGAAGTCATTTTTTCGGTTGAAATCCTGACAATTACATGAATGAAAACATGCGAATAAAACTGGCTAATCCACGCGGCTTTTGTGCCGGTGTTGAACGTGCAATTGAAATTGTAGAACGAGCACTCACATTGTTCGGGGCACCCATTTATGTGCGTCATGAAGTAGTACATAATCGTGCTGTGGTGCAATCATTAAAAAACCGTGGGGCAATCTTCGTTGAAGAAATCGCAGAAGTTCCTGATGATAGTATTATTATTTTTAGTGCCCATGGTGTTTCAAAAGCAGTCAAACTAGAAGCAGAGAATAGACAAGTTAAGGTGTTTGATGCGACCTGCCCCCTGGTCACCAAAGTTCATCTGGAAGTCATGCGTTATAGTAAAGAAAGTATTGAGTGTGTTCTAATTGGTCATGCAGGTCATCCTGAAGTTGAAGGGACGATGGGACAGTATGGAAAGCAGCACGGTGGAAATATTTATCTGGTTGAAAAAGCAAAGGATGTTGTCTCTCTGACAATAAACAACCCTGACAAACTGGCTTATGTGAGTCAGACAACCCTGTCAATGGATGATACGGCAGATGTGATTGATGCCTTAAAGAAGCGCTTTCCAAAGATTTCAGGTCCTAAAAAAAATGATATTTGTTATGCCACTCAAAGTCGCCAGGATGCAGTTAAAACACTGTCAAAGACATCTGATGTTGTGTTAGTTGTCGGATCGCCTAATAGCTCAAATTCCAATCGTTTAAGGGAGGTTGCAGAAAGACAGGGGGTAGATTCTTACCTTATTGATTCTGCAGATGAAATACCTCTAGAGAGGTTGGAGGACTGTCAACAGGTTGGTGTTACTGCTGGTGCTTCAGCTCCTGAATATCTGGTTGAGGAAGTCGTTGAGTTTCTTAAACGTCAGGGATTCCAGATAAATATTATTGAATCAGGTGAAAAAGAAGACGTTTTTTTTCCATTGCCGAGAGAATTACAGCGTTAGGCAATAATTATTTGCTTGTTAATGCAGTGATACCCTGCCAGCCATCGAGCGGGGGATTTTTTTTAAATTCATCAATACGTTTCAGATAGAGTACGGCAATGGTATTATCTGGATCCTGTTGGAGTACTTCGTTCCAACACTGTTCGGCCAAATCCCATTGTTGTTTAAGATAATACTGTGTAGCCTGATCGGATAGTTCAGCAATGGTATTATTTTTTACAAAGGTAAATATTTCTGTTGCTGTATTTTTGCCCTTTACACGAACCCGATCGACTGACTGCAAATGAAATTGATCTTTAATATGCCCCGCAGTGATTCCACTGATCATTATCCAGGTATGATATATTTTATTGACCCCCTCAAGACGGGCAGCAAGATTCACATTATCACCAATAGCGCTATAGTCAAATAATTCATCCGAACCCATATTACCCAGAATTGCTTCACCTGTATGTATACCGATACGCATGCGTACATCTGGTAGTCCTTCCTGTAAAAATTGTAAGCGTATTTTTTCAGCCTCTTTCTGCATTTCCAGCGCAGCTAAGCAGGCATGGTAGGGATGTTGCGGATCATCTATAGGTGCTCCCCAAAAAGCCATAATAGCATCGCCAATATATTTATCTAATGTACCACCATGCTCAGTAATAATTTTACTCATTCGAGAAAGATAGCGATTAAGCAATTGAGCCGTTTGTTCAGCAGATAATTGTTCAGAGATGGTTGTAAATCCTGCAATATCAGTAAACATTAATGTCACAATTCGATGTTCACCACCCAGTTTTAATTTATCCGGGTTTTCAAGAATATCATTGAGAATATGAGAGGAAACATATCGAGAAAAGGCATTATGGAAAAAAATCTTTTGCTTTCTTTCACGTAGATAGGCAAAAAGTGCATTAATATTATAAATTAATATGATCAATAATAATGAACTGATTATTGTTATCCAGATTTTTAAAATGGTGAAAACAAACCAGCTGAGAGCAAGTAAGGTTAGAACCATCAGAATCAGATAAATACTACTTCTTTTTATAGTCCATCGGCTGAAAAATAGA
The DNA here is from genome assembly GCA_025655455.1 of gamma proteobacterium symbiont of Taylorina sp. Taxonomy (GTDB): domain Bacteria; phylum Pseudomonadota; class Gammaproteobacteria; order GRL18; family GRL18; genus GRL18. Next base: position 74,049 of record JAHXIV010000050.1, read on the forward strand.
GTCGATATGAATGTCGCCAGAATCAACAATATAATATGAAATACTGAAGAAAATGGTTGGATGATCAGCTTATGTTTGATATTTTCAAGTATATTAGCATGAATTTCAACACCGGCAGTATCGTGAGTGTCCAGTCGGTAATAGGGGGTTTTAAAACGATCGGTAGTGCCTGCACCTATTTCTGGTGCCGCTCGTAAGTTAAGTCCGATTAATATAATGCGATCCTTAAAAATATCTTTTGGTAGTAATGATAAATCAAGAGCCTGGTAGTAATGAACTGCTGGAAAGGTATCAGCCGGGCCAATAAAATGAATGAGACCATTTTCAGGCAGGTTTTTTGGTAGATAAGCATGATTGCCTTTATGCTGCAAAAATTGACTGATGGTCTTCCATAATAATCCATTGCCATTGGGTAACGCACGTAAAGTGCCATCACTATCGGGTTGAACATGAACCAGACCAGACATGGCACCATGGCTTAAAAAAATCTCAAGTGGTTCCACCTGACTGTGAATTAATCCATGTGCAGTATCCTGCCATAAGGAATCTGAGGCAAGAATAACTCGTTTGGATTTTTGAATGGCGACAGCAAAAGACATATCATCTTCATCACCATAAATTGATGGCTCGGCAAATACGATATCAAAAACAATAGCCGAGGCTCCGGCTTGAGTTAAATTATCAACCAATTGAGCATGTATGGCACGTGGCCATGGCCATTGTAATCCAATTTCCTGAAAAGAGGGTTCATCAATATTGACAATAAGAATCTCAGTCTCAGTCAGTGGTGGTTGATTGAGTACCGATAGCCAGTCAAAGCCCCAATTTTCAATGTTTTTCCAGAATGATGTTTGAACCAGAAAAATAAAAATTAACAATACAGCCAGTGAAGATAAGGCAGAAATGAGTATTTGTTTTTGATCTTTAGATTTCATCAGAAGCGATAATTAGCGCCAATAAAGTAAGAATTGGTGTTAAAAATATCATTATAGGCAGCAATAGCAAATAATTTAATCTTTTTATCCGTTGTCTCTTTAGATATATCAACTAACCAGGAGATACCTGAATCAAATTGACTGCCTTTATCAACCATGTAGGACAGGTAGCTTGCACTGGCTCCTGCTTTTATCCCTGTGTGAGATATCCACTTGAGTCCCAGCTTTAAATTATGTTCCGGTGCGTAATTCACATCCTCGTCCTTATAAATACCATCTGTTTGCTGAGACCAGGTATTGGAATAGTTGATGTTGACAGAGAGGGTGTCAGATAATAAATGGTTAACTGCTATCCCGCTGGTCAGCATTTCACACTCAGATAAACAGGCTTTTGTTTCATTAATTGTATCTAAAGGATCGCGTTGAGTCATATCAAGTAGAGTATCACGCAGTGTTTGCAGGCCTGGCATATGAATTTCAATGGAATTTTGTGATGTCTTCGTATTACGTATCTTTTGCCCCTGGGTAAAAAATTTAATAAAGGTTGTTTCAGCTAGTTCTGTTTCCAGTTGCAGGTTAAGCTGATTTTTTTCTCCTCCATAACGGACATATTGTTCATCAATAGGGATACCTGCAGTGGCGATGGAAGCAATGGTATATTCAGAAGATGGTTTTATCCAGTTCTGGTAAGCACCGCGTAAAATCCAGCCGCCATCTGCTTTATATCGGATACCAAAACGGGGAAGTGTTTTTCTAATGGACTCTTTTTCATCCATAGTCTCAAACTCAGAAGAGTGATGGGCTGAAAAATCAGCAAAATGCAAGCCATAATGAAGTAAAAAATGTTCATCCAGAGTAAATCTGTCTTCTATATAAATGGAGGTATAATCGAATGTTTGTGTTTCTGAGTATTGGTTTTTTGTTCCAGTATGGGAGAGCTGGGGCGGAATTTCTGTTTCCTGACCATATATATTCATTGTTGTTATAGTTGCAGTATCAGTGCTACTATCAATATCTTGCTGCCTGTCTAACTTATAAGAGGAGTAATCAAAGCCAAAAGAAACTTCATGTTGAGTATTTATATCAAGCGTCTGTCTTAATAGAAATTCATGTTGTTTAATGGTATCTGTAGTGTCAATTAACTGAGCTGAATTACTCTTTGATAAGGTCTGTATATTATAATCGCTGCTTATCTGAGTATTTACACTGCTATCGGTATTACTCAGGTTTTTTGTTTTGCTTGACAGAGTATTATCGGTATAGCCTGTTTTTAACCATAATTGTGATTTAGGATTAATTTTATATTGAAATCCACCATCAATCCGTTTGCTGTTTTGATCGAATTTCGTTTTAGAAATAACGCTTCCATCATTAATGATACTGACTTCGTCTAAAATAGTTGAACTATAACTTGGATAGTTTGATTTAGTTTGAAGCTTGAGGCGATCATTTTTTGCATAAAAGAAATAATTTTGTTTCTCTGTCGGTTTGGCACCTAAAGCAAAAATATAATTGCTGGTGTCATTATCCAGATCAGCACCTTCCGCTTCTCCTTGATGAAATTGTTTATTCGTTTCAAAAAAATAGGCGACAGGAAATAGTTTATTACTATAGCCATTAAACTTAATTGAGGGTAAGGTAAAATTGGTGGATGTCTGGCCATCAGAACTGACATTATCAGACTTCATATCATTTGCCAGTATCCCTATTTCACCATAATGCCCTGGTGTCAGAATAATCGGTTCGTTTTTATTATCTGCACCAAAAACAGTGGGATCGGTTAAAAATCCCTGAAATAATTCGGAAGTCTTTTTAAATGATCCCTTATAACGGTCTGATAGAAATAAATGACTGCCTGCCCAGTATGGATAATATGATTCCTGAGCATAATACTGACTCCAGTCTTCCAGTCCAAAACTGGCTAAAGCATTCCCTAAATTGGCCGATCCTTTTTGATTCGTGGCCAGTTGATTCAATGATTTGAGATAAGGCATACGTTTCAGAGCATCTCTGCCTGCGGCAATGGCCTGTGCAGGTTGATACTGATCATTATTGATTTGTGCCATCAAAAAGTAAGGAATGGGATCATTATTATCCAGTTCAGTACTGATTTTTAGTTCCTGCAAGGCATGTTGTATACGGTTTTGCTGATAATAGGCAATCGCTAAATAGGTGTGAGCACGAACATAGCGAGGTTCCAGTAAAGATGCTTTAAGAAAATAATTAATCGCTGTTTCTGTGTTGCCCTTTTTTAACTCCATTAATCCAGCACCAGTCAAACTAATATAGTCTTCAGGGTTGAGTTTTATTGCCTGCTCATAAACGGTCGCTGCACTATCAAAGTTATTATTAAAAGTTTCCAATATGCCAATTTCACCTAAATAACCAGCGCCTTTATTATTTATTTCAACTGCTTTGTTAAGATATTCCTGTGCAGGCGTTATATCTTCCTTCTCATTGGCCATTTGCCCCAATGCAAACCAGGCTCGATCTTCAGTGACATTAATTTCTATCACTGCCATATATGCTGCCGTTGCTGCAGAGCCATTACCCAGCCAATGGTTAATTTCACCGGACATAAGAAGATTTTCAATGGATTCAGGATTGATTTTGAAACCTTTTTGCAGCATTTTTTTTGCTAGCTGAACATTATCTGAAATGAGATAAATTTTGGCTTTTCTAGCATAGAATCTATCGCTGTCAGGGTATTGTATCAAACCCGTATCCAGGTCATTCAGCGCCTTTTTATAATCACCGGTATAGATATCCAAATCAGCAAGTATCAAATAATCATTTTCACTACCCAGTCTATTTTTTATACGTTGAGTGATTAAATTTTCTGCCGTTAATAAATTTTGTTTTAAAATATGTAAAATAACAATGGCGTTTGCTATTTCTTGCATTGATTGATCTTTGATATTTTTTATTATTAACTCTGCCTGCTCGATGTCATGGCGAACCAAAGCGATATAAAGTAATCCTGCCTGAGCATATTTACTTTGACTGGTTTTTTCCAATTTTCTAAACAGTTGCTCAGCTTTAATGATGGCACCGGAATCAAATAATAATTGGGCTCGAACAATCTCTGTTATATTATTTTGAGTCAGTTTTGTTTTGATTTTATGAATGGGAGTATTGGTCAGTTTAAGATAACGTATGGGTTCTATGGAATACTGTGATACCCATTGAACTCTTTCCTTAGGATTAGTTATAATAATTTTAACCGGTGCTTTACCCTTAACAGCAAGAGCCTGTTCATTTTGTTGTACAATGACTCGTCCAAATTTATTGTAAAATTCAACTTCACCATGTAACACAGTCAGTCTTGAATCTCCATTTTCATCCACTTCCATTTCCCAGTCAGTCCCTCGAATTGCTGCTACAGCAGTGGGTGTCGAGAAAAAGAGTTTATCCGGAATGTTTTTTGACTTGCTCCAGGCTCGTCCTTTATTAAGGTGCAGGAGAGTTCTATTATTATTTTTTCCTAATATTTTTTTTATGATCATCATGCTATTGTGATGCAGACGTATCTGGCTTTCATCACTAAATAGAAGAGCCATTTTACTTTTTTTACCGGTGCGGACAATATTCCCGGGATATAGCTTCTGTTCGAGTATGGCCTGCTGCCATTTTTCTATATAATCCTTGCGCCATTCTCCAGAACCATTTAATCCAATGATTTGAGCAGATTGTGTTTCCAATGCGTGTGCTTGTTCAACATATGCACTTAATAAAAGACACAACACAAAAAAAGATGGAAATAAGAGCACTCGGCCAATAAACTTGTCCGCTGTCGTTTTGCAAAAATCTTCACCTGTAAATAAGACTGTGGGCAAGTTTATGTTTGATAAGAGCCCTCGGCCAATAAA
>JAHXIV010000050.1:78952-79107 GCA_025655455.1 gamma proteobacterium symbiont of Taylorina sp.
CTTGTCCGCTGTCGTTTTGCAAAAATCTTCACCTGTAAATAAGACTGTGGACAAGTTTATGTTTGATAAGAGCCCTCGGCCAATAAACTTGTCCGCTGTCGTTTTGCAAAAATCTTCACCTGTAAATAAGACTGTGGACAAGTTTATGTTTGATA
>JAHXIV010000050.1:79207-145676 GCA_025655455.1 gamma proteobacterium symbiont of Taylorina sp.
AGAGCCCTCGGCCAATAAACTTGCCCACTGTCGTTTTGCAAAAATCTTCACCTGTAAATAAGATTGTGGGCAAGTTTATGTTTGATAAGAGCCCTCGGCCAATAAACTTGCCCACTGTCGTTTTGCAAAAATCTTCACCTGTAAATAAGATTGTGGGCAAGTTTATGTTTGATAAGAGTTGCTTAAAACAGGTATGAGCTTGTTTATATAACATCATTTTGTCTCTTGGAATATTTATTCATCAATATTTAATGCATCATCTCTAACTCTGGTGAAACATTTTATGATTCATGGACTGCTGTCCTTTCAGAAAACATATAATATAAAGCTCTCATCAAACATGAATTTGTCACCACTATCTCTTTGCAGGAAAAAATGTTTGCAAAGCGACAGCGGCGAAAATTCATTGGCCGACGGCTCCTGGTCAAACTTAGATTTGGCAACCATTCAGTTTTAGCATAGGATCAAGGTAGAGTACCAAACATTATTATTAATTTAGAATATATCTAATAAATACTTATTTCAACAACAATTTACATCATGTTTGGGGTTGTTTTTTCCTGTTGATAGAATTACAGATTAAAAATAAGGTATTTGTAAGAAAAATCCTACATGATATTTTATTACATTGTGATAAACTAATATTAAATAAAAAATGAAAACAAAATCACTTTATTATGTTAAAAAAAGGTCTATATAGATTTTTTCTTGCTCCAATCAGGTCTTTATTAGCCCTAATGCTATTACTTTTTGTCAGCAATAGTTATGCCGTTTCAATTATTGTTAATGAATCGGTTTCTTCTTCACCTGCTTCAGTAAAAGAATTACGTAATATTTTCACCCTGCAAAAGCGCTATTGGGAAAATGGAACAAAAATTCACATTTTTGTTTTCCCTGATGATGACCCCCTGCATAGACAATTTTCAAAAACAGTGACTAAAATATTTCCCCATCAATACAGGCGTATCTGGGATAGAATTACATTTTCCGGTACGGGAGTTGCTCCAATTACTGTTTATAATCTTTCAGAAATGTTGGAAAAGGTAGGTCAGACAAAAAATTCTATTGGCTATATTGAGCAGCCTGTTGATCAACAAAATATAAAAATAATTGATCCGGAGTTATTTCAGGGGAATCTAAATGAGTAAGAAGTTTCAGTTACTATTAATGGGGTTTGTTCTACTCATTATCAGCCCATCAGTTATTGCTGTAGAGTTGGCTGAACATGTACAGTTACATGGTTTTTTAACACAGGGTGCATTTTATACCAGTGATAATAACTATAATGGTCAGAGTGATGATAGTGTTTCATTTGATCAAACTGAAATAGGGCTTAATATTTTCTGGCAAGCTAATGAAAAAATAGATTTTTCTGCTCAGACTTTATATCGTCGTGCCGGAGCAGTAGAAAATGGTGATTTAAGATTAGATTACGGTATGATGAACATCAATTTATTCAATAATGAAGATAATTATTTTGGTGCTCGTCTGGGTAGAATTAAAAACCCGATTGGTTTATATAATGAAACCCGTGATGTGGCATTCACAACACCGAGTATTTTGTTACCGCAGAGTATTTATATGGATCGTTCGCGTTCCTTATTTGTTTCTTCTGATGGTGCTCAGTTGTATTCCAAGCATCAAATAGGTGATGGCTGGTTATCATTAAAAGTCAATTATGGTGTGCCGCAGAATGATAATGATGAAATCATGAGAACCATGTTTGGTGATTTTGCACAGGGCACACTTGAAGCAGATAATGCAGTTTTTATGGGACAAATAAAATACAATTTCTTTAGTGATAAATATATTATAGCACTCAGTTATGCTGATGTTCTTCTGGATTATGATACGGGGCCTGGAGATCTGCTTGCTGCGGGGTCAGCCAGATTTAGTCCTTATATCTTATCTGTACAGTATAATGGGGAAAGAATCAGTCTGACAGGTGAATATTATTATGCACAGAATGAATTTGAAGATTTTGGCTCTTATTCTCCTGATTATTTTCCTGTAACAACCAATTGGTATCTACAGGGCACTTATCGTTTCTCTCATAAGTGGCAAGCTGTTTTGCGTTATGATGAGAGTTATCTTAATGAAGATGATAAATCAGGAGCTATATTTGAACAAGTTGGTCTGCCCGCCCATATGGGATTTAGTAAAGACTGGATGATAGGCATGCGCTGGGATATCAGGCCTGATCTGATGCTCAGAGGTGAATACCATAATATTAACGGTACTTCCTGGCTGCCCTATGCTGATAATCCAGATAGAAACCAGACTAAGCAGTACTGGGATTTATTTTCTTTACAAATGTCCTATCGCTTTTAAGTCATGAAATTTTCTTTGAGTAAAAACACTTTTTTCAGTCTGAAATGGAAATACATGATTATTATTAGTTCTGTGATGCTCTTTTTGTATTTTATGCTCAGCTGGGGTATTTATTCTCAGGCAAAAAAGAATTTTGAGGAGCAGCTTTATGTCCAGCAATTAGAACATATTAATGTATTGCATGATTTAATTAATTATTCCAGCCAGGTGATGGAGCAATTAATTGAGAGTCTTGCTCAATTGAAGCTGGATAATAATAAGACTGGCGACAGGAAATTAAGTGATCTGATAGGAGAATCATGGTCAGATTTACAAATTGCCTGGGATTTAAAAAGTCTTGGTTTTTTTCACTCAGAAGCGAAAAAAAGTTTTTACTGGGGGGAACAGGAAGCTGACCTTAATAAGCTCTATCAAATTGTTCTGCAAACTGAACGTCCTCAACATCAGTTTGTATGTCAAATTCATTGTGTTTTATATATTGCTGTTCCTGTTCTCATTCAGGGTGAATTAAAAGGTGTGATCAGTATAGGGAAATCCATTGCAGAAACATTAATCAGCTTTGAAAAAATCACTCAGGCAGATATCGGGATCTTGCTCAATATGAAAATACCAGCGATTACCAATGAAAAAAATAATCGTCCCTTATTGCAGGAACTGTTGTTACATAACGTGTTAATAAGTCGAGTCAGCGGTGATGTCAGCACCCAGACTATACAGAAGCTCTTTAATAAGCAGCATTATTATATTAGTTTCTCTCCTGTTAATTTGGATAGCAAAGCCAGTTTTATTATTATTAATAATATTGAACATAGTTATCAGTACCTGCAGAGTGAGCTTAAAAATATTATCTTTATTGGCTTGTTCAGTTTATTCATTACGCTTATTTTATTATTTTTTTTACTGGAAAATGCATTAATAAGAATAAAATATTTTTCAACCGCTCTCCCTTTTTTGTCAATGACGACACCTGATCGGTATCAACAAGCCAGAGCAATTTTAGCAAAAGTAAGTCGCTCAAAATATGGATTTGATGAACTTGATCAATTAAATACTACCTCTATACAGCTCAGTGAGCAATTAGAACAGCTGGAAAATGATTCAAAAGAAAAAACACTACAAATTTCATGGATTGCATCACATGATTCATTGACAGGCTTATATAATCGTCACTATTTTCATGGTGAATTTAAAAAAATAATAACGATAGCAAAACGTTATCAGAACAAAGTCGCCCTGTTCTATCTGGATTTAGATCAGTTTAAAATTATTAATGATACTCAGGGGCATAAGATGGGTGATCAATTACTGATACAGGTTGCTAATGTTTTAAAAAGCCAGTTGAATCGAGAATCTGATTTACTCTGTCGTCTTGGTGGAGATGAATTTGCTATTGTTACACCGATTACTGAAATTCAGGGGACTGTCTCTCTGGCTGGTAAAATTAATCAGTTAATCTATAACCTTGAATTTAATAATATAGCTCATCAGGTTGGTTTTAGTATTGGCGTCTCTATTTATCCGGAACATGGCAATAGTATTTATGAATTGTTGAGTAATGCTGATTTGGCTATGTATAAAGCAAAAGAATCTGGTTTCAATCAATATCATATTTATGATCCCAATAATAATTATCATCAGGAACTCAATAAAAAGCTGGAATGGAAACAGTTGATAGAAAAAACTATTGCTGAAAAACAGCTTACGCTCTACTACCAACCTATTTTAAATCTGCATACACAAGTGATTAGTCATTATGAATGTTTATTGAGAATTATTAAAGAGAATGGTGAGGTGATGGGGCCTGTTGATTTTATTCAATATGCAGAAGAGCTCGGCTTGATAGAAACAATTGATATTTTGGTGATTAAACTGGCAATTGAACAACATATTGAATTACAGAAAAAAAATAAAAGCCATCTTAAGCTGGCGATTAATTTGTCTGGTCGTTCTATTAATAATGATAAGGTAAAAGCTGAAATAAAGTCTTCGTTAAAAAATCCAGAGGTCTGCTCAGAAAAAATTATTTTTGAAATTACAGAGACTTCTGCTGTGACTAATTTCAGCTCAGCGCAAATATTTATTTCTGAAATCAGGGCACTGGGTTGTCAGGTGGCTCTGGATGATTTTGGTACAGGTTTTTCGTCTTTTTATTATTTGAAAAACATGTCTTTTGATTATATCAAGATTGATGGTGCATTCATTAAACGTATTGAAACAGATAAAGAAGACAAAATATTTGTCAAAGCTTTATCCGACGTCGCCCGTGCCTTAGGCAAAAAAACCATTGCAGAATTTGTTGAAACAGAGAATATTATTGATATATTAAAAGAACTTAAAATTGACTACGCACAAGGCTATCATATTAGTAAACCTCTTCCAGCAATCGATTAATTCTGACAAACACCTTCCATAATTCCTACAAAATAATCAGTTTTATCCTGCAGTATTTGATAAACAAAAATAATACACTGAGTTATCAAAAATAACAGGGAAAGTACAATGAAAAATCATTTAGTGGTTAGAGAATTTGGATTCACAATGGTAGAGTCAATAATTGTTATTAGTATTTTGGGCATTATTCTGTCTCTTTCAGCTCCATCATTTAGTGGTATGATTAAACGTCAGAAGGCAACAGGGGAAGCCAATAATTTGGTATCCCTTATTTATCTGTCACGTAGTGAGGCAATCAAAAATAACCAGGTGGTGACTCTTTGTCGTTCGAGTAATGGTCAGGTATGTGGTAATTCATGGAGTGAAGGCTGGTTGATGTTTGTGGATAATAATCGTAATGGTGCAAAAGATCTGCATGAAAAAATTATTCGTTCAGGTCATGCAGGAAATGGCTATCAGATATCTTTTAGTGCCTTTGGCTCAAACCGTTATATGCGCTTTTCGCCATTGGGTATTACTTTATCGCAAAATGGTACATTCAAACTTTGTCCCGAAGACAATGATAGTCGTTATGCCCGTGCAGTGATTATCAGTAAAACGGCTCGTACTCGGCTGGCTAAAGATTCAGACGGTGATGGTGTTTATGAAGCGGCTGACGGCACTCCCCTAAATTGTCGTTTGTAAATGATGTTTACTACCCCAGTCATTCCCGAGTGGCCTCCGGGATGGTTTTGCCCGGGTTAAGTATATTATCCGGATCAAATTGTTGTTTGATAGCTTGCATATATTTTAGATTCGTTTCATCTAATTCTTTGCTGACAAATTGTTTTTTGACCAAACCGATGCCATGTTCTCCGGAAAGGGTGCCGTCAAGAGACAGCACCAGCTGAAAAACTTCTTCCAGACATTGCTGTGCTTTGATTTGTAATTGCTGATCATCGGGATCCGTGAGTAGATTGACATGAATGTTTCCATTACCGGCATGGCCAAAATTAACAATAGGTATGTTATATTTTTGTGAAAGTCTGTCCAGATTTTCAATCAGATCAGGGATTTTTGAAACTGGTACCACCACATCTTCGTTAATTTTTTTAGGAGCAATTTTTCTTAAAGCCGGGGATAATGCCTTGCGTGTTTCCCATAAAGATTTGACATCCTGCTCTGTTTCAGCCTTGATAATTTCAATACAACCATTGTTCTGTGCGCTGCATATAATAGACTCCAGTCCTTCTTCCAGATAACTTTTACTGCCATCCAGTTCGACCATCAGCATGGCGCCGGCATTATGTGGTAATTTGGCAGAGGAATAGTCTCTGATCATCTCTATTGCCTGCTTGTCAATAAACTCCAGAGCACAGGGTGTGACGGGTTGTGCCATAATAGCTGATACTGCCTGAGCTGCACTATGGATTGAATCATAGCTAATTTGTAAGGTCTGTTTTTCATCGGCCAAAGGAGTCAGTTTTAAGACTGCTTCTGTAATAATCCCCAGGGTTCCTTCAGAGCCAATGATTAAACGGGTTAAATCATAACCGACCACCCCTTTGGTTGTTTTAACTCCGGTCTTAAGTGTATCACCTTTGCCTGTGACAACAGTGAGACCCAAAACATTTTCTCGTGTGCTGCCGTATTTGACCGCGCGGGGGCCGGCTGAATTATAAGCCAGATTACCACCGATTGTGCAGATTGTACTGCTGGTTGGATCAGGAGGCCAGAAAAAACCGTGTTCAGCGGCTGCATTTTGGATGGCCTGGTTGGTAGTACCCGGTTCGGTAATGATTAAACGGTTATTTGCTTCAATACCAAGAATATTATTCATTTTTTCAAATGAGAGAATAACACCGCCTTTGACAGGGACAGTAGCACCGGTTGTACCTGTTCCTGAACCACGGCTGATAATCGGCATATGATATTGGCGACACAGCTTAACTAACTGGACAATTTGATGATGGCTTCGGGCAAACAAAACGGCTTGAGGTGGTGCATGCAGACGACTATTGTCATAACCATAAGTCCAGCAAAGAGCTTTATCCAGCAGCATATCTTCAGCGGAAAATAGCTGTTTAAGCTCTCGAGAAAAGGATTCTTCCAGTGATGAATTGATTAAGGATGACAATAGAATCAGTATTTCATATTATTAGGATCGACATATTCAAATAACTTAATTACACGTTTAACGCCCTGAGTTGTACGGGTAATTTCTGTTATTTGATTGCCCTGTTTTTGAGTAACAAGTCCCATTAAAAAGACACTGCCATTTTCTGTGACGACTTTAACCTGGGCTCCGTCCAGTTCGCTCATGCTGGTAAATACAGAAGTTTTAATTTTTCCGGTGAGATAAGAATCATTACTGCGAGAAGTAAAAGAAGTCGGTTGACCAATCACGACTTCATTATAATATTGACGTATATTTTTAATGTTTTCAGCAATTTTGCTTAAAGCCTGTTTTTGCTTCTTGGATTCTACTTCACCGGTGATCAATACATGAAGATTATAACTGGTCACATTAATGTGAGACTTTTCATTTAAAAGGTCATCCTGATAATAGAGATGAGTAAACTTCATTTTAATATTTTGATCTTCAACGTAGTCACCAGTTGTACGCTTATCAAGAGCAACAGAAGTACCAGCAGCTACGCCGCCTATTACAGCAGCGGTACAGCCTGAAAGAGTGAAAGTAATTAATAATAATGAAGTGAGTATTAATGTTCTCATAGAGTTATCCTGTTAATTATGTATAAGTCTAAGCACCAAAAAGCTGATGATCAATTAAATCACACAGAGCATGAATGATGGTAATATGAGTTTCCTGAATACGGGCGGTTCGCTCGGCAGGAACGCGTAATTCTATATCATCTTCAGAGAGACTCTGCGCCACAATACCGCCATCTTTACCTGTCAGGGCTATGACGATCAGCTCCCTTTCGTGGGCGGCCTCAATTGCCTGAACAATACTGGGTGATTGTCCGCTGGTTGATATCGCCAGTAAAACATCGGTTTCTCTGCCAAGAGCATGAATTTGCCGTGAAAAAACTTCATTATATTGGTAATCATTGGCAATTGAGGTTAGTATTGAACTATCGGTTGTCAATGCTATTGCCGGTAATGCCGGTCGCTCAGCCTCAAAACGATTAATCAGTTCTGAGGTGAAATGTTGTGAGTCTGCTGCAGATCCGCCATTGCCGCAGGCCATAATCTTACCATCACTGAGTAAAGATTGAACCATACAATCACCTGCCAGTGAAATTTCCTGTGCAATATTCTCAAAGGTTTTTTGTTTGACTAAAATACTATCACTAAAAATTTTTTCAATACGAGTCAGACTCATAAGCTTCTCTATTTCTATGCTGTTAATTGAATAGCATTCCTGACCCACTCAATTTGCAGATCCTCATTATCAATGTTGTTAATAGGAGTTTTTTTGCTATAGTTCTCTGAATATAGTGCCACTGCATCAATTCGGCAAGGGAATTGATAATAATCAGGATTCTTCATTAAAAAAAATTGTATGGTTTTAATGATTTTTTGTTGTTTACTATAAGTAATGGTTTCCAGAGGATGACCAAATTGAATTTTTTTACGATATCTTACTTCAATAAATATGATAAAAGTATTATCTGTCATAATCAGGTCAATTTCACCACATTTACAGGAGAAATTGGCCTGTATTTTTTTCAATCCCTGTGTCTGCAGGTATTTCAGAGCAATATTTTCTGCATATTGGCCTTTTTGATTATGATCCTTAATAAAGCGCAGCATCATCAAAATCTGTGTCAGAGTTTGAGTCAGGGAGGAATGCTTCCTGCACTTTTATCTCACCCTGTGAAAAACTGGCCCAGGGTAAGGAACGAATAATCTGATTCTGGTGATTAATGCTGAGTTCTCCTGTATCACCAGTAAATGATTCTGCCGGATTTTCTGCCAGAAAATTGATATAGGGTGCCACTTGATAACTGTCTGCCCCCATGGCGAACAGGCGTTCATATAATATCGTTTGTAAGCCGCTCTGAGTGCTGACCGCATCAGGCTTAATATCTAATAAAAATGGCATATCAGAAAAAATAACACCGTCTATGTCAATATTGAGCCGGGTATTATAATAATCTGCAATGATCCGTGCTGTAGAATAAATTGGAATAGTTTCACCGTGATGATATGTGATTTGCAATGGAATCTGCCTTGCCTGTTTTGGGAATGCGGCCATAAACAACATATCAATATCCTGTCTTCTTCTTGGTGTAAACTCAAGTTTTCTACCAATGGTACGGCTCAGAAGTTTTTTTCTTGATTCACTTTGTTCAATTTTAAGTAATGACTTTATAGATTCAGAAAAATCATATTCTTCTGGTGGATAACTGGCAGTTTCAACTACTATCCCTTCATCCTGCTGCCAGGATTGGGTAAAAGCAGTTTGCATGCGTTGTCCCCACAGATTATCCGGTACCATCACTACGGCATATTTATGCCCGTCCTGATATCCTTTTTTTGCTACCATTCGGGCTTCTGATTCCGGAGAAAGACCAAATTGAAATAGATGCTGAGATTTAAGTATTCCTTCCGCTTCTATAGTTTCCTCAATGCTATTCAGTGCCAGGGTGGGTATTTCCGGTAAAGATGACTGTAATAATAATTGAACATTAGTTTTTGTCAGTGGGCCGATAATAAATTCAGCTCCATCATCAACCGCCTGTTTATGAAGAGTTATAGACTGAGTGCCTGAGGTATCATAGAAACGCAATTGAATATTATCCAGTAGTGGTGAAGAATAATGTGAAGCCATAATTCCATTACGAATGGCTTTGGCCGGCTTGGCTAATTTTCCCTGCATTGGTAATAAAACAGCAATATGACTGATATGCAGTATAGATTCTTGTCTACGTTGAATAATATAATTGATAAAAGCCCTGTCTGCTGGATGATGCGGATAGTTCTGCAGCCAGAAGCTGGTTGAATTATGGATCATTTGTGGATCATTGCCTTGTTGAAAAACAGCGGCTAAATCAAGCCAGCCAACATAAATTTGCTGATTTTCTGTCAATCCTGCATTTTCCAAACTCATACGTTCAAAATATTCTCGGGATTGTTTTATTTCCAGGGTATTAAGAGAATGTAAGTATATCCAGATGAGAGTTTGATTTTCCAGTTTTGCATTTTCAGGGAGATAATTCTGACGAAAAATAAGTTCATGAATAGCATTGCTTTTTTGTCCCTGTTGATAATAACTGATAGCTATTATTTTATGATATAGAGACCATTGAGTGGATAAAGTTGTATTAAAATCCTGATTCAGCAGCTGTATAGCCTGAGAAAATTGATGACGAACGACTGCTTCACTGGCAGAAGTCAGCGTAAGTTGATTACTCTGCTCTTTGCTAAGAGATATCCGATCGATCTGGCTGAATATTTTTTTGCTTAATTGTAAAGTATAATCTCTTTCTTCTGCGGTGAGTTCACTGGAAAGAAGTACCTCAGAACAGAGATAGAGAGCATTATCTAATAGAGCATTTTTTGAGCTGCCTTTAGAGAGTGACGCAGCAAATAAACGTTCTGCATATTGTATTTTTTCGTTGTTGTTCATTGAACTGATGACAGTGTCGTCGAGCAAGGCAACATCACCGACTGTTTTATCGATGATTGCTGTTTCCTTTTTTTTATCTATTGTTCCACCGCAACTCATCAGTAAAACAAGGATGGGGAGTATGATTATAAATTGGTATAATTTAGACATTGTTTTTATAAGCCATTAGGATATTAAATGAAAGAACAACCTTCATCTTTAAATAAAAAACAGACTGCTGCTGGAAATTCAGTCTTGAATCAAAACTGTGGTCAATTATATATTGTTGCTACGCCGATTGGAAATTTACAGGATATTTCTCAAAGAGCGATTACCACATTAAAAAATGTGGATGTCATTGCTGCTGAAGATACCAGACATAGCGGACGTTTGCTGAAACAACTAGATATTAACACGCATTGTATTGCTTTGCATGAACATAATGAAAGACAATTTGCGGAAAATGTCATTCTAAAGATGATGAAGGGAAATAATATTGCACTGATTTCAGATGCAGGTACCCCTCTGGTGAGTGATCCTGGTTACCATCTGGTTAAACTTGCCCATCAAAATAATATCAAAGTGATACCAATTCCTGGTCCCAGTGCATTAATTGCAGCCCTTTCTGCTGCAGGTCTTGCCACTGACCGTTTTTGTTTTGAAGGCTTTGTGCCTGCTAAACATGGCCAGAGAAAAAGTTTTTATGCACAAAGAACAAAAGAAGTCCGGACTATGGTTTTTTATGAAACTCCCCATCGTATTGTGGACTCTTTGACGGATTTATGTGCTGAATTTGGAGATGAATGTCGAGTAGTGATGGCCAGAGAGTTAACCAAAACATTTGAAACCATTCGTAATGATAGTGCAAAAAATTTACTCAATTGGGTGATTGCTGATAACAATCAACAAAAAGGTGAAATTGTTCTAGTGGTTCAGGGGTATCAGGCAATTAGTCAGGAATTACTATCGGAGCAAAGTGAACATGTGATTAGAACCTTGTTAAAGGAATTATCACTTAAACAGGCTGTGCAGCTGGCGGTTGAAATTACCGGTGAAAAAAAGAAAAAACTGTACCATTTTGCTCTTTCTTTAAAAGAAGAGGTATCAAAGGGGTCAGAGTCAATTGATATTATTTGACTTCGACCCCTCATAGAGAGGATAATAGTTGCCGAGTTAGCTAAGACAGTCGCTGCCTGAACACTATATAGTGCTTGGGGGGAGGAAAGTCCGGGCTCCATAGGGCAAGGTGCCAGGTAACGCCTGGGGAGAGTGATCTCACGGCCAGTGCAGCAGAAAGTAAACCGCCTCATCACACATGTGTGATGAGGTAAGGGTGAAAGGGTGCGGTAAGAGCGCACCGCGTTGTTGGTAACAGCAACGGCATGGTAAACCCCACCTGGAGCAAGACCAAATAGGGAAACATGAGATGTGCCCACATCGTTTCCGGGTAGGTTGCTTGAGATAGATGGCGACATCTGTCCTAGATGAATGACTGTTTTCGACAGAACCCGGCTTATACGGCTAGCTCTTTTTTATAGTATCAAATGATGTATTGTTCATGCATCTATTTGGAGTTAAAATTATGAGAACAACATTAAATCTTGACGATGATTTACTGGAATCTGCTAAACATCTTGCCAGTCCTGGGTGGAAGTGAAACAGAAATTAAATAATGTGTTTTGTTGCTATTACCTGGGAATTGATTAAGTTGAGACTTCATTTTTTAATGGAGGATTAACAGATTTATACCGATAACAAGAAAGTCACCGGTCCGTCATTGAGTAGTGATACTTTCATATCAGCACCAAATTGACCGGATGTTGTATTGGGGTATTGCTCATAGGATTGTGCCAGGAAGTAGGAAAATAATTGTTTGGCTTCTGCAGGCGGCATAGCTGAACTGAAACCGGGACGTAATCCTTTTTTTGTATCAGCAGCCAGGGTGAATTGAGGAACCAGTAATACGCCTCCCTGAATATCTTTAACACTCAGGTTCATTTTATCATCACTATCAGCAAAAATGCGGTAATTAAGCAGACGTTGTAAAAGTTTTTGTGCATGCTGCTGATTATCTGATTTTTGCATGCCCAGCAGAACTAAAAGACCCTGATCGATTTGGCCGACAATCTGTTCATCAACTACAACCTTTGCCCAGCTGACTCTTTGTATTAAGCCAATCATAGGAAAACTATTGTTTAACTTTAGATTTAGTTCCAGGTTTTTTCTTGCTTTTGGCTGATAAAATAGGCGTTGTAACAATAGTGAGCATGGCGTTTAAATCAATAATATGCCTTTGCAGCATTTTAGCTTCCTTAGTCAGTTCATTCACTTGCTCTGTGAGACTATCTCTGGATTCTCCAGTTTTTTTCAATTGGTCAAGACGTAGCTGAAGATCCTGTTTTTGTGCTTTCACCTGATGAATTAATGGAGTAAGTGCACCCTTAGCCCAGCTGTCAGAATCTTTATTTAACTGATAATAAATATTTCTGGCACGACTTACTAATGAAATAAAGAATTTTTTAATGACAAAACTTTGTTCGGTTAATGTGGAATAAACGCTGGTACGGTATTCTTCTGCATCTTCATAAAGTAATTCAATTTCCTGCTTATAAGAAGCAATGGAAAATAATTTAGCTTTAATCTGTGAACCAGTTTCTTCATTTTCCTCTTGAAAGCGGGTATAGATGGAGCTGATTAAACGATTAGTGAGTTCAATTTGTTTGTCGGCTTCAGTAATGGTACCGCTCAGACCATCAAATAATAACTTCATGGCTGTTTTCATGCCATTGGTTGTCCAGCTGCCCTGCATTGCTGTACGTGATTTACTGATATGATCATCCAGCTTATCCAGGGCAATGATAGTATTGAGTCTTTTTTGCTGACCTAATAATATTTGACGACTGGCATGTAAGCTCTCAGCATTTTTCTGGTAAGTCTTTTGTTCTTCACGAGTTTTTTCAAGTAGTTTCTGAATGACATTTTCACTTTTACCACTCATGCCGCCTAAACTGGCTATGGATTTTTTTCGAGAGTTAAACTGTCCAACCAGGATAGCCTTGGAACTTTTCATTAGATCAAAAATATTGCTGACTATGGTATTTCGAACCAGTTTTTGTTTTTGCGGCAGAATCTCATTTGCCAGAACATGTTCCAGGCTAGGTAAATTACTCTTGCTAATTAAATCATTGTCCTCTTTTACCCGTCCGATTAAGGCTTTCTGAGCAGAGACAGCAAAAACTCGATTAATGTCGATGCTCAAAGTTTTAGAGCTTTCCTGGCACTGTCTCTGAATACTGGCCATAATTTCTTGTTCAGATTTTAGATCATCCCATAGTGTATCAATCTTGTTTAGAGCGACGATCAGGCCATTGTTGCGGTTTCTACGGAAACTTTTCAGATGACGACGCCAGATATCCATATCAGATCGGGTAACCCCGGTGTCAGCAGCTAAAACAAAGATTGCTGCCTGAGCGTTAGGCAGCATATTGATGGTCAGTTCAGGCTCATTACCTAATGAATTGAGACCGGGGGTGTCAAGAATAGTCAGTCCCTGTTCCAGAAACGGGTGAGGGAAGTTGATCAAGGCATGACGCCACATGGGGATTTCAACTAATTTTTCACCCGAAACTTCAGTGCCATTTTGATCAGTAATGATATCGTATAAGCCCAGACGTTTAGCTTCAGAGGCTTTAACTTGTTTTGTTTTGGTGATCTGAGCAAAAGAATCAGCCATACTTTCAGGAGAATTAATATTGAGCTGAACCTGGGTCCAGTTGACAGGATTTTGCTTGTGTTCTGTAATACTGGTATCTTCCAGGCGACTTTCAATAGGCAGTAGTCGCATGTAAGGAGTTGGCTCATCTACATCATAAAATAACTCAGTTGGGCACATGGTTGTGCGTCCTGCTTCACTGGCCAGTAAACGACGTTTATAACGGGAAAAGAAAATAGCATTAATAAGTTCAGTTTTGCCTCTGGAAAACTCACCCACAAAGGCTAAAGTAATACGATCGTATTTTAAAGTTTGCAGCGTTTCATATATTTTTAAACTTTGCTCACTATCTTCAAGACCTGTTGTTTCTAACCAATCCTGAAATTGTTGTATCGTAGTGACCAGATCGCTTTTCCATTTTCCATAAGCCTGAACATTATCGAAAAAGTCTTCATTTGCCATACTTTTTATCTTCTATTGGTTTTCTATTTGTTATTTTGGATGAAAAATGCTCGTTTACCCCATGATTCTAGCATATTTTTTTTAAAAAGTTGTGATTGCTGTCAAATTTTATTCCCTTAATAAAATAGTTCTAAACCTGGGTAAATAGTCTCAAACTCAGCCAAAAAGCACAGGAACAAACATAATTAACAGATTAAGTACAACAAACACCAGTAATGGTGAGAGATCAAATCCGGAAAAGGGAGGTAGAAGTTTTCTTGCCGGCTGCATAACTGGTTCGGTAATACGATAGATGAGTGCTGTTGCAGGATTATAGGTGCCGGGACTTACCCAGCTAATGATGACCTGAATCAGAATTGCAAAAAAGTAAATGTAAAGAAATAATGTTAATAGTGAACCAATACTATGCCATAGTATTACCAGAGGGTTAATAGAAATACCTCTCACTGCAAAAAGTAAAAAATTTTCAATACATTGTAAGATGTAGGCAAGCAGTAATGAGGCAATATCAAGTCCAAATAAGCCGGGAATGAAGCGTCGCATAGGAGTTAAAACAGGGCTGGTTGCCTTGACAATAAACTGGGAAAGAGGATTATAGAAGTCTGCTTTAACCAGCTGCAGCAGGAAACGTAATAAAATAATAATAATATAAAGACCTATGATTGTGCTGATCAAATAAGTGGCTGCATTGACCATGAAGTTATTCATTAGCAGCATTTCCTAAAATTTGAGACAGTTCAATAGAACGATCTTTTGCACCTTCCAGAGCTTTGTATATTAAAGATTCTAATTTACCTGACTGTAATATTCCAATGGCTTTTTCTGTGGTACCTCCGGGAGAAGTGACTTTTTTTCGCAGTTGTTCTGGAGAATCACTACTTTCCAATGCCATTTTTGAAGCACCGAATGCAGTTTGAATTGCCAGCAGATGAGCTGTAGTTTTATTTAAACCTAACTGGATACCTGCTTTTTCAAGTGCTTCAAGGATCAGAAAAATATAGGCGGGACCACTACCGGATAAAGCAGTAACCGCATCCATATCTGATTCATTGTCCAGCCAGAGTGTCAGTCCTGCAGAACGTAAAATAGATTCAGCCAGTGTTTTTTGCTCATCATTAACCTGATTGTTGGCATATAGAGCCGTAGCACCACTCTGAACCAGAGCTGGTGTATTAGGCATACAGCGAACAACTGCCAATGCACGGTTGTTAGCCGGCTGACCTGAAGCAGAACTGAGCCAAAGTTCAATATCTTTGCTTAAAACCCCGGCCGCAATCGATATGATCAAAGGGGAAGTTTGGGTTAAGGCAGGAGCAAGTTCTTTACAAACCATTGCAAGTTGCTGTGGTTTGACTGCCAGAATAACAACATCCACTGTGTTAATGAGTTCTGCATTATCCTTGCTGATGTTAACAGAAAATTGAGCGGCTATTTGAGTAGTTTTATCTGTATCGGGATCACTGACCCAGATATTATTTCCTGCCACTCCGGTACTGGTTAGACCGCCCACTAAACTATAAGCCATATTTCCAGAACCAATAAAACCAATTTTTTTATTAATCATTATACCCTTGTGCCTCTACCTTATATGGTATGTAATTGAACTCAAATGATACTTTGAACAAATATCATTGAATCTGTTTCCGTTAAAGTGCCCATTATACACCAGCTAATTTTCTCTGCTACCAAAAAGTGCAGTACCAATCCGCACAATGGTTGCACCTTCAGCAATAGCTGCTTCCAGATCACTGGACATGCCCATTGACAGGGTATCCATATTGAGTCCATATTCCTGGTTAAGCTGCTGCATTAATAATCTCAGTTGCTGAAAAGCAGTACGCTGCAGCATAAATTGTTCACTGCTGTCCGGCACCTGTTCAGGTATTGCCATTAAGCCGCGTATTATTAAATTTGGCAAGGGCAGTATTCCTTTTATAGCATTATGGATTGCAATGTTGGAAAACCCGGATTTTTGAATTTCCTGACTGATATTCACCTGTAAACAGATATTTAACGGGGGAAGTTCAGATGGGCGCTGACTGTTCAGCCGCTGAGCTATCTTGATTCGATCCACAGAATGCACCCACTGAAAATGACGGGCAATTTCTCTGGTTTTATTGGATTGTATCGGCCCGATAAAATGCCAGACAATATCCAGATGAGACAATAGTTCAATTTTCTGTAAAGCTTCCTGCAGATAGCTTTCACCAAAATGTCTCTGACCCAAGTCATAGAGAGACTGTATTTTATCGTATGGATGGCGTTTGCTGACAGCAAGCAAAGTGATGTTATTGTCAGGCGGGCGTCCACTCAACTTGAAAGCCTGCTCAATCCGTTGATTAATATGAATGAATTGCTTTCTTATATTAGTCATTATGATCTATACTTGAACAAATTTTATTTTTTATTTAATTTAGAATTATACCAATTCAATAGCCTTTAGCCAGAAAAAGAAGCCTTTAGCCAACATTTAAAGAGTGAAGAATCATGGATATTACAGAATTACTTGCTTTTAGCGCCAAAAATGGTGCCTCAGATTTACATTTATCCGCAGGTCTGCCGCCAATGATACGGGTTGATGGGGATGTCAGACGGGTCAATGTCCCGGCACTGGAACATTCAGATGTTCATGATATGGTTTACGATATTATGAATGATAAGCAGCGCAAGGATTTTGAAGAATTTCTGGAAACTGACTTTTCATTTGAAGTGCCGGGCCTGGCTCGTTTCAGGGTAAATGCATTTAATCAAAATCGTGGTGCCGGTGCGGTATTTCGTACCATTCCATCTAAAGTTCTGACTCTGGAAGAATTAGGTGCTCCGGATATTTTCAAGAAACTATGTGAAAATAAACGTGGTGTGGTTCTGGTCACAGGCCCAACCGGTTCAGGTAAGTCAACCACTCTGGCAGCAATGGTAGATTATTTGAATGATAATATTTATGAGCATATACTCACGATAGAAGATCCGATTGAATTTGTTCATGAGAGTAAAAAATGTCTGTTGAATCAACGTGAGGTACATCGTGATACGCTCGGATTCAATGAAGCTTTACGTTCGGCTCTGCGTCAGGATCCTGATATTATTCTGGTGGGTGAATTACGTGATTTAGAAACCATTCGTCTGGCTCTGACTGCAGCAGAAACGGGACATTTAGTTTTTGGTACCCTGCATACCAGTTCAGCAGCAAAAACTATTGACCGTATTATTGATGTATTTCCGGCGGCGGAAAAAGACATGGTTCGTTCAATGTTATCTGAGTCATTGAAAGCTGTGATATCTCAAACCTTAATGAAGAAAAACGGGGGGGGGCGTATCGCTGCTCATGAAATTATGATAGGAACCCCGGCCATCAGAAATCTGATCCGTGAAGGTAAAATAGCACAAATGTATTCTGCCATTCAAACCGGTCAGGGCATTGGTATGCAGACACTGGATCAAAATCTTTTAGAGCTATTAAATAAGGGATTAATCTCTAAACTGGATGCCAGAGCCAGTGCCTTTCAGAAAGATACTTTTATATAGTTTTATTGACTCAATTTATTGGCTCATCTAACCTTGATAAACAGGATAAGATTAAGAAAATAAACAGCTTACTGGTTTATCAGCATAAAGGACAAATTTTATGGATTTTGATTCATTATTAAAGTTAATGGCGCATAAAAAAGCGTCTGACTTATTTATTACTGTGGGCACTCCTCCTGCTATGAAAGTGAGCGGAAAAATAACACCAGTGACCCAAAATGCACTCAATTCTGTGCAGTGTCAGCAAATTGTGACCGGTATTATGAATGACAGACAACGGACTGATTTTGAAGCTGAACATGAGGCCAACTTTGCTATCAGTCGCTCCGGTGTTGGACGTTTTCGTGTCAGCGCTTTTATGCAGCGCAATCAGGTGGGTATGGTGATACGTCGTATTGAAATGACAATTCCCACCTATCAGGAATTACGACTGCCCGAAGTCATTAAGGATCTTGCCATGACCAAACGTGGCCTGATTCTATTTGTCGGGGCTACCGGTTCCGGTAAATCAACCTCACTGGCTGCGATGATTGGTTATCGTAATAAAAATGGCAGTGGTCACATTATCACTATTGAAGATCCGATTGAATTTGTACACCAGCATGACGGCTGTCTGATAACACAACGTGAAGTGGGCGTTGATACGGACTCATTTGAAATAGCCTTGAAGAATACTTTACGTCAGGCACCGGATGTTATCCTGATTGGTGAGATACGAACCAGAGAAACGATGGATCATGCGATTGCTTTTGCTGAAACCGGACATTTGTGTCTGGCTACACTACACGCCAATAATACCAATCAGGCCATGGATAGAATTATCAACTTCTTTCCTGAAGAACGTAAGCAGCAGTTGTTAATGGATCTGGCAATGAATACCAAGGCATTTATTGCACAGCAATTAATCCCCACGCCTGATGGCAAAGGGCGTAGAGCGGCCATTGAAGTTATGATTAATTCGCCGTTAATCTCTGATTTGATCCTCAATGGAGAAACTCACAAAATTAAGGAAATTATAAAGAAATCACGGGAAGAAGGGATGCAAACCTTTGACCAGGCTTTATATGACTTATATAAAGAAGAAGCCATTACCTATGAGGATGCCATCCGCTCAGCAGACTCGGCAAATGATTTACGTCTGATGATTAAACTAGCAGATGAAGAAGCAACCGATGCAATGGGTTCAACACTGGAAGGTGTTAGCTTTACTGATACTCGTGGAGATAATGACCCACATGGCATGAGCTTTTAGTATTTTAGAAATTTTATATTTCGTAAAAATACTTATCCCAGCGATTAGATGGGGCGTTCGGGAATGGTGTTGGCAATACGTGCTTTGGAGTATGGTGTTATGTTTCAGGGGACGCTCAAGGCCATCCATGGCACGCTATGTGAAAACATCCATGTTTTCAAAATCCCCTGAAACATAACACCACACTCCAAATCACTCTTACGTTATTCCCTCTCTTGGGGCGTGAAGAGCAATTTGGTGTGAGGGTTTGTAGTTCAGGAGGCTTTTTGAGCCATGGATGGCGAGGTTGAGCGATACATGGAGGTACTTGAGCGTCCTCCTAAACTACAACCCTCATACCGAAGTGCGTTTTTTACCTCACATTCCCGAACGACGACTCCTATTCTGTTGAAAAAATCACCTCACCTGATTTAATGGTATAAATAACCTTGCCTTTTAACTCCCAGCCGTGAAAGGGGGTATTCTTCCCCTCGCTGACAAAGTTATTTTTATCTACCTGCCAGTAATATTCAGGATCAAAGATACAGATATCTGCATCGCTGCCTATGCTCAGAGTCCCTTCGGCTATATTGAGAATACCGGCTGGCTGGATTGTGAGGCGGGAAATAACTTCAGAGAGACTCATGTCCTGCTCATCGACCATTTTTAGTGCTAGTGGCAATAGTGTTTCAACACCACTAATTCCAGCTTCTGTTTCTGCAAAAGGAGCCAGTTTTGCATCACTGCTCAACGGTTGATGGTCAGAAACAATACTATTGATAATACCGGATTTCACAGCCAGCTGTAGCTTATCCCGATCTCTTTGTGTTCGTAATGGCGGGAATACGTGACAATTACTATCGAAATAGGCTATATCCATTTCTGTTAAATGCAAATGGTGAATAGCAACATCAGCTGTAACAGGTAGGCCTTCTGCCTGAGCCTGTTGTATTAATTGTATTGCTTTGGCACTGGAAATCTGGCAAAAATGAGCACGTGCTCCGGTTAATTCAATGAGTTGTAAATCTCTTGAGATGGCAATGGTTTCAGCACTGACCGGAATACCTGTAAGACCTAAGCGGGTACTAATTTTTCCTTCGTGGATGCAGCCGTCACTGAGCCAGGGATCAAATGCCTGAATAAAGACAATAATATCGTGGCTGGCGGCATATTCTAATGCACGTCGCATGACTAAAGTATTTTTTACAGGATGGCTTGCATTACTGGTGCCGACACAGCCGGCATCCTTAAGAGTGCGCATTTCACTAAGCTTTTCACCCCTTAGCTGCTGAGTTAGTGCACTTAAGGTAAAAACCTTGGCATGTCCTTCTGTCTGGGCTTTTAAGCGCATCAGCTTAACCATTGCTGTATTATCAATTACAGGATTGGTATCCGGCGGATAACAGACGGAGGTAATACCTCCGGCAACTGCAGCTTTGGTTTCAGAATGAATATTGCCTCTTACGCGTAAATCCACCAGACCGGGACAGACGATATAATGTTTTGCATCGATGATCTGTTGATTCTGAAAATGTTCGGGGTTTTCACCCAGAGCAATAATCTTTCCGTTTTCAATATGGATATCAGTGAGCTGGTCAATTTGATTGGCAGGATCGATAATGCGCCCATTAATAATACTGACTGCAGGAGCTGAACCAGAAGTTGTGATTAAATTGCTCATTATTAACTGATCCCCTTGGTCTGCACTGTTCCTAAAGCCTGGGACATCACTGCCATACGAATGGCAATGCCGTTAGTGACCTGTTCAAGGATCACTGATTGCGACCCGTCTGCAATACTTGAGGCAATTTCCACACCACGATTTATTGGCCCCGGGTGCATGACAATGGCATCCGGTTTTGCATAGCTCAGTTTTTCTTCTGTTAAACCATATTGCCGGTAATATTCGGCCTCACTGGGAAGCAGTGCACCCTGCATTCGTTCCTTTTGCAAACGCAGCATGATAATCACATCTGCACCGATTAATGCAGATTGAAAATCATGATAGACATGAACACCCAGATTTTCAACATCAACGGGAATTAAAGTTTTTGGCCCTACTACCCGGACTTCTGTTACTCCCAGAGTTGTTAAGGCATGAATTTGTGAACGTGCCACTCTGGAATGTAAAATATCACCTACAATTACTACTTTCAGATCAGCAAATTCTTTTTTATGACGGCGAATGGTAAACATGTCCAGCATGGCTTGTGATGGATGAGCATGACAGCCGTCACCAGCATTAATGACACTGATATGAGGGGAAACATGTTGTGCAATAAAATGAGCAGCACCACTTTGACTATGACGTACAATAAACATATCGCAATGCATGGCTTCCAAATTCTGCAGCATATCTAACAGGCTTTCACCCTTGCTGGTGGCAGAAGTCTTGATATTGATATTTAAGACATCCGCGGAAAGTCGTTTGGCTGCCAGTTCAAAAGTTGTCAGGGTACGGGTACTGGGTTCAAAAAATAAATTAACAATGGTTTTTCCTCGCAGCAGAGGCACTTTTTTTATTGCCTGCTGCTGAACATTAGCAAAGGGTTCAGCCGCATCAAGAATATTAATCAGATGCTGCCGTTTAAAACCTTCAATCGATAGAAAATGCTTTAAACGCCCCTGTTCATCCAGTTGAATATTTTTTCTAATCATAGAATTACCTTTATTTTTCCACCATGGGCTTGTTTGAAAATAGAAGTCGTCGCGAAGGAAAGCTGTTTTGAGTCAGATTTTGCTATCATTTGAAGCGAATAGTTGTACTATTTAATGAAAATGATAGTGAAATCTGGCCAAAATTAGCTTTTCTGTAGTAGACTCTCTATTCTCGGACAAGCTCTCCTAGGGTCAATTTTAATGGTTTAGGACCACTGAGCTTAATTTGCTGGTGTGTTTCCAGAGTAATTTTTTGTCCGCATACATCAGCACATATCGGCAATTCATGCTCTCCTCGATCTAATAATACGCCAAGAATAACAGATGCCGGCCTGCCGTAGTCAAATATTTCATTCAATGCAGCACGTATGGTACGACCGGTGAATAAAACATCGTCAATTAAAATAATGTGCTTGTCATCTAAACCTGGAGGGAGCTGTGATGGTTTTACTTCAGGATGTAAGCCTATTTTTGTAAAGTCATCACGATAAAATGAAATGCTCAGGCTGCCTAATGTTGATGTTAATCCCAGTTTTTCATGCAGTTGTTCGGCAATCCACAAACCACCGGTATGAATTCCCACCATAATAATATCATTTTTATTAATATTCTGTATTTGTGTGTTTAGTCCCTGTTGCATACTATCCAGAAGTTTATCTAAATCAAGGTTTTGTTCTATACTCATTTATTCCTGTCCATCTATTTATCCTCTCTCCCTTTGGAAGAGGGGTAGGGTGAGGGTTTTCTTAAATTACTAACTAAGGTGACTGTAACCAGCTTTCTAAAATCAGTTGTGCAGCAAGCCGATCAATATCGTGACCCTGCTGTTTGTTTGTTTTTACTTTTTTTCCTGCTTTACTATAACGTCTGGGCGAGGTGTGTCCTTCATAACCTAATATCTGACTGGCTTCACGGGAGGTTAAACGCTCATCCATAAAATGTATTGGAAGATTGTACCTTTGATTAAGTTGTTTGCCAAAAATATTTGCTGTTTCTGTTGTTTCCTGCTCTTCTCCCTCCATTGTCAGGGGAAGGCCAACAATGAGAGCTGCCGGGTGCCATTGTTGTATTAATTGTTCAATTGCTGACCAGTCGGGCTTTTTATGATGAGATTTTAAAGTGATCAATGCTCTTGCCGTGCCGGTCAAACGTTGCCCCACTGCAACTCCAATTTTATTCTGGCTATAATCAAAGCCAAGAAAGGTACTGCTTGCCGGATAGTCTGTAGTCATTATATCAGGCATGACCAATATCACTGGATATCAGGTGAATATCAATGCCTATCTTCATGGCAGCATTTTCCCAACGTTTATTAAAAGGTGTATGAAAAATAATGTCATTATCTGCAGGCGTATTGAGCCAGGAATTTTCCTGTATTTCTTTCTCAATCTGCCCACTGATCCAACCGGAATAGCCTAGAATAATTAAATAATCAGCAGGACCTTCACCTTTTGCAATTGCTGTTAAAATATCTTTAGAGGAACTCAGGGAAATATGTTCATTGATAGAGAGTGTCTGCTGCCAGCTTTTTTTATCATGATTGCTGTGCAAAATAAAGCCGTGTCCTGTCTCAACGGGACCGCCCAGATAAACTGGAGTGGAACCGATACTGCTATCCTCTAATGGAATATTAAGTTGCGACAATAACTCAACAAAAGTAATATCAGTCGGGCGATTAATGGTTAAGCCCATAGCGCCGTGCTCATTATGCTGGCATATAAAACTGACGCTTTTTTCAAACATCGGATCGGCCAGGCCAGGCATTGCAATAATAAAATGATTGGTTAGATTCATAAATGCTCGTGTGTAAAAATCCTATTTATAAGTAAAAGACTTCCCTGAATTATGGGTGAACTGCCAGGTTCTTGTAATAACCAGGCGGTTATTTCCTCTTAAAACTGATTGTGGTACGGGTGCATAGGGTGCTGCCAGTTGTACGATTTTTCTGGCTGCATTATCCAGGGTATTATGACCTGATGATCGACTGATACGAATACTGATAATGTCTCCGTCAGGACTGATAGCTACGATTAAAACAAGTTGACCTTCCAATTTGTCTTTGCGTGCCTGAGCGGGATAATTGAGGTTGCCAATACGTTCAATTTTTTTTGTCCAGGACTTCAGATACATGGCATCGGGTGTTCTTTGTGTTGATGCTGTTATATAAGTAGCCTTTGGACGCTTGGCATACATTTTATTCTTTTCATCAAGCTCGGCTTCTATTTCAATAATTTGTTTTTGTAAATCAGCCATATAGTCGTTAATAACAACAGGCTTCTTTTTCGGACGGGACTTTTTTTTCTTCTGTAGTTTTGGAGCTTTTTTGTTAGTTGGTTTTGCGGCTGATAAAATTGGTTTGTTATTAACAGTCTTTGGTACAGGCTTGGGTGCTACTTTTGGTCTGTTTTCCAGAGCATTTCCCTGAGTTGGTATCTCTCCCGGATTCTTACTGGTTGGTTTGGCCTTTTCTTTTATATTACCCCCACCCACCTGATCTGCCTGAGCTAAGAAATCAGGATTTTCCGGTGCTTTTTCTGCTTTGGTATTGACTAAAACAATATCAAGAGTTTGGTTGGCAGAATGTTTTTTGATTGGAGGAGTGGTAAAAGAAATACCAAAAATCATAGAATTATGGATGATCAAAGCAATCACAAAAGCTGTCAGTAAATTGGTTGGAGCTGTATAGGATAAAATTTTATGGTTTTTATTAAAATACATAGACTGACTAATAGCGTTTTTCAGGTTAAAGGCTTTTTGTTGATAAGAGCTTGCGTAATTATACCGCTAACAACACCAAGTAGCACGGCAAAAGTAATGAATACTGGCAGTAGTTTAAATAAACCTGGATGGGGAATGAAAAAATACCAGGCAATTAGAAACTGTCCCGTCATATGGGACATGGAAGCTATCACCGCGTAACCAATAGCACCGGGCTGGAAATACAATAGTAAATTATAACGAAACGGGAGCTGCAGCAGGCTGAGACTGATCAGGCTAAAGATTGCTCCGGACAGACTCAGTAGAAAAGAGGGAGATAAAAAAGTACCTAATAGCAAACTGCCGATAATGACTCGCAATAAGCTGACTTGCAATGCAGTTTTCCAGCCATAGATGATAAAAGTTAATAAAGTAATGACATTGGATAAACCCGGTTTGATACCGGGCATTGGACTGGGAAAAGCAGATTCAATGATATGAATAGTAATCGCCAGAGCAGTTAACAGGGCAATCAGATGATCTTCTTTGTTGGTGACAAAATGTAATTGCTTCATCTTATTGTCCCCCTGATACGGCATCAAAACGACTGCCTTTGCCCGGTGCCGGAAAACTTTGAGATTGAGAACCTTGCAGCCTGATACTTATCTGATTAGGCAGACAGGCTGTGATGTCGCCATTATTGCTGATCCAGCCGTGTAAAATACAAAATTGGTTATAGCAGGGGGAATGAATAAAACGAGCTTTTCTTTGTTTGATTTCAATCAGGCTTTGTCCTATTGCACCCTCAATTTTAATGGTTTTGTCCTGACTAAGAGAATATATTTTTGGCACAGCATCTGTGATTTGAATCATTAAAAATTCAGCTTCTCCTGAAGGTTTATTGTCAAACCAGAAAATATGATACAGCCATAGCGTTAAAATTACAGCAAATAATAAAATCAGGCCATCACCGGGTTTAAGAAATTGTTTGGGGTCGAATTGACCGGAGTCAGAGTCAAATGATGCAGCTGCGGAATGTTTATTTAAATCAGTACCATTTGATACCGACCCCTTATTAAGGTTCTTATTATTCACGACTACTGACTACTATTGATTTATTATTAACCAATAATTTGATACGTTCAGCCATTGCTGATGATAGATAGATTTGATTATCTGTTGTAATCAGCATGACATGGTCAATTCCCATCTTGGCCGCGACAGCCTGCCATTGTTCCACACCTGCAATAAACAAAGCAGTTGAAGCTGCATCAGCCAGTCCGGCATCTTTTGCCAGAACGGTGACAGAACGTGTCCCTACTGATGGAAACCCGCTTCTCGGATCAATAATATGGTGATAATGTTGACCTTGAAATTCAAAAAAACGTTCATAGTTACCAGAAGTAAAAAGTGCCTCATCATTATACAGTTCAATACTGGCTAAAATCTTTTTCTGATCAGGATGTTGTTTATAAGAAGGATTTTTAATGCCGATACGCCAGGGACGATTATTTTTTGAGCCAATAACCTTGAGATCCCCACCGGCATTAATCAGACCATTATGAATATTGTTCTGCTTCATAATCTGAATCATTTTCTCAATGGCCACACCCTTGGCAAAGGCACCAAAATCCAGAGAAACTGCAGGGTTTGTGGTTCGAATTTCAGTATTATTGTTATTGGTATTAAGCACAATATCCTGCATTTGAGGATTTTGTTTTAATAAAGTCTCAATTTGTTTTTGCTCAGGTACTTTAAATGAATGATTTTCATCTTCAATTTGATCAAACTGCCAGGTTTTGATGAGTCGTCCTATGGCAGGATTAAACAGGCCGTTACTTTTTTCAGATAATGACTGGCTTTGTTGAATGAGAGAAATAATAGAAGCTGTTGTAGAAAATGGTTTTAAACTCTTTAACTGCTGATTAACCTGTCCCAGTTCCCCGTCGTTCCAAGGGTGCCAGTCAAGATGCAGTTGGTCAAATTCAGCACTAATCAAACCAATAACTTGTTGAGCCTGTTCAGGCTTATCACTGAGTAGACTGATATCAACTAAAGTTCCAAAAGTAAAAAGCTGCTGCTGATAGAGTTTTCCTGAATTATTTTCAAAGTGACAGGATGTTAAAATGAAAGTAATAAGAATTAATAGAAGAAATTTAGAATCGTATTCTAACATAATTTGGCTTTACATAATCGATAGTTATTTCCGGACGATCTTTTCAATTTCATCCATTAATAAGCCGCTAATATTCAAATTATATTGTGTATCCAATTCCCGAATACAAGTAGGGCTGGTGACATTGATTTCAGTAATATAATCACCGATAACATCCATACCGACAAATATCAGTCCCATCGCTTTTAATCTGGGAGCTACTTGTTCACATAGCCAATAGTCCCGTTTACTTAAAGGTAATCCGACACCAGTGCCTCCGGCTGCCAGATTGCCGCGTGTTTCACCTGCTGGAGGAATGCGTGCCAAGGCATAATCAACAGGGATTCCATTGATCAGTAAAATACGTTTATCTCCCTGAGTAATTTCAGGAATAAAACGCTGTGCCATAATATAATGCTTACCATGATCAGTCATTGTTTCCAGGATGACATTAAAATTATGATCATTTTCCTTAATGCGGAAAATAGAATGTCCGCCCATACCACCCAGTGGTTTAACGATAATATCTTTGTGGTATTGTAAAAATTCCTTGAACTGATGTTTATTGCGACTGACTAAGGTTGGTACGGTGCATTCAGGGAACTGGTGGGTAAATAACTTTTCATTAGCATCCCGTAATGAAGAAGGTTTGTTAATAATAAGAGTGCCTGCCTGTTCTGCCAGTTCCAGCATATAAGTAAGGTAAATATACTCCATATCAAAGGGAGGATCCTTACGCATCAGGATGACATCTAAATCAGATAATGGGTGGATGGCAGGGGATTGATCAATAAATTGATACCAGTTATTACTACTATCTTCCAGATGTAAGCGTTGTGTCGTTGCCATGGCCTGATTATTGTCAATAAATAAATCGGCCATTTCCATATAATGAATTTCATAATCACGCCGCTGAGCTTCAAGCAGCATAGCAAAACTGCTGTCCTTTTTTGTGTTAATGGATGCAATCGGATCCATTACAATACCGAGTTTAATAGTCATAGTGGTGATTATACACCTTTATGCTCGTTCTATGGATAGATAAATCTGATTTATGCCAAATCCCCCCACATATATTGTAAAACACTCAAAGTACTTATACCGGCAGTCTCAGTACGTAAAATTCTGGGACCCAAAGTAACTTTTTGATAGTTATTCTTAATCGATAATTGAATTTCAGAGTCATTCAAACCACCTTCAGGACCAATAAAAATATTTATACTGTCAGGCTTTAAGTGTTTTAATTCAGATAGGCTGGTACCGGCATCAGGTGATAATAATAATTGTATATCAGCAGAATAATGACTGATTTGTTCTACCCGAATAGGGGAATTTACCTTAACCAGTGTGGTTCGACCGGATTGTTCACATGCACTTTGAGCAATGCCCTGCCAATGCTGTTCTTTTTTAGCAAGGCGTTTTGAATTAAAGTGACCGGCATTGGAGCGTTGTGTCAAGACCGGTGTAATACTATGCACTCCAATTTCTACTGCCTTTTGAATGCTGAAATCCATTCGTTCACTACGTGAAATACCCTGAAATAAATGAATTTTTACAGGAGATTCACTATTTTTTTCAATAAAATTATTAATAATAACGGAAACACTGCGCTTTTGAACTTCACTCAATGTCGCTGTATATTCACCCCCCAGGCCGTTAAACAGAATAATCTCATTGCCTGATTTGAGTCTCAATACATTAACAATATAATTAATCAGAGCTGGGGGAAGATTGAACTGTTGTCTGGACGCTAGCGGAATATCAATAAAAAATCGAGATGTTCTCATATTGTTGTTCTAAATCATAGGTTTAATGTAAGCCTAAGTAACAAAAATTTATCCTCCATCATTTATAGAAATTTTATGTTACTACAAATGATGGTGGCCAAATTCATGTTGGCTGAAGGTTCTTGATGTTTCACTTTCTTCCTGTGTGACAAAAGAGGCGACTTTTTGAATAATTTGATTGAGCCAGGCTGGCCAGTTATCAAAATCAATGCCGTCAATTGAATTTTTAATGGCTAATGCTAATTCTGTATCGCCTTCAATGAGCAGACGACGCTGGAAAAATAAAGTATCCGGATCTTCACTGCGACTGGCTAATAAAATGAATTCTTTGGAATTACCACTAAAAATCACATCGGCCTGAGTGATTTGATTGGATAATTGTAATTGCTCATCACGAAAAGTCAGGAAGAAACTAAGTCCCATATCATTGACGACGATATTCACCCATTTGTCTGCTAAACAATCGAAATCCCCCATTTCAATTTGTTCAGCCATTAATTTGCCAAGTATTTTCTCTCCCAGTTTTTTTTGTAAAATAAAAGGGGGTTTTGGTAAATGCTTAATTATCCGGGGGATATCAGAACTCATCTTTTGTGCAACTTTTTGAGCAACAACTGTTGGAGATGGAGGCATTGGAAAGACTTTTTTCATAAACATTGGTTCCGGAAATAGGTTTATTTTTATTGAATAATTTGCCATGATGCAATAATTCAATAACTTATTCATTGATTATTATCAATTATAATTGATTTATAAATTGATAATATGGCACTTTATATCCGGGGTCAGAGTCAAATGGCATGAACTCTGAGTCACGGGATTAAGGTAGAGTAAAAAACATAATTTTAGCTGATTAATATCTGGTGGGATAAGCCATTTGACTCCGACCCCTTTTATGATGCTTAACACTTGGTACTTAAACCTATGATTGAACTTGTTTGTCCTGCCGGAAACTTTCCGGCATTAAAAGAAGCGGTAAATAATGGTGCCAATGCTGTTTATATTGGTTTTAAAGATGATACTAATGCACGCCACTTTGCCGGTTTAAATTTTAATGAAAAAAATTTGCCGAAGGCGATTGAATATGCTCATCAACGCGGTACTAAAGTTTTTGTTGCTATCAATACCTATCCGCAGCCGAATGGGTGGCAGCGCTGGAAAAAAGCAGTAGATACTGCTGCTGATATCGGAGTTGATGCATTAATTATGGCAGATATAGGTATTCTGGACTATGCGGCAAATCACCATCCGCAAATGTCACGTCACTTATCTGTACAGGGTTCAGCCACCAGTTATGAATCATTAAAATACTACCAGCAGAATTTTGGTATTAAACGTGCTGTCCTGCCTAGAGTATTATCCGTTGCTCAGGTCAGACAATTAGCTGCAAAATCACCGGTTGAACTGGAAGTGTTTGGCTTTGGCAGTTTATGTATTATGGCTGAAGGCCGTTGTCATTTATCATCCTATGTCACAGGAGAATCCCCCAATACCTGTGGTGCCTGTTCACCGGCAAAGTCCGTACGTTGGGAACAAACTCCACAGGGATTGGAATCACGATTAAATGATGTGCTGATTGATCGTTATGATGATGATGAAAATACGGGGTATCCAACGCTTTGTAAGGGACGCTTTACTGTGGGAAAAAATACTTTCCATGTACTGGAAGAGCCCACCAGCCTTAATACTATTGGGATTTTGCCGGAATTGGATGAAATTGGTATTAAAGCCATAAAAATAGAAGGTCGCCAACGCAGTCCTGCTTATACCAAACAGGTAACGCAGGTCTGGCGACAGGCAATCGATCACTATTATAACGATCCTGAAAATTATAAACCTCAGCTACAGTGGTCAGCGGCATTGGACAAGGTGTCTGAAGGTTCACAAACAACTTTAGGTGCATATAGCAGACCATGGCAGTAGGTTGTTCGGAAAATGCTTTTGGAAATGGAGCTTGTGAGCAGGGAGTCCGGGTACATATTGTTGGGGACGCTCAAGGCCATCCATGGCACGCTTAGTTACGTCATCCATGACTCCACAAACCCCAACAAGATGTACCCGAACTCCCTGCTCACTACCAGAGTCATTGTCCTCACTGGGAGTGGAAGAGCAAAAGCAAGAGCTTAAGATCAATAGCAATGAAGCAAGAGACTAAAATTTTTCTTGCTTTTGCTTTTGCTTTTGATCTACCCGCCCCAGCAAGAAAAATGATGTTGGTAGTGTCTGGTGTGGTGTTATATACCTACTCGGGGCTTTTCGAGGCAGGGATGCCGAGGATGAGCGGGTCATGGATGACCTTGAAGTGTCCCCGGGCAGATATATAACACCACACCAGACACGGATTCATAAACAACCATTTTGGAGTAATACTATGAAGTTATCACTTGGCCCCTTATTATATTTCTGGGCACAGGATCAAATTGAAGATTTTTATCAGGAAATGATAAAGACACCTGTGGATATTATCTATCTGGGTGAAACGGTTTGTTCCAAGCGCCGCTCTCTGGGCTTTGAACAATGGCTGGAACTGGCTCGAAGTATTCAACAATCCGGCAAAGAAGTGGTTTTATCTACCTTGTCGTTGATTGAAGCGGAATCTGAATTAAAAACCCTTAAACGTTATTGTGATAATGGCGAATTCAGGGTTGAAGCCAATGATATAGCGGCAGTGCAATTATTATCAGAAAATAAAATCCCCTTCAGTTGCGGGCCAACTATTAATATTTATAATGCACAGACACTGGCTATTCTTTATAAACAAGGACTCTATCGCTGGGTAATGCCGGTGGAACTTTCACAGCAGACTCTTAATGATATTCTGACAGAACTGGAGACTTTAGGAATCAAAGATAAAGTTGAAACTGAAATATTCAGTTATGGTCATATGCCGCTGGCATTATCTGCTCGCTGTTTTACTGCCAGAGCACATAATCTTCCCAAAGATCAATGTGATTTGAAATGTATTGATTATCCAGATGGTCTGCAGGTTAAAAGTCAGGAGGATCAAAGTTTGTTTACCCTCAATGGTATTCAAACCCTGTCGGGCTTACATTATGATTTATATAATGAACTAGAAGCAATGCAAAACATGGGTATTGATATCATACGTATCAGTCCTCGTTCACAACAGACAAATAAAATAATTAAAGCCTATCATGCTAAAGTTTTTTCCAATAATACCGATGCGTATACTATTAGTGAACATTGTAATGGTTATTGGTATGGAGAACCTGGAATGATACAAAGTCAGTAGCCTTTAAGCAAACAAATAAAAGCTAAAAATTTTATAGAACCTCCCTAAATTCTCACTTTGTTTATGTTAGAGTCGAGGAAAGGTTGCAGTATTTAAGTGTCATAATTGCTCAATATTTTTCTATTATTGTGATTATTAAATTTTTTTTGTTTATTGATACAGAACAAAAAACAATGAAAACAATGAAAGTAATGAAAATAACGTAGAAATGATTTAATATTAGATCTACTATCAGTTTATAAAGTAATTTTAAACATAATATAACTGTAATAAAAAGTTAAACCAAAGGGGAGTGACAACTCATGCCAAGTTTGAATAATGTAAAAATTAAAACCAAATTAATCAGTATGTTCTTACTGATTGGTTTATTGCCGCTTATTATTGTCGGCTGGTTTTCACAACATCAGGCTGAAACGGCTCTGGAAACCACCAGTTTTAATCAGCTCTCTGCAGTTCGTGATATCAAAAAGAATCAGCTTGATGATTACTTCCATGGAGTGGTGAATAATATTGACGGCCTGGAAATTACGGTTAATAATATTCAAACTGAGGCTTACAACAAACTGGATGCTGTTACCAGTATCAAAAAAGCCCAGTTGGAAATGTATTTTAAATTTCGTGAAATTGATGTTAAATCATTGGCAACCAATGTGCATGTGGTGGATGCTCTGAGCAACTTTGCCCGGGCATTTAATAGTGATAGCAGTACTCCAACAGAAAATGAAAACTGGAAAGAAGCCAGTGAAGAATTTGATGGATGGTTTCAGGATTACGTCAAAATGTATGGTTATTATGATGTTTTTCTGATTTCTTCTAATGGTAATGTAGTTTATACCCAGGCCAAAGAATCAGGTCTGGGAGAAAATCTATTAACCGGAAAGTTACAAAATAGTGGTTTAGGTAAAGCATTTAAAAAAGCACTGAAGTCTGATTACGCTATTGCTGATTTTGAACCTTATGCCCCCTCTAATGGTGATCAGGCAGCTTTTATTACTGCGCCTATTATGAGTAATGGCTTTGTTTTTGGTGTGATAGGTCTGCAGCTGCCGGTTGATAAAATCAATGCTATTGTACAACGTCGTGATGGTATGAGTCACTCAGGTGAAAACTATCTGGTGGGTAAGGGGGATGACGGCAAGACATCGATGCGCAGCGATCGGGTGGTCAAAAAAGCTAAAATTGGTAAAGCCAAATCAGGAAAATATATTAATAAAGCTCTGGCAGGTAAACAAGGTTTTGCGATTAAAGTGGGTAGTTCCGGTGCTGTGGAACTGGTGGGTTACTTCCCTGTAAAAGTTAAGGGGCTGGAATGGGTCTTAATTGCTTCCGTGTCTCTTGAAGAAGTACTTGCCGGTCAACTCGATAGTGATAATAAAGGCTTTTTTGACCATTATATGGAACTTAATGGCTATTATGACCTGTTTTTAATCCATCCTGAAGGTAAGATTTTTTATAGTGTAGCCAAAGAGGCAGATTATAATACCAATATTATCAGTGGTAAGTATAAAACTTCTAATCTGGGTGAAGCTACCAGAGAAGCATTAAAAACCAAAGAGCACGTAATTGCTGATTTTGCCCCTTATGAACCCAGCAATGGTGAACCTGCCTCCTTTATTGTACAGCCGGTAATAGGTAATACTGGTGAGGTTGAACTATTATTAGCCCTGCAGCTTCCTCAGGATAAAATTAATAAGATTATGCAGGAAAGAACCGGTATGGGTGAGACAGGAGAAACCTATCTGGTGGGTACTGATAAGCTGATGCGCTCGGATTCTTTTTTAGATAAACAGGGGCGTTCAGTGAAGGCTTCCTTTGCTGGTACGGTAAAAGATAATGGTGTGGATACTGATGCAGTTGCAGCAGTCAACAGTGGAAAAACAGGTGCCACTATTATCATGAATTATAAAGGTAATTCTGTATTATCTGCTTATACTCCTTTAGATGTTCAGGGTTTCTTTTCCTGGGTGGTGATTGCTGAAGTTAGTATGGCTGAAGTGGATATACCAATCAATGCATTGGTGATGAATATCCTGATAATTGCCGTGATTATTGCAATTATTATTTTAATGGTTTCAATTTATCTGTCTTTAAGTATTTCCAGACCATTGGTAAAAGGGGTTGCCTTTGCTGAACTGATTGCACAGGGTGATTTAACCGGTACTCTGGATGTGGATCAAAAAGATGAAATAGGAATGCTGGCTAATGCATTACAGGATATGCTGGCTAAATTAAGAGATATTGTAACTAATGTCAAAATGTCTACGGCAAATATTTCTCAGGGTTCTTCACAATTGAGTGAAAGTGTCCAGAATCTTTCCAGTGGTGCCTCTGAACAGGCGGCCAGTGTGGAGGAAACCTCCAGTGCTCTGGAAGAAATGAGTGCCAATGTCAATCAGAACGCTGACAATGCCAAGCAGACTGAGAAAATGGCTGAAACAGCCTCTCATCAAGCAGCAGAAGGCGGGGAAGCCGTGGAAGAAACGCTTGCGGCAATGAAAAATATTGCTGATAAGATTGGTATTATCGAAGATATTGCCTATGAAACCAAGATTCTGGCATTGAATGCAGCGATTGAGGCAGCACGTGCCGGGGAGCATGGCAAGGGCTTTGCGGTGGTTGCAGCTGAGGTAAGAAAACTGGCAGGTAATAGTGAAGTGGCCGCTAATGAAATCAGTGAATTGGCCAAATCCAGTGTTTCGGTGTCTGAAAAGGCCGGTAAACTCCTCAATGAAATGGTGCCTACCATAACTAAAACTGCTGATCTGGTGCAGGAAATTACTGCGGCCAGTGAAGAGCAGTCAACAGGTATTGGTGAAATCAACGGTGCCATGACTCAGCTGGATTCGGTCACACAAAATAATGCGGCATTATCAGAAGAACTGGCTTCTACTGCAGAAGAAATGAATTCTCAGGCTATGTCGCTGGAGGATATGATGGGATTCTTTACCATTGATGGTTCAGGCGGTGGTCAGTTACGCTCAGCAGCTAATTCAGGTCAGCGTCGTCAACAGGCCAAAGCTCGTCCTGCTGCAAGAGCCGCAAAAGCTGTGCCGGTCAATGATAATCTGGATTTTCCGGAGGATGATAGTATTCCGGATGATTTTGAACGTTTTTAATCTTTTTTTAACCTCCCCCTTTTTTAAAAGGGGGACAGAGGGGGGTAAGCTGTTAAATTGCAACCCCCTCAATCCCCTTCTAGAAGGGGAAGTAAATTCGTAATTAAAGGAGTCTAAAATGTCTCTTGAAGAAATAATGGATGAAATTATTGTAACAGAACAGGATCAACACCTGATGTTTGACTTGTCCGGTGAAGAGTTGGCTGTTCCAGTGATGAATATCCGTGAAATTATTCGCTATGGTAAATTAACTAAAATGCCTATGGTGCCTGATTTTATCGAAGGTGTGATTAATCTGCGTGGTAACGTGGTGCCGGTTATTAATCTGTCGGCTAAATTTGGTTTAAGCATTAATAAGTCCGATAAGCGAACCTGTATTATTATTATGGAAGTGGAAATAGCAGATGATTCTGTGGTAATGGGTATTGTAGTGGATAAGGTCTCTCAGGTAATTGAAATACCAGATAGTGATATTGAGCCTACTCCGACGTTAGGAGCTAAAATCCAGACAAATTTTATTAAAGGGATGGCACGTATAGATGATGGCTTTATTATTATTTTAGATATCAGTCAGGTGCTGTCAGCAGAAGAAGTGGCCATTGTCAGCGGTATCCACAAGGAAACTACGGTAAAAGAATAAACTAAAAATATTATGATTTAACCAGCTGTAAAATTTTGCTTTAAATATTGGAGAATGAGCATGTTTAAGAGTATGAAAGTATCAACTATGTTGATATTAGGATTTGGTGTGGTGCTAG
Organism: gamma proteobacterium symbiont of Taylorina sp.; assembly: GCA_025655455.1. GTDB lineage: Bacteria > Pseudomonadota > Gammaproteobacteria > GRL18 > GRL18 > GRL18. The sequence goes on from JAHXIV010000050.1 coordinate 114,841, forward strand.
CCATAACCATTATAATATCAGCCATTTCATATAATGGTCTAAACACAGCAATTGATGGATTTAAAGATTATCGTGCTCTGGCAAAAGATACCAATCTATCTGGACGTGTTCAGGCCAATATGTTGTTGGTGCGCTTGTATGTTAAGGACTTTTTTAAGACGGGGTCAGTAGAAAGTGTGGAAAAGTATCAAAAACGTATGATAACGTCTAAACAACTGGTTTTAGAGGCTCAAAAAGAGATACAAAATCCCTCGAGAGCTAAAAATGTGAAATTAATTGTGGATTCAGTAGACGACTATGATAATTACTTTCAGGAGGTAATCAAATTTAAAGCCGAGAGGGATAACCTGGTTATTAAAGGTATGGATCCCAATGGTCTGAAAATGAGAAAAAATCTCACTGAAATAATGAAAACAGCTTATAAAGATAACGATCCTGATGCAGCCTATTATTCTGGCCGGATTCAGGAGCATGTTTTATTAGCCCGATTATTTGCTGCCAAATTTTTAACGGATAATCATGAGGATGATGCAGAACGTTTTCATAAAGAAATTGGTGAGGAAATTGATCATCTGGCCAAAACACTGGATGCAGGGTTACAAAACCCGGAACGCAGACGTTTATTTAAGGAATTTTTAGAAGCCAGACAAATTTACAATAAGAAATTTGAACAGGTTCATGCCATAATTATCAAACGTAATGATATTATTAAAAATCAATTGGATCGAATTGGACCCATGATTGCCACCGCAGCAGAAAATGTCAAATTATCAGTGAAAAAAGATCAAGATATTCTTGGTCCGCAGGTTCAACAACATAATGAAAAAACATCCATTCTTGTTATAGTTTCATCTCTATCCGGGGTAGCTATCGCCATTCTTCTTATCTGGGGAATTATCATCTTAATTAAACGTCCTCTGGGAGAAGAACCGGTTCTTTTACAGAAAATCGCACAACGAATAGCTAAAGGTGATTTAAATATTCAATTTGAAACGGGTGATAAAAAACCAACGGGTGTCTTTGCAGAAATGATAGAGATGTCTGATCATCTCAAAGAAATTGTCATTAATGTTAAAAATTCGGCGAGTAATATTTCACAGGGTTCATCTCAATTAAGTGAAAGTGTTCAAAATCTTTCCTCAGGAGCTTCTGAACAAGCAGCCAGTGTAGAAGAAACATCCAGTGCTTTAGAAGAAATGAGTGCCAATGTGAATCAAAATGCCGACAATGCCAAGCAAACTGAAAAAATGGCAGAAGCCGCTTCTCATCAGGCGTCAGAAGGTGGAGAAGCTGTTCAGGAAACTCTGGAGGCAATGAAAAATATTGCTGATAAGATTGGTATTATTGAAGATATTGCCTATGAAACAAAGATTTTGGCTCTCAATGCTGCCATTGAAGCAGCTCGTGCTGGTGAGCATGGCAAGGGCTTTGCAGTGGTTGCAGCAGAGGTAAGAAAGCTGGCAGGTAATAGTGAAGTGGCCGCTAATGAAATTAGTGAGTTGGCCAAATCCAGTGTTTCGGTTTCTGAAAAGGCCGGTAAACTATTAAATGAAATGGTGCCAACTATTACTAAGACAGCTGATCTGGTGCAGGAAATTACCGCGGCCAGTGAAGAGCAATCTACGGGTATTGGTGAAATTAATGGCGCCATGACTCAACTTGATACAGTCACGCAAAATAATGCAGCCCTATCAGAAGAGTTAGCTTCTACTGCTGAAGAAATGAACTCTCAGGCCATGTCACTGGAAGATATGATGAGATTCTTTACCATTGATGATTCAACAGGTGGACAAAGGGCATCGTCTGCAATGCGAGGTAGTTCAGGTCAGCGTCGTCAACAGACGAAAGCTCGTCCTGCTGCAAGACCAGCAAAAGCTGCACCGATAAATGATGATCTGGATTTTCCGGAAGATGATAGTATTCCAGATGATTTTGAACGATTTTAGTACAAGCGTTAAGTTCTAAGAGTTAAGTGCCAGGTTAAAAGCAAGAGGTAAAAGCTCTTAGCTCTTGAACTTAGCTTAGCATCTAGCACTTAACACTTAATGCTCAATACTTAATGCTCAATACTTAATGCTCAATACTTAATACTAATGAAACTAGGGGAGTCTATAATGTCTCTTGAAGATGTAATCGGTGAAATTGATGCAACAGAACAAGATCAGCATCTTATGTTTGATTTGTCCAGTGAAGAATTGGCGGTTCCGGTGATGAATATCCGTGAAATTATTCGCTATGGAAAATTAACCAAAATGCCTATGGTGCCGGACTTTATTGAAGGAGTGATTAATCTACGGGGTAATGTCGTGCCTGTGATTAATCTGTCTTCGAAGTTTGGTTTAATAGTGAAAGAAGCAGATAAGCGAACCTGCATTATTATTATGGAAGTAGAAGTAGCAGATGATTCAGTGGTGATGGGAATTGTGGTTGATAAGGTGTCTCAGGTGATTGAAATACCTGATAGTGATATTGAACCCACTCCGTCTTTAGGAGCTAAAATCCAGACTAACTTTATTAAGGGTATGGCACGTATAGATGATGGCTTTATTATTATTTTAGATATCAGCCAAGTGTTGTCAGCAGAAGAAGTGGCCATTGTCAGTGGAATTCATAAGGAAGCCACGGTAGAAGATTAAATTGATTCATTCAACACCATTATCTGATCTGGAACACATGATTGATGAGCTTTTAGGCGTTAATTCTTTGCTGATTGAGAACCATCAGTCTGATACAGAGCAACTAGCTGACAAATTGTCAGATAGTCAGGAAGAGGAAATTTCTATGGGAACGGGAACAATACAATTAAGTGGTGAATGTACTATTTATGAAATAGCGCAATTACATCAGAAAATTCATGATAACTGGAAAGCGGGCAGCGGTTTGGAATTAAATGCTGCAGAAGTAAGCGATGTAGATGCTTCTTTCATACAGTTATTAGCAGTCTGTAAGAATATAGCAGAATCCAATGAACAGAGCTTTTTATTATTAAATCCTTCTGAAGTACTCAATGAAAAAATCGATGCGATGTTTATGCATGACTTCTTTTTTGCTGAAGATGATAAAAAGGGGGCGGAGTCAAATGATTGAGACTTTACATCATTTATTAAATCTGTCCTGTCTGTCATTTGACTCCGCCCCCGGGAAAGTAGAGGTGAATTATGGAAATTGATGAGAATGTACAAATCTTTATCTCAGAAGGTGAAGAGCTGCTGCAGGATATGGAAGATTCTCTATTAGAACTTGAAGAATCAGATGATCCGGAAGTGCTTAATACAATTTTTCGGGCAGCTCATACTATCAAAGGTTCAGCAGGACTTTTTGGGCTGGATCATATTATCCATTTTACCCATGTGGTTGAAAATGTTTTAGATGACATGCGTAATTGTATGATCCCGACCTCTTCTGAACTCATTACTGTATTGATGCGCTCACGTGATCATATTGTTTCTTTACTGGAAGGTATTGTTGATGATGACGAAGGGAATAAGGAAGAAGAAGCAGAGCTGATACAGCTTTTAAAGGCCTTTCAGGGTACTGTTGCAGATGAGCTGGTGGCTGCTGCTGATAGTAATGAAGTAGAAAGTAGTGCAGAGCCATTAGCTGAAGATGGAGAGGTATCTGCTGAAGGTGAACACTCGTTAACGGATCACTACCATATCTCATTAAGACTGGGCGAAGACACTTTTCGTCAGGGCTTTGATCCGGCTTCTATGTTTCGTCAACTCAGTGATCTGGGTGAAATCAAGGAAACAGTTTTTATCCCTCAGACTTTACCTTCTCTGGATGATCTGGATCCGGAGAGTTGTTATCTTGGCTGGGAAATTGCAATACATAGCGATTTCAGGAAAGAAAAAATTAGTGAAATTTTTCAATATCTGGATGGCTGCCATCTGTCTATTCTGGCACCGCAAAGTCATTTTTCAGAATATAAACATCTGATTGAACAATTGCCGGAAGAAGAAATGGCATTGGGACAAATCCTGCTGCAAACCGGTAGTTTGACACAAGGCGAATTGCAAAGAGTACTTAATCAGCAAAAAGAAAATATTGAATCGGGGGAGCTGGAATCAGAAAACCGCACGGGTGATCTGCTTGTTGAAAACCAGGTGGTGCAAAAAGAGGTGGTTGAAGAAGCTTTAAATAAACAGACCAAAGTCCGTGAACAAAAACAAAAAGCCCTGAGCTTTGTTAAAGTAGACTCCGAGAAACTGGATAAGCTGATTAATCTTGTCGGCGAGCTGGTTATTAATGGTGCCAAGCTGAATATGATTACTGAAAATATTGCTGATGAAGAACTCAATGAAACCATGGAAGGGATGACGATGTCCCTGGAAGATCTGCGTGAAATTGCTTTAGGTTTACGTATGGTGCCGATTGGTACGACTTTTAATCGTTTTCATCGGGTTATCCGCGATACTTCAAAAGATTTAAATAAAGAGATTAACCTGGAAATCTATGGTGCAGATACAGAACTGGATAAAACTGTGATTGAAAAGATTGGTGATCCATTGATGCATCTGATCCGTAATTCCATGGATCATGGTATTGAGATGCCTGATGATCGCCAGCTTGCAGGTAAAAGCAGAGAAGGAACAATAACGCTTCAGGCACAACATGAAGCGGGTTATATTACCATTCAGATTAAAGATGATGGCAAGGGGTTGAATCCTGAAATGTTATTAGAAAAAGCCATAGAAAAAGGCATTGTTAAGGACAATCAGAAACTCAGCAAACAGGAATGCCTTAATTTAATCTTTGCTGCCGGCTTTTCTACTGCCACTGAGATCAGTAATATTTCCGGTCGTGGTGTGGGTATGGATGTGGTACGTCGGAATATTGAATCACTACGCGGCAGTGTATATATTGACTCTGAACTGGGAGTGGGTACGACCATTACTATTCAATTACCATTAACACTGGCAATTATTGATGGTTTTAATGTCAGCATTGATAGTGAATTTTATATTTTTCCTTTAGATATGGTTCATGAATGTCTGACACTCACGCCTTCTCAAATTGAGGAAGCATCGGTGCATAACTATATCACCTTAAGAGAAGAAGTCCTGCCGATTGTACATCTTAAAGAATATTTTGATGTAGAACAGAGTGAACAATACAATGAAACCTATATGGTACATAAGGGCAGAGAACGCCATAATATCGTCGTAGTTGAATTTGCCAATAAAAAAGTCGGTTTAATTGTCGATGAACTATTAGGTGAAGTGCAGGCGGTTATCAAACCACTGGGACGTGTATTTAAAGGTCTGTCCGGTTTTGCCGGTTTTACCATCCTGGGCAGTGGCATGGTAGCACTGGTGCTGGATATCCCCAGTCTTATTAAAGAAGTAGTGGGCAATGAGCATAAGCACTTTGATTCATTAAAACAAAAATCGGTGGCATCAAGGGGTAATCGGGTAGTGCATTGATAGATAATTAAATATAGCTGTTACAATAATAGCGGTAGCAATTCAGTCAGGGGGACTAAATATATTAATATGAGAATATAGCTATGTGGAAAAATCTAAAAATATTCAGCAAAATTATGCTGGGATTCGGAGTTATTTTAACCATTCTGGTGGTGATCAGCAGCTGGTCTTATATTAATATTAATGGCATGATCAATGATGGCAAAGAAGTCATTGATGGTAATAAACTGCGAGGGAATATCCTGCAGCGTGAAATTGATCACCTGAACTGGGTGAATCAGTTAAGTCAGTTCCTCAATGATGATCAGCTTAATGAATTGGGGATTCAGCTAGATCCCACTCAATGTAAACTGGGCAAATGGTATTATGGTGCAGGACGTAAGCAGGCTGAACTGCTGGTGCCTGAACTCAAAGAATTACTGGATGCTCTGGAAGAACCGCATGGTCATTTACATGAATCTGCAGGTACAATAAAGGAACTCTATCAGGCTGCTGATGCGACATTACCCACCCAATTAGCCAAACTTGAAGCTGATCATCTTGCTTGGTCCGGGAAAGTACAAAATGCTGTATTAACTAAACAGAACACTATTAAGGTTCAGCATGACCCCAGAAAGTGTAATCTGGGCAAGGTGATGTACGGGGCGTACGCCGAAGCTTTCAGAAATGATAATCCTGATTTTGATCAATTGTTTACTGCAATTGAACCTGTTCATAACAAATTGCATCAAACAGGCAGTAAGATTAATGAAGCTCTGAAGTCAGGTGACTATGAATATTCAATGAAGCTTTATCAGACTGGTGTCGTACCTGCACTGGCTGGTATTCGAAAAGGCTTATCTGCTATGCAGGACTTAGCTCTGCACAAGCTGGAAGGAAAAACAAAGGCTAATGAGGTCTTTGTTCAGCAGACACAGCCGCTATTAGCTGAATTGATTGATCTTTTTCATGAAATTGATAAAACAACAGCTGGAAATATCTTAACAGAAGATCAGATGGTGGATAATGGTCTGCAAACCCGTCAGATGGTATTGATGCTATCGATTGTTGCCATTATCCTGGGTATTATTATTGCACTAATACTTGCCCGTGCAATTTCTCAACCTATTTTACAGGCAGTTGCTTTTGCCAAAACCGTCTCAACAGGTGATTTAACAGACAAACTGGAAATTAATCAAAAAGATGAAACTGGTCAGTTGATTAATAGTCTGGATAGTATGGTGGACAATTTGCGTGAAGTTGTTTCCGGTGTACTGACTGCTACGTCCAATGTATCACAAGGTTCCACACAATTAAGTGAAAGTATACAAACCTTGTCCAGCGGTTCCTCAGAGCAGGCGGCCAGTGTAGAGGAAACTTCCAGTGCGCTGGAACAAATGAGTGCCAATGTGAACCAGAATGCGGATAATGCCAGACAGACTGAACAAATGGCAAGTACCGCGTCGCATCAGGCAGAAGAGGGTGGTGAAGCAGTTGGAGAAACTGTCAGAGCAATGAAAGAAATTGCTGATCGTATTGGTGTCATTGAAGATATTGCCTATGAAACCAAAATTCTGGCGCTCAATGCAGCTATTGAAGCAGCACGTGCCGGAGAGCATGGTAAAGGTTTTTCCGTAGTTGCTGCTGAAGTGAGAAAGCTGGCGGGTAATAGTGAAACTGCAGCTAATGAAATCAGTGAACTGGCTAAAAACAGCGTGGCTATTTCTGTAACTGCAGGGGAATTACTTGAAAAAATTGTACCCAATATCCAGAAAACAGCGGATCTGGTACAGGAAATTTCAGCCTCCAGTGATGAACAGGCTACGGGAGTCAGTGAAATCAGCGGTGCCATGAATCAACTGGATACGGTGACACAAAATAATGCAGCATTATCTGAAGAACTGGCATCTACTGCAGAAGAGATGAATTCTCAGGCGATGGCACTGGAAGATATGATGAGTTATTTTACAATTAAAAAATAGTCTTAACGGGCAATGAATGACAGCAGTTGAACAAGGAAAAAAATGAACCAATTAGCAACATTTGTGCTAAATAATAAAGAATTTGATAAAATTCGTCAGCTTATCCATAAAAAAGCTGGTATCTCAATGTCTGATGCTAAGCGTTCATTAGTGGCAGGCCGCTTAAGGAAACGCCTGGTAGCTCTGAAACTGGACAGCTATGAAGCCTACTATCAATTCCTGAAAAAAGATGAGCAGGCGGGTACGGGAGAACTACAGCGTTTTATTGATCTGCTGACGACTAATGAAACCTGGTTTTTTCGTGAAGAAAAACATTTTGAATTTTTAAAACAGCAATTGAAAGATCGACCCATTGCAAAAGAAATTAACATATGGAGTGCGGCTAGTTCCAGTGGGGAAGAACCCTATAGTATTGCTATGACTATGGCTGAATCAATGGGAATGACTAGTCCCTGGAAAGTGTTAGGCACTGATATCTCAACTGAGATTCTGGCAAAAGCCAAAAAAGGCCTTTATGTGAAGGATAAAATTAAAGGTTTATCAAATACATTAAAACGTAAATATATGCTTAATGGTGTACGTGATTATGCAGATTATCTGGCTATTGTACCGGAATTGAAAAGTAAAATGAATTTTCAACATTTTAACTTGCAAAGTTCACCACTACCCGGTATAAAGTTTGATTTTATTTTCTGTCGCAATGTATTAATTTATTTTAATCAGGAAGATAAGAAAAAAGTGATTCATCGATTGGCAGGATGTTTAAAAACCGGAGGATATTTCTTTCCCGGGCATTCAGAATCACTGCATGGTTTATATGATGAATTGACAACAGTAGCACCATCGGTTTACCAGAAAAGATAGCGCTAACACTTAACACTTAACACTTAACACTTAACACTTAACACTTAACACTTAACACTTAAATAACATATGGCAAAAATTAAAGTAATGGTGGTAGATGATTCAGCATTAGTGCGTAAGCTAATGACAGAGTTATTAAATACAGACAGGGATATTGAGGTGATTGCTCAGGCACCTGATCCGGTATTTGCTCTGGAAAAACTGAAAAAAATCAAACCGGATGTGATTACTCTGGATATTGAGATGCCCAGGATGGATGGCGTGACTTTTTTAGGGAAATTGATGTCTACCACCCCTATTCCTGTGGTGATCTGTTCCAGTCTGGCAGAAGATGGTGCAAAAACAACGTTGGAAGCAATAAAAAATGGTGCAGTAGATATCATTACTAAACCCAGAATGGGGGTGAAAGGATTCTTAAAAGAATCTTCCATGCAGATTATTGATGCAGTGAAAGGTGCTGCTCGTTCAAGGGTTAGGAAAAGAGTCAAGCCGCTGGAGATTCAGGCAAAAAATACTGCGGATGTTATTTTGGCTCATAGTAATAAATCCATGACGGAAACCACAGAAAAAATTATTGCCATTGGAGCTTCTACTGGAGGAACCCAGGCGCTTAGAGATGTTTTATCAAGAATGCCGGCCGTTTCTCCCGGTATTCTGATTGTGCAGCATATGCCGGAAAAATTTACTACAGCATTTGCAGAACATTTAAATGATCTTAGTGAAATGGATATTTCAGAAGCTAAAAAAGGAGATAGACTAATACCGGGTAAAGTGCTAATTGCACCGGGTGGACAACATATGCTGCTGAAACGCAGCGGGGCTTTTTATCAGGTTGATGTCATTGATGGTCCTCTGGTGAGCCGGCATCGCCCCTCAGTGGATGTGTTGTTTCGCTCAGTGGCACGTTATGCAGGACGTAATGCAGTGGGTTGTTTAATGACCGGTATGGGAGATGATGGTGCACAGGGCTTACTGGAAATGAAAAATGCAGGTAGCAGGACTATTTCTCAGGATGAAGCCTCCAGTGTGGTTTATGGTATGCCGCAGGAAGCCTGGAAAAAAGGAGCGTCAGAAGCTCAGATATCACTGAATAAAATCCCTCAGACATTATTGGATGCCTGTGCGGGAAAACGAATAAAATAAGGTGTGTCACGGGGAGACTCCGACCGCAGCCAATAGGAATATATATAAATGATAAATACAAAGACAATCACTCTTTTTATAATGATTATGATACCGCTCCTGATGACTCTGATAGACTTATCCATGGTCAATTATCTTGGTATTCTACTGATGTTGGGGTTTGGATCTTATCAGTTTTTTCTTATCCGTAAAGATGATAAAGATGCACAGGACATAAACTCTGAAAATGCAGACCTTCATACCCAATCAGAGGAAAAACAACAAGCTTCACATCTTGTATTACATTATACCGCCAGTGCCTTACCTGTTCATATCGAACAAATCAATAATGTGGTCAATGAAACAGGTAATGCAGTTTTAAATCTGGGTGAGCATTTTTCATCCCTGCTGGATCAGATTAATAATAATATTGAACACTCACAACAATTAAAAAATAAACTCTTGCATGAAGAAACAGGTTTGATTATACGTCTTCAGGCTAATGAGCATGTGCTGGAAAAATTGGAAGCCAGTTGTGAGGACAATAATACCAGTTCCAGTGCATTGCTGGATCAATTTCAGGAGTTTCGTCAACATAGTGATAATATTCACCAGTTAGCGGATCGGATTCAGGATATAGCCGGTACCACCAATTTATTGGCTTTGAATGCAGCTATTGAAGCAGCCCGCGCCGGTGAGCATGGTCGTGGTTTTGCTGTGGTGGCTGATGAGGTGCGCAATCTTTCCATGCAGTCAACAGAAACAGGTGATGAAATTCGTACCAGCCTGGATGCTTTTTCTGAAGCGATGAATCAATATGATAAGAATATTAACCAGTTTATCTATAATCAGAAAGGAATGCTTGAGAAATTTAAAGATCAGATGGATGATGTTACGGGTGAACTGGATGATGATATTGATATCCTTAGCCAGTCCATGCAGGGCTTGGTAACAGATACAAAATCTGTCCAGACTTCTGTTTCTGAGGTGATGATTTCTTTGCAGTTTCAGGACACAACACGACAAATACTGGAACATGTGCAGGAAGATTTATCTAAAATTACCAGTGATATTCATGAACTGGAACTATTAATTGATGCAAATAATATAGAAGAATCCAGAAAGCTAGAGGAAAACATAGCAAAGCGCTATACTATGGAAAGTGAACGTAAGGCTTATGAAAAGGCAACGGGGAAGACAACAGTTGCTGCTGCAGCTGCCAGTGTTGCTGGTGAAAATGTTATTGCTGAAAAAAGCAGTTCCAGTGAAGATGATGAAGAAATTACATTTTTTTAGAAATTAAAAGCAGGAAATAAATATGGGTAAAAAAGTACTCTTTGTTGATGACTCCGCGTCTATGCGCCAGGTCGTGGGCATAGCATTAAAAAATGCAGGTTATGAAGTCGATACTGCGGTTGATGGGCAGGATGGTGTGAGTAAACTGAGCGAACGTTATGCAGCGATAATCAGTGATCTGAATATGCCTAATATGAATGGTATTGAATTTATCAAGGCTATTAAACAAAATCCCAATAACAAGTTTGCTCCAATTATTATGCTGACTACTGAATCTTCAGATGCAATGAAAAAACAGGGTCAGGCTGCCGGAGCAAAAGTTTGGATTGTTAAACCATTTAAACCTGATCAGCTGATAGGTGTATTGGGTAAGTTATTGGGCTAAGGACTTCTGAATGGCAAGAATCTCTGATGTCAATATAAAAGATGAAGAGCTTTATTGGGATCATCGTTTTAAACGTCATACTATAAAACTTTTACCGGGTGATTTTGATGTGGTCAATGGTGAGGAAATGCTGGTCACCGTATTAGGCTCCTGTATTGCAGCCTGTATTCGAGATATTAAAAATGGTATTGGCGGTATGAATCATTTTCTCTTGCCTGCAGATAAAAAACTGAATAATGGTAATGCTCATCAATTAAATACTTATGATTCCGATGCCACACGTTATGGTGATCTGGCTATGGAGCAGCTGATAAATAATATTATCAGTATGGGGGGACGCAGAGAAAATTTTGAAGCCAAAATATTTGGTGGGGCAAGAATGTTTAAAGCAACACTTTCCAACGTGGGTCAACAGAATATCGAATTTGTAAAAGACTATCTTAAAACAGAAAAAATCAGGCTTGTCAGTAATGATACTGCTGGTACACAGGCTCGTAAAGTTTATTATATTCCCTCAACTGGCGATGTCTTTCTTAATCGAATCACCCGGGTTAATAATAATACAATTGAAGAACGGGAGAAACAATATCTCACTGAAGCGAAAAGCGCAGATACCAATGCTGATATTACTTTCTTTTAATTAGACTCTGTTCCATGTGTATTCAAGGTATCAATTAATTCCTACAAAATATTACCATTAATGCTGACAGTATTTTTTCCCCATTCGTATAAAATCCTTAATCAGTATCTATCAAGATTAAGGAAATCATATGAATTTAAGAGAATATCATTATTTTTATAGCGCGGATGGTCTATATTTACCTGACGGTTCTTATATAGTTGAAGAAATCTCATCTCAACAAATGAAATCTCTATTGAAAGATCAAAACCAAAAAACACTGAATTTGCAAAACTATTCGTATCAAACCCATATTAATAGTAAAATACTTAAATAAAATATTGGGACTGAGTAAATAGAGCTATTTATCTTTACGCTTTATTTAGCCCTCTCCCTGGTCTTTTTTAGGAGGGAGGTTAGGTGGGGTAGTTTTTAAAAGTATAAGGTAGAATTGGTCAGTCCTAAAATATTTATGAAATTTTAAATTTATTGTATGGAGAAATATTTGAATATTATTGTCACTGGTGGTGCGGGATTTATCGGTTCAGCAGTTATTCGTCAATATATTAATGATACAGATCATACGATTATCAATGTGGATGCTTTGACTTATGCGGGCAATCTGGAATCATTGGCCGAAATTGAAAAAGCTCCCCGCTATCATTTTGAACAGGTTGATATCTGTGATAAAGATAAAATGGAATCGGTCTTTAAGCGTTACCAGCCAGGTGCCATTATGCATCTGGCGGCTGAATCTCATGTTGATCGTTCTATTGACGGCCCGGCAGACTTTATTCAGACTAATATAGTCGGTACCTGTAATCTGCTTGAAGTGGCTCGTGCCTATTGGAATCAACTGGATGATGACAAAAAATCCAGCTTTCGATTTCATCATGTTTCTACTGACGAAGTTTATGGTGATCTGGATGATACCGGTTTCTTTACCGAAACAACGGCCTATGATCCCAGCTCTCCTTATTCTGCCAGTAAAGCATCTTCCGATCATCTGGTGCGAGCCTGGCATCGTACCTATGGATTCCCTATTGTTATTACCAATTGCTCCAATAATTACGGCAGTCATCAATTTCCTGAAAAATTAATTCCCTTGGTGACGCTCAATGCACTGGAAGGAAAGCCTTTGCCAATTTATGGCAATGGTCAGCAGATCAGAGACTGGCTGCATGTGGATGATCATGCCAGAGCCTTAAGACTGGTTCTGGATAGAGGTAAAAATGGGGACACTTATAATATTGGTGGACATAATGAAAAGACTAATATTGAAGTGGTAAAAACCATTTGTTCCCTACTTGACAGGCTTGTGCCCGATTCACCTTATAAACCCCATGAAAATCTGATGACTTATGTCTCTGATCGACCCGGTCATGATGTGCGTTACGCCATTGATGCCGATAAAATTGCCAGAGATCTGGGCTGGTTGCCGCAAGAAACTTTTGCATCCGGGATAGAAAAAACAATTCATTGGTATCTGGATAATAGTGAATGGTGTCAACATGTTCAGGATGGCAGCTATCAACGAGAACGCTTGGGCAGCGCTGAAGAAAATGGAGATGATAAATGAAAGGTATCATCCTGGCCGGTGGTTCAGGGACTCGCTTATATCCTATTACTAAGGGTATTAGTAAACAACTGACCCCCATTTATGATAAGCCTATGGTGTATTACCCCCTGTCTGTCTTAATGCTGGCTGGTATCACAGAGGTACTAATCATTTCAACACCACATGATTTACCACAGTTTGAGAGCTTGCTGGGAGATGGTTCTGATATAGGTATGCAATTCAACTATAAAGTTCAGCCCTCACCGGATGGTCTGGCTCAGGCCTTTATTCTTGGTGAAGATTTTATTGGCAGTGATGATGTGTGTCTGGTTCTAGGTGATAATATTTTTTACGGACATGGTTTTAAACGAATGCTTAGACATTCAGTTGAAAATGTGACTAAACAGTCCAAAGCCACTGTATTTGGTTATTATGTACGTGATCCTGAGCGTTATGGTGTGGCTGAGTTTGACAGTATGGGCAATGTCCTGAGTATAGAAGAAAAACCGGAGCATCCCAGAAGCAATCATGCGGTGGTGGGCTTATATTTCTACCCGAACAATGTGGTGCAGGTGGCGAAATCCGTTAAACCATCGCAGCGGGGCGAGTTAGAGATTACTTCGGTCAATCGGACTTATTTGGAACAGAAAAACCTTAAAGTTGAAATTATGGGACGTGGCTTTGCCTGGCTTGATACGGGTACCCATGAAAGTCTGATGGAAGCTTCTAACTACATTCAGACAATAGAAAATCGTCAGGGTTTAAAAGTCGCCTGTATTGAAGAAATTGCTTTTGAGATGGGATATATCACTAAAGAACAATTAATTGAATTAGCCCAACCCCTGAAAAAAAATCAATATGGGCAATATCTATTACGCAGAGCAAAAGAGGACATTATCTAAGGCCATGGAATTTATAAAAACAGCAATCCCGGATGTGATTATTATCAAGCCAAAGGTGTTTGGTGATGATCGCGGTTACTTTGTTGAAACATTTCGCAGTGATCTCTTTGCTCAGCAGTCAGGTATAAAAACTAATTTTATACAAGATAATGAATCACGCTCTGACTATGGTGTGTTAAGGGGATTGCATTATCAATTACCACCTTATGCCCAGAGCAAACTGGTACGTGTGATTGAAGGTAAAGTACTGGATATGGCTGTTGATATACGTCAGGGCTCGGCTACATTTGGTCAGTATGTGAGTGTAGAATTATCGGCTGAGAATAAACAGCAATTATTTATTCCCCGAGGTTTCGCCCATGGCTTTGTTGTCTTGTCAGAAACCGCTTTGTTTGCTTATAAAGTGGACAATTATTATTCTCCGGAATGTGACAGAGGGATTAAATTTGATGATGCGGACTTGGCTATTGACTGGCAGATTAATAAAGAACAGATACAATTATCTGAAAAAGATAAGTTGCAACCGCTGTTAAAAGAAAGCAATGATTTATTTAATTATAATAATGATTTGTATGCCTTAATTTGAAGAACCAGAAACTTATGAAAATATTAATTACTGGAGCCAGAGGCCAGGTCGGCACAGAACTGGTCAATCAGGCTGATCATCAGGTTTTTGATTATGGATCAAAAGAACTGGATATTTCTGACCTTGATCAGTTAAAAGTCGCAGTTCAACATGTCAATCCGCATGTGATTATTAATGCTGCAGCCTACACAGCAGTTGATAAAGCAGAAACAGATCAGCAGCTGGCTTATGCTGTTAATTCTCTGGGCAGTAAAAATCTGGCTCAGATCTGTAAAGAAAATAATATTCCCTTACTGCATATCTCTACTGACTATATTTATGACGGGGAAAAAAAATCGCCCTATAATGAAAATGACACTCCAAATCCTATAGGCGTTTATGGTGCATCCAAATTAGAAGGTGATGAATATATTGCTCAAATCTGGCATAAACATATTATTCTTCGTGTCAGCTGGGTGTTTGGTGTACATGGGAATAATTTTGTTAAAACCATGTTAAGGCTTGCAGAACAACGAGATGAACTCAGTATCGTTGATGATCAATTTGGTGCGCCTACTTCTGCGCAAGCCATTGCAAAAGTATTACTGGATATTATTGAGACAAAGCAATTTAATCAGCCTGATTTTGCCTGGGGACTCTACAATCTGCAAAGTGATCCGGGAGTCAGCTGGTTTGAATTTGCCCGGGAAATTTTTAAGCAGGCACAAGCTCTGGGAATGATCGATAAGCCAATGAAACTTAATGCCATTCCGTCATCAGATTTTCCTACCCCGGTGAAACGACCAGCTAATTCAAAACTGGATGGAAATAAGCTGCAGCAGAACTTTAACATTTCAAATGCTGACTGGCAGGAAGATTTACAGTCAATGTTGATATTTATCAATAAGCAATAAATATTGAAGAACTTAGTGGTCATGCCGGTTTATATACCAGTCGTTGGAATGAATTGGCGGCGACCAAATATTAATTCCTGGTAACTATTTCGCCCTAATCTAACGTCCCATTCGTCGATTATAAGAATTATTGATACGTTCAATCAGTGTGGAATCGTGTTGAGTGGAACCTGATGTGTCAAATTGAATACGTACACTACCATCAGCCTGAGAGCGGACACTTGCTGTGACTTCTGTAGCATTTTTCCTTCCCTGTATAATACCTGCTGTCCGATCTTGAGTGGTAATATGTACGCCCTGATCAGAGAGTGCGCCTGTCACTGCAGACCAGGACTGGTCAAATTTATTTTGAGGAACAGTTGTATAGTAAGCTCCTGGTGAGGCTTGATAGTAGGTACATCCTGTTATGAGTGTAGTGATTAATATAATGCTGCTGACGATAATTTTCATGATGGAAAGTACCTGAGTATAATAGGTTTATAATAAGAATGATGATTAGTTTAACATAAAATTTTACCTTGTTTTTCTTCTCTGAAGTTTCTTCTCAGCCCCATGATATAATCAACAACCAGCAATTATCCTTGTGAGAAACATGAAAGTTTGTTTAGTGATTGGCCATAAAGAAAGTTCACCGGGTGCCTGTAATGAATCAGGGCTATGTGAATATAAATACAATGAGCATATCGTGCAAAGCATTGCTGAGAAATTAGAAAATTCTAAACGGATTCAATGTAAAGTTATCTATCGAAAATCTTATAGGAAACTCCCTAAAAAAATCAATGCACTTAATTCTGATCTGGTGATCAGCTTTCATTGTAATGCTTATAATAAAAAAATCAGTGGTTCGGAAGTTCTTTATTATCATAGCTCAAAGAAAGGAAAAAAATTTGCGGATCTCATGATGGATAGCATCGTCAATGTTTTAAAACTACCGGATAGAGGAAGCAAAGCCATTGATGATGAAGGTAAGGGCGGTTATTTACTCAAATATACTAAAGCACCGTGTATTCTGATTGAGCCATTTTTTATTGATAACAACACTGATCTGGAGCGTGCAATGAGCAAAGAATATGCCTTGCTGCAGGCTTATGTGAAGTTTATTAAAATGCTATAATCAGGCTGTTTGTCATAAAGATAGCAGTGTTAATAATTAATAGGACAGCGATTTTATTATGGAATTTATAGATAATACATTGGCATTCCAGTCGTTTTTTACCGTGACTTTGGCCATTATTGTTTTATTTATCGGCAAAGGACTTAATCTGCACTACGCCATATTGCGCGATTTTACTATTCCTTAGCCGGTTGTCGGAGGATTACTTTTATTTCACCACAGGCTGCCAGGAAATTTAACTGGCTTGACTGGAAAGCCAGGCATACTGCTACGGCTAATATGACTGCAGTGACTCAGCGTTATGGCTCTTCACACCTGGCCTTTGTCATAGTCCCTCTGGTCTGTGCTTTTTTTGTTGATTTAATTAATGTGGTGTTAATATAGTCTTTGCTGGCTTATTTTAGTTAAATAATATTTATGAAGTAGTGGATAATAAATAAAAAGGTAAGAAAATTTAAATCATGATCACTTTATTTAATCGTATTTTACAATTGTTTTTTATTTCCCTGCTGTCTTTCAATACAGTGAATGCTGCTGAATGTCTGCCTGATCTGGGAAGTGGTAATATTTGTACGGCCAAAGATTTTACTCTGACCAGCGCGGTGGTTGCAGGTCCTGCAGATTGTACTGAAGGAGAAATTATTCCAGGAGGTATTACTATTCGTGTTGGTGTCACGCCAACCGCCAGTCGTAGATATGATATTGGTTTTTTTATCGCTAATAATGATGAGCCGGTGATAGAGGGAGATAGTTGTACTTTTACCTCTTTGGCACCGCTTGAAGTTGGTAGAAATTTTGATGGGGATAGCGGCAGTGGTCCTTATCGTAATCTGGATGGAGATGCCTGTGGTGATGCCGGCCAAATTGATGGTGAAATTTTTAAAAATATGGTTTTAAATGATGTGCTTTGTCAGGATGTGGATAATGATGGTAATTTAGATATTGACTATGCCTTAACCTGGCAAAAAAATCAGAGTTATTTTTGTGCTGATCCCTCGGTACCGAGTAATTTTTTTCCACCAACTTCTTCCAGTTGTAAAGCCGCGATTGGTAATCTTGATATCCCTGTTGTTCCTCCGCTACCTGCCCCACAAATCAGCATAGAAAAAAGTGTCTCTCCTGATGAGCTGGTTGCTAATATTGATGGTAATGTGATTTATTCTTTAACTATTACCAATACAGGAACAGAAACAGTGACATTGATTGAACTGGATGATGATATATTTAATGATGTGAATGGTCTGGGTAATTGTTCTGTACCGCAAACAATTAAAGCAGATAATAGTTATCATTGTAGTTTTCCAATCACTCTGACAGGACAGGCAGCTGGCAATACACATACCAATAGCATAACAGCCACTGCTGAAAATAGTGCTGCAGCTTCCGTTAATGATAGTGATGATGCGACGGTCATATTTGTTGCAGGTACTACAACTTCTATTGGTGATCTTGTCTATAATGATCTGAATGCTAACGGTATTCATGATGATAATGAGCCAGGTATCAGTAATGTTGTTGTCATTCTGATTAATCAGGATACCAACACCCAAACTCAACTCACGACAGACCCTGATGGGCATTATATGTTTCTTGGCCTGGTCGCAGGAAATTATCTTGTGACACCACGTACAAATACAGCACCGCTAAGAGATATGGTGCATACGGGTGGTATTATTCCTCATGTTATTTCTCTGGCAAATGATGAACATTATTTACTGGCTGATTTTGGTTTTTCACAGGCAAAAATAACGGTTAATAAAACGGCAAGTCCAACAGTGGTGGATGCTCCTTCTGCGTATGTTGTATTTAAAGTCATTGTCACTAATGTGGGAGCAATAGATGTCGTTCTTACTAATCTGGTGGACACTCAATTTGGTATTTTATCCTCAAGTGAATGTGATTTATCCATCCCCCCAACATTGTCATCAAAAGAGAGTTACACCTGCCAGTTTACTAAAACAATCAGTGGAAATACAGGAGATGAACATCATAATAGCGTGACAGCTCTGGCTTGGGATCGGGGAAAAAATACACATTTTGCCAGTGATAGTGCCAGGGTAATCTTTAATGACCCTGCTAACAGCTCTATTGGCCATTCAGTATGGAATGATGTGAATATCAATGGTGTTTATGATGCAGGTGAGCCGGTTTTCGATGATATTACACTGATGCTTTCAGGCACAACAAATGCTGTAACAACCACGAATAATGGCGGTGTTTATTCCTTTTCTAATCTGGCCGCAGGTAATTATATAGTCACATTAAATGATCCTTTAAAAATTTTAGATGATTATGTTCTTGTCTCTGGAGTGAATCCTTATAATAATCCGGCACTGGCTATAGGAGAAAATGATACCAATGCTAATTTTGGTTATGCAAAAGCAGAAATTGAAGTCACTAAAACAGCAAATCAAAATATTATTTATAATAATAGCAACGTGACTTATAGTATTAGCATTAATAATACAGGAAGGATCCCGGTCACTCTAAATGTTCTTGAAGATAATGTATTTGGCGATCTTAATGGAAATGGAAACTGTGTTGCTGGAGGTATTATAGCTGCTGGATCAAGTTATCTATGTAGTTTTACTGAAACTATCACTCTTGGGGGAGTTGGTATTCACAATAATACAGTTACAGCTACTGTCAATGATAGTGTTAATGATATACAAGCATCTGATAGTGCCCATGTGCTGGTGATTGCTGTAGGAGCTATTGGTCATTTAATCTGGAATGATCTTAATGATGATGGGATTAAAGATGCTGATGAAGAGGGTATTGATGGGGTCACTATTGATTTGACCGATAATATCGGTACAGTGTTGCAATCAACCACAACAGCATCTGGTGGTCAGTACGATTTTGTCGTTGTAAATGGCACTTATCGTATTCATGTGACAGATGAAGCACAGCTTTTAAATGGTATGGATTTAACCACAGGTGCTGATAGTATTGGTATGAACCCCAGTAATGATATTATTATTAATAATAATATAAAGCAGACTATTAATTTTGGTTATAACTTTCCACCTCCTGTCATAACACCTTCAATCAATGTGACTAAGCTGGCCACTACATCACTAATCATTGGTTCAGCATCGGTAACTTATAGCATCACTGTTATCAATACAGGTCCTTTAAATGTGACTCTTAATATACTCTATGACAATCAATTTGGCTCACTCAATGGTAAAGGCAGTTGCGTCACGGGTGGGGTAATAACAGTAGGTAATAATTATAGCTGTAGTTTCACAGAAGTTTTATCCGGTACTCATGGTGATGTCCACAATAATATTGTTATTGCAGTTGCTCAAACAGTAAGTGTACAAAGAAGTATCTGGACTTTGTCCCAGTTTGCCATTGCAGCTGATAAATGGGATATTAACTTTATTTTAGCTGAAAATATTCCATTATTATCAAATCTGGGTATTGTATTGCTCATCATTTTAGTCTTATTAGTGGTACAGCGGAAAAATCAGGTATAAGTTTTGTAGATGTTATCTCTTAATCAGGCATAAAATTTTACCCCTGTCTTATTTGCAATTTGGATATGTTTGCAAAGCGACAGCGGAAAATTTTATTTGCTGACGGCTCTGGAGGTTTGTAGTAGAATCAACTTCATTTTATGTTACTCAAGAGTATACAAACACCTATGTTCAGACCTCTGTCACTCTTTATCGGCTTCCGCTACACCCGAGCCAAACGCCGTAATCAGTTTGTCTCTTTTATTACCCTGAGTTCCTTTATAGGCATTGCTATTGGAGTCTGGGCCTTAATTACCGTGCTCTCTGTGATGAATGGTTTTCAGGCTGAAATTCGTGAACGTATTCTGGGTATGGCTGCTCATGCCACTATTAGTGGTATGAATGGTTCCCTGGATCAGTGGCAGTCAATGAATCAAATTATTAAACAACAGCCTCATGTGATTGGCTCAGCACCCTATATTCTCAGAGAAGGAATGTTGAGCAATGGCTCTAATGTACATGGTGCATTAATCAGAGGTGTGGATCCGCAGATAGAAAAGAATGTTTCTGATGTCTCTGAAAATATGTATCGGGGCAGCTATGATGCCTTGAATGATAAGAAGTACAGCATTATTCTGGGACGTTATCTGGCACGTTCTATCGGTGCATCGGTGGGTAGTAAAGTCATTATGGTCACTCCTTCAGCCAATATTACTCCGGCAGGGATAATGCCGCGCCTGAAGCGTTTTACGGTTGTGGGTATCTTTGAAATGGGACACAATCAATATGATGCCAATATGGCATTGATTCATCTGCGTGATGCACAGACCCTGTTTAAAATGAAGGGACTGGTGACTGGTATTCGTCTGAAACTGGATGATTTATATAATGCGCCGAAAATTAGTCGGGAGATTGAAACAAAGATCAGTGGTTTTCATCGGGTAATTGACTGGACACAGCATCATGCTAATTTATTTCGCGCCATCAATATTGAAAAAACTATGATGCTGCTGATTTTATCTCTGATTATTGCCGTGGCTGCTTTTAATATTGTTTCTACACTGGTGATTGTTGTCAATGATAAGCAGGCGGATATTGCTATTTTGAGAACTTTAGGAGCCAGTCCTGCGATGGTGATGCGTATTTTTATTGCTCAGGGCATGCTGATTGGTGTGGTTGGAACTTTATTAGGCGTTGTCAGTGGTATATTGACGGCGCAAAATATTGAAACCATTGTACCTGCCCTGGAAAGTGTTTTAGGCTTTAAATTCTTGGCACCGGATATTTATTTGATCAGTGATTTACCTTCTGAAATGAAATGGTCTGATGTGATGGTGACGGCTACGATTTCGTTTAGCTTAACAGTGCTGGCAACTATCTACCCTGCCTGGCGTGCTTCGCGGATTCAGCCGGCAGAGGCATTGCGTTATGAGTAATCAGATAATTATTGAATGTCGGGATCTGACACAATGCTTTGATGAAGGAGAAAATCAGGTTGAGGTGTTTCAGAATGTCGATCTGAAAATTTATACAGGAGAATGTCTGGCCATAGTAGGAGCTTCAGGTTCAGGAAAAAGTACCCTATTGTATATGATGGGCGGGCTGGATAAAATTAAATCAGGACAGGTACTGCTTGATGGTCTGGATATCAGCCGGTTGAATGCAAAAAAACTGGGTATGCTGAGGAATAAAACACTGGGCTTTGTGTATCAGTTTCATCATCTGCTGCCGGAATTTACTGCTCTGGAAAATGTGGCTATGCCCTTGTTAATTCGTGGTGATAATACGAGCATAGCAAAGGCTAAGGCAGCTGATTTATTAGCACAGGTAGGTTTAGAAAATAGAATGAAACATAAGCCGGGTGAATTGTCAGGAGGGGAAAGGCAGCGTGCAGCCATTGCACGAGCCTTAGTGACAGAACCAAAATGCCTGCTGGCAGATGAACCAACAGGTAATCTGGATAATACTAATTCACAACAGATTTATGATTTACTGATAAAACTCAATAAAGAAATGGATACCAGCTTGGTTCTGGTCACCCATGATGAGCACCTGGCATCTAAAATGGACAAGGTTTTGCTATTGAGTGGTGGTCATTTACTTGAAACTTAAAAAATTTGTTTTAAGAATCCCTAAAAATGTTTTGTTTTTCCTTTCCAGGGTTCTCCCTTTTTCATAATATTATGCATCAGTGTACTCACCATAGAATGCAGTTCTTCGGTAGGATGTTCAAACTCTAAAGCCATCTGGAACATGCTGATACCGGATACCTCTACCAGTTCCTGACGTATGGCGTGTGCCCGAAGGTTAAGACTATAGCTTTCATCAGTCCCTTCCAGTTGGATTTGAATGGATTCATTGAGATCTATCGGATCCGGCATAGTAATCATCATACCGCCCTTAGAAATGTCTTCCAGAGTGGACTTCAGCTCATCAATATCCCAGAATGTAACATCAATACGATGAGCAAAACGGGTATGCTTGCGATGTGTATCATGTGTTGAATTGAGTAATAGTTCCAGCAGGTTATCCAGCCTGGATTCATCTTTCGGGTGTAGTATAGAAAAGCGCACAGAAGTATTGTACATTCCGCCATATTCCCAGGAACGTATAATAGTCGCCTTGATATCAATATCACCGCCATCATGATAAGGCAGTGATAAATCCAGAACCTCCCCATCATTACCCAGTGGTTCTTTGGTTCGTATACGCACGCCGCCCCAGGAAATATTGGTTAAGCTGCCCTGCCATTCCTTAGCAATGGAGGGTGAAGTGATTTTAATGAGTGATGATACCTTGAGACGAGGCTGGGTTCTTTTTTCTTCCAATACAGCGGAACTTTTTACTGCAGCCATGTAGATTTTAACTAGTGCTAAAGCCTCTTTATAGATACGATTACCATCCTGAATAAGATGTTTATTATCGCTTTCATTGCCATCACCCATCACAATGGATAGAGCATCCATTAATGGTACCTCGGCATTTTTTTCTCTGTGCTGAGCTAAACTGATTGCCAGCATATGTATGCAATCAGTCAATTGTTTTGTTGAAGGGAGGGTATTAGTATCCTGATTTATATTCATAATTTATCTTTGATAAACAATCAATTTAAGCGATTCCAGGCATCAAGAGCGGCAATTTTATAGGCTTCGGCTAAAGTTGGATAATTGAATACATTCTCAAGGAAATAGTCAAGTCCTCCATTAAGTACCAGGGCTGCCTGGCCTATATGAATGAGTTCGGTTGCTCCCTCTCCAATGATATGAACGCCCAGCAGTTCATGTTTTTCCAGACTAAAAATAAGTTTCAATATTCCGTGTTCCAGTCCCATAATCTGACCTCGAGCTGTTTCACGAAGTCGCGCGATGCCAACTTCATAGGGGATATTCTTTTTAGTCAGTTCCTGTTCGGTTAGACCCACCATACTCATTTCAGGAACGGCAAATATTCCAAAGGGGAAGTTTTCCAGTTTATTATTAATATTCTGACCAAAGGCATGACAGGCAACCTGACGTCCCTGTTCCATGGCTGTAGAGGCAAGACTGGGAAAGCCAATAATATCCCCCGCTGCATAAATATGCGGCTGACTTGACTGATAATTCTCATTAACCTGAATAAGATGACGGCTATTAAGCTCAACGCCTGCAGCTTCAAGATTCAGGCTTTGAGTGTTGCCGGAACGTCCTGCTGCCACTAAAACCACATCTGAATGTAATTGCTTACCGCTTTTAAGCACAGTGAGAACTGAACAATCTTCCTGATAGGTGATAGTTTCTACCTGTTCTCCGAGACGGACAATCATTCCTTGATCACGAAATTGATGAATCAGTTCATCAGTCAGTTCTTTGTCCATAAAACCAAGAAGACTATCACGACCATCTATAAGATTAACCTCAACATCAAGTGCACTAAAGATAGAGGCATATTCAACACCGATAACACCGGCACCAATAACCGTCATAGAACGTGGCAGCTCTTCCAGATCCAGTATATTATCACTGTCGATAACCTTGCCGCAGTCAAATGGATAACTTTCAGGATGAACCGGATAAGTGCCGGTTGCAATCAAGAAACTATCAGCCTGAATTTCAATCACCTTCCCCTTGTCATCTTTTACCTGAACGTGTTTTTCATCTGTAAACGTTGCTGTGCCATTAAAAAGTTGAATTCCGTTACGATTTAACTGATGTAAGATAACCTCCTCTTCACGTTGTATTGTGGTGTTGAGTCGTTGTTTAAGATCAGCCATGGTCAGATCATCCTTCAGGCGATATCCCTGCCCATAAAAGCCTCTCTGGCTGTAGCCGCTAAGGTAGAGGACGGCCTCACGCATTGTTTTACTGGGCACTGTACCAGTATGCAGACAAACACCGCCGATATCAGTGCGGCGATCAACAATGGCGACTTTTTTCCCCAGTTTAGCTGCCTGAATAGCTGCTTTCTGGCCTGCAGGGCCTGATCCAATGACTAGAAAATTAAAATTATGCATGAGTTTTTTCCTTAATGAACGACTGTATATTATATTTTTTACTCACTCAGCACCTGTCTGTCTACACAACAGGGTAGTTGAAGAATAAAACTAGTGTGAAAGCAGGCGAATGTAGCTGATTAAGGCATCTACGTCACTTTGACTTAGAATATTGCGCCATGCGGGCATAAACCTACCCTTACCGTCCAGGATGCTATTGGCTAGTTCCTGATTGTTAAGTTTATTGGTTTCATTCGGGTTAGTATGATCCATTGGCATTATACCCATTAATTGCGTCATAACACCATCTCCATCACCTTCTATACCATGACAAACCTGACAGTATTGCTGGTAAAGATTAAAACCTACTTTCGGATCGCCCATCAGTTCATACTTTGCACTGCCGAGAAAGCGTAAATAGGCAATTAAAGCTTTTATTTGTTCCTCAGTAAATATATCCTTCCACTCCGGCATTGCATCGCTGAGCAGGTTGTGACGGTCACGACCAGTAATAGTTTGTCGGCCTTTACCAGTAATAATTTTTGTTAAAATAGTGTCGCTTCTGGAACGTACAGTTGTGGTTAAGTTTGCCGGGTGAATATCCATGGCTTTTGCTAAAGCACCATCACCTTTACCTTCTGTGCCATGACATAATTGACAATAAGAAACATAAAGTCTTCTTCCCTCATAAGCCGGAGGGGGATTTGAATATGACTGAACCGGTGCTAATATGATTAATATAAATAAAACAACTGGATGAACAATTTGTTTCATAATTAACTCCAATAAAATAAGATAGATTTAGAGCCATCAGCCAAGCTTGAATTTGGCCACCACCATTGTAATAATATAAATTTTTACACAATGATGATGGAAAAATTTAAGTTACTTAGAGTATAAGCTTTGATTTTGTAAATATCTATTTAAAAGCCTGATATTTCTTTCTAAATAAGCATAATAACGCTATGATAAATTATATAAATTAACTTAACAGGATTCTTATCCATTGATTTTAGAGGTTTTAGATTTAAGTTTAATACTCCTTTAGTGAATTAATCAGGACATAAAAATGAATAAAAATAATCAGCTACTGAAATTAATTGTATTATCGCTTGCTTCATTAAGCTCGATGCCGGTGTTTTCTGTACAGGATGTTTATGAATATCAAAACAAGGAAGGGGTGACTGAGTTTACGGATAAGATGAAAGCTAATAAAAAACCTGAAAAACACATTCAAATTCAAAAAATGACACCGGAGCAGGAAATTCAGAGCAAAGAAAAACTGGATGAGATAATGGCAAAGGATGAGAAGCTGGATAAGAGACTGGCAAAGGAGAAAGAACTGGAAGAGGAACGTCTTGAGAAACAAAAAAAATCCAGACAGGAAGAACTTAAGCAGCAACCTTCAAATTCAAATAATGATAACAGGTATTCTGCACCAAGAGTAACTCCAAAATATAAAAACAGACCAAGATTAAGAATTGGCTCTGAGCAGGATGTCAAATAGGATCATGTCAGCAAATAGGAGCCATCAGCAAATAGGGGCCACCAGCAAATAAGAGCAGAGCCAATGCTTTATGTCATATGACTCCGTTCAGGTCTGTATGGTGAACAGGAGCCTGTCTAATAAACCCTTAGCTGGTGTCTCTGTCTGAGATAATGGTGTAATAGAAAGCAATCATTTTCGTCATCATAGTGAGATTTATCTTCTACAAACCATACTCCATCATCATTTTTGAACCCTTTCAGTTTTTTTGCTTTAACTAAATTTATGACATTTAAATAAGTTTGATGAGTTTTTGTTGCGAAACTACGAGCACTCTGCATTTTGTTTTCCCTCCATTACTTTTAACTTCATGTAGTAATGATACGCAAAACGAGGGTATGCTGCTTGTCTATATGCGCCAATCTTTTGTCTTTTTAAGACATAATTACTAGGATAATGACTTATTTACGGAAATAACAACCTAAAGTCCTAAAAAGCGGGGGTGGTGATCAGGTTGCTAAAATTACTGCTGCAATTATTTTGTAGTGATTGTGCTATCATATAAAACTTAACATCTTTCGGGACAGGTCCCAGCGTAACACTATTAGAATCAACAAAATCATAGTGAAGCAGCGGGGTTGCGTCGGGATAGGGAGCATAATAGATTCTATAGCCAGTAACATCGTCTATTTTTTTATTAGAAGCTGTTTCAATAGTTAAGGTGAGTTGTTGCTTAGTAATATTTTTCTGAACAGAAAGTCTGGGGGCTGAAGAACTGTCTTTGCACACATGGGATTGAATAAAGTTATTATAACGTGAGACCCGAGTGTAAACGCCAAAAAAATCTGCTTCAGCACAGCCAATACCAAAACTGACAATCCCTATCTGTTTCCAGCCTGCTCCACCTTCATGGTGAATGACAAGCGGCCCTCCGCTGTCACCGGTACAGGCATCGATACCGCCCTGTTCAAATCCGGCACAAATCATATTGAGAGTGATATCAATTCCATATTCTTTGTAATTATCAGAGCAATCCTGAAAATCAGCAATGGGCAGCTGTGCCTGCCTTAACAGAGTGTTTTGATAACGTTGAGTAGTACCCCAACCTAAAACAGTTGCCGGTTCCCATGATGATCGGATTGGCGCATTAAAATATTGTCCGGGCACACTGACAGGTGGAATATCAACAATGGGAGAATCCAGTTGTAATAGAGCGATGTCATTATTATCACTTGAATAAGAGTAATCAGGATGTATGATCGTACTGATTACCTCACGCGTGATGGTATCTTCATCTGTCTTTAAGAGATCGGACTGTTTGAATAATGCTGTAATTTTCAGATTACTGGCATTTTGGCCACTATAATCATAAAGGCAGTGTGCTGCTGTCATTAACCATTGTGAGTCAATTAATGAAGCACCGCAAAAGTGGTTATTATTTTGATCAATTAAGGCCACTACCCATGACCACTCATTGATATCAGATGTACTATTGGTACTGAAATTAACAATGCTTCCCCCGATAATTCGCTTTTGATAGTCTGGAGAAATATCAGCAAATACAGGTTGATATGCAAATAGTAAAAAAAAGATAATAATAGTTTTATATGACATAGGGTAATTTTAGTTTAAATTTAGCTATTAATCAATGTGTTATGATGAGCACTGGTTCACACTACAGGAAATACTTTATTTTAAATTGAAATATTTATGTTATATGAGAGCTTTATAGTATGATGGAAATGCTCAGGAATGTTCACGAAATAATTTTTTGGCGGCCAAATTATGTCTTTCTTATATAACCTTACTTTCAATAAAATTCTGCTTTTTGCTATTACTTTTATTTTATCCTGTGGTGTGCTGTATGCAGAAATAATAACTGATGGCAGTACTGGTGCAAAATTAAACATTCAAGGACCTGATTATTCAATTAGCGAACAATTGGGCACAAGAGCGGGAGATAACCTTTACCATAGCTTTCAGTCTTTTAACCTGAAAAGTAATGAGTCTGCAGTATTTACAGGAAGCAACTCAATTAAAAATGTCATTAGCCGGGTGACGGGTGGAGATGTATCTACCATCAATGGCTTAATTTCTTCTCAAATTGGCTATCAGGGTTTTTATTTTATTAATTCATCAGGCATTGTTTTTGGCAACAATGCCAGTATTGATGTGCCTGCTTCTTTTTATGCTTCAACTTCTAATCATCTCTCTTTTTCAAATGGAGAAGTGTTTGCAGCTGATTTGAATACAGTCAGCTCTTTTTCTTCAGCCAGTCCAGAAGCTTTTGGTTTTGCTGCAAATTCAAAAGCCAAAATTATAATTGATGGCTCAACATTAGCGATAAAATCTGGCAACCAACTTTCTCTGGTCGCTTCTGAACTGGATATCAATAATATGACTGCAGAACAGGGTGCACGTCTGACTAACAATGAAGGACAAATTTATCTGGTGGCCAATGGTGCGATAATAAATTCTGTTCCAATCCAATTAATGCACAATACAATCAATCACTATTCTGGTGATATTCAAATAACTAACACCGAGTTTGATGTGCGTGGCAGTGGCGCAGGGACAATTGCTCTGCAGGGGGGAGCAATTATTCTTACTGATTCAAATTTTACTGCTGATAATAATGGAGATACATCAGGTTCTAACCAAATATTAATCAAAGCGCAGAACTTTCTAATGGATCAGAGTTCACTCGATGCTGATACTATAGGAAAAGGAAACGGGATTGATGTCAATATTGATGTTGATGAAATGATGCTAATGAGCAATAAAAGTAATATTAGTATGAAAACTGAAATAGGATCGGCGGGTGATAGTGGGGACATCAATATTAATGCAGATCAATTTATCTTGCAGGATAGATCGCATATTACCAGTTCAACCACCAGCAGCGGACAGGCAGGTGATATTAATATAGCTGCCAGACAAATTAGTCTTAATGGTTATGACAATAATGCGACTGGTGCAGGTGTTGAAATTTTCTCTTCCTCATTGAGTGATGCTAAATTAAAAAATATAGAGGGTGAGCGTCAGATTGTGATATCTCAGGCATTGGGAAATGCAGGTAATATTACACTTCAATCAGAACAAATTGAAATCATCAATGCCGCCAAAATTAGTACTTCAACCTATGCTAAAGGTGATGCAGGTAAGGTTTTAATTGCAGCAAAGCAAATTAATATTGATAGTGGTGGTTATGTAGGGGATTACTATAGTCATGAGACAAAAGAGCCTGAGCCCATTAAAACCGGCATTTTTAGTAGTAGTTCAGTTTATTATTCTGAACCTATTATTATAATAGAAGATGGTGAAATTATACGTAAGACCATTGTTCTTCCTGCTACAGGAAATGCTGGTTTAATTAGTATTAATGCCGATGATATACAGGTCAATCAGGGTGGACAAATATCGACCAGTACTTCAGCAATTGGAGATGCAGGCATTATTGAGCTGAGTGCTAACCAGCTTTCTATTGATCATCAGAATTTCCAATGGGAAAAGACTATTGACGGGGAAATTTTTTCAGGATCCTGGCTGACCGGACTTGTAAGTATTTCACAGAATTTATCACCGGATGATATTGCTGAAGGTATGTCGGGAGATGCCGGATATCTGCAATTAGATATTGATCAACTCAATCTAGAAAGTTGGGGATCTGTCATCACAAGTTTATCACGGACTAGTGGTCAGGCAGGTACTATTGATATTAACTCATCTAAAATCAGCCTGAATAATAAGTCATTAATTTCTGTTGTCGGTCAGGATGGACAGGTATCTGATATCACAGCTAAACCTTCGATCAATATTTATGCAAATGATCTGACTTTATCCGGACAGTCCAATATTTCTGCTCAAAGCAAGGGAACAGCTTCAGGTGGTAATATTTCGATTAAGATAAAGAATGATCTGGAACTTAATTCTTTGTCGCAAATCAGTTCTGAAGCAGTGAATTCAGATTCCGGTGCAATTATTATCGATGCTAACTCTATTTTGTTAGAAAACGGACTGGTGACGAGTTCTGTTGGACGTTTGCTTGAAGGTACACCGATTATTAATGGTGATGCAGGTGATATTAGCATTAAAAGTGATTCATTAATTATGTCAGATGGTTTTATTCAGGCTAATACTCTTGGTGTCAGTAATCGTGGTGGTGCTATTTTTATTGATACAAAACAAGTTGTTACTGCTTATAATAGTCTGGAAGTGGGGGGCGGATTTCCTGTTGAATTTGTAGCAGATTCTGGCAGAAATATTATTCAGGCAGCTTCACCGGAAGGATCTCCCGGTGAAATTATTATCACTTCTCCAATTGATAATGTCACTGCAATTATTCAGTCTGTTGATAGTAGTTTTAAATCTTTAGCAAAGATTTCTGATAGCCCGTGCCGACAAAAAGCAGGTGAGAAAACAAGTTCTTTAACTCTGGACGGGCGCGGTGCATTGCCGGGAAATAGTCTGGATAAAGTGATATTATTGCCGCTATTAAACCTGGAAAATGAGACTAGCCAAAACAGCATAAAAACGGATCAATATATGCTGGTAGCTACCGGGAATAAGACAGATTGTCATTATCCCAAGTAGTTATTTAGTCCTTTTATATGAAAATATTTAATACAAATATACAAAGAAATAAATATTTTCATATAAGAGACTTATTATGTTCCTTGTTTATCAGGGTTA
>JAHXIV010000050.1:145686-174327 GCA_025655455.1 gamma proteobacterium symbiont of Taylorina sp.
CAGGGTTAGGATCATTAAACCTTGGAAGTTATAACCAATTACCCACCATAACAAAAGGTGCCCAGAAAAACGGGTGGCTTGTTTCTTTATTTTTTATCAATGAGATTTGAGCTTTTTGTAAAGATTTTGCTTTTGATAACTTTTTATCAACTAACTGCCGATAAAATATGGGAAAAAGAGTTTTTGCAGCCATATCAGAAATAGGCCATAATGAACCCATCACACTTCTGGCGCCGGATTTTAATGCAACCCCTGCAAGACCTAATGGTGAGCGGTCATCACCTTCTGCCGTTTGACAGGCACTCAATGTCAGTAATTCAACCGGGTATTGATTAAATGATTCCGCCTTAAACAGACCGTCAATCTCATTCATATCCAGTATTTTATCATGAGCCATAACATAACTGGATTCCGGTTCACCAGAAAAAATGGCATGTGATGCAATATGTATAATACGTGCACCCTTGATTTCCTCTTTGAATCGAACTAACTGAAAATCATCATCCAGTAAAATGCTGGAAGGCATAATGGATGAGAGAGAATTAAGTTCATCAATAACACCTGGCAAGGCTAAAGAGTCCTGTAAAGCCCTCAGCTGTTGATTGTTATCCTCAATGACTGGGATCTGCGTGGATATTTGTATTCCTCTCATGGCTGAAGGTAATTCCCGCAAAGCCAGTTGATTAATATTTATCTGACGTTTTTGTGTTGATTGAATAAAATCGGAATCTATTAGTGATAGATCCATAAAAGCATACAATTGTTTAACCACTTCTCCGGGCCGGGAAACACCAGCCAGACTAATCTTAAACTGACCGGCGGGAATTGGCTTGGGATCAAGTAAACTCAAGCCGGGAAGTGTTGCTATGGCATAGTTCTCAATCAAATAGTGCTGACCATCCCAAAGCATTGCAATCGGGAGAGTTCTCAATGTGTCATCCGGTACAAAAATAAGAGTATCTATCTGTTTTTCGTCCAGTTCTTTTTTTATTGGCTGGATAAGCCAGGCATAGAGTTTTTTTATTTCACTGGTGCCAAGTGCTTTCATAAGGCCATTTTTTGGACGTAATTTGCGTAGTACCCGTTTTGTCATTCTATATAAATCGGCTTTTTTTACCGCGACTCTAAAATGTTTTAACTGCCCTTTAATGCTGACTAAAATATCCATGTGATGCTCAAAAACGATGGGGTAAACGATGGCTGTCTGAGGTGACTTTTTAGTCAGATCCATTAAAGGATATTGAATCACTGCACAGGAATTTTTAAAATAATCTAATAGTTCAGATGTTTTTAGCAATTCAATGGTATTTTGTGCTTCTGCTAAAAGAGATTGAGCCTGAGAGTTCTTTTCTTCATTAGCTGTTCGGCTAATATGGTCTGCCCGGGTTAGAAGCAGATCGGTTAATTCTAAATATAAGGGGGATAATAACTCTTTAAATGAAGAACGTCCGTCTATATAGCGAACAGGAATATCATTTTTGATTTTATTGAGATGTGATATGGCTCGGCGATAAGTAGAAATTGCTTTATCAGGACTACTTTTGGTTAAAATTCTTCCTTTAATCCACTCCCACTGCATCAGTAGATCAGTTTCCTGCTGAGCATAAAAGATGGCTTTGTCTATTAAAATTAAGGCGTCCGATTCTTTTTGATGCTTGTAGTAAAGTTTTGACTTGAGGGCGTACTTTTGAGATAAATAGCGAAGGTTATTGCTCAGATCGATTTGATCTAAAGCTTCTAAGCAATTTAATGTGAGTCGAGAGTCAAGTTCTAAAGCACTTTGTGCCAGACTTAAATAGTATTCAGTTTTATGATCAGAAGCAGATAAGTTTGTCATCATTTTTAAAGCAGTTTTAAGTAATGTTATTGCCTGTTCTTTGTTTTCAAGATCAGATAAATTAATATGCGCCGCAATAGAAAGCAGTTTATCCGGGGATTTTAATATTTTCTCATATAAGGATATTGCCAGGGGATTATCATTATCTGCAACGGCAATGTTGGCTTTGTTAAATAAAATAGAATGTCTTATTTTTGTATTGTTCAGGTGTTCCAGTTGTTGAAGCAGAGCAAGGGCTTTTTTATTATTACCGCGTTGATAATTTATCTGGCTGAGTAATAAAATAATCTGAATTTCTTCCTGACTGGATTGTGCTGTTTCATAGGCCTGTATGGATAACTCATTGGCCTGAAATAAAAATCCCTGCTGCTGTTTAAGTCTTGCATCAGAGAATAATTGTGAAAAAGGAGGAGGGGAAATATTAGGCTGTGCATGGATCGGTTCAAATATTATCAATACACTAAAAATAAAAACAAATAAACTTTTCATGCTTATAATCACTAAAAATCTCCCGTTAAACGGAAGGAAATACCCTCATCCTGAATATAATGTCCTGCCTGTTCAGGCATTTCTTTAAAGGGATGAGCCCAGTACAATTCTGCATATAAATTATCTTTTTTCCAGATGAATCCCAGGCCGGCAGAAGATAAGTTATGGCTATTAAAACTTTCATTTTTATTCCAGGCGGTTCCTGCATCAACAAAAGCAGCAACCTGGAGGCTGGTCATTTTTGGATTAAAGGGATTTCCTAAAAGAGGATAGCGATATTCTATACTGGCATCCCAGCCATTATCCCTGATAAATTGATTGTCCCTGTATCCGCGCACACTATCAGGACCGCCTATAGCAATTTGTTCCAGAGGCAATAAGCGTTCATTAGCCAGTTGAAGGTTTGTTTTGCCAATCAGCTGTCCACTAAACTGTGAAAATTTATGAGCATATTGCAATTGTCCAATCCAACTGACAAATTGACTATCAGGTATTTTGTGTGAATTAATGGTTGCGTCCAGAGCATTAACACCAATATTGAAAGTTGACCGGGTTGCCAGTACAAATTGCTGACTGCGTTGAGTATAATTTTGACTAAAACGAATGACACTGGTTGTTGACTCCCCGTCAGCTTCAACCCCTTCGCTGAAAGGCGTACCTTCACCCAGTAAAAAAGTTTCACTATGACGCCATGAAAGGAGTAAATCAATGGAAAACTGCTGCCTGATATCATCAATTAATGGGTGGCTGATACCAAAGCCGAAGGATTGAAAACTGCTTTCAATATCCGCATTTTTTAAGCTCTCTTCAATGATGTGAGCATCGTCATAACTGATTTCAGTAAAGAGACTAGTATTATTGGCATTAATGGGCATACTAAATAAACCATA
Source organism: gamma proteobacterium symbiont of Taylorina sp. (assembly GCA_025655455.1). GTDB lineage: Bacteria > Pseudomonadota > Gammaproteobacteria > GRL18 > GRL18 > GRL18. The sequence goes on from JAHXIV010000050.1 coordinate 148,903, forward strand.
ATAATACTGATCTGCTTCTGCCAAATCCAGATTAAGCTGTAATTTATCCCCGTAACCGGTCAAATTTCTAATAGTTGAATGAATCTGTGCCTCAATTTCGCCACTACTCACCGGATGATGATTACTTAGCGAGAATGTAAACTGATAAGGTTTTGCCCGGGTTACTTCAAGATCAAGAAGTGCTTCTCCGGTTTTATTAAGAGGTTTTAAGCGGCCATTTAAACGACTGATTAATGGATCGGCTAGTAATTTCTGAAAGCTTTTTTGTAGTTGATTTTTGTTAAAGATGTCTTCTTTACTGATATTTAATCGTTCACTGATATAGTGTGTTTTTAAATCGCCGTTACCATGAATATTGATAGCAGATAATTTACCTTCAATGATATTAAAGAGAACAATGCCAGAGCTGATTTTTTGATCGGGTAATAATACACCTGAATTAAGATAACCGGCTTTAACGTAAAATTGGGTCAATTGAAAACGCAATGTTTCAAGATCACCGATATTAATTTCCTGATTAAGATAGTCTGTACAGAGTGCATTGAGTTGGCTATCACTGAAAACAGTATTGCCGTTAAATTGGACAGACTTTAAAAGGAAAGTAGCACCGGAACCTTGTCCCAGCAGAGGTTTCTCTTCAAGTTCAGGTAGAATAAATCTGTCTTCCTGCTGTTCTGCATAGTCAGGAAGTTGCACCGGTTTATCTGAAACTCTGAGTGGTGCTGCACTTAAACGGTGAAAGGGATAAAAACACATCAATACAAGAAATATACAAAGCTGTAACTGAAGGTGAAATTGTTTTTTGTGCACAGATAGCAAGGCTAATGCTCCAGCTTGTCTGGGTTAAATTAATCAATAAAAAATAATATTTCCTGACTGCCAATAGATATTTTGCTATTGGTTTCCAGTTTTAAACTTGTTTCGCCAATACTGACACTATTTACCCTGAGTGGTTCATCGCCTTTGAGGAAAGAAATATAAAATCCATCATTTCGTTTTGAAATCAGGGCAATATTATCTTCCTGTTCATCATGGATATTGCGCATCTTTTGCCTGATTTGTTTAGTCTTTCCCATTTCGCTGCCATTGAGATATTGTAACCACCCATTAAGCTGTTTTGTAACAGCAGGCTCCTCGGGTTTTCTGTCAGGTGCTGCTTTGTTTCGTTCATCAAAATTAAATAATAAATTATGTTTGCCAATGGTGATATCATCGCCGTCGGATAAAGGTGTTTTAGTGTCAATGTTTTGATTATTGATCAAAACAATTGCTTCGCTATCAATTGTTTCAATGCTATAGACTCGATCAGAGAAAGTAATTTTTGCATGTTTTGGACTAACAGCCAGACTATCAATAACAAAATCACAATCAGGTGTATGACCAATAATTAAATCATTTGCCTGATTTAATTGATGAACACTTATAATACGATCTTTGAATGAAAGACTCAATTGTGACACAACAAATTTCCTTATTTTGCTCAGATAAACTATCACTACTATAATAGCTTAAAATATAATTATTATCTCATTTTTTTTTGCTAAATATCCTGTTTAATAGAAACCACCTGATTTTCAATAATATATTTTATAGTAGATAAAGCTATCATAGCCTAAGATTCAGATAATTCTATCTTTTCCCCTGATTGATTCGGGGTGCTATCTTTATTGTTTTAACTGAATTTCCATTGAGCTGTAATATTTCAATAGGATAATTTTTAATGAGAACACTGGTTCCAGGCGCTGGAATGGACTCTAAAAATTCTAAAATAAGACCATTAATTGTTACTGCGCCCTTAATGGGTAAATGCCAGTCCATTATTCGGTTGAGTTCCCGAATATTAGCACTTCCGTCAATCAGAAAAGTTCCGTCATCCTGTTGGTGAATATCTTTCATTAATGTATCAGAAGGATCCGTTGTAAACTCACCAACAATTTCTTCCAGAATATCTTCCAGAGCCACCAACCCCTGAATATCACCATATTCATCAACCACCAGAGCTGAACGATGCTTATTATGCTGAAAGTTCAGCAATTGCTTGTTCAAAGGTGTTGCTTCCGGTATAAAATAACAGGGTTCAATGATTTTTTTAAAATTATTTTTATTGGCATCGGGGTTGGAAACTATATCAAGTGCTTTTCTTAAATGTATCGTACCGATGATATGATCAATATTGCCTTCATAAACAGGTAAGCGAGTATGTAAACTCTGGGTAATCTGTTCTAAAATTTCTGTCCAGCTTGCTTCTAAATCAAGGCCGGTGATTTCATTTCGAGCGACCATAATATCTTCAACCCTGACACTTTCCAGATCCAGAATATTCAGCAACATTTTTTGGTGCTTAGCTGGAATCATTGATCCAGTCTCATTGACGATACTGCGTAACTCTTCCGGTGTCAATGAGCCGGTATCCTTAGGTTTGCAAACCCCTAACAGTTTAAGTATATTATTGGTGATGATATTAATGGTAAAAACCAGAGGATAAAATACCCACATCAGAACTGATAATACATAGGATGCGGGAAAGGCAAATTGTTCGGGATATTGAGCTGCATAAGTTTTAGGACTGACTTCAGAAAATATTAAAATAATAAAGGTCAAAGCACCGGTAGCAATGGCAATACCAGCTTCTCCAAAAAGTTTTAAGCCAATCACTGTTGCAATGGCAGAAGCGAGAATATTGACAAAGTTATTAAACAGAAGAATTAAGCCGAACAAGCGGTCAGGTCGTGCAAGTAGGGTACTGGCTTTACGTGCACCTCTATGACCGGAATCAACCAGATGTTTTAAGCGATAGCGGTTAAGGCTTACCAGAGCGGTTTCAGATCCGGAAAAGAACCCGGACATAAGAATAAGCAGGCCAAGAATGGTATAGAGAAAAGCAATAGGAATATCGTTCAAATCTAAACTCTTTGCAGGATAATTTCAAAGACTATTTTACTGCCAAAATAAGCCAGCATTAAAAATATAAAACCGCCGAGGGTAAAATGAATGGCTTTTTTTCCACGCCAGCCAAAATGCCAGCGCCCCCAGATCAGTATGGCAAATAACAACCAGGCAATAATTGAGAGCACTGTTTTATGTACCAGATGCTGGGCAAAAATATTATCCAGAAAAATAAAACCGCTCAGTAGTGCTAATGTGAGTAAACTAAAACCGACTTTAATAATTTGAAAGAGTAGATTTTCCATGCTTTGCAGGGGGGGGAGAGAGCGGATAAATCCACCGGGATGTTTATTTTTTAAATAATGAGTCTGGACTAATAATAACATGGATTGACCAGCGGCAATGGCCAGCAATCCATAAGATAATAATGATAATAGAATATGAACTTCCAGCTCAAAGCTACGATTTGCGAGAATCATTTCACCGGGGAATAAAATTTGCAATAAAACGGCAATGCCGGCAATAGGGAACATAAAAATACCTAAAGTCTCTACCGGCTTCCTCAATTCAGAAATAAGATAAAGTAGAATAACAACCCAGGAGACTAATGAAAAACTATTAACAATGGAAGGATTAAGTCCGTTGGAGGTGATGGTATCAGAGAATAAAATAATAGTATGAAGAATCAGTGCTGATAGCCCGATAATCAGGATCTTATTGTCCGGCTTGTTCTGGATAATTTTAGCATTAAATAGATTATGCCCTAAGAGAATTCCGGAGATAAAATATAAGAGACTGGTAAAAAGCCCTGCAGTAAACATAAGGATCCGTTGATATAGTAAATAATTTAGAAAATACTAGTATAAATGTTAATGATTATCCAAGGATAACATAAAAAATGACAATAAAAAAAATATTTTACTAATGGTTGTTGTAATAGATTTTAACTGTGTTTTCAAGGATAATAAGGGTTTTTATTTTAACCTCTTATCTAACATAAAATTTTTTACTGTCTTTCTTTGCTATAAAAAATGATAGCAAAGCGACAGTGATAAATTTCATTTGGCTGAGGGCTATTATCGAGGTACATTATTAACATGTTTGATAGCTTAACGGAACGACTCAGTAAAACAGTCAAGAACCTGCGTGGTCAGGGACGATTATCAGAAGATAATATAAAAGATACTCTGCGTGAAGTTCGCATGGCTCTATTAGAAGCCGATGTGGCTTTAGCGGTTGTTAAAGACTTTGTTGCTCAGGTTAAAGCACGTGCTATTGGTAAAGAAGTCATTGAGAGTATTTCACCGGGTCAGGCGTTCATTAAAATTGTAAATGATGAATTAGTCACAATGATGGGGGAAACGAATGACTCTCTGAATTTGTCAGTGCAGCCGCCGGCAGTTATTTTAATGGCGGGTTTGCAGGGTTCCGGTAAAACCACCAGTGTGGCCAAATTATCCCGCTTGCTCAAGCAGCAAAAAAAATCAGTCCTGGTGACCAGTGCCGATGTATATCGTCCCGCCGCGATTGAGCAGCTGGAAACGCTGGCTAAAGAAGTTGATGTAGAATTTTTCCCCAGTGATGTTTCACAGGATCCGGTTGATATTGGGTATAGTGCGATTGAACATGCCCGCAAGAAGCATCTGGATGTTGTTATTGTTGATACAGCAGGCCGCCTGCATATTGATGATGAAATGATGGGGGAAATAAAACGTCTGCATAAGGCTGTCAATCCGGTTGAAACATTATTTGTGGTTGACAGCATGACTGGACAGGATGCTGCTAATACTGCAAAAGCATTTAATGAAGCACTGGAATTGACCGGTGTTATTTTGACTAAAACAGATGGTGATGCACGTGGTGGTGCAGCATTATCAATACGCCAGATTACCGGTAAACCAATCAAATTTATGGGGGTTGGTGAAAAAATTGATGCATTGGAAGCTTTTCATCCGGATCGTCTGGCATCGCGTATTCTGGGTATGGGTGATATTCTCAGTCTGGTAGAAGATGCGCAACAGAAAGTTGACCTTAAAAAAGCCAATCGTTTAGTCAGAAAAATTAAAAAAGGTAAAAACTTTGATTTAGAAGATTTTAAAGATCAGATCCTGCAAATGAAAAAAATGGGTGGTATGGCTGGACTGATGGATAAATTGCCCGGTATGGGCGCTATTCCTCAGCAGGCTAAAAACCAGGTCAATGATAAGGAACTGGTTAAGATTGAAGCAATGATTAATTCTATGACTCCGGGTGAGAGACAACGACCTGAATTAATTAAGGGTTCAAGAAAAAAGCGGATTTCGAACGGCTCCGGCACACAGATTCAGGATTTAAACCGCTTGTTGAAGCAATTTAAGCAAATGCATAAAATGATGAAAAAAGTTTCTAAAGGCGGCATGAAAAATATGATGAGTAGCCTGAAAGGTCGTTTACCTCCGGGTATGGGAGGGGGCATGGGTGGCGGTATGGGACGGATGTTTTAATTATTTTTTTGTTAAAGATAAAAATAATGAAAAAACTTCTTTATCTGCTGTTAAATTTAGAGTAAAATGCCCGTCTTTCTGAGCATGCCTAAACGCTGAAATGATTTTGTTTATCAGCTGTCTTAAGGCTTTTTTATTCAGTATTATATAAGATTGACAGTATTAATAGAGGAAGTAAGATCATATGGTTACTATACGTCTAGCTCGCGGCGGCGCTAAAAAGAGTCCATTTTATCAGATCGTTGTAACAGATAGTCGTTCTGCCCGTAATGGTCGTTTCATTGAAAAAATAGGTTTTTTTAATCCGATGGCTCGCGGCAACGAAGTTCGTCTTGAAATGAAAAAAGACAGAATTGAACATTGGGTTGGTAATGGCGCACAAACTTCAGTTCGTGTTTCTACTCTTATTAAAGAATTTGATAAAAAAGCAGCCTAAAATATAAATCTGATTAATCGCTAGATGTCTGATGAATTATATGTTTTAGGAAAAATTACCGGCTTTTATGGTGTTAAGGGTTGGTTAAAGTTATATTCTTATACTGATCCTAAAGAGAATATTGTTCAATATTCATCTTTAAAAATAAAACTGGGCAAACAGTGGCAGTCAATTAATCTTGATACCGGAAAGACTCATGGTAAAGGTGTTGTAGCACATTTTTCCGGTTATGATAATCGGGAAATAGCAGCTGTTCTGATTGGTTCTGAGCTGGCAATAAATCGCTCTAATTTCAAAGCTTCAGCAAAAGATGAATATTTCTGGGCTGATTTAATTGATTTGAAAGTAATCAATCTGCAGGGTGTTATTCTAGGTTCAGTCAGTCGCTTAATGGAAACTTCTGCAAATGATGTTCTGGTCATAAAGGACATTGAGAGTGAAGCAAAGCTTGCGGATGAAATTTTAATTCCGTTTGTGCTGAACCATTATATTGAACGTGTTGATTTAAACAGCGGTATTATTACAGTAGACTGGCCGGTCGATTGGAATGAATGATAAAACGTATTGATGTTATCAGCTTGTTTCCTGAGATGTTTGATGCACTTAAACAGGGGATTACAGGCAGGGCAATACGCAACGGTTTAATTGAACTCGGAGTGACTAATCCCCGGGATTTTACCGTTGATAAACATAGAACTGTAGACGACCGGCCTTATGGTGGTGGTCCGGGGATGCTGATGAAAGTTCAGCCGCTTAAAGAGGCTATTACTTCTCTTAAACAAGATTGTAAAACAGCTAAAGTTGTTTATCTGTCCCCGCAGGGACGGCCTCTGACACAGGATATTGTCAAACAATTAAGTTCTGGTGAGCAGTTAATTTTGCTGGCGGGTCGTTATGAAGGTGTTGATGAGCGTCTGATTGAACATTATATTGATTACGAATGTTCCATAGGGGACTATGTGCTCAGTGGCGGTGAATTACCTGCCATGGTACTGATTGATGCTTTGATTCGTTTAATACCGGGCGCTTTAGGACATAATGAATCGGCTGTTAACGATTCATTTTATAATGGCTTGTTAGATCATCCGCATTACACTCGACCGGATAATTTCGAAGGTGAGAGTGTACCGTCAGTGTTATTGAGTGGTGATCATAAAAAGGTTGAACAATGGCGACTTAAACAGGCATTGGGTCGAACCTGGCAAAGACGTGCAGATTTATTGGAAAACCGGCAATTAACTGAAAAGGAGCAGCTTTTGCTGCAGGAATTTATTCAAGAGATGTAATACTCTTTGATAAAAAGTGATTTTTAATAATAAAACCCTGGGGTTCAGGGCCTTAGGTAATTTTGGAGCAAATGAATGAGTAAGATAATTGATGCTTTAAACGCAGAGCAAATGGGAAAAGAAATCCCTAAATTTGGCCCTGGTGACACAGTGGTTGTGAGTGTTAAAGTAAAAGAAGGTGAACGTGAGCGTATACAGGCCTACGAAGGGGTTGTTATCGGTGTTCGTAATCGTGGTCTGGATTCAGCTTTTACAGTCCGTAAAATTTCTTATGGTGAAGGTGTTGAGCGTGTATTTCAAACTTATAGCACAATGATTGATAATATTGAAGTGAAACGTCGTGGTGATGTACGACGTTCTAAATTATACTATCTGCGTGATCGTCGTGGTAAGTCAGCACGTATTAAAGAAAAACTGGGCTAAGCTCGGATTTAATGTGATTTAAAAAGGGATACTGATTCGTATCCCTTTTTTTTGTCCGGATTAATTCTTAATGCGATGAAACTTACGCTTCCCTTTGCTGATTTTAAACAAATTTCTATTGTCGTGAGTTTTTCTGGCGATAGCATTTATCGTGTTGAATTTGTACCACGTCAATGTAAAGTAAATTCCCTTTCTAATTTTAATGTTAATTCTTTTCCTTATAAAATAATTGCACAATTTGAGCAGTATTTTTTATTACCTGAATTTCAGTTCACTTTGTTGCATCAGCAAAGTACAGGAACAAACTTTCAGCAAAAAGTCTGGCAGGCATTAAGCCAAATACCTGTAAGTGAAGTTGTGACCTATGGTCAACTGGCCGCTGATTTAAATAGTAGTCCCAGAGCTGTAGGCAATGCCTGTAGAAAAAATCCTCTGCCGCTGATTATCCCTTGTCACCGGGTTGTTTCTGTCTCAGGTATTGGTGGTTATGCAGGAGATACAATAGCATTACAAAAAACTGAAATTAACTTTTTAGCAATAAAACAATGGTTATTGAGCCATGAAAAAGCATACTTTAAATAAACAACAGTTTGAAGACGATCAACAGCTTATTGAATTGTTTATGGATGTGCTGTGGATGGAACAGGGACTCAGTCGGCATACACTCAGTGCCTACCAAACTGATCTGAAAGGTCTTGCCAGATGGGCAGCAACAGATGGTAATGGCAGTTCTTTAAAGCATTTGCAAAAAAGCCACTTGCAAGCCTATCTGGCTCATCGTCATCAAAATGGTATTAAGGCACGCTCAACGGCTCGTATGTTGTCAACTTTGCGACGTTTCTATCAATATCTGATTCGAGAAAATCAGCTCACTTCCGATCCCAGTGCCCTGCTTGAATCCCCCAAGCTGGGACGTTCATTGCCCAAAACATTATCAGAACGGGAAGTTGAAGCACTATTGGCAGCACCTGATGTGGATGATCCTCTGGGATTGCGTGATAGAGCCATGTTAGAGCTAATTTATGCAACCGGCCTGAGAGTTTCTGAGTTAGTTGAGCTGGATTTACATGGTATTAATCTACAGCGGGGTGTTGTTCGTGTGATTGGAAAGGGTAATAAAGAAAGACTGGTGCCCATGGGAGAAGAAGCATTAAGCTGGATAGGCAGTTATTTAAAATTTTCCCGTGCTGATTTATTAAATACATCACTCTCTGATAAATTGTTTGTCACACGAAGAGGTGGAGGAATGACACGTCAAACCTTTTGGTATATGGTAAAACGCTATGCAAAACTGTCAGGTATTTCCCTTACTTTGTCTCCCCATGTATTACGTCATGCTTTTGCAACTCATTTGCTGAATCATGGTGCAGACTTACGTGTAGTACAAATGTTATTAGGCCATAGTGATTTATCAACCACACAAATATATACTCATATTGCTAAAGAGCGTTTGAAAGAATTACATGCTCAGCATCATCCCAGGGGATAAAGCTGAGTTGAGCAGCTTGTCTGATCAAACGAAACTTATGCCCTTTGGTTATAAAGCTGAGTTGAGCAGCTTGTCTGATCAAACGAAACTTATGCCCTTTGGGTATAAGAGCAGTTGCAGATCAATAATTGACAAATATAATTTGCTGATTAAAATGGATAGTTGTTGTTTTTAATATTGTTACCCATATGTTTAATGTTACTCAAGAGCTTTTAGATACCAGGAATAGGAAATGCCTTCATTTGATATTGTTTCAGAAATTGATTTGCATGAGCTTAGTAATGCGGTTGATAATGCTAATCGTGCCATTAAACAAAGATACGATTTTAAGGGGACAGAAACTCATATTAAGCAGTCAAATGAAGAAGTCACCTTAAGCAGTGAAAGTGAATTTCAGGTGCAGCAGGTATTAGATATCATGCATAAGGAACTGGTACGTCGCAAAGTAGATATTAAAAGTCTGGAAGAAGGCGACATGAAACCTTTGGGTAAATTAGTACAACAAAAATTACTCATACGCCAGGGGGTTGATAAGGATACCAGCAGGAAGATAGTCAAATTAATTAAAGAAAAAAAATTAAAAGTACAATCTTCTATACAGGGAGAACAGGTTCGTGTCACTGGGAAAAAACGAGATGATTTACAATCGGTTATGGCATTGTTAAGAGAACAGGATTTGCCTGTTGCCCTGCAATATACTAACTTCAGAGATTAATAAGCTAAAAAAATAAGGATTAAAATGTTTAAATGTATATCAGCAATGACAGTTGTTTTGACTGCCGGCAGCTTAATCATAAGTGCTAATGTGTTAGCGAAATCAACACCAGATCTGGATGCTGCACTCGCAAAGCTTATGCCGGGTACTCAAGCAACCAGTATTGAGGAAACTCCCTTGCCGGGTTTATATGAAGTCAGTTATGGTTCAACTGTTTTTTACTTTAATAAAGATGCCAGCCTGATGTTCCGCGGAGATATTATTGATGTTAATAGTCGCGTTAATCTGACAGAGAAAAAACGTGGGGAAGCCAGATCAGCATTATTGAAGTCTATGGATGAAAGTAAAATGATTACTTATCCGGCTAAAAATGAGAAAGCAAAAGTGACCGTATTTACTGATATTGATTGCCCGTATTGTGTTAAATTGCATCGTGAAATGGCAGATTATAATGCAGAGGGGATTACCATACGCTACATGGCTTATCCAAGAGCGGGAATAGGATCATCTTCGTATAAAAAAGCAGTCAGTGTCTGGTGTTCGGATAATCCTGCCAAGGCAATGGGTGATGCAAAAGAGAAGTTAGATATTCCTGAAAAAACCTGTGATAATCCGGTTGCACAGCAGTTTCAACTGGGTCAGGCATTGGGAGTTAATGGTACACCATCCATGTTTCTGGAAGATGGTACCAGTTTACCGGGTTATGTACCTGCCAAGCGTCTTGCCAATGAAATCCAGAAAAGTAAATAGCCCTGTTTTGTCTGTACCCAAATAACTTGGAAATCCTGTGTTTCAAAGTCGCTTGGGTATACAGGAGTTGAATACAAATAATTAATACAATAAAGTTGCCAGTTTACTGCGATATTGTCTGGTCAATGGATCCTGAGCACCCAGTATTTCAAAAGTCTTCAACATAGCAGCTTTGGCTTCGCCTTCCTGAAAATTAATATCCTTAGACAGAATAGTCATCAGTGTTTCTAATGCCTGTTCATACTGGTGCGAAACCATATATTGGTTAGCCAGTTGAACCCGTAAATCATTATTGTCCGGTTCGTTTTCTAACTGGGTAAGAATTTCGTCCACCTCAGGTGCATCACTGGTTGCTTTGGCAAGGCTAAGTTCATCAGCAATTTTTTTAGTCTCATCACTGCTCTGAATATTGGCTGGAAGAGCTTTCAATACGGCTTCACAATTATCAAAATCAGCAGTTTTCAAATAAACTCTGGCAATGGCAAGATAGATTTTACTATTAGAAGGATCTTGTTGATTTAAGGATTTTAATAATGCAATTGCCTGTTCAGTTTCATTTGATTCAGCTAATGCCAGAGCCTTGTTAATTTCATTATCGGTTTCATTATCAATATGGGCATCCAGGAAGGCTCGTATTTCACTTTCAGGCTTAGCACCTGTAAATTCATCAATCATTACTCCGTCTTTAAATAATTTGACAGAAGGTAAATTTTTAACTCCTGCTGCTGCAACAATCTCCTGATGTTCGTCAGCATTGACTTTAGCCAGAATAAAAGCCCCCTGATATTCTTCAGAAAGTTTGGTCAGCAAAGGAATTAATACCTTACAGGGTTGACACCAGTCTGCCCAGAAATCAACCAGAACGGCTTGTTGTTTGGATGCTTCAATTACCTGCAGTTCAAAATGTTGTGAATCTTTGATATCAATGACAAAAGGGGAATTGCTCATATTTTAGTTAATCCTTAGGAAAATAATTTTTGTAGACGTTTAATTGCTAACTGAAGATTGTCCATACTGGTGGCAAAGGATATGCGAATATAACCTGGGGCACCGAAGGCTGAACCCGGTACCAGAGCAACTTCTGCTTCACTTAAAATATAATCTGACATTTCCACATCATTATTAACACCATCAGTTTTTTCAATTAATGTCTGTATATTGACAAAGGTATAAAATGCACCCTGTGAAGCCAGAGCCTGCATATGTGGAATGTTATTAACTGCATCCACTACAAAGTCATGTCTTTCTTTGAATGCCTTCAACATGGTTTTAATACAGCTTTGATCGCCATTGAGTGCTTCCAGTGTTGCAGCCTGAGAGATTGAACAGGGATTAGAAGTACTTTGTGCCTGAATCTTTGTCATTGCCTTAATGAGATATTCAGGACCTGCGGCATAACCAATGCGCCAGCCTGTCATGGAATAAGCCTTACTGACGCCATTCATGGTAATGGTTTGATCATAAAGTTCTGGGCAAACTTCAGCAATGGTGCAAAAAGCTTCATCAGACCAGACAATATGTTCATACATATCGTCACTGGCTATAATAATATCAGGATGGTTTTTTAAAACGTCACCAATGGCCTGTAAGTCTTTGCGGGTATAACAGATACCAGTTGGATTTGAAGGACTGTTAATAACGACCAGACGGGTTTTGTCTGTAATCGCAGCTTTAATTTGTTGCGGACTTGTTTTAAAACCTTCGGCAATACCAGTATTAATAATAACTGGTTTTCCACCAGCCAGGATTACCATGTCTGGATAGGAAACCCAGTAGGGCGCTGAAATAATGACTTCATCTCCATCGTTTAACAGAGCCTGACATAAATTGTAAAAACTTTGTTTACCACCACTGGAAACCAATACTTGATCAGGAGTATATGTTAATGAATTATCCTGTTTGAATTTATCACAAACGGCTTGTTTAAGCTCTGCAGTTCCGCCGACAGCAGTATATTTTGTGAATCCACTATTAATTGCATCAATGGCTGCTGTTTTAATATGTTCCGGTGTATCAAAGTCCGGTTCACCGGCACCAAGACCAATAATTGCTTTACCTTCTGCTTTAAGCGCTTTTGCCTTTGCTGTAATTTCCAGAGTGGCTGAAGGTTTGACCGATTGTACACGATTTGATAATCTGTTTTTGCCCAGCTGTGTCGTCAAGTGAAATGCCTCTCGCGTAAATAGTGTAAAATAAAAAGATGAGGTTCATAAATCAGTGCAACCAGATTCTATCACAAGTAATAAGAGAACATAATATTTATGGGTAAACCATTTGAGCTGGTCTCATCATTCACTCCCAGTGGCGATCAACCAGCAGCAATTAAGACATTAATTGATGCTATTGTTGATGGTGATGTTGCTATGACTTTGCTGGGTGTGACAGGTTCCGGCAAAACATTTACCATCGCCAATGTGATACAAAAATTACAGCGGCCTAGTTTAATCCTGGCTCCTAATAAGACACTGGCAGCGCAGTTATATGGGGAGATGAAAGAATTTTTCCCTTTTAATTCAGTAGAATATTTTGTCTCTTATTATGATTATTATCAGCCCGAAGCTTATGTGCCTGCTTCGGACACATTCATTGAAAAAGATGCATCAATCAATGAACATATTGAACAGATGCGTTTGTCTGCCACCAAGGCATTACTAGAACGAAAAGATACAATTATTGTTGCGTCTGTTTCCTGCATCTATGGTCTGGGTGATCCCGAATCCTATATGAAGATGTTATTACATGTGGTCAAGGGAGATATTGTTGATCAAAGAACAATTTTAAGACGTTTGGCAGAACTGCAATATAAGCGTAATGATGTGGAACTGCACCGCGCGACTTATCGAGTAAGGGGAGATGTAATCGATATATATCCCGCAGACTCAGATAGTGAAGCGGTACGCATTGAACTCTTTGATAATGAGGTGGAATCTTTAAGTTATTTTGACCCGTTAACAGGAGAAGTTTTGCGTCGTGTGCCCAGAATTACCGTTTATCCAAAAACACATTATGTGACTCCCAGAGAAAAATTACTGGAAGCTGTTGAGCTGATTAAGGTGGAGTTAAAAGAACGTCTGCAACAATTGTATTCACTGAATAAACTGGTTGAAGCACAGCGTCTGGAACAACGAGTACAATTAGATATAGAAATGATCCTTGAGTTGGGCTATTGCTCCGGGATTGAAAATTATTCACGTTATTTATCGGGTCGAAACCCGGGAGAAGCACCACCGACATTTTTAGATTATTTGCCGGATGATGCATTGATCTTTATTGATGAAAGTCATGTCACTATTCCTCAGATTGGCGCCATGTACAAGGGGGATCGTTCACGTAAAGAAAATCTGGTGGAGTATGGTTTCCGTTTACCTTCTGCTCTGGATAATCGTCCGCTAAGATTTGAAGAATATGAACGCCTTGCCCCTCAGTCAATTTTTATATCGGCGACGCCATCTAAATATGAAGCAGAAAAAGCCATAGTGATTGCAGAACAGGTAGTCAGACCGACAGGCTTGATTGATCCGGAAATTGAAGTGAGAAGAGCCACCACACAGGTTGATGATTTACTTTCAGAGATCAATAAAAGAGTCAGTCTTCAGGAACGAATTTTAGTGACCACATTGACAAAACGAATGGCTGAAGATTTGACCGATTATTATTTGGAACACGATGTCCGGGTTCGCTATCTTCATTCTGATATTGATACTGTAGAACGAGTAGAAATTATTCGTGACTTACGTCTGGGTGAATTTGATGTGCTGGTAGGAATTAACCTGTTAAGGGAAGGACTTGATATCCCTGAAGTTTCTTTAGTGGCGATTCTGGATGCAGATAAAGAAGGTTTTTTACGTTCAGAGCGTTCTCTGATTCAAACCATGGGACGAGCTGCAAGAAATGAAAATGGACATGTAATTCTTTATGCAGATAGAATGACTGGATCAATGCAGCGGGCTATAGATGAAACTGACAGAAGACGGGATAAGCAAATTGCTTATAATAAATTACATGGCATTATCCCCAGAGGAATTAAAAAATCAGTTAAAGATATTCTTGAAGCAACTATTCCCGGTGCGGGACTGGCGGTAGCAAAAAAGAAAAGAATTGCGGAAGCAGCAGGGCAATATACGGTCATTTCAAGAAAAGATCTGGAACAGAAAATTAAAGAAACAGAAGAACAAATGTATACTCATGCCCAGAATATGGAGTTTGAAGAAGCGGCTCATTGTCGGGATCAGCTTAAAATTTTACAAGACAAGTTTATAACAATGTAACAAATTAAAAAAAGTTTGAGAAAACCTTGCCAAAAAGTCATTGTCTTTGTATCATACGCACTCATTTCTGATGCATCCTGTATCAAAATAGTAGGCACGTAGCTCAGTTGGTTAGAGCACCACCTTGACATGGTGGGGGTCGGTGGTTCGAATCCACTCGCGCCTACCAACTTTATTTATATAAATCATATATTTATCGTTGGCTCTCAAAGTATTAGCAATCACTAATAACAATACTTTTGCAATATTCTTGCAAAACCTTTTCTGTACTTTTTTCTAAAATTGTCACACCTAGCAAAAACTTAATTTTAGTTGTTTTATTACGTCATTGTACATATGTTGCTTTTCCAGTTAATATGCTGTTGAACTTAGGATTACTATGACATTTGAATTAATCTCATACTTAGCTCTTTTAACATCACAATTAAATAGGCATTATGTGCCAATCAATAAAATTGCACCAAAGGAATTTAAGCGTGATAAATAGAGAAATAAACAACCTAATATTAAAATGTGCAGACATTATTGCCTTCGAAGGAAAAATACATACCAATAGCGTTGCCTATATATCATTGGAAAAAATGATATATAGGTTTCTTGAAAAATATGCTTTTGACCAAACAAATTGTGGAGAAAAAATAAGGTCAAATCTCTTAAAAGGAACATCTACTGAACACCTTACTAATGAAGAAGTTCGTTTAATAATCCAAGCTTTATTGGAAATAAAAAGTTCCTATAACAGTCAGTCAAATAGGATTTTTATCAGTCATTCTTCAGGTGACGCTAAGATAGTAGAAAAATTTGTTGGGTTAATGGAGAGTATTGGATTAACAAACGAACATATTTTTTGTAGTAGTGTGCCAGGATATGGAATTCCTTTAGGTGAAAATATATATGATTATTTGAAAAAAGAATTTGAGGATTCGAATCTATTCGTTATCTTTATTTTATCTGATAATTACTACAAAAGTGTATCTTGTTTAAACGAAATGGGTGCCACCTGGATTAATAAATATGACTACCAATCCATACTTTTAAATGATTTTAAGTTCAATGATATTGCAGGCGCAATTGACCCCCGAAATATTAGCTTTTCAGTAGAGGATGAATCTCGTCTGAATGAATTTAAGGACAAAATTATTGATACCTTTAACCTCCCTTCAAAAAATAGTTCCCGCTGGGAACAGCAAAGGGATGAGTTCATTCAAAACTCAAAAAACATAACAAAACTCTAAACTCGGATTGCCAAAAGCTTGTCGTTATGTTTTTTTAGTCATCGGTATTAGATCGCTAATAACATTGCAACTTATTTTTGTTCATTATTTTCCTACTGCAAATTGTATTTAATTACTTAGTCTGCCTTAACTTCAGTCCAGTTTTCAGGACGTTCTAAATAAACATCGGTCATACCTTCACTAGTGTGGCCATAGAGTTTTTGAACAAAATCTTTTCCATATTTCTGCTCGTAAATGTCACCACCCAATGATCTGATTTCGTGAAAAGTAGGACGTTCAGCTTTGGCCATGTCTTTAAACAGTCCTGTTTTATCCCGGGCTTTGGAGAATTCTTTACTCAGAGTTTCATCACGGACTTGCGCCCAGTGCTGCCGACCTTCCCATTTTATGCGCCTGGCTGGATTCCTATGGATGATGAAAGGGCTGACAATATCGTCCCGGCATTTTTTTAGGGTGCGTTTTAGCTTTTGGCCAATAGCAATTTTAAGCCGGCTAGCTTTATTTTTATGTCGTTTGCCTTTGTTCTGGTCAACAATCAGGTGTTCATCTTTAATATCATCAAATTTCATTAGTGTAATATCACCACGCCTTTGCAGAGTGATTAATGCGATATCCATGGCATTTTGTAACCAGGTGTTAGCGACCTTGTGAATAGCATTGAATTGTTCCAGGGTTAAGCGTTGGCGTATTTTTATTTTGATATTTTTGGTTAAAGTTTTACTGGCCGGATTGTGGTTAATATATCCCTTTGACTCAGCTACTTTGAATAAATCAATCAGCATTTGACGGTGTTTAATGTAAGCATCACCGGAATAAGTATCAAGAAAATCTGAGCAATACCGGGTGTCGATCATGCGAATGTCAGTATCACCAAATTTCTCTTTTATATGATTAATACGATATTCATTTTCTTTTTTTGTACTTTCGGCATAGTTTCTCTGAGGAACATAATCCTTATTATAATCAGCAACCAATGTTTCAAATGTGATGGGCTTTATACCCATTACTTTATTAACAGCTCTGTTAACCGCTGTTTGATGTACTATTAATCTGGAATTCAGGGCTTTGGCTGTTTTGATTGCTTCTTCTTTGCTAAGATTGCCAAGCCCTACCATTTTTCCATTATCAGGGCGTTTATAACGGAAATAATTTCCATTGGGATATAAGTTTTCAGGCAATCCTTTGTTTTTATTTTTTCTTGGTCTTGGAGTCATTGTCCTATCCCAAGGATTTGATCGGCTAAGTTGTTTCCAGTGGATTCCTGTGAGAGATCAACCCAGAACTTTCCACCAAGCTTTTTCCCTGGAAGTATACCTTTATCAATCCAGTTTTTTATAGTTTTTGGTGTGGGTTTATCATTACCAACAAAATTAAGATCGATATAATCTCTTACGGACATTAATCTCATAACATTAATACTCTTCTGCTTTATTGATAAGTGTTTGTCCATAATCAATTAATGGATCAATTAGTTTTTTTGGTACATCTGGTTTTTGTGAGCATTCCTTTATATGTTCCCCTTTTGTTAAAAGGTAAACCTTGTGTGCCTCTCTTTCGGTACTGAATCTACCAAGAGCAGTATAAACACCATTTAGGCTTACGTTTGCTTGGTATTTATTGTTGTTTTTTGTTACGCCTTGTGAATAATGACCTCTTTTTGATGCGTGGTCAGTTAGCAAATTATTTAGCCATTGAGGTACAAAAATACATGTACTTGGAGAGTATTCTTTATTGTTGCGTACCAATATGTCCTTGTCTAAATGATACCCATCAATATAATTATCACTATACCACTGTGCAAAATTTTGAAAATTATGCCATTCATTACAGACAGATATTTCAGTGTACGTAGGGTTTTTTATGTGTGATTTTTTATCATAAACCCTTGCCAGCATACCTTTCCATATTCTGTATTCTTTTGTATGTTTAAGACTTTTACCGGATTTAAAGTTTCCAATACCTATATAACCAATGCCAAAGACGGATGGGTGTAATCTGTCTTTAATATTTCCTTTTCTTAGTTCACGTCTATCAACAATATATTCATAGCCAGAATTAAATTTAATTAATGCCTTTCTTGAATCTATCAGTTTTATGACGGTAGCAATTGTTTGGCTAGAATTTGATTTAAATGAATCACCAACTTTTATTAAATTTCTGTTCATGATGTCGATCCTTCAATTTCTCTAGCCAGTGCTCTCCAATCGGGACGTTCAGGAAGTTGCTTAGCTAGATTTTTACGCCATTTAGTTTTGGTATTTGGTGTCCATGGATCACCATTTTTTAGTATGTTTATAGCAAAGAGTTTTTGTAAGTCCTGTATAAACCCATTAAAATCCCACAATTCTTCTCTGGCCTGTTCAATTAAGCTAAGAGCCTCTTCATAATGTTGTTGGGGAATATCCTCTAGGCGTTGCACACAGAAAGTAACGCGGAGTTTGTTATAGATATGTTTGGTAACTAATTCCGAATTATCTTTAAAGATTTTTGCTGACCATCGAGATTGTTCTCTAATTTCCTCAACTTGGTTAAAGGTGATTGGGTAGTCTTGTGGTGTTGACTGAAAAGTTCTTCCGTTTGATGGAAAATAAAGTATTTGAGCAGACATGATGATGACCTCGTAATTGGTATGAATTACTACCACCAACTGAGTCCAATCAGAGATAGGTGGCAGACTACACAAGATTGGACTTGCCGCTTTACGAGATAGCGGTGCACCCGAAGGTACTCCTGTGTAGCCCGCCATAGAGATATAGCAGGCACAAAAAAAGCCCTTCAGATGAGAGCCTATGCTCTCGTAATTTATCAGGAGTCCAATCCTGACTGCATAATGTGATGCAGTGGGATAATCATACGCCTGTTCAATTGTATTTGTCAAATTCATCATAATTTTAGTTGTTTCTAGTCCCGTGCAAGCGTCTCATAACTAATTCATACACCGGAAAGCTAAAGCTTCCGGTGATTCGGGTGTTATATTGCTTTGCTAGTGCAATAAGTAACTTCAACATCTCGTACAATTTCTAGTTTTAAATCACAATCAGGGCAATTATCTATACCTTCTGTAACCTCCCAGCTATCACCATATTTATACCCGCAATGTGGACAAACTATTTCGTTAGTGTAATCAGTATCACCTTTAAAATTTGTAATACGCTCTTTTATTTTTTTATCTCTGCAATCATGGCAATAAACACCACCATCAGCCGTAATTAAATCATCTTTAGTTCCGCAATCCATGCATTTATAATGATCTTTACAGTACCAAATATGCTCTGGATTGGCTTTACCGCAAGTTCTACAATTCATCTTAATCTCCTCGTTTATCGTAATATAACAAGGTATTGGTTCTGAACCCTCGGTCATTCCTCCTTGCGGTCAGCACAATACGGCGTTATAAGACTAAATCCAGCAATCGTATGTATGTATGTTTTGCGCAAATCCATACATACATACATACGATTGGTTATAAGTCGCCAAAATATTACTCATTTTCTGGATCAATTATTAGTAAAATCCCTTCAACTGCTCCACCGCAATTAAAACAATGCCCTCCACGCTCATATTTTGTATGTTCTTTGTCACAATCACAAAATATAAGGTCAGCATCTATACATATTTCATTGTTCAAACGTGTAGCTAGAAACATATGGCCTTCTAAAACGTTGAAACTCAGAAACTGTTGAGCCAACATCGATTAGATTATTACAACTCTTACAGTGTTTTCTCCTGCTTATTTCCAAAGTAGAATAATTACTCGGGTAAAAATAACATTCACCCTCATTCCATTCAAAATCACATCCACAAGATAAACTCATTTCTTCATCCACTCCCGATATCTTTTTAATCTCCACTCTTCTTCACGCTGCCATTCTTTGCAGTGTCTATCCTTGGCATATTTTCCCTGCAGGATTTCCTGTTTTTTCTTTGGTTTGCAGGTCATTGTTCTTCACCAGTTCCCATGCACTCTGGGCATTCGCAATTTCCATTACAACAAGGGCATTCAATAGTGTCACAACCATCATCTATAATTGTTCCATTACCATCACATTCAGCACATAATCCAGAGCCAGAACAAAAAGTACATTCCTCAGTCATTTAAAACATCCCATAATTTATTTGCTTTGCATATATGACTACGCGACCATGACCAGTAGTCTTCAATCTGTTTTTTTGCCAATTCTATTGCTTCGTGCTTTTCTGTTACAGCGTATGATGTATTAAAGATAGCTCCGGCAATATGATCAGGACTTCTGCGCTTAAATGGTTTAAATGTTGTTTGTCCTGAGCGTTCGAATCTAACTCTAAATCCTTTTGGCGTATAATTAACTATCTCCATTTTTTCAATTTTTCCACATTCAACTATGTACGCATATTCTTTGCTCATATCATGCAACCTCTGCTATCTGTAGATTGTCCAAATTAGCTTCCACCAGAGCTTTTGCTACAGGGGGACAAACGGCATTTCCGCATCTAGCGACCTGGTTCTTTTTGGATAGTTTCTTGCCATTGCGGTCATGAGAAATAATATAATCAGCAGGAAATCCCATGGCGGCAAATAATTCATGAGGCTGCAGCATTCTCATGCCGATATCGACTATTTGATACTTATCACCTTTGATCGTGACCAGACCAAAGCGATCCTTAGTGGTAATTGTTTGCAGTGGCTCGTTTAATGATTGTCCTACGTTTGTACCGTAATATTTTATTAAAAAAGCTCTGACTTCTCCGATGTGGTTTCCACCGGCTGAAATTGTATGGACAGGTTCGTCTGTTTTAAATCCTATGTTTGTGCCACGCAGCTTGATCATGTGGCTAGTTACTAATCCATATCGATTAGCAGTGGATAATGTTTTTAATGGTTCTTCTACTCCGTGACCACGAAAATCATCTATTTTTGTATTTCCGTAATATTGAACAAGAAAAGGCATTACTAATAAGTGTTCAGCTTTGCTGACGATAGTAGTGAGTGGTTGATTTATGCTCCATGAAAGTCTGTCGCCGCCAAATCCTGTTTGACCAATACGGACAATAAAAGGTTGTGGATTATCAATAACAAATTTTTGAATGCCACGACCAATGCGTGACATGGTGTTTTCTACCAAAGGCTTTTTTCGTCCAAAAATAGATTTAACTGGGATTGACCAGTCTATGATATCTGCTGCAGTTCTGTATATTTTTAATCCGCTGCCTTTTTTTCCGTGTGTTTTTAATGGCCATTGAATTTTCTGGCCATCGTTGCGAGCGATTAGAAATAAACGTTTTCTAGATGTTGGAGTGCCATAATCGTCTGCTGATAATGTTTTATATTCAACTTGATAGCCTAGACCATTGTGTAATTTTCTATAACACGGAAATTCATCACCCAGAAAATCAATAATTTCGTCCCATGCCGGGTGGCCATAAGATAATCCTGTGGTCAGGCATTTTATAAATGCGTCAAAGGTTTCACCTTCTCTTTCGGGATCGGGTTTAAAAATACCTGGTGAGATTTCGATTAATGGCCCCCATTTTTTAAATTCTTCTACATTTTCCAGTTTAAATTTTCTCACGGGAACAAGAGCTGCCCAGCGAACCGCCACCCATGCCAGACCACGTATATTTTTATCCACCGGCTTTGAGCCTTTGGCTTTGGAAAAATGTTTACAGTCCGGAGAGAACCAGGCTAATCCGACAGGTCGCCCATCACAGGCTTCAATCGGGTCAACATCCCAAACGGATTCACAATAATGCTTAGTTTCTGGATGATTGATTTTATGCATTTCAATAGCCAATGGATCATGATTAATAGCAATATCAACATGACAGCCTAAACCCATCTCCATGCCTTCACTGGCACCTCCACCACCGGCAAAGTTGTCTACTATTATTTCGTTTTGTTTAATCATTAATACTAAAACCCCCAAAGCATTTTTAAAAACAACCAGATAACTGAGCCAGTAAGTAGCCCAATCAAACTTACCAGTAGAAAAATGTTCATTTCGTTACCTCATGAGTAATTTTTAATCTTCTTCTATTAAATTCCAAAGTCGATTAATCCAAGTTCGTCAATATCTTCACCAACTTTGACTTCAATTTCTTCAATATCTTCAATATCTTTAACATTGTAGAAAGTGGGTTGTTTGGCATTGTTATTGAACCAGGTGATAATGAGTTGTTTTAATTGTTCTCTATCAGACTCTTTTATGTCTTCAAGATAGCCATCTGCATAATCGTCAAATTCTTCATAAGCTCGTTCTTTCATGCTGTCAATAATTTCACCGGCATAGATAAAATCCTGATGAAGTTTTAGCACTGAAATGCCTTTAGATACGGAAACAATAGAGCCAACTGGGTTGTTTTCTGATAATTCATGCTGAATATCTTCCCAGCAGTCAGTAAAATTATCTTCACCATTACAGCTATAGACTGTTTTACTTTGAATAAGTTCTTTTTTAGGATGAAATTTCATTGGACGCTGCATAAATTCTGTTAATGACTCAATCATTGATATTGATTCAGCTTCAGTTTTTTCAGGGTCAATGCCTTTTGTTTCAAGATAACGTTGAAACTCTGGCAGTTGTCGCATAAGAAATGCAACGATTATTGTTAATGTGTGCTTATCCATTATCTGTATTTCCTCATTTCAAACTCTGTGACAACATAATCTATTACCCAATTTCTAAGATGTTCCGGCACTTTGTTCAGGGCTGCTGTGCGTTCTCCCCTTGTTTTCATCTGCAGGATTTCTGCTGCGTATTCCCTCGGCCATTTCTCTGACTCCAAAAACTCTTTCTCCTGTAACAAGACCCTCCAAGAAGACCAAGCCTTTGCTTGTGACGAAAGTTTGTTTGGAAATGTAACTGTTTTCACTTCAAATAAATCCTTGAATTTGTAAGGGGCAAGCGGCTCTCTTTTTGAATCGATAACGCCCAACTTTTTACACAGTAAATAAAGTTGTCGAAATGGCTCGCCAGAACTAGGCCTATAACCAATTTTTGCGGCGGTATCTTTAAAAGAGTAAAGTAATTGGCTCATTAATATCTCTAAACTGACTGTCCACAACAATAATCATCCTGCAATTGCTCACAATTACTGCGATTGACTTTATTAACCCGTTCTTCTTCTGCTGCTGTTTTGCAATTCGCAATCACCTGATCTAAAACACGGATTAGTTGAATACCAGAATCTTCCAGAGCATAAAGTTGATGATGATTGACGTGTGGCTTTAGCGTGATCGGGTTTGTCGTGTTCATAATTATTTCCATTTTCAAAGCTCTTAAATCCGCACTCCTTGGAGTGCAGTGTTAAAAGCTCTGAATAATTAACCAGCAATTTTAGGCAGTGGGTATGCAATTTCTTTGTTGCATGATCCGTCTTGTTGGGCGTATGATTTTTTAGCAAACTCACTGGATTCAAGACAGCCAATTCCGATTGAATAAGTGGAACATTTGATTTTTACAATATGATTTTTTTCATTGATTAATTTCAAACTTGCCCACCCGTCACCCTGGGGGCATTTTCTGCTAATGGTAGAATCACCATTAGGAATAACTTTAAATGCATTATAGGTTGGGTTTTCTGAGATAAATTTCTTTGCTACAAGCATTGAATTATCTCTTGCTATCGCTCGTTGTTCCTCAGCTGTCGCCATTGAGACTTCTTCGCCACCACAACCTGATAGTAGAGCTATTGCCAGACTGGGTATAATTAATAATTTTTTCATTGTTATTCCTTAATTGTTAAACATGTTTTTAGGACTCTTACATGAGCCAGTGTTAAAAATGAATGCAGAATCACATTCAAGACTGATAATTTTGATACCGTTGTTGTATGAGCATGAGGCGTAACCATCACCATCTGAATCTTTATTACAAACTGATTTAATAGATGGAACGCCCAACTCGCCAAGATAAGAATCAAGTGATGTTGTTGCCCTGTGTTTTTGTTGATGAGGACTGTTGATAAAGAAAATTAATTTTATTATTGCTAGTAAAACAAGTGCATAAATAATAGATTTTCGGTCAAATTTATATTTCACTTTTTCTTTCTCCTGTTTTTGCTTGATAGCACTTACGTTAATAAGTGGGCGTCCTACAGTTTTTATAATGTACGATATGTACAGTTAATAGTCAAGACAAATGTACATAAGGTATATATTATTTTAAATAAATCTGACTCTTGTAGTAAAATTCCTACAAAACCAAAGATTTAGTGATTTGATTGATCTTTATCACTGTGAGTGTGTGGAGTAGGTGGTATATTTTTAGTAAAGGAGTTGGTATGAAAAAGAAATTATTAGCTATTTTTTTTCTAATATTTATATCTGTTGAAAAATCTAATTCTGGATCTTTTGAGTCATGTTCAAATGCCTCTGATATAGCTGAATCAATAATGTACGCAAGACAACAAAATGCGGATATGATCAAGGTCTATAATGCAGGAGCAAAAACTTTACCTGATAAAAGAACTAAAAAAACACTGATGAGATTGGTTCAGAGAGCTTATAAAAAAAGAAGGTATTCAACAGAAAAATATAAAAATAATGCAATAATGGATTTTAAAAATAAAATATTTAACGAGTGTTATAGCGAAAAATAAAAATGAAAAAAACAATATTGTTGTCAGTGCTTATTTTTATTCTATTGCAATCGTCTGCAACTATTGCTGGAAAAATCTATAAGTGTAAGAGCCTGAATGGTGCAATAGAATTTAAAAATACACCTTGCACTGGAAGCCAGAGCGGTGCCATTGTAAAAATTAATAAAGCACCTGAAAACACAGGAACACCGTGGTATAAAAAAAATACGATTAAAAGAGATTCTGATACTAAAGATAATGTGAAATCAAAACCTGAAGCATTCTATAAGAAAAGATCAAAAAGTGAATCTGAGCTTTGTAAATCACATAAATATTTTTATGAACAGACTAAAAAAAGAGGGCCATTACCCGGGGCGAGGGGTAAAGTTGTATATAAAAGCCAATTAGCCACACAAAAAAGTATGGTTGATATTAGTTGCCGTTAACGCCAACAAAAAAAGAAAAGCAGAGGATTGTAGGCATTGGGTAAGCACTTTGATACAATGAAAGACTTAGGTTTTAGTATTTGGTTGACTTTTAAGTAAAATTAATATATTTTATGTAAATAAGTTCTATCATTTATGTAAAATATATTAACAAAGAACAAGATTATATCTCTATTATTTTTATAGTACACTACAAAACTATCATTATACTTATAAGTTGGTGGCGTTATGTGCATAGAAGAACTCACAAAAAAAGCAAAGAATTTCCTCACAGACAGCACTCCAGAAGAGCAAGTGCGGCTTTTGCGTGATGCCAAAATCATAGATAACGATGGTTTTTTGCACCCTGATTATTTTTCCAAAGAAACTGTAGCAAACAACAGAGCAGAAAATAAACCGTTTACTTGTTAATGTATTCTGGCAAGCCCTCCTTTGTTTATGGTTTTCATGGT
>JAHXIV010000050.1:174337-277094 GCA_025655455.1 gamma proteobacterium symbiont of Taylorina sp.
CAAAAGAAATCCTAAATGATGAATTACAATTTAATATCAGCGAGAAAAGCTATAACTGGCTTGGTGATGGAGTTTATTTTTGGGAAAATAATTATGAACGTGCCTGTCAGTATGCAGAAGAAGATAGTAAACGCCAAGAATCAGAAATAAAAACCCCTTTTGTATTGGGTGCTGTTATTGATCTCAGTAATTGCCTTGATATGTTAGATCAAAAATATATAGACTTTGTAAAAGAAACTTATGATGATTTATATTCTTTTTTTAAATCTAAAGAACTTGATTTGCCTAGTAATACAGGATTTGGCGAAAAGGATTTTGATTTTAGAAAGCGTGAATTAGATTGTATGGTAATTCGTGCTGCACACACACTGGCAAGTAATAATAATGACACTTTTGATACTGTGCGGGCTGTGTTCCCAGAAGGAAATTGTTTATATCCAGACTCAGGGTTTAGAGAAAAGAATCATATTCAAATAGCAGTAAAAAACCCAAACTGCATAAAAGGGATATTTCTACCAAGAGAGAAAATTTAATCCCCCATAACCATCATTAAGAAAATACAAGGCCTTTTTCTTAATTTCAATAAACTCCCGATACTCTAAAACTTTCTTGTCTTCAATATTTCTATGATGCGTGTCTGTAGGAAAAGTCTTCTTTTGTTAGACTGATCACAGAAAATACCTGTATCACCTACCTATAATCCTATTGAGGTTGTGCTATATCACTCGTGTAATTTTTATTACAACAAAATCAGCAAATTCTTACATGATTTTCAGAAAATTCTTACATCAGAAAATATAATATCTGCCGTATAAATCATTAACGTTTAATAACATAATAATAGAAGGGGTTTGTAATGGGGGAAGTTGTAAAGTTTCCAGTAAGGATGCGAGATAAAGTATCCAGACCTGATGAGTTGTTAATTAGATTTGCTGAAGCTGACGCGATAAATGATAATCATGAACAGATTGAGGTTCTGACAGAATTAAGAACAGCTATTTTGAATTATGTTTATCTTGAACTCTATCGGAAATATTAGTAATATTTTTAACTGTTTTATTTTTTGATGTGGAATTAATGATTTTTATCAAGCCAATGGTAAATTCTTTATTCTCTGGCCTTGAGGTAAATTCAAGAATATGTTCCTGGTCTGGTGTAATTTCAAAACTATCTACAATATCACCACCACCAGATGCTATTTCAGTTGGAACTTTAACTGTGCCAGCACCACTAATCATTGAAGGTTGTGATGAGATGTTTGCATTTCCATGCACAACCGTTCTGTCCATCAGCTCATCCATTGATAAATCGAGACAATCAGCTAAAGCAACTACTTGGATAATACTTGCGTTTCTTCGACCCCTAAAATAATGTCCCACTGAGCTATCAGATGCCACATTAAAAACTTCAACAAGATCCTTTTGCTTAAGACCTACCTTGCGCATTCTTTTTTTTGCAATTGGTGCCCATACTGGCGGTGTGTATTTTTGTTCAATTTCTCTATTCATAATTAAATCATACAATATGTACAGTTTATAAATCATAGCAATATGTACATTTATTTATTGACAATTGTGTACATAACGTACACAATAAAATCACTATGAAAAATAATATACGCATTTTTAGAAAAAAAATTAAAATTCCAAGTCGGATTTTGGGTGATTTCATTGGTACTTCCCCAGAAGCAGTCCTGCATTATGAAAATGGAAGGCGAAATCCTGACTTGAAAACGTGTAGAAAAATAGTTAGCTTTTTTCAATCTCATGGGTGTGGTGATGCAACTCTGGAGTCTGTTTTTCCACCTACCCAACAATCTGCATAAGGGATGTTTAAATTCCATGGCAAACAGAATAACAACACGAACAATTTAAGGGAAACGAAATTACAGGACATCCATAAATCCCATGGCAAACAGAATAACAACCCGAACAATTTAAGGGTATAAGCAAAAAGGCGTAAAAGTGAGTAAAAAAAATGTAAAAAAAATGGGATCTCACACAAAAAAGAGGAGAAGACATTTGTCAACTATTGAAGAAAGTCGCTTAAATATGATGAAAGCAGAGAAAAAGCTTCTTAAACATAAAATCAAACAGCTCAAAGGTGTTTGCTTTGAGGGCTGCGAGCTAATGGATATCCCCAAGGGTTTTATACAAGCAACAACCAGACAATGCTCAAGAAGTGTTAACCATCTATGGAGACTTGGGTTTGATTTAGAGTCTGGTGAAGTTGTCCGTCTGGCAATAGATGATGATAGTGCTTTTTGGTTAAGAGACTGCTTGAACGAATTTATCGAGCTAAGAAAACTGGTTCCCAATCAGAGAAATCATCCGGAATTGCCAGTTCTTCTGGATCGAAACCCTCCGAAGGCCACGAACAATGACCACCCACCAGATCGTCTAATGCAGCATGAAAACTTGAATAAGGATCCAGATATTCGTCCTCAAAATAAAGGCGAACACCATTCTGGTATTGAATAATCCGGAATATACCTTTTGATGATTGATATTGATAACCGACTTTGGTTCGAGACATAAAGGAAACTCCTTGTTGTTTTGTGATTGGGGAATTTCAGTATATCACAGGGGTTTTCAATCTAATTTAAGACCATAAGCAAAAAGGCGTAAAAGTGAGCAAGAAAATAAAAAATTGGCGGAGACATCTGATTTCTGTTGAAGAAAACAAATTAAATCTTTTGGAAGCAAAAATAGAACTTCTTAAAATGCAATTCAAATGTCTCAAAGAAGATTATAAATTGCGCGCTTCTTCTGGCAAAGTCCATCCTGACATGGTTTCAGATAAAACAAAACCAAGATCATCATGAGTCATGGATTTAACGACAGAGGGCAACCATTTAAATTTGTGGACAATATAAAAATGAATAGCGTCAATTCCTTTGTTTTTCATATTTGAAAACTCCTATTTTTGTTTGTTATTTTGAGGTTGAGGAATTGAATTATAGCACAATGGATTTTCAATCTTATTACTGCAGGTCAGAGAGGTAAAGCCATGAATACAGGCATCAAAGCGACTTTTACCGGCAATGAAAAAGACTGGGGACTGTACTCACCAGCAGAATGGAATGTTTTTTTAAAGCGTTGTGAAGGTTACCCCAAAAAAGCAATTGCGGATTATGTGTGCCGATCACCTGATACGGTTCGTACTCAAGAGCAAAGTATCCGAAAAAAGTCCGGTACTCACTCAATGACTCAGGCAGTGTTAAAAGCGGTTGCCAAGGGCATAGTAACACTATCCACTCTTTGCATAGTGATGATGAATGTCATTGTTGGTTTTTATGAATCTCAGGCAGTGCTGAAAGTGATAACAAAAGGGATAGTGTCACTATCTACGCTATGTATAGTAATGATTAGCATTACTGCTGGTTTTGAAACAAACAATGAAGAACGAGATCAGCGAGATCTTAGACGCTTTCCGAGGACTGTAAGAGTGAGCCGTGCCAATCGTTCCTATAGAGATTATATCGTTTGAGTGTTGAAAAATATGCGAGTTTACCAACCAAAAAATTACTCAAGGCGTTGGCGATGCGGATTGTTCTGGATATTGTTTCTGCGATTAAATGGTTATTTAAGAGGTCAAAATAATATGGTTATCAATCAACACAAAGTGGATGAAATTAATGTTCGCAAGGCAGAACGTCTAATTGAATGTGAATGCATTATTTTAACAGGTTTAGGACAATTGGCATTGGTTGCTGACGCACTGATTGAAATACGTGAAACAAGGCTGTACATAGAAAATTATGATAATTTTGAAGACTATTGTAAAGACAAATGGAGTTTTTCTGGTCGTCATGCTCGAAATTTAATGGCTGCATCAAAAGTATTAAATAATATGACCGGAACCGTGGTTCCGCTCCATGAAAGACAAACCAGAGAACTGTCAAAACTACCGCCAGAAGAACAGGAATCAATCTGGAAAGAAACTCAGGAATCAACGAGCAAAGAGCAACCGACTGCGAAAGAAATCAAGACAATCATTGACAGTAAAAAAATACCAGAATCAGAAAGCTGTATGAAACTGGTGGTTGATAATGATAATACTGACGAGTCAGAAACTGACACATATCAGTATGATCAAGTGTTATATGACAAGGCTGAGCGTTATGTAATTGATAAGCAGGATGCATCTATATCACGATTATCAAGATTTTTAGATATTGCTGATAACAGAGTTGTGATGCTGTTGGAGGACATGGAAACAAATGGTGTTGTGAGTGAACCTCAATCCCCCGGGGGAACAAGGATTATTTTGCATTTGAATTCACTTCCAAAGATATCTAAACCAGAATCTCATAAAGATTTGTCAGCAGAAGCCTCCAAAAAACTTGAAAAAAACATAGAGAATTATTGTCTGCAGAGAAAAAAAACTGCCGAAAAGTCAAATCCAGAACCAGAGCAAGAATCAGAAGAAGATCTTTATTACAAAATAACTGAATTTCCTTTTTCTTATCCTGATTTTCAACCCGCTGAATTGGCAGGTTATTATAAGATTTCAATTGAAAAAACTTTGTCTTTTATCAAAAAAATGGAAGCTGAAGGTGTTATCTCAATAGCAAACGAAGAGGGTTATAGAACCCTGGGTGCCAGACCTGCACACCCTAAAATTAAGCGTCTTAATCTTGATTTTAACGGAGATATTGATTTTTCCACCAAAATGGATAAAGGAACTTTTTACGGTGACTTTAGCAAGTCAGATTTATTGAAAATTATAGAGATAATGGATTAACGCCAATATGAGAATTTGTAATGAATGTGACTGGACAGGCAATAATGCTGAATGCGTAAAGTTGGGGCAGATTGAGTTTTTATGTCCTGAATGCAATGAAACCACACACAAGCCAAATCCTCATGATTATGACGATGAAGCTATTTGTAATAAATGTGGGTTAGATGGTGGAGAAGCTGATTATTACAGTAAACGTGGGTATGCACATGAGTACCCAACATTGCACGATTGCCCAGGACGTAGATAATGTTTTTGTTTTTCCTTCAATTATTAATCAACATAAGGACTGATACTGTCACGAAGTTTAGTAGTTCTTTAGCTGCTGAACCTCGCATAGTTGTCATGGTAAGTAATCATGCCATTCCAGCCCCTGATACTTAGCTTTTCTCCGGCATGTTAGAACCTCCTTATTGTTAGGATGCAGTGTCCTCTCCAGCCCTGCATCTTAGCTTTTTGCGAGCTGTAATTCCAATTCGATAGTAAAAAATTTAGCCAGGAATGGTTAAGGAATTCCCTTTGTCTGTAGAAAATAAAAAATAAAAATGAAATATACAATCTTGATTAATCAGCAAGCTGTAGTTAATGCTGGTCTGCACAACGAAACGGACTTAAATGACTGGGCGATTCTCGAA
Organism: gamma proteobacterium symbiont of Taylorina sp.; assembly: GCA_025655455.1. Taxonomy (GTDB): domain Bacteria; phylum Pseudomonadota; class Gammaproteobacteria; order GRL18; family GRL18; genus GRL18. The sequence continues at coordinate 179,716 of JAHXIV010000050.1, forward strand.
TATATCCATGGTTGGTTGTGTCATCCAAAGGCCACAATCAATGATGGTTATGTCTGGATAAACTATGCTTTTCTGCTTAAAGAGATGCCATTACTGATTGTTAAAAGCAAATCTTCATTGGCCGGACGAATTAAAAAACTGACTAAGCTAAATTTGATTGACACATGGCAGGATGAAGATGGCAGAATTTTTATAAAAACACTGGATTTATATTACCAATCTGTTCAGTTTTCAGATGATAACACCCCGTTCGCCCAGACGAACACCCCGTTCGCCCAGACGAACACCCCCGTTCGCCTAGACGAACATACAATAAACTATAAAGGATCAAACTATAAGAATAAAAGATCCTTGTCGAAGAAAATAAATTTCTCCGACGATGATATGAAATTATCAAAATTTATCTATAAAAAATTATTAGAACTCAATCCAAACAAACCAGTACCAAATTTTGAAAAATGGGCAGATACAATCAGGCTGATGAGAGACCGGGATAAGCTCACCCATAAAAAAATACAGAATGTGTTTTTGTTTGCAAACAATGATGAATTATGGCGAGTGAATATTTTATCACCCAGCAAGCTTAGGGATAAATTCGATGCACTGGAAACCAAAATGAGAAATCCACCCAGGCAGAGAATCATGGTTTCTGAAGCTGATATTAAAAAATATGCTAAACCCGGTGATAGTCGTGATAAGGCAATATCAAGAGCACAGGAGGCAATGCCATGACTGGCATGCATCGAGACCCAACATTCGATGAAGTACTCTGGCTTGAGTGTCAGGATATTAAAAATCATGATGGTTGTTCAAGCTGTGAGAACCGGGGAGAAAATCTGGCATGGGATGAATACGATTGCAAATTAAAAAACCAAAAGAACAAATTCGGCTCATGCCGAGCTTGGCAAATCAAAGAGGATGAATAAATATGTCTGTGAAAAAAGAATTTCCAAAGGCTGATCCAAGGTTGAGGGAGTGGGTTGATTGGAACAGAAAGGGAGGTTATTCCAAAGAGTTAGAATTACCATCACAGTCATCACATCTGAATATGTCAGGTGGTAGTTATAACCAGATATCAGGGAACGAGAGAGCAGAAGAGATGGATAAGCTGGTTTCTCGCATCAATAAACTATGGCCAGAAACAGAACAGGTGATTGAGCTTTTTTATGTTAAGGGGTATGATTCTATTAGCGAAGCATCAGGATTAAGTGATTATTCAAGAACAACATTTGACAGATATTTTCAACGAGCCATGGGTTGGTTTGAAGGTGTTTTAAAATAAATTTTAAAAAAATGTTGACATTTTGCTTAGCAAAGATTTAAGCTAATAAGCAATTAATCATAAGAGCCACTTGGGAAACCCCAAGCGGCTTTTTTTGTGCAAAAAATAAAAGCTGATCAGGAAACTGATTGGCTTTTTTTATGCCTGGAATAAATAGATTGGAAATAAATTATGGAGACTAACAATCTTTATCAGTTAAATCTAAAGCCTAATCTGCATAATGCTGTGTCCGATTGTAAAGTAACAGCCAAACACAGAAATTTAAGTGAACGTTTAAAAAAAGGTTTCAAATTAATAGGCTATTCTGAGCCTGTTTGGGATAAGTTTATTCCTCAGGCTCTGGCCAATAACATTCTTGATAAAAAAAATATTGATACCTGGTGTGAACACTGTGCCAAAGAATTAAAGCCAGAACTAAAACCATTGGAAGGACTCATTTGGGATACATTGATTGCCATGGCGATTGAAGATGGTCGGTTTAGAAAGTTACACACCGATGTCTGGAAAGAATATTGTATTGTCAGATCTCACATGGATAAGTTCAGGTTAGAGCTTAATGGTTCAACATGGACGTATTCTGTTGATACTCGCAATGGTAAACAGCAGAAGTCCAAGCCAGAGGTTGCGCAACTCAATGAGTCTATCAGGCAATGGCATTGGTTGGTGGCTCAGTTAGGTCTTGGTGTTAAATCAGAAAAAGAACTGGAAGCTATTGGAGCAATCCACCAGCAGCTTACTTTAGGTTTTGATAATCTTGAGGATTTTGTTTAGGGGAATATTATGCCAAGCATCGAAGTCAAAGGTCTTGATGAAGTCATAAAAGGTATGGAGGAGTTTGGCAAGCAAGGCCGTTTTGCTTTAGCTCTTGGCATGACAAACACTGCCATGGTTGTAGAAGCTGCTGAGATAAATGAAATAGGCAGAGTGTTTGACAGACCGACAAGGTACACACTGAATTCTTTGTATGTAAAACCGGCAACCAAAACCAGATTGCAGTCAGTAGTAAAGATTAAAGACTTTTCATCTAAGGCGGTGCCACCATCAAAATACTTATACGCTCAAGTTCATGGTGGAGCAAGATCATACAAGCGGTTTGAAGTGCTTTTACAGAATATTGGGATACTTCCAAAGGGAATGTATTTAGTGCCAGGATATGATGCAAGACTAAACCAGTATGGCAATATCACAAGGGCGATGATTCAGAAAATACTATCTGATCTCGGAGCTCAGTTTGATAACCGTCAAAACAGTTGGGGTAGTGAGGGTAAGTATTTCGTTGATAATTCAAGTGGAAAATTCCACATATATCAGCATGTTGGTGGTGACTTAAAGTCTATTATGTTTGGTGTGCGAAATACAAATTATAAAAAGAGATTTGATTTCTATGGTGTAGGGATGGGTATTGCTAACAAACATCTAGTAAAAGAAATAGACAAAGCTCTGATTGTTGCACTTGATACAGCGTGGAAGTAGTAGGGAAAAGGTACTCCTGTAGGGGTGCCCGGTAGGGGGTAATTCGAACCCCGACATTTTTCTAATTCCCAACTTTTTAAGGTTGATTTCGGTTGTAGGTGATTTATAGAAAAAACCATTTATAGATAAGCAGAATAATGGATTTAGAGATTTAAAATATCATGAGTTCAAAATCAGAACCTTCTTATCCAGTTTCTTTTTATGCGCAATTATTTAAATTATCTGAGAGACGAATTCAGCAATTAGCAAAAGATAAAATCATCCCAAAAGAAGTCCGGGGGATGTATCCTTTGATTGGCACAGTGCGGGGATATGTTCTGTTTTTACAAGGTCAGGAATTAAGTCCGGAAGGTGGTTCAAGCGATTACCAAATTAATAGGAATCGTTTAATTGCTGCTCAGGCTGATGCTCAGGAAATGAAAAACAAGGTGGATGCCAAGACGTATGCACCTGTGGTTGTCATTGAGTCAGTCATTGGCAATCTTGCATCTAAAATTGTGTCGCTTACTGATTCTATACCTATAAAAATCAAATCAAGATTACCGCACCTTAAATCAAAAGAGATTGATATTGTTAAGCGTGAGGTAATAAAAATAAGAAACGAGGCAAGCAAAATAGAGATTAATTGGGATGAAATATCAGGAGCCAATTAATAAGAGAGCTAAAACCGCATTAGGAATTCTTGAAACTGTTGAACCCATGCGCTTGTCAGAATGGATGGAAGAATATTTTTATCTATCACCTGAAAGTTCGAGTGTTGAAGGTGCATGGGAAAATATTCCGTATCAAGTCGGGATTATGGATTGCATTTCTAATGATGACATCGAAGTGGTTACATGGCGAAAAAGTGCACGAACAGGGTATACAAAAATAATTGTCGGTGCGGCTGGATATTTTGCACAACATAAAAAAAGAGGCGTTGTTATCTGGCAGCCGACGGATGGCGATGTCAAAAGTTTCGTTAAAGATGAAATAAATCCCATGACGAGGGATGTGTCTGTTATTCGAGATATTTTCCCCTGGTATGACAAGAAAAGTGAAAACAACACGATCAATAAAAAGTCGTTTATTGGTTCAACACTGGATATTCTCGGTGGAACAAGTCCTAAGAATTTTAGAAGATTAACAAAAGATGTGGCTGTCTATGATGAACTGGCAGCCTTTGATGCTGACATCGGTGGTAGTTCAGATGGTGAAGGGGATGCCACTTCTCTGGGGGATGTCCGCTTAACTACTTCCAGTTTTCCAAAATCAATCAGGGGTTCCAGCCCTAAAAATGAAGAAAGCTGCCAGATAACAAAATCTCTGGAAGATGCTGATCTAATCTTATATTACAAAGTGCCATGCCCGCTATGTAACACAATGCAGGTATTGAAATGGGGAGGTAGTAAAGCAAAATTTGGGATGAGATGGACGGATGGTGATCCCGATTCTGCTCATTATTGCTGTGAGTCTTGTAAAGGATCTTTTACTTATGACTTGTTACCTGAAATGTTAGATGAGGGTAGTTGGTATTCTGAAGATGGCAGCATAAAGCTTGAAAAAGATGGTTCTTTTTACCAGGAGGGAAAAGTAATAGACCCGCCTTATCATGTTGGCTTTGATCGATTGTGGGCAGGGTACTCTGTTTTTTTGTCGTGGGTAAAACTGGTTAAAGAATATCTTAAGGCACTTGAAAAAAGCAAATCGGGCAATGTTTCAAAATTAAAAACTTTTGTTAATACCCGGCTTGGTGAAACTTGGCAAACTGATGTAGGGGAGAAAATTGACAATACCTCACTTTATGCCAGGCGTGAACACTACGAAGCGGAATTACCAGAAGGTGTTCTTTATTTAACTGCTGGTGTTGATACTCAAGATGACCGTTTTGAATTTCTGGTTGTTGGTTGGGGGGATAATGAGGAATCATGGGCAATAGATTATGTCAGGTTGTATGGTGTTTTATCAGAAGATGGAATCTGGGATGTATTAGCTGAAAAGCTAAGAAAAACATACAAACGTAAAGATGGAATTGAATTATCTATTGAAACTATTTGTCATGATTCAGGAGGTCATTTCCCTGATGGAGTTTCTAATTTTAGTAAAAAAAATGGATTGTTTTGGTCTGTTCCAATTTTTGGTTCAAGTCACGCTGGCAAAACAATCATTAATTTCCCCAGAAAAAAAAATAAAAAAGGCGTTTATTTAACAGAAATTGGGACTATAAGTGCGAAAGATGTAATTTACAACCGACTTAAAATACTCGAACCAGGTCTTGGTTATTGCCATTTCCCAGTAAAAGATGAATTTAATGAAACATTTTTTGAAGAACTAGTCGTAGAAAAGAAAACACTGTCTTACACGAGGGGTAAAAGAGTTTTCATTTATGATTGCCCTAATGGTCGTAGAAATGAACCCTTAGATTGTTTTGTTTACGCTTTATCAGCTCTAACAATTGCTAAAGAAGTTAAAGGCGTGGATTTGAATCAACTGGCAGAAACTTTTAATAAGCCAAAGCCAGTGAAGCAAGAAAATAAACCACCGCAAAATAATAGTTTTATTAACAGCAAAGAAAATTGGATCAAATAATGGCATTTTCACAAGTTCAGTTATTGGCACTGGAAGAAGCAATCGCATCAGGTGAACTGGTTGTTAAATATGATGGAATGGAAACAACCTATCGAAACAGTGATGATTTAATGAAAACCTATCGTTTTGTCAAAGAGCATCTGGACACCATTAAAAGAAATCCTACCTCAGTGGTTAGTTTTTCATGAATATTATTGATGCAGTAGCCCATGCTATTTCTCCCAAGTGGGCTTTAAATCGTGAAGTGGACAGAACTCGTTTAAATAATTATTACGAGGCAACAAAAGGAACTCACCTCAGAAAAAGACGGACTTTTGGTGAGTCAACCGCTGATGGGGAGGTTAATCCCAGTCTTGTTGAGATGCGTGAATTAAGTCGGGAACTTGATCGCAATCATGATATGGCCAGAGGTGTATTGACCACGTTGGTCACAAGAATTGTCGGTGCCCAGATCCTGCCTCAGCCGCAAATCAGGGATATTGAAGGTAATTTGCTGGTTAATGTTAATCGTGACATTTTAAAAAAGTTCAAAAAGTTTGCTTATCGTCCAGAAGTAACAAAAACCATGTCATGGGGGAAAGCAGCACGACTTTCCTGCAGAACATGGTTAAGAGATGGAGAAGTTTTAACAAAAGACATTATTGGCGATGTGAGAGGTTATAACCACAGCACCTCAATTCCTTACAGTTTCGAGCTAATAGAGCCTGACTTTCTTCCGGTTGATTATGATGATGAAAAACAAAATATCAAAGCTGGAATCAAATTCAATATATGGGGTGAGCCTAAAAAATATTGCCTGCTCAAATCTCTAAATAGTATCAATTTTATTGTAGGTCGTTATTCCAGCAGTGATGTCAGGATGGTTCCTGCCAGTCAAATCACTCATTTGGCGATGAAAGACAGGATTCATCAAACCCGGGGGATGTCAATTTTTGCATCAGTCTATACCCGTCTGGATGATATTAAAGATTATGAAGAATCCGAAAGGATAGCTGCTCGTGTTGCGGCGGCAATGACATCCTTTATTAAACGGAATCCGGAAGTTTATACCAGTGGAAAAGGAGCATCAACTGAAACTCGTCACTATGAGATGCAACCAGGCATTATTTATGATGACTTGTTGCCTGGTGAAGAACCAGTGTCCATGCAGTCAAACAGACCCAGTGGATTATTGGGGGATTTTAGAAATGCCATGCTGAAAATGGTTTCTGCAGGTACAAATGCTGGTTATTCAACTATCTCTAAAAACTATGACGGCACTTATTCTGCACAGCGTCAGGAATTAGTTGAGCAAAAGGGTGTTTATGACATTCTGATAGAAGAGTTCAACAGTGGTTGGACTATGCCAAGGTGGATCAACATTATCAGGGCAATACTACTCTCTGGCTATCAACTTCCTCCGGAAACAGATATGGAGACAATCTTTGATGTTCATTTTCAAAATCCTCCAGTGCCATGGATTGACCCAAAGAAAGAAGCTGATGGTAATCGTGAACTGAATAAATTAAAAGTCAAAACCCGCTCAAAAATCATCAGGGAATTGGGAGAGAATCCGGATGATGTTATGGATGAAATCTTAAAAGAAGATGAAAAGATGGGTGCTGCTGATGGTGAACAAACAATGGAGTTAGATGATGAAGAAAAAGAATAGCTGGTATGACATCACAAATAAGGGCGGCAAGGCTGAGATCTTTATTTATGATGAAATTGGTTACTGGGGTATTACAGCCAAGCAGTTTATTAAAGATTTAAAACAGGTCAAAGATGCTGACTCAGTCACACTCAGGATTAATTCTCCGGGCGGCAGTATCACAGATGGAAATGCAATTTATAACGCTATCAAAGCATTGAAAGTTGAGGTGGCGGTACAAATTGATTCACTGGCTGCATCGATGGCAACCGTGATCGCGTTGGCTGGTAATAGCGTCAAAATGGCAGAGAACGGATTCTTTATGATTCACAATCCACATGGTGGTGCTTATGGTGAATCAAAAGATTTAAAAACCATGGCTGATCTCATGGATAAGATGAAAACCAATATTCTCAATGTGTATGCCAAAAAATCAGGAAAAGAAACAGATGAAATCAGTGACATGATGGATGATGTGACCTGGATGACTGCTCAAGAGGCACTTGATGAAGGTTTTATTGATGAGATTACAGATGAGGTTGTTATTGAAAATTCGTTCGATATGAAAAACCTTGAAAAGATTCCTGCACAATTGGTGCAGAATGCCGGTGTTAGCCCTGTGGCTAGTGCTAATTCTAAAACTCCAGAAGAGGATGAGATTATGACTGTTAAAGTCAAAAAAGAACCACAGCCACAGGATGAAAAGCCTGAGGGTGTTGTTGATCAAGATGCTGTTAAAGCAAAGTTCATAGCGGAAGAAACGCAGCGGAAAACTGATATTAAAGCAGTTTTTGTACCTTTTCAGGGTGAACATGAAAAGCTTATGAATAAATGTCTTGATGATATGAAATGTGATGAGCAAAGTGCCCGTGATTTATTGCTTAAAGCACTCGGTAAAGGGGTTGTTCCAATTGCAGGAACTGCTGGGGCACAAGTTGTAGAAGATCAGTCAGAAAAATTTATTAAAGGTGTTACAGCTGCCTTGTCTGCCCGTGCAGGTTTGGAAAAAGATGATACAGCCAATGAACTGCGGGGCTATACTCAGTTTGAAATGGCGCGTTTATGTTTAGAGCGTAATGGTATCAGTACGGCTGGGATGGATAAAATGGTTCTGGTTGGTCGTGCTCTTATGCCTGCTAATTCAATGCATTCCACCAGTGACTTTGCAAATGCTTTGAAAAATACTGCTCACAAATCAATGCTAAAAGGCTATGATGAGGCAGAAGAAACTTTCCAGTTGTGGACAACTAAAGGCACTTTGTCTGATTTTAAAGTGGCTGACCGAATTGACTTAAACCTCTTTGGGGAGCTTGAGAAAGTACCGGAAGGCGGTGAGTATCATTATGGTACGATTGGGGATCGCGGTGAACAGGTTCAACTAGCCACCTTCGGTAAAATGTTTTCCATTACTCGTCAGGCAATCATTAATGATGATTTAAGAGTGTTCACACAGATTCCACGCAGAATGGGGCGTGCTGCTATTCGAACTGTGGGGAATTTGGTTTATTTACAGTTAACCTCAAATCCTGTAATGGGTGATGGTACTGTTTTATTCCATGCTGATCATAAAAACCTGGCTGCTGTTGGTGCTGCTCCAAGCACTGCCACTTTTGATGCTGCCCGTGTTGCAATGGGAACTCAAAAAGATCCAGATGGTAAAGCGACTCTGAATATTCGTCCTGCTTATGCAATTGTACCTCTGGCATTGCTTGGTACTTCCAATGTTGTTGTTGGTTCTGAAACTGAAATCAAAGCCAATCAGAATAATTCTAAAATTCCAAATTCAGTGCAGGGAATGGTTGAAGTTATTTCAGATTCTCGTCTTGATGATGCCAGTGCTTTTTCCTGGTATATGGCAGCCAATCAAAACATGCATGATACAGTCGAAGTGTCATATCTTGATGGTAATAGCACCCCCACGCTTGAACAGCAAAGCAACTGGTCAATTGATGGTGTTGACTTCAAGGTTCGTCTTGATGCTGCTGTTAAACCTTTGGAATATCGTACTATGTACAAGAACCCAGGCCAATAATAGTTAAATTGCTTTAGCTTTCATTAAAAGTTTATAGGAAAAAATTATGAAAAACTATTTACAAAACGGTAATACGATTACTTTACCTGCACCATACGCTGTTATCTCTGGTGATGGTTTGTTGGTTGGTAATATTTTTGGTGTGGCATCCGGTGATGCTTTAATTGCAGAAGATGTTGAAGCTGCAATAGTGGGATGTTTTCAGTTACCAAAAAAGACGACTGATACGCCGGCTGATGGTGTTTTAGCTTATTGGGATAATACCAACAAAGAAGTTACAACCACTTCAACATCAAATGCATTAATCGGTACTTTCTTAAAAGCACAAATTAATGGTGACACAATCTGTGATGTACGATTGAATGGAGCGTTTACAGCAATCGTTTAATTTTTAAAATAGTAGTAAAAATAAAAAGCCCTGCCAGAAATGCCAGGGCTTTTTTATTGCCAATATGAAAGATTATTGCACTTAAAATCTGGAAAACGAGGAAATTTAAATGAAAAAGTTATGGGTATTAATGCCATTATTGTTTTCATCTTTAGTATTAGCACAAGACTTTTCTTTACAACTTGAAAATAAATATGATTCTGTTTATGAGTCATTGTCCGGTGTCATAGTTGTATCAGATGATGACTGTAATGTCCCGGATTACACGACAGTAAATCTTCATTACTACGGCAGTCCTGCAGATCTATCTGCTGTGGCAGGTGTATCGTATGGCTTGATTGATAACTTCACGTATAAAGTAGAAGAACCAGTAATTATAAAGTATGAGGCCTGTCCGCCTGATATTGGAGCTTGTGTAGAAGAGCCATTTTTTGAAGCATATATTGATTATCAAAATGTGACTAAAAAATGTAATGTCTATGGTGTTGCAAAATTGAGAGGATTAAGTCAAACAGTAATTACTTCGACCAGTCGATCAGTTTATGACGCAACAAGCCAGAGGCTATATTTGTATGATACTGAAATCTACAAAAATTTACTTGATACAAAAACAGTAATCAGTTTTGTTCAATTGCATTTTATTGATGGGCAGTTTGAATTAGAAGTAGTTGAGTGAAGTAAATGAAATCACTTGTTGAATTTTTATATGATATCGAAAAATATGATCTGGATGTGTCTGATATAAAAAATTTACAAGTGGCTTATTCGTATGCAAACGGCTGTGGTTCATCATTTAAAGTGCCAACAACAATGTGGGGCTTAAATATAGAATCTGCTTGTATTTTGCATGATATCCGTTGGACGATTGCAAAATGCTGGGCTGATTTAGTTGAGGCAAATCAAAAATTCAAAAGAGATTTAAAGCGCATTATCAAATTAGCATCCAACTGGTTTATGACTCGATTGAGATATACCCGTGCTTTCTTGTATTCGTCAATAGTCAAAGTTTTTGGCACAAGATCCTATGCTAAAAAACGTGATTTTGACTTGCCTGTTTTTTGGGATGTTAGTTGGTGGTAATTTTTTATATTAATTGTGAGAGAAAAAAATGCAAGATCAGATAAATAAGCTTAATTGGGAAGTTGAATTACTTAAAGAGTCTCACAAAAATTTTAAAACAGAGCAAACTGCTATTAACAAAAAATTAAGCACAATAACAAAAGTTATTTTTCAGCTTAAATGGTTAGTTATTGGTGCTTTGTCTTATGCGGTTTTGACAGAATTCGGTGTTATATCTGCAATAAAAACGATTGTTTCACTGGGGTAAAAAAATGAGCGAATTATTAGACAAACAACATCAATTTACCAGAGCTTATCCGTTGTTGATGCTGTACGCACAGTATCTTGGATATGAGTTGAGTGATGGTGATGCTTATCGTGATAGTCGTTGTCAGTACGGTCATCCGGACTCAACACATAGAAGTCGGTTAGCCAGAGATTTTAATATATTTGATGATATTGATAGTGATGGTGATGAAGATTATCTAGAGGATGAAGAGGCAGAAGAAGCTTTTAATTTGCTGCATGATTTTTGGGACATGCTGGGTGGTTCAGAGCGTATTAAAAATGATCTCAGACATTTTAGTTTTGAGCATAAGGGAGTCAGATAGTGACAATTAAACGCACAACTCCAATTACGAGACCGGCATTGAATTATGACAAGGATCATGTCGACCATTTTATCTTGAAAATCTCAAGGAAAACTCAAAAATTAGATATCAATATGCATACGGTTCCTTATGCAAGTGATGGTGAAACTCGCTTGTTTGTAGATAAAGAACATGAAGAGGATATGTCTGACCCTGATTTTGAAGCCACAGCAATTAGTTATGCAGTTCAGTCTGGACAAGCAGTAGATTTAGCCGATGCTTTGGAAAAAAGTGCTGCAGCAAAAGTGGCTGTTCAGAGCGAAATTGACTTATCTGGTATTGATATATTCACCCACTTTGCACGTTTTGAGGCTGCCTTAGCCGAGATTAAAAATATTTTAGGTGATAGTACCAGTGGAATTAGCTAATGGCTGTTGCAATCGACATATCCGGTTCAAGTGGACCCGGACTTGTTAAAGTTTTTGATGCTGAGGCAATAACGGAGTTTTCCGGTACATCAGGACAAGCTGATACAACAGAATTTTATCAGGGGAACCAAAGCTACACTTATCAATCTGGCAAAAGTGGTAGAACAAGTTGTACTTTTATACCCTCAACAAACCAGAACTGGACATCAATTACTGCAACAGAGCCGCATTTTTATTTTTCAATGAAATGTGGGGTTTTTGCCTTTGCAGAGGCTAAAACTACCGGGACATCCGTACCGTCAGGTTTAACAGTCAGAGTCCAGGATAGTGCAGGAGATTATAAGGAATGGCACGTTGCAGGCAGTGATACATGGAATGGTTCATGGAAGCAGTTTGCAATCAACTTAACTTTATCAACATCTGATCCAGAAATATATGCATCTTCTGGTACCTTGGACTTGACCGATATTGATATTGTGACCTGGTCTGTGGATTTATCAAATTCAGGGAATATCAGAATTATTGACAATACCTGGTTAGATGTTGGTTATCAGGGTAATGGTTTTGTAGTCACAGGTACGGGCGATATTGCAGATGTCTATGCTGCAGCCAACACCACCTCTTTACGTTATCCGATACTTGAGGAAAAAGAAGAAGATTTTTTCTGTCAGGGGAAAATTCAATTTGGTGATGGTGGAGCTACTTCAACCACCATCACATCAGATAACGAATCGTTAAAGTTTAAGAATATTCCGGTTGCCAGTACTTTATATGGTTTTAATGCCGATGGTGCAACCATGAACCTGTCAGCATTACGTCTTGGTGCTGCAGGTTCGAGCGATGTTCAGCGTTATACATTTGATATGAGTAATGCAACCGATGTGACAATGACAGGCTCGAATTTAACCAGAGCCGGTTTAATCACAATGGCAGCAGGGCAGGAATACAGTAATACGGTATTTAATAATTGTTTACAGGCATCAGTTCTGACTGCAACGGTAACAAATTTTACTTTTTCAAATTATGCCGGTACTAATGGCGCAGTTCTGTTGCCAGCAGGAGATACACACAATTTAACCAACGGCTCATTTTTAGATAACACCAGAGCAACGGAAATTGATACTTATTATGCCAATGGTTATTCATTCACTGGATTGACCTTTAATGGCAATACCTATGATGTTAATAATACATCAGGCAACACACAAGATATTAATCAGACTGATTCTGATGGTTCGACTTATGTTGGCACTCTGGTCAATTTTTTAACCTCTGTCACCGCAGGGCTTAAAAACTTAATCCCTGGGAGTGAATACGAAGTGACCCGTGATGATACCGGGGCGGTGGTTATGTCTGGTGAGGTTGATCATGCCGGGATTGCTCAAACCAGTTATACCACCACGGGACTAAACACTACAGTCAAAGTAAGACGTGGCTCACAGGGTCAAATTGAAAGCGGCACTGTAACCACTACAGATACAGATGGAACGGTTTTAATTGATAGCACAGCACAATTTCAGAGCAACAAAGTTGGTCAAGGCGATGTGGTCAGAAATACAACTGACGGTTCAAAATGTTTTGTTGTCAGTGTTGATTCAGAAATAAAATTAACCACCACTAAATTATCGAGTGGAACAGAAAACGATTATGACTCAGGTGATGCTTATTCTGTCACTGAGCGAGCTTTTAAACGATATGTTAACTATGACTCAATTACCGCCAGCGGTATGGATCATCAGGTTAATCAAACAATAGATACTTTAATTAAAATATCATAAGGGAGCCACAATGGCTGATTCAAGCAATATACATTATGACGCAGTAAGACGGGCATTTTATGGAGATGCTACGTTGTACGCATCAAGTGATTTTGTTGCAGTGGTAGGTGAGGCTGGTTCATTTTATGATCGAGCAATTGACTTAGAAGATGAACAAGCAAACATGGACGATCTGGAATATTTTGAGCTTGCATCATCTGTATTGCAACTACAGGCAACGGATGTCTATTTTGAACGAGAGCTGATTGAGCATCTACGTGGAGCCACAATAGAAAGTACAAACTTTACAAGTAATATTCGTTATTTGTATCTAGATGCAGGAGGATATGTTTCACCAATCGCATCTGACTTGGGTAAACCTGTTGTTGGTGGCGTTTCTGGTGATGAAGGTATACTTTTGGATTTCATCGATTCAGAACGGTGTTTAATTGTTCGCGTCAATCATGGCGGAGCAGTACCTACGGGATTAGAGTTTGATGCTGCCGAAGCAATTACGATCACTGGTGGCACGGGAGCAGGAACCTTATCTGGTGCATCCGATACAGGGGAAATGCAACAGGGTGCGATTAAGTCTGTTGGTGCTGTTGCTTCAGGTGGTGCTTATATTTATCGTGATGACCAAAGCACAAAGCTTACAAACTTTTGGGGGACAGGCAACTCTGATAATAACGGTGAGGTTGCAGGGCTTTATCATATTGATATTTTAATTGAGGCAAAACGTGCTGGTGCATGGATTCAAAATGGATTGGGTTATGTATTTAACCGGCCTTTTGGTACAACTTATGCCCATGCTAGTTTTGATTTAAAACTGGGTGGTGTGGCTATTGCGGCATTAGCAACAGCGAATGACGATAATATCAGTCTAAGTCAGGCGGCATCTGAAGATTTACAAGACGGAACAACAGCAAGTATTGCATTTGCATTTGCTGGTGCGCCTTATACTGCCGATGTAGATGATGATGCATCAGATGAGACTTATGAATTTCAAGGGGATCATAATAACCGTTCTGACTCAGATGTTTATCACGTAGCCCAATGGTTGACAGCCGCAGGTCAAACAGTCGTGAATGTTGATGGTATTGTCGGAGAAGCGTATATAACTTCTGGTGCTGGTTATACAGTAACTCCAGCCACTCCACTGATTAACCCGGCAGGTCAATATTCTCAGGGTGGTTATGCTGTTAATTCAATTGGGTCAGCATGGAAATCAAGGGATACCGCAGGTGTTTCCTATTCACCTCCATCAACTCATCCTGTAGGTTGGACTGATGGCTTAAAAGTTGCTGGTGGTGCAGACCGTATCGGAGCATTTGTTGAGAGTGTGGCCGATTCACAAGTGCCGGATAATGATTTTTTCACATTGTCGGTGGTGGCTGGTGATAATGAAAGTGCTGATGGTACTGTTGTCTTTAATGCAGCAATTCCTAAAGATTTTCCAGATTCCGGTGTCTTGCACTTATGGCAAGAATCAACCCTAACAGAGCATGTTTACGATTTTGTGAGTTGGGCTGGGGGTACAGTCACATTGTCCGGCATATTATCACAAGCCTATGATGATGGCACATGGACAGCTGCTTTCTGGTATTTCGATGAAGTGGCAACAGGTACAAACAAAACGGTCAGTGTTCAGCATGTTAGTGCAAGAAATGTTTGTTTAAAAGTTCGCAACAGTTCAACTGGATCGACCAATAAAATCAAACGTTCTGCAGTCTCAGGTACGTTAGATTCAGAAAACGGTTTTGCAATCCCAGCATCACGGATACCAGAAACTTTAGCGAGTTAATATGTCTACTGTTATCCGATATGAAGGGCATCCTTCCGGCTATATAGATTTTTACATGGGAGAGGAAACAATCTTCTGTGAAGAAACTATAGATATTCTGACAGCACAGCAACTATTGGATGCTGCGCTGGATATTGAGGATGAGCAACTGGCACAAAGTTATAAAGGGATTGTAAGTGGTGCAGGTAAATCACTTCTTGACCCAAACACAGGTGATAGCAGTGGCCTGGTGGTTACATTTCTGCGTAATTGGCTGATAACAACAGGAAAGACTAGCGGTACTCTGATTGTTAAAAATGGTACGGTGGTGAATGCTGTCAAAGGGTTGGATATTTTTGTAGATCCATTTCCCAATAATGTCAGACCGCTTAATTTACCAGAAGCCAATGGTGTGATTTTGAATTTGGGTGATGTCTTTGACAAAGTTTGGCACGGGAAAAATTTATCATGACACCAGGTGAATTATTATCTTCTTTGTCAGATGTCAGTAATACAACGCCAGCGATTCATCTTCAGAATATTACTTCTGGTGGTGATATTTTTGTGGGGCCATCTCTAAAGGCTTCCATTGATGGCAGTAGCTTATCAGCAAATATCAACAGCTCAATGACTGCAAAAATTGCTTCAACAAAATTGGCGGCAAAAATCGGCAGTGGATTATCAGCAACTATTAGTGATAAAAAATTAAAGGCAACAATATGTCAATAATCGTTTTAGGCGATGATTCAAAAAGCCCGACAACTTTAACAAAAGGTGAAGGAAAAAATGAATCAACTTTTGTTATTTCCGCTGATGCTGCAATTAAAGCAGCAATTGTTGATCCGGGTAAAACAAAAATTCTTGCTGGGCCGGTGACTGTTGATCTTTTAGCAACTGGTACAGATTTGGCAAAATCTCTTGTTATTCTTGAATTTTCAAAAACAGAAACTGAGGCAATCAATAAAGAATATGAGGGTGATACGCTTGTTGAGATACAGATTGACGATCCAGACAGAGATACCTGTTGGGCAGAAGTGACTCTGGTGAGAGGCTTGATTGACTAATGGATTTTGAAGCTCAAAAGCAACGAATGGCTGAAACTGCGTTTAGAAAGTTTGGTGTGGATGCTTTTTATAAATCAAGGTTGAATCCGGTGCCCAAAAAAGTCCGGGTAATTCTAAAAAGAAACTTTGAAAAAAATACTGGTGCTTTGCTCACTGGAATTTCTGAAAAAGTGACGGCTGTGGATTTCTTATATCGACAAGTACCTGATCCTCGTGATGGTGACACAGTCACTATCAATGGTGAAAAATTCAAAGTATCAGAAGAACTGGATAATAATCATATTAAAGTTAAAGTTCAGGTGAGATAAATGAAAAAAATATATAAAAATTGGTTTGTTCATAATGTATTTGCTCATCCTTTAATGCAATTTCTGAGTGTATTCTCACAGGAATTGGCAGATAAATTACATGATTCAACTTTGCCGGAATAGAAATGGACAGTATCAGAGAACAAATTATCCAGGCAATTTTTGTCAGACTGGAAACGATTACAACAGCCAATGGCTACAACGTATCTGTTGCTGATAATGCTAATCGTGCCAAAGCTGTACTGGATGAAGAAGATCTTCCAGCTTTATCTTTATGGGCAGGAACAGAAACCACTACGAGCGAGTATGGTGCTGATGAAAGAAAAATGGTGATTGATATCAATACAGCCATGCAAGTGGAAGATGAAACTATTTCAGATGATGCAATGACCAATCAGATGATTGCAGATATTCAAAAATGCATGGGAACACATGATACTGATGTTTATAACTTAATTGATGGAATGAAAGAAACGAATACCGAACCCATTTATCGAGATACGGACAGTAAGATTCTTTCTGTCTTAGTTACTTATGAGATCACTTATACAACTGTAAAAGGCGATCCATACTCAAAACCATAACAAATTAACTAGCCTGGCATTGACCAGGCTTTTTTATATTTTTTTAAAACATAAGTCTTCAAGGAATTTTCTTTGAGGGCTTTTTTTATGCCTATCGAAAAGAGGATATAACAATGTCTACAGCAGAAAATGGCTTATTAAAATTTGAAGGTGGCCGTACTTCATACACAATGGAAGCATTAAGTGATTCGGGTGATGCAATCACTTTTGATTCAAATGCCATATTATTTAGTGGTTATTCTGGTAGTGAACCAGATATTAAGCCAGATGGTTTAGCCACTGGTGGAGTTGTCATTGCGGCAGTTAGTGGATCTAATGATGTTGTGGATATTGCAGCATTATCTTGCTATTTAGCTGGTGTAAAAACCGCAGTATCAGCAGGTATTGATACTGCGATTACTCGTGCTACAGGTGACCTTGGTAGTGTATCCTCAATCACTATTAATAGCTCAGGTGCTTTTGTTGTTGTTCAGGGTACGGACAGTACTGATCAAACAGTCAATGGTGTACGTGATTCCGCAGGTGGACCACCATTGATTCCTGTAGGTAGCATTGAAATTGCTCAGGTTCGTACCACGACAAATGTTGCAGGTGCTATTACGGCAGCAGAAATATTTCAGGTTATTGGTTTGCATCAGGAGCGTTATGATTCCCCTCAATTCAGAATTGATTCATTTAATGCTCAGGTAGTGATGTCATCAGCCTTACCATTAATTCACACCGGAAGTTTGCCAAAAGGTGTATCAGCATCTTATGCCGATCCACTCTTTATAGATTTACCTAAAACAAATGATTACAAGCCATCTGGGCTTAGTCATTCCCCAGAATCTAAACAATATCATGGTGAGACTGGAGCTTCAACTTCAAGCAGTCTTGGTGGCGGATCTTTTACAGTTGATTTAAATGATGGTGTTAGCGATAGTCTTGTAAAAAATAAAGACAATATCCTATGGTTTAAGTTTTTTCCAGATCGCTATAAGTCTGCTTATATACTTGACCAGGGTAAACTTGGTATGGATATCACATTTCCGTCATCAAGCAATATCAACTCATCTTGTACTATTTCTCCGGCTTCTGCAGCAGTTGGAGTTGAATCCTAATGGGGTTTAACTCTAATAAGTTTATGAAGCAAGGGTTCGAGCACCGCACTGATTCAGTGTCGGTGCCATCTTTGGCTGAGTGGTTTGATAAGGATAGTACGCCTGAATTCTTAGTCAGAAACTTAACCGGGACTGAAATGTCTAACGCTCAGGAAGCGGCTGCAAAAAACAAAAATGTTGCTGCCATTGCTGAAGCTCTGGTTTCATCCAGTCATCCGGATAAAGTTGCTGCATTAAAGGATTTTGTCGGTACTGGTGACAAAGTACCCAATGAATTGGCTAAACGTATGGAGATGATGGTTTCAGGAACAGTTGAACCAGAAGTTGATATGTCAATGACTATCAAGATTGCTGAAAACTTTCCAGTTGAGTTTATGCAGATCACGAACAAGATCACTATGCTTACGGGTTTAGGTGCATCTACTTCAAAGCCCAAGCCTTCTGGCAAGATCCAGCCATCAGAAGCTGTTTAGCTTTATGTAAAGCACACGGGTCTTTCATGTTTGAAGTCAGACCCGACTTGTTTCCAGAAGGCTATTTAACAAACACAGAATTGCTTTTATGGGATTTGTATTACACGGAAAATAATTAAATGGCAGACCTTCAAAAAACTGTGGAGATCATCTTTGGAGGCAAAGATAATCTCTCTCCCACCACAAAATCACTCACCAAAGAATTAGGCAGTTTTGATTCTGCTGTTCAGGGTGCTGCAGCACCAATTGGAAACTTCACAGAAAACTTACTAAAAACCGAAGCGGCTATTCTTGCTATGGGTTTGGCTATGGTTGGCGTTTCATTAAACCAGGCGGGTACTTTTTCTGGTTCTATAGAAGAGATTGGTGTTTTATTTAATGGCACTGAAGAGGAAGTTAATCAGTTAAGAATAATGATTATGGATTATGCCAGGGATTCATCATCATCCATAGAAGATATCATTAAATCAACCTATAACGCTGTTTCTGCTGGAGCTGAATGGACAACCGTAATAACAGATTTATCAGCAGCTGAACAATTAGCTGACGCAGGTGCAAGTGATTTAGCAAAAGCAACAGAAGCTATTGCCAGTGTTATGGCAGGCTTTGGGCTTGAGTTATCTGAAACCACAAAAGTTGCAGAGGCTTTATTTACTGCAACTCAAACAGGTAAAACAACCATATCAGAACTGGGTGATAACATCGGTAAAGTGGCAGCAATAGCTTCTGCATCCGGTGTGTCTTATGAAGACTTGTTATCTGCATTATCATCACTGACTGTTGATAGCGTCAATACAAAACTGTCAATGACCGGTTTGAAAGCATTATTTAATGAAATGGTCAAACCTACGTCAGCACTGACAACAGCATTGGGCGGAGCATCTTTTGAGACTCATTCTCTTCAGGAAGTAATGGAGACTTTAAAAGAAAAAACTGGCGGTACTTATGATGGGTTTGCAAAATTATTTGGCAGTGTTGAAGCGGCACGAACAGCATTAATTCTTGCTAATGATACATCAGGCACTTTTGCAAAAACACTGGAAGCAATGGAGGAACGTACAGGAAAGTTAAAACTAGCTTATGAAAGAATGGCTAAGTCTTTTGATATTGTTAATCAAAATCTTGTCAATAATCTAAGAGTAACACTCATTCAAACCGGCTTACCGTTGCTTGATGAATATGGTACTGCAGTTAAAGCTCTTGCTCATATATTTGAAGGAATAGGGGAAGGTGTTAAGGCTCCAAATTTTCAGGAGATTTATTCAGCCATAGAAGTTTTTGTTAATAATTTCTCTGCAAAAATGGAAGATATAGCCACTGCATTGCCAGAGGCTATGGGTCAGATTGATTTCTCTGATTTAATCCGCTCATTCAGTGATTTATCAGAAACGGTTGGCGGTGCACTGGATGGTATTTTTGGTGATGATTTAGATTTATCAAAACCGGAAGATTTAGCCAAGGTATTACAAAGTGCTGTGAATATTTTAACTTCCTTTGTTGATTTAACGACCGGTATTGTGACCGGGTTGCAACCTGTTTTTGATATATTAGGAGAGGCTGCGAGTAAAACTGGAACTGTCGGGGAAGAGGCGGCTAAAACTACAGGTGAAATCCTTGGTGCAATCACATTATTGCATGAATTTGGTACAGTTCTTGGTGCAACATTAACTCTTATCAAGGAAATAGAAACTGATATTACTAATGTATTTTCTACTTTTGAAGGTGCTGCAAGGATAGTTACAAATTCATTTCAAGTTGTTTTCGATGGTTTTATTGCAACAATAACTGGTCTGGCTGCAAATTTAGCAAGCTCAATGGCTGTGTTCACAACTGGCGATTTAAAAGCATCTTTTCAAAAAGCGGCTGATGATTTAAATGAGATATCAGGCGTTGCTAATAAAAATTTACTTAAAAATTCAGCTGAGATGAAAGATGGCTGGAACACCATGGTGTCAGGATTAAGTGGCGACGCGGCAAAAGCAGGAACAGCAATAAAAGATGTTGGAGATAAAACCAACGAATTAGGAGAAAAATTCTCTAAAGTACAAGGTTCAGCCGATGCAGTTGGAAATGATCTGCAAAATCTTGGCGATAAAGCAGATGGTGCAAAAACCCCGATTAAAGAATTAACAAAAGATTTAGCTGAAATGGGTGGCGTAGAAGCCGTCCCTTCTACCATTCCTAAAAATATCAAAAAAGTAGGTGATGAAGCTGTTGTCTCAGATGAAAAATTTAAAGGATTCACAAGAACTATTGGCGAAGATGGCATTCCAATATTTACAGCAACCGGCCAGGCTCTCGATGAAGTAAAAACAAAGACAGAACTGTCAGCTGAAGAAGCTGAAAAGGCAGCTATTGCCTTTGCTCAAATGGAAGTCGATCTTGAAAAAATAGCATCCAATGAACGCATTAAAAGTATGGAATTCTCTGTTGATTTTGCCATTGCAAATGTGGAATCTGATGCCAAAAAAGTGATTGCTGCATTTGAATCAATTTCTGAATCCTATACTGCTACATCAGATTTAATTGGATCTTTATACGGTGAAAAAAGTGATGTAAGTAGATTTGATCAGTTAGGTATTGATTCATCAATAGATAAAGCTGAGAAGTTAGCTGATGACCAGTGGAAAACTCAAAAAAAACTAATTGAACAACAAATAAAACAAATGCAGGCGCAAACAAAACGAATGGCCAGTGGTGGTGCATTAATTACTGTGGATGGTGGTGAGCTACAACCAGAGTTGGAATTAGTTATGCAGGCATTATTTAAAAACATCAGAATAAAAATGTCCTCAGATTATGAAGATTATTTACTGGCTCTGGGACAAGTTTGATGATAGGAATAAGCTCAAGATTATTTGATTTGAATGGCAGTTTTATTTTTAATCTTCAGGATTATGATGTGGGTGATGATCTGGATGAAGGAAGCAGACGAGTAACAAGAGCAAAAACTTTAAATGGCGGCGTTTACATTAATGATAACGGTTATGTTGCTGGGGATAAAACTATCAGTATTCTACTGTTAAATCCAAAAAAAGACCTGGTTAATCGATTAAAAGCACTTCTACAAAATCATGGTGAAGTCACAATCTCAATGAATGATGAAGTCTTGCTTTGTGTCCCTGAATCTTATTTATTATCCGGGGGTAATTTTAGAATAATATTTCTTGCAAAGGAGTTGCTTTCATAATGGGCTTTAATATCAATGCAAGATTATCCGGTGGTAGCTCAAATTCAGATCCCAATTTAAGCTTGGGTGGTGTGATATCAAGCGAAAAAATAAATCATCAATCTATCGATTATGGTGGCTCTGGCATTGCAGGCGTTACTATCAACTCCGCGTGGGGGTTTAATGAATCAATAACTTACGATCTTGTGGCTAGTGTTAGTATTATTTATCTGATAAACGGTTTAGATAATTCCTTTGTTGACACTGGAAATGTTACTGGCGAATACACCTTAAATCTTTCAAATTCAAATAGTGGTATACAATTTAGTTTTGATTCAGCCACTCACAGTGCAGGAAGTGATACTTTAACTGCAACAAATCCATTAACAAATTTATTTAGTGATACAACAGCACAAGAAAGCACCTCCGGTTATACAGATCATCGATGTATTTACCTGCCAAACGATGGGGATGTTACTTCAATATTAGATATAAGCTTGCCTGTCTCAGACACTTTAGAATCATTTAAAATTGGATTTGATGGTGGTGGTGTGGATGCAACAGCAGTCACAATAGCTGATGAATTTACACCTCCGGCGGGCGTTACATTTACCGCACCTTCTGCATCAGTGCCGTTAAATGTGACACTGACAGCAGGGCAAAAAATAGCAGTCTGGATTGAAAGAACACTCCTTCCAAATAATCTTTATACAAAAGAGCCTTCAAAGTTTCAAATACTTGTCAATATGAGTAGTTAATATGCCAATATATCTGATAGATTTATTTAGTGATATTGCGGCAAAAAAAGTTACTCCCACCAACATACGATTTAAAGTCGTCTTGACAGGATCAGCAGATAGTTTGCCAGATTATGAATACCCATTAAAAAACTATTCTGGAACTCACTACTCAGGAAAAACCAGCTATCTCAACTTTGTTATGCCTTATTCTGTTGAAAATTTACAGGCGTACAATGACAGGCCAAACGGAGATATAGAACTTTATAGAATAATTGATATTGGTGGAGAAACAGGGGAAACATTGATTGCAACAGGCAACCCAGAACTCACTAATTTTTATAAAGGTGCTATTGCCTCATCATTCACAATGAGAGCAACAAAACAAGTCACAAATTCAAATCCAAAAACCTACAATTTAGAAAATGTTATTAACATATCCGTAACAACAACCGGAGAAAGAATATTTGAAGTGGTGGGGTTTAATGACATAAAAGCAGGTGATGATTTTATTTATGAGTCTGAAACAATCACAGCAGAACAAATTGTAATGATAATATCAACAACAAATTTCACATACAAAATAAAAGAATTAATCTAAAGGATTATAATGGAGAATTCTACAGCAACACTAAACATTGAGGCTGATGCATGGGGTGCTTTATGCAACGGTGGCTACATAAAATTTTACGATGGAACAATACCTGCAAGCCCTCAAACTGCAATAGGCTCACAGAATCTATTATGTACTGTTACATTTGACAATCCTGCCTATCCGACATCAGCATCAAACGGCAGTATTTCTTTAGATGCAATTATTGAAGCAGTTGTTACAGCAGATGGGACAACTACATGGGCAAGGGAGTTTCAATTAGATGATACAACAGTGATTTGTGATGCAACAGTAGCCACAACTTCAGCAGACATTATTGTTGATGATGATGTTTTGGTAACAGGTAATACCTTAAAAGTCCAAACATTAAATTACACCAGACCTGCAACATAAAGCTGAAACAAAATGGCTATTGCGTTTACAGTATTAGATAACACGATAACGGATGGTGGAACTTCCATCACTGTAAATCTGATCGATGGAACAACTCAAGCCGGTGACGAGTTATTTTGTATTATCACAAAAGATGATGATACCCCAACCACAACAAGACCATCAGAATGGACATTACTGCAAGAGCGTGATTCTGGCACGATGCACATGGAGTTGTATCACAAAGTTGCGGTGGAAGGTGATACAAACAGCTCTTATACCTGGAATGGTGATTCTGAAACCTATATCGCTCAGGTCATTAGAGTTACCGGCGCAGAGACTTACAATACACTACACTATAAAACAGCAATAGGTGATACCGCATCAATATGGTGTTATGAATATTCTCCAGTTGATACAGGGACTAACAGAGCGTGGTTGCATGGCGGTGGTGGTGATAACGGTACAATGCTGTCGGTAAACAATGACTCCACCTCTGTTAATATTGCTCAAAATCTTACAGGTACCGGATCTGGTGATGTAGCTTGTAGGCTCTACTCAAAACAATTAGGAATACCGCCATATAATTATCAAGCATACAATAATTCTAACGAAAAAAACATCGTTGCATTTGTAATAACTTTCTATGAAGCCTCTGCCACCGAAGTTTTAGCCGATGGAAATCTAACTTCAACCGTTTCAGTTTTATCCGGGTCAGGATATCAAGCTGTTGACGGACTTATCCCTGCGAATGGAAATCTCACATCAACTGTTTCAACTCTTTCTGGAACAGCAGAAAATATAGCACCTGCCTTTGATTATGTTGTTGAGCTGTTTTCCAATATATCAAAATCCACAGCCAAACTTGAATCATTAAGATTTACAATGGACATTAATGATATTGACTACCCGCTCATTGGTTTTACTATACGATCTAAATTGGTTAATTTGGGCATTGAAATAAGCAATATATTAGAGATTCGAGTGTTTTTATCTAATGCAGAAATTGAATCACTTATTTCATTAATCGGAACAGCAACGGTTACGATAAAATCAATATATAATTTTGGCAGCACAGATGTTGAAACAATATTTTTTTCAGGCGTGTTGGACGATATACAAAAAAGAACCTTATCTGCCTGGTCAAACGTGATAAGCAGCAACAATGAAACTTCTTCTGGTAGTGGTACCCATATCATAGACAACCCCATATTATTATCTACAACAATGGCAAGGTTGGAGTTTGACCATACAATAAAACCAAATGATTATATAAGCATTGATGGCTCAAATAGAAAAGCAAATAAAGTAACCTCATATAATTATTTAGAATATGGTGCTTTTTCAGAGGTGCATTATGGGTAGAGCAAAAATAAATTCTAATAAAGGTGAGGGATTGTATGAAATTACTTATTATAGGGATACAGATAAGGTTGTTGAACTGATAGCTAATTTGGATGCACAAATAACTTCAATTGATGAAAGAATTACTATATTAGAGCCAGAAATAGCTTTATGGGAATCACACATAGCAATATTAGCGGATGAGTTAAATACTGCTATAGATGCGTATCAAGCATGTATTGATTCAACAGGGAATCAAGAATCATGTAAAACAGAATTAGAAGAGGTTACCAGTCGCACAACTCATAAAATAGAGCAGGAGGGGCTTGCAAATTTATTAGTTGATGAGTTGGTGAGGTTAAATATAACAAAAGATAGATTCAATCAAGAAGAAATAGCTTTAAATAACGCTCCTTCAAATGAAGAAATAATGGATGTTTGGTGTTTGGATTTATGTGCCAGGCCATCAGCAGAACCTGAAACTGGTATCTATGAAAATATTGGTGAAGAAATAGCAGTTGACACAGAAGTTGGAATTGTTGAAATATTCAATTGGGAAACAAAAAGCTACGAACGATGGATTCAACCTGCATCTTATTCCCATGACCCATCTTACATCCCAGCATTACACGGAGTGAGCAAACCATCTTTATCATCAGATCCAGAAGGATTTGTTTATAACTTTGAGTTAAGATCGCCTACTCAAAATTGGAAAGCAAAATACAAAATAGCTATTGTTGATTCAATTGATAACACCAATGGAAAAATGTATGTATCTTATCCAAAATTAAAGGATGAATTAGGGGTATTAATCAGTAATGGGACAGACAAAAATAAAACATCATCAATTGAAGTAGATATTGATTACATGAATTGTAGTAGTCTACTAATGTCAGCAAGTGCTTTTGATATCGGGGATGAGGTAATAATAAGATTTGATGATCCAAATATGTTGAGTCCTGTTTGTATTGGCTTTAGATATCACCCAAAACCATGTACAACTTCAGGTGGATTTCTATTGTTTGATAGAAATACAGAAGTCATGATTCAAGCGTATTATGACGAAATAAACTTAGAATGGGCTGCGTCTGACATAGCAATGACCCACGGATTGAGATATTGGAACAGGAGGTCAGATGGTGCTTATGTGTCTTTTGGCTCAAGACTAGGCTTAGGATCATCATTTACATACAACAACTGGTTTAGTTCCCAAAGAAACTTTATTTATATAAATGGAGTAAAGTATACAATTCCAACCACTTATACCAGTGATGATGAAGAAAATTTATTGGCTTGCTTAGATTCAAATGATGATTTATATGTTCTTCAGGGTCTTGGAACAGAAGATATACCGCACGCAGGATTAAGACTAATAAAATATGATTATACTGACTGGACATTAGTTGTTGAATTCACAGATATAGTCGTTGATGGTAAGAAAGGATTTGTTAGTACAACCTGGAGTTCTGGGTACGATGGTTTTGCAAACGAAAGCGGAACTATGTTTTATTTGACAGGGTTCAGTGGTTACGCAACATTAAGCGCATCAGGAGAGTTCACAGCAATAGGTTATTATAATTATTTTAAAAGAAATATGTGTACGATTGATGGTGGCGGGGTTCAAGGTTCATCTTATAAGTTGTATTATTCTGCAGGATGGTATATAAAAAATGACGGTGAGATCGGATTCTTAGGTGATTATGAGGAAAATGGTTCTCAAGAAAGACAAAGTATAAGACCAGATAATCAACAAAACGTAAAACAGAATGGTAATTATATTGCACCTACCTTTGATGGGTATTCTCTCAATTGGACATTCACATGGAGTATAGATCAAGATGCGGATATTTATGAAGCATCTGATGATGCACAATGTGCAATTGACAATTGGAGAAATAACTTTAGCAATTTAACATATAGAGAAGTTATATCAAATTCTCGTTATGTAAAAATAGATGGAGCTACATATTCTAGAATTGAAAGAGAGGATTACAGTTTTCAGTATACTTTAGGTAGTGTGATCTTAGATAGTATTACAAATAATTATCCAGCATATTCGGATTACAATTCCTTCAGTAAGAGTGAATTAGCACCCAATCCAATTGATGAGAACAGTCTTCCACCTTGCGGTGAACATATAACTGTATCAACTGCACCAAGACCGACTTACTTGAATAATAGAAGTGTAGGGGTCAGGTATAATCATAAAAATTGCAATTGGTTCCCTAATGGAGTTTTTATAAGAACAGAAGGGACAGACACTTATGAGAAAGCATCATTTCAAACTGCTATAAATGGAACGAGTGCCAATGGTAATATATTGTATCTTGATATAATAGGGTTTACTGGTGGTGTAAAAGTATGGGGTGTAAAATAAGCTGTATTAATGCTGCATACATTCCCATATATTTACAAGCAATAAAAATAATTACTTAAATCGTGCTTCTTGTGGGAAAAATATAGGTTAAGTCTTTGATGTTATTTGGTTATACTCTAGGCTACGAACCTTGTACTCGATTGGCTTTCTGATACCTGATTATTTTGCAAAATTACTGGCAAAACTCAGATGTAAGTATTTGATTTATAAAGGCTGATATTGCCGTTTATGCAAAGCTGTTTTAAGGGTGTTTTTCTTTATATTTCAAATAATTATTTACTTTATACGTCCAAATTGACATGGTGGGGGTCGGTGGTTCGAATCCACTCGCGCCTACCATAACTCTTTGATTTTAAAGATGTTTATGGTAACAAAATATTGGATTTAAAATTACACATAGAGAAACCAACCCATAGCCAACTTTTGGCGGTTTATTTCTTCTATACTGGTATATTATTAATTCTATGGATTGCCCCAGCTATTAATCTTTACCTGCTTTTATCTACCCCACAAAAATTTGTTCCTGAGGTCAATTTTTTGGAGGCGGGCTTAACATAATCAGATATTTATAATAATAACTATACACTTCTATTTTTAGAATTTGGTATCGAAGCCACACCAGGCTTTAATAGAGAAAGAACATCCCCAGCCTATGACCGTACTGACAAGCCAGAGTTACGCTACTGAGGATGGATATTATTTTTTTCCAGTAATCTATAGACGCTTGCTTTGCTAATTTTGTACTTGTTCATAACATCTTTAATTAACATCCCACTAGTTCTATCCTGATTTAGTTCAATAATTTGTTCATCAGTAAGCTTTGCCTTGCGCCCAAATTTTACCCCCTTGTCTTTGGCTTTGGCTATTCCCTCCAGTTGCCTTTCCTTCCTGATCTCAGTTTCAAACTCAGCTATGGATGCTAGAATATTAAAGGTTAACTTCCCTGTTGGAGTTGTAGTATCTATATTTTGGTCGGTAACAACAAAGTCTATTCCTTTCTCGTGCAAATCATTAACAATCTTTGTTAAGTGATAGGTAGAACGTGCAAGTCTATCAATTTTAGTAATTACGAGAATATCGCCTTTTCTGAGGTACTCAAGGCAAGCTTTTAATTCTGGTCTATCTGCTGTTGTACCGGTTAGTTTCTCAGAATAAATGGTATCACACCCATGATGATTTAATTTGTCCATTTGGATTTCAAGGCTTTGACCTCTAGAACTAACTCTTGCATAACCTATGATACTCATAACATTCTCCTTATCATATGTCTCATAAATCCTTAGACATTTCAATAAAGTATACTTTTTAAGACATTGTTTTTATTTAGGTAAGAATTGTTAGTTTTATACGGGTATATTATTAACTCTATTAATTACTCCAGATTTTGTTTCTCCATAAAATTATAGTAAGTTCAAAATAATCATACTGGCATATCTCGCACCAAAAATTGTCCGGTTCCGTCCCATTGCACCAATTGGAGGTATTATCAATAATATAATTTAGCGTAGAATGCTGCCATTTCAAAATCAATGAAATATTAAGAAAATCAGGATTGTTATTATGATTACTATTACAAACTCCAAGAATTTAAGGTCGCTGTATGCTAAAAAAGTATAGTGATTACAGTTGATATTTATCAAGCATTACTAATTGAACCTAAAATTAGTACTAAAGTACAGTAGACACTAAAAATTATAGTAGTATAATTGGAATGGTTATTACATTTCAGACAAAGCCTACCCCTCTAATAATGAGGAATCGGAAAGCCACAGGTTTCTATTTGAGACAGCTGGGTTGCCTGTATTTTGCTCATATTGAGCCATATCGTTAGTACGGGGTAAGTATCATGAAGACATATCAATTGTTCCTAACTCTACTGTGCTCTATTTTTCTCTTTATGAGTACTCAAGCCATCGCTGATGACAATGACCTCGATAAAAGTAAAGCTCTGATGATTTCTGAAATACACACTGCCTATGCTGTGAATGACGAAGGCGTGGATGTAATCACTTTAACTATCAAAGGGATTAATTTTTTAGATGAAAAAGGTGAAGTACCTTCTATTTCAGTCGGTCATAACCGTTTGGATTATACTGTAGATAGTTTCAACGACAACGAGCTTGTATTAACTGCTACCCTAGAAGATGGTGATTACCTGATAATGGTAAGTAGTGATAATAAATTTAAAGATGAAAAAACTGCTTTTTATGATTTAACGATTGGTGCTGTAGGACCACAAGGATCAGCAGGTGCTGATGGTACTAATGGTGCTGATGGTGATATGGGTGCTAAGGGTGATACTGGAGCAACAGGTGCTAAGGGTGATACTGGAGCAGCAGGTGCAACAGGATCAGCAGGTACTGATGGTACAAATGGTACTGACGGGGTATCAGGTAAGGTGGCATTAGCGGGTCTAATGTGTGGAGAGGATCAATACCTTCAAGGATTTGATGTTAATGGTGATTTAGTTTGTGTTAATAATTCAGCGGGCGCGACTGTATTTCAGGTAGGAATTACAGGTCCTTCCGGTGGTACGGTGTTTAGGGTATCCCATGACGGTTTGACTGGTGTTGAGGTTAACTTAAATGCACAGGGGGTAATGACATGGAATGATGCTAATGATACCGCGACAGCGTATGCTGGTTGGCGATTACCCACGTTGGAGGAATTAGATTTGATTGATCAGATAGAGCAGTTCCCGAAGTTTGATGTAGTAGGAGAAGCCGCGATTTTTTGGTCGTCAGAATTAGGTGCGGGAGATTATTATTATATGATATGGTATCGAGTTTTGAGTGGCGTAAAACACGGGCGGGGCGACATGGATTATCTTTTTAACTCAGTATTCGTTAGTGATTTTTGAGTAGCCAGTTTAACGGTTTTTTCAATATTAACTTGTTAGACCCAAATTCGGGTTTTGAGCGATGGGTAATTTACAGGGTTTGTTCGTAATATCATTCAATAGGGCGAGTACCGAATCTGTTATTGATTGTGTTATCCCAATATACCATCCTTTCCACCGCTTGATATACTGACCAAGCCTGTTGTTTCTTTTTGAAGCATCAGGCTCTTGCTCATAAAGCCGGTTCAGTTTATCGCTAAAACGCTGTAATGCTTTTTTGCAAGGTAACACAGTCCCTGCCACAAACTGCAATCCTAAAAAGTCAAACCCCTTAGAAATCTTTCCCATACTGGTTTTATCCGGATGTTGTTTCAAACCCAGTGCTGAGATGATGGCATTAAATTTAGCAATAGCTCTGCGGTTTTTCCAACGGGTTTTCGTTAGTATTAAGATATCATCCATATAACGAATATAATAACAATCTTCCTGCTCAAGGGCTTGATCCAGTTCGTACAAATAAAAAGCCCCTAATAACGGGCTTAATGGACTGCCTCTGGGGAGACCTTTAATTATATCCTGATAAAGTCCACCCCTTTCAACTGTGCGGTGCATACTAAACCAGAGTAAACGCAATAAGAATTTATCTTTAATATACAGCGCACTTTTATCTATCAGTTGATGGTGGTCAATGGATTCATAATAATGATAAATATCGGTGCGAAAAACAAATTGATACTCTGGCAGAGCTTGTCTTATTTCTTTACAGACTTGTTTGATTCCTCCATTACCTTTCAAATGCATACATCTGGTGGAACTGGGTAATAGCTGACTAAGTATTTGAGCCAGTGCTTTTAATACGATAGCATCGAGTGTACCCCATAGATGAATTGTTTCACCGGATGCTTTTTTTATTCTTTGTAGAGGACTAAAATGATATTGCTGCGTAATAAGCAGTTGATATAAACGGGGTAACACAACAAGCCAATGAAAACAAACATCCCAAATATCTGTATTGTAGTGATAGTGTCGGCGTTGTTTGCATGCCCACTTGAAACAGAATTCCAGTAATTCTAAAGAAAATAGTTGGTTTGATATAGGCATTTGTAAATGTTCGCTGTCTGGAAATTTAAGATTGAGTTGTACTGGCTCAAAATTGCAGGAATAGTTCATTAGCGTCATGCTACTCTTTGTTTTAAATTGTCAGCAGTTTGGTATTAGGAGATAATTATTTCTTCACTCAATAATATATTATTAAAAATATTCATACAATTCATAATCACTGTTATAGATCAAAATTGCCGATGCAAGTTGCAGATAGTAGTAGGGTTAAATTGCTGACACAACATATTATTACACCTTAGTTATCTATCCCACGATAATGTTTCATTCTATATATAGTATTTCTATGACGCCCCAAAATCAACCCCAGTTTATATGCGCTGTATAAGCCTATAGCAGGATATATTATATTAGAGTCTATCTGATTGTATCCCCAAAAAAGCCCCGTATATAGGGCTATTTTGACCTTGAGTTCAATTTTTAAACAGTCGATAGATACCAAGTTACAATAATTATTATTAAAATTAACTTTTGAACTAAATCCATAATATTAGACAGGTGTATAATTACCTCCCCCCCCTTAGATTTGGGCTTAAAATAACCATGTATCAGATATTTTTAATAATAACTAGACATTAGTAAAAATATTATCTTGTAGAAGCCGTACACCAGGCTATAATAGAGAAATTATCCCCCACCTGTATGACCGAACTGTATAGATACACTATATATAGCTATGCTTATTGTTACCCCCGTTTTATACTGCTTGTTATTACTGCCCCGCTTATTTATCTATTGGTTGCCGTATAGCCCCAGTTCCCCCCAAATTTATGGCCTATAGGAAATATTGTACTCAAGTACAAAATAAGCCAATACTCTAAAATTAGGGGGGGAAGCTATTAAACATACTACTCCCCCTAATATAGTAATAAGTAGAATAGAGAGAATAACTGGAATAAGTGGCACAGGTCAATAACCACATGGGTTATAACACACCAAGCATAGCTATACCCCTCCTTTCTCGGCTTCGCTTATTCCACTTATTCCCTACTCAGGGGGCGGGGTAATACTATATACATTAATAAACCCTGTCACTCTTGATATAAGTGATTTTATTATTAGCAGGGTGTTTTGTTGCATCCCACAATCTACATGTACCTTTAGAAAAGTAGTCCAAGACTCTTTTAATAGTTTTCTTCCCGACACTGGCTGTATTATGGCAGTAATTTAAAATATCAATCTGAATATTTTTACCTTGTTCCAAAGCATCAAGAATAGCTAATATGGTATCTTCATCTTTAGATTTCTGAGCCTCACATCTAAGTGATTCAGAAACATCTTCATAGTCAGTTTGTGATACGTTTCGTTCAGGATCAATTTCAAAAGTAATAGGAACAAAAGTTCCCCTTGTTTTATCAGGTCTAGTTGAAACGGTTATACTTCCATCAGGGTTCTCTTTTGGGATCATATAAATTAGTTCATCAACATCTGATCTTAAATCACCTGTTCCCTCAAATATCAGCTCACCATCATTGATAGTGTATTTGTTAGTATGACACAGTAAGATTATCGTCATACCTTTAGCTGAAAGCCCTCTGAGGGTTTCATACAGTCTTTTTGACTGAGTCTTATTAATAACATCTGTCATCTTTTTAAGTGTGTCAAAAATAAATAGAGTGTCGTTATAATTCCGATCTACCTTGTTCATTTGTTCCAGAATATTAACAATATCAGTCATTGATTTTCCAACTTGCATATCTGGTAATAAAAGTTTAAATCCATATTTGTTTGCTTGTTGATGATAGTATTTTGCATCAACATCTGGCACATCTGCATTTACATAAAAGACGTTAATATCTTTAGCTAGTTGTCCAGCAATATCCATAAGAATAGTAGTTTTTCCTCCATTTGAGGGAGCGGGGATTGCTATGACATGGCCTTTAATAATTAGGTTATCAAATAACCATTCTGGATCAGAAATATTCGCCATATCTTCATCTGAAACAGTAAAATCATCCACCCAAGACATATCTAGAATAGCCTCTGTAGGAATCAGGGTAGTTGATATTTGGGGTAATAATTTATTATATTCATCAACTGTTCTACCATCAGGTGCAAGTGAATTCTCTGCAGCATAGATAACAGCCTCATTAAATGATAAATCTAACCTATGCATCATTACATCAAAAGAACTATGAGCATTACCATCACAAAGAGGATCGCTTGAGTGATGAGAATACATCATGCTATCTTTAATACTAATACCTGCATTACCTGAATCTGAAGTATGAGAAAGCCATTTATCACCCTGCTTAGTATCACCTCTCAGTCTTAGCTCATCTTCTATAGTATGTTGCTCGTTATAAGCCTCTATGGGGCTTATTTGGCCATTAGAAAGACTATTACATACCTTCGGCTTATAATCCCTAAAAGCTTGTTTCTCATCTTCCTTGCACACCCATCCATCTGGTATGTTTTCCTCAAAATAATCTATAACCTGCTGAGCATGTTCCACTGTCAGAATAGGAAGCTCATTAAGTAATATGTGAGTTAATTCTTCCAATGGATAATAATAAGGCTCATCAGTATCAGGGTGAGTACCATAGGCAACAAACTGCTGTCCATCTCCAAGTATTTCTATCTGATTTTTTGTCTCCTGATTTTCACCTGACCAGTAAGTTTTACTGACCATCTTCTTAAAAGGTTTAACTGTACGGTAAATTAACAGTCTTTTGGGTTTTTGGCCTACTCGAACAACTGTTTTACCAATAAGATCATAACAGAATTGTTGCATACGTACAGCAAGCCTTCTGCTTCTAATATCAATATCAATACAGGGAGTATTCTTTGTTAATATTCCAACAGAATAACCTTGATTCTGATATTCTTGTAGCTCAACATAACTATGATCTTCTTTGTCAGCCCAACCAGATAATATTGGCCTTTTACTGTTTGGGGCGACAGGTGTTAAGGCATAACCGTTTTCTGATAAAGTATGGAAAGGATAGCTCATATAACCACCTCTTCATCAGGTGAAGAAATAAGAGTATAAAGAGCAATATTTCTATAAATCCGCCCAGATAGATCAATAACCGTAACATAGTGGGTTTCAATATTATATCCTTCTGCAATTAATTCATTTATACGGGCTGATGGGTTTGTAATACCTATATCCCTAAGCTCCAGTGATAAGCCTGATCCTCCACTATTTAGGATATCTAGTATTAGTTCTTTTTGTCCTACACCCGTATTTTTACCTGATGTTTTACTACTGTAGATAATTTTATAGTGCATTTTGCTTCTGTGTTGTTGTTCTATGGACTGCATGATATTATCCTTTGGCAGTGCTACAATAACACCAGCCGTTTATGTAATAGTTTTCGGTTAGACAATAGAGGCTCTTATTCTCAGTAAGAGCCTTTTTATTGATGTCAGATATTTAACTGTGAGTATGTTCGTGGGTTCTGCCGTTAATAAAGAATTCTATATCACTTTCTTTATATCTAACTGCTCTCCCGACTTTTATATATGGTAGATTATATCTGCCAGTACAACGCCATACTGAAAGCGTCCCTTCAGATATATTCAGCTTGTTTGCGGTTTGTTCTGGTGTTAATAATGCTGGTGTATTGGATACCATGTTGTTACCCCTCTGTAGTTATTGAATATGTAGGGATAGTGTAAATTAAGATGTTGTGAATGTGTGGCAACTGCCAAAAGATAAATGGCAGAGGAAAGGTTGGTTATTTAAGTTGATCTAGGAGTTTTGAGCCTTCATCCATTAGGAGTTTTAGTCCTATTCCTATTCTATCTCTATTAGTTCTTACGCTTATACCTGTGTCTTGTTCCTTGGGAATGTATGTTGATAATAATTCAGCTATTTTACTATTGTTAGGTTTGTCTTTAGTCCCATATCCCCCCCCGACATTCTTATCTGCTAGAGCAATAGCTAACAGTCCAATAACTGTTAATAACCTATCCTTTTCTCTATCCTGTAATGGCTTGCTTGGTGGAGGAGTTGTATTATTGATGTTCAGTAATGGCTTGCTTGGTGGAGGAGTTGTATTATTGATGTTCAGTAATGGCTTGCTTGGTGGAGGAGTTATATTATTGATGTCGTCAGAATCATTGAGAAAGTTGGGTATAGATAGATTGTTAGTCCTCAACCATGTAACTATATCCTTTTTTAGTATATGAACATTACTGTAGGCATGATCTTTTTTGATGAATAAATCTGAAATACATACTTCACCCTTGATTATCTCTATTTCTATGAGATCCTCAATAATTTTAAGTTCCCTTGTAGCTATAGCCTCTAATATTTTAGTTAAAATTGATTTGTACTGAGATATGCTTTCATTTGTTTGTAAATCATCAATAGTATCTACATTTAGAATTATTAGGGCTGTATCTTCAGGAGTAAGGCCACATTCCCCTGTTAAATATTTTAACTTTTCATCATTATTCATTTATTTACACCGTCCAGATAATTTGAACTTGAGGTCAAACCACCGCATTAATAGGTATTACATTACTTGTTTGTTCTGGCAATGCCACATTTAGGATCTTATTTGTGATTGCTTGCATTGGCTCACGTAGGCGGTCAATGTCTAAAATAATATAGCCTTCGGTTACATCTGCTTTGCTAATATGGTTCACCAGCCTTTTTAAAGCGTACTCTCTTATACCTATACTTTCTGCAATAGTAAGAAAAGTTCTTCTTAGATCATGTAGGGTGAAGGGAATACCAGAATATTCTGCTACTTTCTTAATTACTCTTTTGGGTTCTGCTAAGTGACCTGATTTACCCGCCCCCTGAAAAACAAACTCACTATTATTACCTGTTCTGGATTCAAATAGATCATAAAGATAGTCTGATAAGGGTAGGGTGTGAGGGTGTCCATTTTTAGTGATAGGGATATATAAAGTACGTTCTTTAAAATTGATATGATCCCATTTAATACGATCAGCCTCGCGCCTTCTTAACCCCGTGAATAAGACTACTAGCAGATAATCTCTTACAACTTCATTATTAGGTGAGCCGTTCCAGGCAGATAGAGTTGAAACAGCCTCAAACCATGTTTTCATATCTGCTGGCTTAATATAGCTCTGCTTACGTTGTTCAGGGAACCATGCTTTTATATGGTTAAGTCTTGTAATAGGGTTATGTAATATTATTGGTTCTCCTTGCTCATTTTCATATTGCCCCATAGCATAAGAAAATATAGATCCTAGTGCTTTCATTACATTATTGGCCTGTACGGGTGTTGTTTCCCCAATTGTCCTATGCTTTCTTTCTACCATATCACGACTAATATCTAACAGAGGTGTTTTACCCCAAGTTTTAAGGTGGTTTTTTAAGGCGAGGTACTTTTCTATTGATCTGGGCTTTAATTGGTTATGTGAGGTTATATAGCCGTCTATAGCATCATTTAGCGTTATGCCTCTGGCTCTATCTGCTTTTTTCTTTGCGTTGGGATCTATGCCCTCGCTCATTTGATTTAGTACTTCTCTGGCTTTCGTTCTAGCCTGCTCAATAGTCATAGCAGGATAACTACCTAGAGTTATATCTCTGGTTTTTCCATTGAGCTTACGGATCACCATAAAAGACTTTTTACCCGTGGGGGTTACTCTGAGTTTTAACCCTGATCCTTGCTGGTGCTGATCATGGTATAACATACGCTTTTCAGATGTGGGTAGGGTATCAAGACGCTTTACTGAGAATATAATTTTGTTCATTCTAGCCAACCTCTTTTTATAATGAAATAAAGCTATGTAATGCTTTTAGGTTCATTCCTAGCCAACCCATAGCCAACTTTTGGCGGTTCATTAGGGTAAGATTGGTTAATGTTGATTAATAATCAATATATCTTAACCTATTGATTTGTTAATGTAAAGTGGCTACAATTGGTTTTAATTAAAGTTGGTTAAAGTGGTGAGATAATATTTGACATGGTGGGGGTCGGTGGTTCGAATCCACTCGCGCCTACCAATTAAATCAATAGCTTAGATGGTTTAGTTGGTATTTCAAAGACTAATCGGTGGTACTTTTGGTGGTACTTCGGTGTTTTGAGTCTCTTCTTAGTGGTACTTTTTCGTTATATTCAATCTTATAAAATCCATCCATAAATCATAATTATTTAACTTGTTAATGCATTATGAAGTGGATAATAATTTTCATCCCACTTTTTAGGACGTCCTGCACGTTTTTTATCTTTCATTTTAAAAGTCCTTTAATTTCTAAACCCCAGAAACGCAAAAACCCCCTGCTGATTGCTCAACAGAGGGTTTAATCTCACTTTATCTAGTTGTACTACATTTATAGGGCTTTGTCAGTTAGTTTGGGGACTTTTATTTCACAATGCATTTTTTGTTAAATACTCAGCTACTTCTTTGCCCTTTTTTATGGCGTGACATTTAAAAGGTAAAGTTATTCCTCCCTCATTCTTTTAAATGGGATGATAAAATTAGGTAACCGCATTCTGGTTGATATGGATGATGCAAATTCTCTCCAATAAGGCCAGACATTAAATCCAACATTAGATGCACCAAATACATTAATTTCTTCTTCTGTCAGTTCCTCTTTCATAAAATAAATTGCATTAAATTCTGCTTTTACTTCAACCAAAATACGCTTTTTTAATGATTCTTCATTTGAAGCAATGTCTTCTGGTAAGTCTTTTGGCAATGCTCTGAACCCAGCCATATAGTGATAGATAATTACATTAACATAATCATCATTATTATTAATATCTCCTAAAGAATGACCAGTAAGCATATTAATAAACTGAATATTCAAAACATCCTTGTTAAAAGTAGGAACAAAGTCATCTTTTTTGCACACATTACATGATGCCAAAGAAATATCATCAATTTCCAATTTCTTTACAGCGGATATTAATAATTGATCACTCATTAGCTTTTATACCATTTTGGTTCTTGATTTTCATAATAATGATCATTGCTTGCAAAATTAACTTTCATAGCATTCCTACCCTGATTTACATCAACCGGAGCAACGATAAGCCCTTTATTATTGGCTTTATCAATAAAATGATCATCATCATTAAATAAATTGTCAGATTGCTCAGTATTTGGCTCAAAACTAACTTTCACTGTAGCATCAAGTGCATAAGCCATATCTGCCAAAGTTCTTAATGTCATATTTCGTGTACCATTTAAAGATTGGGTAACATATGATTTTGTTCTGCCAATTAATTTTGATAACTTTGATTTTGTAACATCCATATTTTCCATGAGAATCAAAAAATCTTCTGATGTATTAACAAGCAAAGATTCTTGTGCATACAACTTTTTAGCTTCTTCTGAATCACCAAACCAACTATTAAAAGTCTTACTCATTTTCTATGCCTCTCCAAGTTCTTTTAACCTTCTCTGTGTCAGCAGAGTCCAATTTTTGTTTTTTCTTATATTTATAATGACTAATAAAAAATACACTAGGAAACTTACTTGAATGCCATCCATAAGCTCTAATATTATTATGAGGTTTTACAGCATAAAAGTGTTTTTTATTACCTAGTTTTGCTTCTTTATTAAATTGTTTTGGCATTCTTAGTTTGCCAAATTGTGCAAGACGCTCCAGCATTGCAAACAATTTAACTTTTATAGATAACGGTGATGCGCCTGTTACATGGCTTAATTCATCGTTTAAATTTTCTGCTGCTTTAATCTTATCTTGAGCCTGCCTAATTGTTAATTTAGTGCCAACAATATCTTCCAATTGTTCTGGTTCTGTTGTTTGATCACTAGCATCACCATTGTTGTTAGTATTTTCTGGCATTAAATAAATTCTTTTATATAGTTTATATATATATTAACTTTTATGTTTTTTCAAGTCAAACTCCCAAAAGAGATATTATTAACAAAACTGTTAAATAACTATAAAACTAAAGCTCTATTGGATCATTTGTTTTTCTATTAGACATTCGATACACCCCAGCTCAAGTGCATTAAAAATATCGTCAGTTAAAGCAATATCTCGTTCAGTAGTCTCCTTGCCTGCAATTTGGCGTAACCATAATCTGTGAAAGTTCAGAGTAAAACATTCAATTATTCCCGGTAGAGCTTCCTTGTACCCCTGACTCCGTGCAAAGTTTTCAAACTCCTCAAGATATTTATCAAAATTCACTAAATCAATATCAAATGCCATTGCTATCTCAAAGAAATGATTTATTGAATAAGCCAGTAAGTATTTATTGAAATTCATATCTTGCCTAAACAGAGTGTTGAATGTATGGTTTTCGGTATTCATTGGTATTCATTGGTATTCATTGGTATTCCTTGTATTTTATACCGCAATTTGCAAGGCGTCTTGCCTGGCCTGGTTAATCTGCTGCATCATTGCATGGTCTCCGCCTTTATCTGGATGATGCTGTGAAGCAAGCTTTTTAAATGCTCTATTGATTTCTAATTTACTGGAAGTAGAAGCAATTCCCAATAATTTATGACAGGCTTCTTGCTCAATTCCTAATAACAACATTGACTGAAGGTTATAACCAAGAATTCCAGTAATAATCCGCTTATTAGTGTCACTGTTGTTACACGCCCACCAATCACGAAAGAATTGACCAGTCATCCTTTTCTCTCGTTTATCTTCAGGAACACCACCAAAGCTGAATAATGGGTTTGCTACTTTGTGAACTTCATCCAAAAACTTTAATCTTTTATCATCAAATAACTTTGGTAACAGTGGATGGATCTGTCTGGCATAATCGGGGTAATTTCTAAACCGTGACCAATAATTGTCATGTAAGCGATCACCAAGTTTTGCTTTATGTTCATCCAGTAGAAGTTGGTACCGGTCTTTGTTGTACCTTAAAGGTCTGGAGGGATTTATTGAACAGTTACTAAATATATTCTTAATATTATGATTTATATGGATAAAAATAAAAAATTGCAAGTTTTAAATTATTTGCACCTTACTTGAAAGTTATTATTAAATATTAAATTCCAGGAAAAATCTTTTAAATAAATTAATTTGTGCTATCATTTGATTACATGTAATTATATGGTGAATAAAGTGCAATATTTCGGGATTAGAGATTTAAGAGAAAAAATAGGTGATTTTGCCAATAGTGCACAGTCAGGGGAAATTAGTATTATTTCTCGTAGTGGAAGACCTTTAACGATAAACATCCCTTTTGATGATGTGCTTATTGAGATGGGGGCACATAAATCTTTAGCTATTAAGCTCTATGAGGAGGAAGTTTTATCCTTGAGTAAAGCTGCTAGGTATGCTGGTGTAAAAACAGATGAATTTATAAAATTATTAGGTGTTGCTGGTATTAGTGTTTTGGGTGATGTCGATTCTCTGAAAAGTGAGTTAAATCAATTTTGACTAAAACCAGTTCGATTGATCTTGTTATTGCAGATACGAGTCCATTAATTGTGATTGCAATTATGGATCTATTTCCTGTTTTAAACCAATTATTTGAACGTGTATTAGTACCTGACGCCGTTGTTGATGAATGTCTGAATGATTTATCCAAGCCCCATTCTCTGGCAATAAAACAAGCATTAAAAGATAAAATCATAGAGCAAAAAAAAATTTCAGATATAGAGTTTTGTCAGTTATTAGGACAAGTTTTAGATCCTGGCGAAGCAGAGGCAATTAGTTTAACTAAAGATCTTGATGCAATTGCTTTGATAGATGAAAAAAGTGGTAGGAAGATAGCCAAAAGAGAAGGAGTTGATTGTATAGGTAGTTTTTATATTTTGATTAAAGCTAAACAAAATGGATTTATTGTATCTGTTGCACCTCTGTTAAAGTGTTTACTTGATCACGGATATTACCTAAACTCTGCTCTTATAGATACTGTTCTTATTGCCTGTAATGAAATGAACGATGAAAGCAAATCATTATTATCATACTGTGAAAATAACTAGCTTTTTAGATGTTTGAAAATAAGTGGGCAGCTACAGCTAAACCACCAGAGAAAAACGCTGGTGGTTATCTGAAGTTGTTATTTAAGCAACTAAGTCTGCAAATTGATTGACCACATCAAGGCTTTCAGTATCCTGTAAATGTGCATAATATTTTATTGTAGTATTAATATTACTATGCCCCATTAATTTTGATACAGTATAAAGATCCACTTTGTTTTTAATAAGTCGTGATGCAAAATTATGCCGAAGAGTATATAACACTAAGTCTTCTGGGATATAGGTAAAAAACTGCATCTTATAGAAACAATGGGACTCATTATGGATGGAGGGGAGGGATTAAATGCTATACAGAAAAGAGTATCAGAATCGGCTAATGACCTTGCTGAAATTGCTGATAAAATATAAATTATGAAATAGCTAGAAACAAGGGCTATAACAAAAAGGCTCAAATGAACAAGTTTTAGCCAATAAGTTAGATATTACTGATCCTGACGATATGGATGAGGCTGAATTGATTCTTCTTGACAGACTGAGTGATGATATCTTGCTCAATTTGAAGAAGGGTTTCTCAATAAATACACACCTTGTACAGATTATACAGATGAGAAATTAATAGAAGCTATTGCTATTACTCATATTGAATTTATAAATTCACTTAAGGACGGTTGGTAATGCCTTTAAAACACTTAAAACAAAGCTCATGGACAATTGAAGAAGCCAATCAACAAGTTAAAAAGGAATATGATGAACGGTATTGGCAATTTCTGGTCAGGCTAATTAATATCAAAGAGGTTAAATGGAATATTACTGATCACACCATTGATTTTGCCGAGTACATCCCACTAAAAACACTTGTTGATGAAGTACTAGAGAGAATTCCAACAGAAGAGTTTATGGTTGAAAAATGTCATATATGTGAACATTATTTTAACGTAAACAAAGATGACGGTATATTTGGTGATACCGAAAAATTAACACACTTTATCTGTGAAAAATGTGCTCATTCATTAACAGCTTGGGAATTCTATCAAAATCATTTGACGACTTAAGATTGCTCTGTTAAAAATCATTACAATAAAAAGGGTTCTTAATTTCAGGTTATTGGATTCTTGTTAATTCCAGTTAACAAGGATTGGTAATATTTACATCAAAACTTTAAAAGGAATAAGAAAAATATGGCTTTTATGACAGTTCCCGATGGTTATGAAAAAACATCTCTTTCAGATTTACAAGGTGCTTGGGGCTGTTTAATAGATGCTGTTGTTGATTTATATGCTCTTAATGAAGGTAATAAATCATTTATTCATTCTAGATATTCCGTTGGTGCAAATCTTCTTGAACCTTATAAAGAAATAATATCTGGTGCTCTATATCCTGATATAATGCGTAATTATACGCTCTACAACAAAATCAAATTGCTGGTGCAGGATTGGATGTTTTATCTGAAGAACCACCAGCCATTGATCATCATTTACTCAATAGTGGCTTAAAGAATTTGATTGTTACGCCTCATATTGCTTGGGCGAGTCAGCAGTCTCGTCAACGACTACTCGATCAATTGGCAGATAATATTCAAGAATTTAAACAAGGCAAACCAAGAAATTTACTTTAATTATAAGAACCGATGTTAATGACAAATCATTTTCAAGAATTTAATAGCCTGACAGTAGAACATATTCAACGTAGAAATAAAGTGCATGAAATATGTCGTCAATATTCTCGTAGTCCATCCAAAGGAGATCTTAATCGTTTAAAAAGTTTATTTAAAAAAGTTGGAGAGGGAGTTTTTATAGAATCAGGGTTTTATTGTGATTATGGAGATAAAATTTCACTGGGTAATCGTGCCCATACGATTGATAAAGCAGGCAAACCTTATCCGATTTTTTGTTAACAGCGAAGATTGAAAAATAGTGCAATAAATTGTAGGTACAAATATTATTATCTGATTCAGCACTCATCATCCTTCTATTTGTTTTGTCTGGCAGGGTGGAAATGAAGCTTAAATCAGCTAACATTACAGTGATCATACTTTATTAAACTTTTGATGATTGGTATAACTCATCATTAAATTCTAAAGGAATGATTGAACCAGTTATAAGGAGTTTTTCCAATGCGTCATAAACTGTTTGAACCATTTACATTAGGGTCTGTTTCTCTAAAAAACCGTACTGTTATGGCACCCATGACCCGATGTCGTTCTGGAGAAGGGGATACTCCAACGCCACTCATGGCAACGTATTATTCACAAAGGGCTACGGCTGGATTGATTCTTACAGAAGGCACACCGGTATCTCCTAAAGCCAGGGGGTATCTCTGGACCCCAGGTATTTATACCCAAGAGCAAATTGAAGGATGGAAAAGGGTATCAGAGGCTGTCCATAATGCCGGTGGTCAACTCTTTATGCAAATCTGGCATGTGGGTCGTATTTCTCATCAAAGTTTGCAGCCAGATTCTGCTGCGCCTGAAGGTCCAACCAATGAACTGAGCAATGCAACCGTGTGTTTTGCTTATGATGAACAAGAAAATCCAGGCAATGTGCCAACGACTCAGCCAAAAGCGATTGATGCAGAAGATATTCAACGGATCAAACAGGAGTTTGTCCAGGCTGCTTTAAATGCCCGGCAATCGGGTATAGATGGTGTTGAAATTCATGGAGCCAACGGCTATCTCTTTGATGAGTTTCTTAATTCCATCATTAATACCCGTCAGGATGGCTATGGTGATTCAATAGAAAACCGTTGTCACTTTTTATTAGAAGTGGTGGATGCCGTGTCTGATGCAATTGGAGCTGATCGAACGGGTGTTCGCATTTCACCCAATGGACGCTTCAACGACATTCCTGAAGATCCACAAATGGAGGCAACCTTTATCTACCTTTCCAGGGAATTAAATCAAAGGGAGATAGCATTTCTTCATATCAATGATCAGGGTACTTTTGGCTTGCCTTCCATTCCAGAAGGTTTAATTCCCAAGATCCGTTATGTGTTCTCTGGCCCCATTATTTTGTGTGGTGGGTATGATGCTGAGCGTGCCAAGGATGCAATTGATCAGGGTATCGCTGATTTGGTGGCATTTGGAGTCCCTTTTATTGCTAATCCCGATTTGCCAGCTCGTCTTGAGCATGGCTGGTCTCTCAATGAAGCTGATCGTGATACCTTTTATGGTGGTGAAGAGCAAGGATATACCGACTATCCCTTTTATGAGGAATGACTGACGCTGAATGGCTCCTGCCTTCAATCTCGCCAGGAAAAACAAGATCAACTATAAGATTCATGAAGATGAACATGATCCAGTATCTG
The DNA here is from genome assembly GCA_025655455.1 of gamma proteobacterium symbiont of Taylorina sp. GTDB lineage: Bacteria > Pseudomonadota > Gammaproteobacteria > GRL18 > GRL18 > GRL18. The sequence goes on from JAHXIV010000050.1 coordinate 223,951, forward strand.
AATCTTATGGCCTGGAAGCAGCAGAAAAATTGTATATTTCCGAAGCAATAGGAACAAATGGCGGGTAATCATTCTATCAGGTAACGCTTTTTTAGTATTTGATGATGGCTCTGATATTACTATTGAAAATAGGAGACTACACTAGCGAAACAAGATGTTTAGTGGTCTTCGGAACAAAAAGAATTGACTAACCTTTATGCTTATTAATCGACGATTATTTTTAAAAACACTATATGGTATTGGATTAAGTTTGTTTTATCCTTCTTTGGCGAATACAAATATTAAAAATAGTTATCTGACCAGAGAAATTCCAAAGACTAAAGAAAGTATTCCAGTAATTGGTATGGGAACATGGATTAGTTTTAATGTCGGTCATAATCTTAAGGCAAGAAATGAACGTACCAAAGTGCTTGATACCTTTTTTCAACTGGGCGGAGGCTTGATTGATTCTTCGCCCATGTATGGCTCTGCTGAAGAAGTATTGGGATATGCACTGAAGAAAATTGGAAAACCACAACCCACTCTTTTTTCTGCAACAAAAGTATGGACATCATCACTTGCAGAAGGTAACGAGCAATATCATGACTCACTCAACTTATGGGGGGTTAAACAACTTGATTTGTATCAAATTCACAACCTGCTGGGATGGAAAAAGCATCTCCCGATACTCCAAAATTTGAAACGTGATGGGAAAATCCGCTATATTGGAATGACGACCTCTCATGGCAGACGACATGACGAATTAGAAAATATTATCCGACATACTGATATTGACTTCGTACAGTTGACTTATAATATCCTTGATCGTGAAGTAGAAAACCGATTATTACCTGCTGCTCAAGATAATGGCGTTGCTATCATTGCCAACAGACCCTTTCAGGGAGGAGAGTTGTTTTCTCAGTTTGCCCATCAACCATTACCTGTTTGGAGCAAAGAGATTGACTGTCATAACTGGGCTCAATTCTTTCTAAAATTTACCATTTCTCATCCTGCTATAACATGTGCTATTCCGGCAACCTCTCAAGTATCTCATATGATAGAAAACATGGGGGCAATGCAAGGACGTTTACCTGATGCAAATATGCGTACCCAGATGATTGAATACATCAACAAACTAAATGCTTGAACTACTGAATTTCTCTATTCTTGATATGACGCCTTATAATAGGCAAGCATATTTTAACCTGCTTGAATATTACAATCAGTCCATTTGGCCACTTCATATTCTAACAGTCTTGATAACAAGCTGGCTTTTGTATTCCTGGTCAAAGAGTCAACAATATATTTTAAATATAATTCTAGTAATATTTGCCATTGTGTGGATAGCTAATGGTTATCTATATCACCAACAATACTATCTCAGCCTTAATTGGGCAGCGGAGTACTTTGGCTATCTGTTTATGGTTCAGGGTATATTTTTTTTTATGATGGCGATTTTTCTAAAAGTTAACACAAACTATTCAGAGCTTATACTCAATAGCCAAATTTCTTATTTTCTATTAGTTTTGGCTCTGATTATTTATCCACTGTCAGGTTTTATTGAGGGCAGAAGCTTTATCCAACTGGAATCATTTGCATTAACTCCAACCCCCATTGTGCTCGCATCACTTGCATTGATTTTGAAAATAAATAGAAAGGCAGGATTAGTACTTAGTTTCATTCCATTAATCTGGAGTGTTATTAGCATGGGGCTGTCCTGGAAAATACAATTAATAGAGTTTTATATTATAGTGATCGGACTCAGTGTGTTTATTTTATGCTTCTTTTTCTCGACTGATACGATAAAGATCTACAATACTGAAAACCCAAAGAAGTGATAAAATTGTAGTTGCAATTTGTATCTGCAGAGTATCAGTTTGAGTCAGCATATTAGACAAGGTCATTATATCAAGTTTCAGAATTTCATTGGCAGGAATAGTATTTAGGATCTCAATAGTTCGTTATAAAAAATAGTTTTGAATTAGCCAATGAAAGACGATACATGTACCACTGTATTGGTGGTTATACTCTTCAAGCTAAAACAGGACAGTATTAATTAATGTTAATAATCAGGACAAAATCTCCCTGAAAATCAATTACACCTACTGCACTCGTAAGCCTGCAACTACTTTTGATTACTGAAGACCATTTTTAGATTGCTTTTTAAGTATTGACCTATGCCGTATTTTTTTACTTCAAATTTGAGTTCCCTGAGACCTTTAGTGGTTTCAGGGAGTTTCAATGCCTGGACAATCGCATTTGCGCTGCCTAGTTGTTCTTTGCCGGTCAGCTCCTTGATATAACCATATTTTGATGGGGAATAAATCCCTTAATTTTAAAAAGCTTGTCCATAACTGTGTTTCATTTATTTTCAAAAAGCAACCTGGCAGTGCTTTTAAATACTTAGTTAGAAGTAAATCCTTTTAGATAATTACTGATCAATGATTGGGTTAAATCATCGACTGATTCAACACCGGCTACACCAAGATTACCAGTGATGGCAAGAATACAAATACCGTGAACACCACCCCATATGGCACGGGCTGCATTTTTAATTTCGACTGCTGATTTATGAGGGGCAAGTGCTTGTAAATGCTTTTCAACCTGAGTAAACATCCGGGTCACGCGTTCCATATACCAATTGGGAGTATGTTCTTCCTCTGAGTGATGCTCAAAAACAATTTTCCAGCGCTGTGATTCTTCATCGGCAAAACTGATATAAGTTTGGGCAAGCTGGAGCAGGGCGTTCTGACTGTCAGAAGGCAGTGGTTTATCTGCTGTCATTTTTTGATAAAGTCGATCCAGCGTTCTGGCATTCACATGTAGAATCAAGTCGTCGAGATTTTTAAAGATGAGATAGAGAGTGCCGACGGTATAGCCGATTGCTTGAGCAACTTTTCTTGCGCTGAGTCCACTTAATCCTTTTTCCAATATCATTTTTTCAGCAGCTATGAGTGCCATTTCCTTGATTTCTTCTCGACTGTGATCGCTTCGTCTTGCCATGATTTTTTCTCGACTTTTTCTAAAATAACAAAAAATAATTGAACAGTGTTTATTTATATGTTATAACATAACTGAACACTGTTCAAAATACAAGTATATTCTGCAAATTTGCAGTTTTTTTTAGAGTTTTAATTAAACAGTGTTCAATATGAGCAACCATAAGGAGAATGTATCAGCTTATGGTTCACAGTATTTTTAAATTGAACAATGTTCATTTAATGGAGAAGATCATGAAAATTATAAAAAACATAAAAAATTTCTGTAACACTATCTTAGTCATGACGCTAATGACACTCAGCCCGGTGATTGTTGCTGGTGGCCTGCTAACACCCAGTGATGGCAGTTTACCGCCTCTGGATCTTAAAGATCACCATGTCAAAGTGGTCATTGAGGATGGTTATGCCATGACGACGGTGGATCAGATCTTTCATAATCCTCATGCACAGGATTTAGAGGCTATTTATTCGTTTCCAGTGCCTGAGCATGGTGCGGTGAATGAGTTGACTGTATGGATAGATGGAAAACCTGTAACTGGTGAAGTGATGGAGAAAAAACAAGCACGAAAAGTGTATGAGGAGGAAAAAGCCGCAGGACGTGAAGCAGGAATTACTGAGAAGGATAGTTACAAAACTTTTGACACCTCAGTATCTCCGGTCAGGGCTGGTCAGGATACACGGGTACGGATTGTTTATATACAGCCTGCGCATGTTGATACTGGTATGGGTCGTTAAGCAATGCATCTAATGAGGTTATTTTGCCCAGAATTGGTGTCTTTAATGCTGCTATCAATGCATACTTATTCATGGCTTTTACTATCCTCTACAATTGATTCCCAATTCTTTAAGTAATTATCTGATAATTTACCAATAGTGATTTTTTTATCCGTTATTACCGATACAGGTACAACCCAGCACTGTTTAGCAGAACGTCCATATTTTCCATCCGCATTGCCTCGGTAAACCACATCACCTTCATAATTCATCCAGTTTATAGACAAGTTAGTTCATCACAGTGAGTCACAAATATATTTCATTCTTGTTGGGTAGGGATTAAACTTTTTATTTACTTAAAAATATCAGAATTTCCCTAACTTATTCTTTTGATATCCTTTCATTCAAATCATCAGGTACTATGAAGTAAAAACGTTTCCCTCTTCTTGTTTTTACAAGCAAGTTTAACTTGTCGGACATATCAATTAAATCTCTCCTTGCTCTTTCATATGAAATTCCATGTGACTGTTGATGTTCTTGAATAACATAACTAAAACGGGGATGTTTTAGTGCATGTCTTAATAAGGCTAATTGCCTAAAATTAAGTTTTCCACTTAGCCTGGGATTATTAATAAGTAAATGCTCAGCCTCATTAATCCCCTTTACCTTCTTATCAAGATAGATATGTAGTTCATCAATTGCTTGATGAATAACTTCTAGTTGGTGAAGAATAAAATAAGTTAAGTCATTATCGTCTGTTTCTGTATATAAAAAAGCTTTGCTATATTGTGCCGGTGCTAGCTTAATGATTCTCGAAATAGAAATATACTCCATAAGCCAATACCCTTCTTTAGCCATTGACCAATAAAAAAGTGCTCTAGCTGTTCTGCCGTTACCATCACAAAATGGATGATCATAAGCTAGCATAAAATGTAAAGCTATTGACTTAATAACTGGATGGAAAAAGCTCTTTTGATTTTTATCATTATTTTGATTAGCAAAAAAACATAAGTTATTAAGTCGTTCTTCTAACTCATTAGATGGTGGTGGCTTATGTAAATATTCCTGAGACATATTATCTACAACATAGATTTGATCATTTTCAGCTCTAAACCTACCTACCGCACTTTCATCCATAGTGTTATGGGTTAATAAAGTATGTAACTCAAATATAATTGAAGGAGTTAATGGTTCATCTTTTATCTCATTAATAAACTGCATAGCATGATAATTGTTAAATATCATTTGCTCACTTTTATCCTTAGGATGTCGGCTTTGCCTTATCATTTCCCTGGCAACATCTCTAGTAGTGGATGCACCTTCAAGTTGGCTTGAATTTATTGCTTCCTCTATCAATGAGCGTACAAGATAGGTATTTCTTGTTTGTGTGTTACTGATTGCTTCATTTGATTTAATTGCACCAGCAGCATACCTGTCAAGCCAGTGTAACTCCCTATGAACTTGATCAATAGTTGCAAAATTAAATGGAGAACCTTGCTTGCTTAATAATGGAATAGGTTGAGATATATTTTTTCTAGCAATTTTTACCTTTAACCACCATTGCTCACTTGAAAGTCCTTCTGGAGTAGATAAATGCCGCAATTTGTCCCAATGAAGGTATCTCCCCTTGTCATCAACAGGGCTGTTGTTCTCAAAAAAATCCGCAAGATTATCAGGGCTAGTAATAGAATCAAATAACTCATTAATATTGGGAGGTATTACTGGTATTTTCATGAATAAAACCTTATTAAATCAACACCCTACTGTTTTTTGTATTTTTTATTACTACTTTTTAAAAAGTAGTATAACAAAAAGGTACTAATTTATAAATTAGAAAATAAAAAAAGCATCATTTTAAATGACACCCTGGGATTCAGCACTGTTGGGATTTTCTTCAACAAAAACAGGTTTTGGAATATTAAATTCCAATAAATAACTATCGGCATCAGGGTACTCAGTCCAGATAAATAAATTATTTTTACCTCCGTAGATTTTATCGTTATCAATCGGTAAAACCCATGTCCCCTATGTTAGGATAGTAATCCCAAAGCCCTTGTTTTTGTCTATTGGATTATCCACCACAAGACTTAAATGGTAAAACAATGGGCATGGGGATTTAGGGCAGGCAGTTGCAAGAAATGCTAAAGTTTTTGATATGAGGGTTTTGATTGCAAAATGAAATAAAAATGATCATAGAGACGGTCGGCTTTTACGGAATGAACTACTGCCACAGTTTGATATCTTAACTTTGTATTGTCCATTCCAATCATTAACTGAAGATACTAATTCCATTCTAATTTAGGATTGATACAAATGAAAAAGCATCAATATCTCCATTTTATAATCACTTTTTGTTTGTTTTTTTCTCTGACTGCAACAGTTAAAGCATCCAAAGATATTTATAAGGATAAGGTCAATAACTTTGTACTAGAAGAAGTCGTGAATGGTTTAGGTGTTATATGGGGAATGGCTTTTTTATCCAATAATGAACTCATTTTTACACAAAGAAATGGTAAAGCTGGTTTAATAAATACCAAACAAAAAAAACTGACTTGGCTAAAAAATGCACCTTCAGTTTATCATAATGGGCAAGCTGGTCTGCTGGACGTGGCTGTGCCCAATGATTATGAACAATCAAGTTGGATTTATTTTACCTATAGTAAACAAAATGGTGATAAAAGTGCCACTACCTTGGCTAGAGCCAAACTTAAACAAAAAAAACTACATCACTGGCAAGAGATTTTAGTCAGTCAATCATTAGAAAAGAGCAACTACCATTATGGTAGTCGTATAACCTTTGATGAACAGGGACATGTCTTTTTCTCTATTGGTGATAGAGGTCATCGCTCCAACGCTCAAAATCTATCAAACCATGCAGGTTCTATTTTAAGATTAAAACTTGATGGAAGTGTCCCAAAAGACAATCCATTTATTAATGATGGTCATGCACTTCCAGAAATATGGAGTTATGGTCATCGCAATCCCCAAGGCCTGTTTTATGATACAAAGACTCTTCGTCTTTGGTCGATTGAGCATGGTCCGAGAGGTGGAGATGAAATCAATTTAATACTTTCTGGTAACAATTATGGTTGGCCAATAATCTCTTATGGTCAAGAATATAACAGGCCTGTTGCTGTGGGTGAAGGTACACATAAAAATGGTATGGAGCAACCAGTTAAGTATTATGTTCCTTCCATTGCCCCTGGTAGTTTACTGGTGTATTCTGGTAAAGCATTTCCAAAGTGGCAAGGTAATTTATTTGCAGGGGCTTTAAAATTAAAACATCTTAACCGAATTATTATTAATGATAAGGCAATGGCTGTTGCTGAAGAGCGTTTATTAAAAAATTTAAATGAACGTATTCGGTGTGTGATAGAAGGCTCTGAAGGTTGGATTTATTTTTCAACAGATAGTGGTAAAATCATAAGAATAAAACCGATTGCTTCTAATTACAAAGAGTAATCACTAAGGATATTATAAAAATGAAAAAAACCGTGACAATGCAATGGACTAAATCAACTAAGGGTACACAAGTCTATGCCTGTAATGATACAGAAACACCTGTATCCACTATTTACATTAAAAGAAATGCATTGCCAGATAAAGCCCCTGCAAACATTACTTTGACAATTGAATATGATGAGACTGAATAAAATCTAAGCGATAGAAATGAGTACCATGAATAAATATCCCTCTAAAAATTAAGGAAAGTAGACAGTAGATGAAAGAATCAATATTTGCAGAGTTTCAGTATTATATAAAACGAATCAATAATGCTAGAAAATCTGGTGTTTTAGAAAAGGGTGATACACTTGAAGATTTAGAAGAACGATTTAGAGTGCAGGTTGAAAATGGCTTAGTGATGACTGATCCGGATTCACAAGAAATTTCTATGGAAATATTGCTATCAGATCTATCAGAAGATAAGAAAAAGGAATATTTATTAGAATTAAGAAAGACAGGTCACACCTCTTTTGAGATAAAAAAAGAAAAAATCACAAAATTACAAAGTAGTGGAAATAAGCAAGTTGATATGGAGCGTGCATTAGATCTAATTGTCAGTGCATTGAAGGCATCAGGTCTACGAGTACAAAAACAACCTTTAGGGATGAAAATGTTACAGGCTGCCCATGAACTCGGAGATTTTAGCTATACTGATCCCAGTGATTTAAAACTTCTATTTGTTAATACAATTAGGCTATCAGGGCATGTTAAAAAAGCGGAGCCTCTAAGATTGGCTGAAACATTTAATCAACTGCTTGTATAATCTAATGAAATAAGTCAGGTAAAACCAGACTAGTCTGAACCAAATAATAATAGTATTAAGTAAGGCAATGGCGTTAGAAAAATAAAAATGGAAATATGAAAATAATCATTTATTATGTTCACGACCCAATGTGCAGTTGGTGTTGGGGATTCACTGAGACTTATGAAAAATTTATAGGAAAACTGGATGACCAATTTGAAGTAATAAGACTTCTAGGTGGGCTCGCCCCTGATAGTAATGAGCCTATGAATTATAAAACAAAAGTTATGGTTCAAAATGCCTGGCATAAAATTGAAAGAACAATTCCCGGAATAAAATTCAACTTTGATTATTGGAAATTAAATAGTCCAAGACGTTCTACCTATCTGGCTTGCAGAGCAGTCATTGCAGCCAGATTACAAGGTGAATTATTTGATGTAAAAATGACCAAAGCAATACAAACAGCCTATTATAAAAATGCTCAGAATCCTTCTGATATGAATATTCTGTTACAACTTGCGGTTGATATAGGGCTTAATATTAATAGATTTAAAGAAGACATTAACTCACCTGATACACAGGAAATTTTATTAAGTGAAATTAAGCAGACACATAGTTTGAAAGCCAATAGTTTTCCTTCCCTGATACAAAAAAATAATCAGTCTTTGTACATCATTCCAATAGATTATTTGGATGAAAATGTGATGTTAAAATCCATTCAGCCGGTATTGCCTGAGATCAGGTTTTAGAAATAGTTCATAAATATGTTAAAGCGATTAAAAACAAAACAGTTTTGGAAAATAGTAGCTCGTGATGGCCTGTTATTAATCGCCATCTTTTATAGTTTTAACCTGTATCAAACAAGAAATATAGCGGATATTGCACCTGCTTTAAATGCTCAACTCATTTCAGGAGAGCCTGTAGACCTAAGAAAAATGGTTAAACAAACCCCGGTTTTAATTTATTTTTGGGGGAGTTGGTGTCCCATTTGTTCTTATACCTCAACAACGGTCACTGAGTTGTCAAAAGAATATCAGGTTTTAACAATAGCTCTTTCATCTGGCAGTAAACAAGATGTTCTCAGTTATCTTCAAGAAAATAATTATCACTTTCCTGTGATTAATGATCCAGATGGAATAATTAGTAATAAGTGGGGGGTGTTTGCGACACCCTCTATTTTTATTATTAATAGCAATGGTGAAATTAGCAGTGTCACAGTAGGAGTTGGTAGTGCGTGGGGATTAAGATTTAGACTTTGGTTAGCTTCTTAACCAAACTTCTGGTTCAATACTGATGGTCTGGCTGGTATCACTCAACCAAATAATACCTTCTTGAATGGTTGCTTGTAAATCCATATTGCGAGAGACAAAACTCTGTATTGCCTCAACATCTTCAGATTTGACATTAATGATTTGTAAGTTGTTTAGTTGACTATATTGTGGTTGGTTCTTTTTCCACCAAATAGATGATTTTTGCCCGGCATGGGTAAAAATGATTACCTGTTTTGAACGCCCAAGAGATTTTCTCAACTGTTTTTCATCAATCTGCCCCAGACTGATCCATAGCTCTATTTCACCACTTAGATTTTTATCCCATAACTCAGGTTCATCATCAGCACACAAACCCTTGGTAAAACTTAACCTTTCACTGGCAAATAAGATAAAAGCCAGTAGACGTACCATCATACGTTGCTCTGTTTCAGAAGGGTGACAAGAAATAGTTAATTCATGGCTATGGAAGTAATTGCGATCACAGTTACTTATTTCCAGTTTAGCTTTGTAGATGGTTGCTTTAATTGCCATATGTTTTATCCATTTTGTACTTTGAGCTCAATAAGATTATACTCTTATTATTTATAAAAAATTTGATAGATTGTCTAATTTGTGAATCCAACAATAAAAAAGTATTGCTAAAGTGTAATTCGCCGAAGATAATGACGGGAAAGTTTTGGGTGATCGAATACTTTATCACCCCCATGTGAATGAACAGCCTTTTACTCGCTATCAAGGGATCGGTTGTACCGCTATGTTCTATGGCGTGAATGGGATAGTAATGAGGGGACTTGTATTTTTATTGGCTTAAATCCATCCACTGCTGATGAAACTGAAGATGATCCAACATTAATATGTTGTATGAATTTTGCTAAAAGTTTGGGGTTTGGAAAGTGTGTGATGCTCAATCTATTTGCTTATCGTGCAACCGATCCAGATGAACTCAAAAAACAGGATAAACCTGTTGGTTATAAAAATAATCACTACATAAAAATACAATCAGCTGACGCAGACTTGGTTGTAGCTGCCTGGGGTAATCACGGTTCATTTTTGAAACGAGATAAGAAAGTGCTTAAATTACTCAAAGATATTCCGATAAAATGTTTTAAAGTGACAGTAAAAGGTCAACCAGCACATCCATTATATCAATCAAAAATAGTTAAACTGATTAGTTATGAATATAAACTTTAAGTCTATACAAAAAACATGTCCTGAAGCAGAAATAATTGAATCTGTTTTATTGTTAAATTATAAAAATATACTGGAGTTAGGTTGTGGTGATGCTAGTATCACCAGGTTAATTGCGTCATCAGGAGAAGGGAGAATAATTACTGCTACAGAAGTTGATCAAATCCAACATCAGAAAAATCTACAGATTGATGATCTACACAATGTTGACTTTAAGTTAGCAGGTAGTGAGAAAATACCCGCTGATGATAATACTTTTGATATTGTTTTTATGTTCAAATCCTTACATCATGTGCCAATAGATTTAATGGATAAGGCATTACAGGAAGTCAGACGTGTATTAAGAACAAGAGGACTTGTTTATATTTCCGAACCTGTTTTTGATGGTGATTTTAATGAAATATTAAGACTTTTTCATGATGAAAAATTAGTCAGACAATCAGCATTTGAAGCAATTAAAAAGTCAGTAGATAATAATGTATTCAGTCTGGTGGATGAGATATTTTTTTGCTCTCCATTTACTTTCAATAACTTTAAAGAGTTTGAAGAAAGAATTATAGGAGTGACTCATACTGAACATCATTTATCAAATGACTTATATACTGAGGTAAAAAAGAAATTTGAATACTATTATCAAAAAAACAGTGGAAATTTCTTGATACCTAATCGAGTTGATATACTCACAAAGTAAAATTATTGGATAGATTAAATGCCTTTTACACCAATCCATATGGGGTCAGGAATACTGATTAAAGCCATTCTTCAAGGAAGTTTTAGTTTAATGGTCTTTGGTTGGGCTCAAATTATTATGGACATTCAACCCTTATTTGTCATATTGACTGGAGAAGGGCATTTACATGGTTTCTCTCATACCTATATGGGATCATCATTACTTGCTATTGTCGCTGCATTATCAGGTAAATATTTATCTGAGTTTGGCTTGATTCTTATTGGAGTGGCAAAGAAAGATAATCCTATAAAAATTGCATGGCGGGTTACTTTTATCAGTGCCTTCATTGGCACATTCAGTCATGTGTTTCTAGATAGCATTATGCATAGTGATGTTGAGCCATTTTTCCCCTTCTTTCTTGAAAATCATATGCTGGGAATTCTTACAATTAATCAATTGCATCAATGGTGCTTGTATAGTGGTCTGGTAGGTGTTGCTTTGTACTATTTAACTCAGTGGCATATAAAAAAAGATAAGTATCACTAATGTCTTTGATTATTAAATTTTTAAAAATCATTGGATAAGACTTCAGTTTTAATGAGAAAATAGGATATTACCGCATCACTGTCTTAATTTAGGAATAAAAATATAATGTCAAAATATAGGCAGTCTCAACAAGCATCAACTGAAACTATGGATGCAGCCATGACTATTGCTAAAGGTATTCAAAAACCTAATCAGACTAAGGAGCAAACAAAAATCATTGCTCAAGGGATCCAAAAGGGTATAGCTGAATATAAAAAACAACAAAAAGGTAAAGCTCGTGAGTTGGATAAGTTAAAAAAGAAAATAATTCATCAGCAGCACAATAGTACAGCGATAGAAATATCAACTGATGAAGAGACTAAATGTAAAGTCCAATGGTTGCCGTGGACTTTATTGGTGTTCAGTTGGTTGATTATGTCAATATTTGTAATGAGTGGGGGATAGCCTGTATGGGCTTGATATTTACCTTAGAACAATTCATTAGTTTTATTCAAAGTATGTCCAATGAAAAATCCACTAAAACGTGCCATTATTGAGGTATTGAGAAATGCTCATTCTCCAATTAAAGAATATGAGTTGCATGAAATTCTTGGTGGCAATGCTTTTGAACAATTTGTTGTAGGGTGTAGTCAGGACTTACAGTTGTTTAGACAACATTTTATTGTTATGAATGCACTCTATGAATTGCACCATGAACTGTTACCTCAAAATATTTTTTTACATATTTCTGCACTTGATATCAGTATAAGACAAGTTCCTATAGGAAGTCGTTACTCAAATAACAAAGAACTCATATCTGAGTTTTATACAAATGAAGGTTTTAACAGGCTTAGTGATTATTATCTGAACTGGGATAATTTTAATAAAACCAATGATAAAGATGTAGAAAAGCTATTAAATAATTTTTGGCAGAATTATCTTATCTATAATGAACACGATGATTCATTAGCCTGTTTGAAATTAACTGCCCCATGTACTTGGCTTGAAATAAAACAAAAATATCGAGAGCTATGTCAAAAATATCATCCCGATAAAGGAGGTGATAAATTATACTTTTTACAAATAAGGCAGGCATATGACAATCTCAAACCACTTTATTCATAATAAATAAAAGTTTATGTTACTGGTAAAACTAGATCAATCTAAACAAATAACAATAGGATTAAGTAAGGCAATGGCACTGACAAAAGCAAATATAGCAGAAAAATTATATGATGAGATCGGACTGAATAAGCGAGAGAGTAAAGATCCTTCAGGCCAACATGAATTTGGCTACCATCATTTGTAGTAACATAAAAATGGCTTTAAATCATTTGTGTCAATTTTTTGTTACTCAAGAGTTTGTCGAATCTTTTTTCAATGAATTGAACAGTACTTTGGAAAATGAGGAAAAAGTTTAAATTCAACAACACGGATTGTACTGAACTTTTGATAAATAAAAAAGTTCCACTGAAAGTCGAAAGGGGTAAAAAAATGATAACAGTTTATTTTGTTCAACATGGAATTGCTTTGGCTAAAGATGTTGATGAAACAAGATCTTTATCTGATGCTGGAGCTGATGAAGTGCGCAAAGTCGCTAACACATTAAAGAATCAAGATGTGTCTATTAGTAAAATTGTCCATAGTGGAAAGTTAAGGGCATTACAAACAGCATCAATTTTTTCTCAGATATTAGATATCAAAATTGTATCTGAACTAAAAGGGATGGCTCCAAATGATATTCCAGAAAAACTGATTGAGCAAATCACTGAAGATGCTGTGATGTATATTGGCCATTTACCCAATATACAAAATGTGGTTTCAAATCTTGTGACTGGTAATAACAACAATAGTATTATCAAATTTCAAAATGCTGCAGTTGCTTGTGTAGAAATTAATGAAGATAAAAATCACATCAAGTGGTTTATAACGCCTGAACTGTGCCAGTAGCTAAAATATAAGCAAACTCAATAATCGTAATAAAAAGGACGGTACACTATGCGAGTACTCTGTCTGGTACTGTGAAAAATTTGCCTGGACACCTGCAATGAGAACATTGGAAGCGGCACCCATTGGCCAGGATCTATAAAGAGTTTTAATTTTTTTGGAGAATAAACTCCAAAAGCCCTAACATTTAATAGACGGCAACTCATTCCACCGACAGGTATAGGATGGTGAGCGATAATCCTGTCGCATGGCCCATTTCCTGTGAACACCTTCGGCAGCAACATAGATTGAATTTTTACCATGGATGGTATTGATTTTATCTATGATCTGCATCAGTTGATCTGTTTTAGCTGATTGCCCAGTCTGGAAAAGATCCAGTTGCTGATGTTTTTTTGAGCTAAGTTCCAATAGACCGATGCCCGCCTTTATATATGCAGTTCCAGGTTTCACCAGCTGTCTGATAGCACGTCGAGCCAAATTTGAAATCAAACAGGTATCATCACTGGGATAAGGGAGCTTAATAATTTGCTGACGATGGTCATAATTCTGTTTATAGCCTGAACTATAGAGTAATACTTGTAATGAGCTGCAGAGGGATTGTTGATTGCGCAGTTTTTCACAAGCTCTGGCGCTGTAGAGGCTAATGGCTTCTAAAATACTTTGCAGCTGACTTGTCTTTCGTGCAAAAGAGCGGCTGCAGTAAATTTGTTTTTTTACTGCAGGTATTTCTTCCAGTGATAAGCAGGCATGACCATTAAGCTCTTCAATAATACGCTCCACACAAACATTAAAATGGCGCCGTATCTGTTTCGGATTGGCATTGGCCAATTCCAGCGCAGTATAAATCTTCAAGTCTGCCAGACGAGCAGAAAATCTTGATGAAATTCCCCAGATCTTATCTACAGGCGTACGTTGTTTCATCCAGTTCCATTTCTTTGCGCTATCCAGAACACAAACCCCCTGACATTTTATAATGGTTTTAGCCGCTCGGTTGGCCAATTTTGCCAGTGTTTTGGTGGGAGCAATACCAACGCCGACTGGCAAGGCTGTATACTGATACACGGTATTTTTAATGCGTTGTCCATAACGGTTCAGGGAGTCACTTTGTAGGGTATGGTGAGATTTTTCTAAATATAAAAACATTTCATCAATACTATAAATTTCTACCCGTGGAGAAAATAAATGTAAAGTCTTCATCACACGGGCAGAGAGATCGCCATAGAGGGGATAATTACTGGAAAACAAAGTGATACCCTGCTGCTGCATCAGGGATGTTCTATCAAAAACAGATTCTAAACCACCCACCCCCAATGCTTTTGCCTGAGCAGAACGAGCAACGACAAAACAATCATTATTGGATAATACCACCACTGGCTTGCCACGCAGATCGGGTCGAAAAACCTGTTCACAGGAAGCATAAAAACTATTACAATCAACGAGACAAAACATGATAACGTACAGAATGGATCACAATTCCTTCGATAATAAAATCAGAATATTCATCAATATGAATTGGTGGATAATGCTTATTGGCGGCAACTAATCGCTGTTGTTTTCTGTCCAGAATTTTACAGGTTAATTCGCCATCCAGAGCGGCAATAATAATCTGTCCATCCTGAGGCTCCAGACTGCGATCAACGATTAATAAATCACCGTCAAAAATACCGCAGCCTTCCATAGAATGACCTTTAGCACGAGCTAAATAAGTGGCCGCAGGGTGTTTGATTAGGTGAGTATTCAAATCCAGAGTGCGATCCAGATAATCATCTGCAGGTGAAGGAAAGCCTGCTGGTACTGAATGCGTAAAAAGTGGTAGTGGCACTAATTTCATAACAATTAATTTTACAATAATGTACGATAATCAATTATAACCTAAGATAAGCCTTTTAGGCAAATTCCCTATAATTTATAGTCGTGTTTTAATACCTTTCTTGTTTTGTGTGTATCAGCTTGATTGTTGTGGCAAATATATTAATCCTGCTCATTTAGATAATACTTTATAAAGAGTGTTTTCTATAGCTCCCATTGCCTGTCGAGCTTGTAGACTAAGTTGATAGACGGGTATACTCACTTACAGGTTATTAGTTGCTAAAATGGAGGTTACTTTTCTCCATTTGATTTGGAAATTTGATTATGTCCAAAATTCATCCCCTTTTTTCCCAAAAGGCACCACACACATAAATGTTTATCTTGCCTTTGAAAAGGTCGGCACACAAATCACCTATCAGTTCAGGATCAATGGAAGGTCTGCCAGTATGAATATAAAATGTTTCAAGATGTTTAGGAATATCACTAAAAAGATGTAATCCTAACTTTAAACATTTGAGTGGCTAATGCTAGTTGCAGATCAGCAATATTAATCGTCTTTTTAAATTCCTTTGTAATTGGTGATTCCTGACCGTGTACATAAATTTTTAATTCGGAATCGTCAAACCCATAACCTGCTGTTTCAATTTTGTATGATACAATGCTTCTGTATGGTATGACATGAAATTCAGTTTTTTTCCCAGTCACACCTTGCTTATCAATTATGATTAATCGTGATGTTGTAAAAACAAAGTAGTCACGAATCATTTTGTATGCTTTTGTGATCTCTTCGCCTGGTGCCAAAAGTGGACCTATTTCTTTATCAACAGATTCTACTGTGACTTCTGAAGCATTCCCTGTGATTGCAGACATTAAACCCATGATTTATTCTCCATGTACATTAAATTAACTTTTATCAAACATATTGTGTGTGCCTTTGTCTTCTTTGCAATTTGTATCTGTTAGCAAAGCAACATTAATAATTTTTTGCTGATGTTTCCTAATAGTTTTAATAAAAAACAATATTATTGCTTTATCAAGTTTGATAATTCCTGATATTTATCCTGCATTTTTATATTTTCAAAAGGTATAATTTGAGGCACTTGCAAACCCATTAGAGCATCAAATGAATCTTTACTGGTTTTTAATACGGAGAGTAGATCAGCACTGACTTCAACAGTATCATAAGTATTTTGTGAAAGTTTCAGATCTTTTTGTACGACTTTTTGTGCAGAAGCCACTTTATTCTGCTGTTCTCTCAAATTTTTCTTATAGAGTTTTGCTGTTTTCAGTGTCAACTCCTGAGCAGCTAAATTATTTTTATAGATAGCAATCCGTTTTTCACTACCATCTTCCTGAATGTTTTTCCTGGCCTCATTCTGAATAACAATAATCTTTTCAATGATGGCATCAATTTTTGGAATATAATTGTTCTCAACCATATAAATATATTTCTGCTGCATGTAGTTTACCAATTCAAGCAGGACAACATGCATACCATAATATTTCTTTGCTTGTTTAATTTCTTCGTTTGAATCCTGGGTCAGTTCCATTAACTGAACAGTGATTTTTTTCAATATATCAAAAATAACAGACATTTGAATAATATCATTTGCATCAACTCGAGCCAGAAGAATATTAATCTGTTCTTCAGTTAAGGCAACACCAATATCATTCAGACGTTCTTTAAAATGAATTTTTATTTTATTAATATCTGCTTCATAGTCAGTGATGTTTAATTTTTCTTCTGCAATTTTTTTATCAAAACTTTGTTTGGTGGTTTTAACCATATGGTTACGGGGAGCAGTAATTTTCTTTTCTCTAAAGCCTGATATGTTATTTTTTGAGACTTTTATTCTTTGCTTTAAATTGTCAATTTTTATTCGGTAATCATTGATAGTTTCATCCTCTAACAGAATTATAGTCTTATCAAGAATTATATTTAAATCATCTCTTAAAGATTTTTTATCATCACCAAAAAAGGTGCTGTCAGGTGCTACTTTAATTTCATTAACAACACTTAATCCCTCTTCAAGTTGACTAAAGACATTACTCCACATATTTCTAAATCGTTCATCTTCTTGATCAGCACGACTTTGTTTACGGGTTTCTTCAGATTCTGAAAAAGTTGTATTACTGGAATTCCAGGCATTTCTAGTGCTATTCCAAACATCAGAAGTATACTCCTTGGATTTATCCCAATTTTTTTCACTGTATTCTTTAGTCGCTTCCCAGCCTTTTTTAACTGTGTCATTCCACTCTGAATAGGCAAGGTTAGAGTAAGTAACCAATACCATAAAAAAAATTGCCGTATGATTCATTCTAATTCCGAATTAAGGGTTAATGTTTGTGTTTGTTCTTATAGTCATCCATGTTCAATGGGTAGGAGGTCTATTTTTTGGTAATATTTACACCTATTTGTTTGGCAGTATAATTTGGTACAGGAGGCAAAGATTTAATATCAAATTTTCTCAATGTAACTTTATCAATTGCCCCAATCTCATGGAGATCATTTGCCATTTCACTAACTGTATCTTTAATTTTCATTTATAGTACCCTGTACAACTTTACTTCTTGATTAAATTAAGAAGCCTTAAGCAATAGTGGTTTTGCCTCTTTATGTTTCTTTAAAGCATGCCATAATTCCCAGTTTTGCTGTAACGTAAGCCAAAATTGTGGGCTATTCCCTAGAGTTTCACTCAGGGTTAAAGCTGAGTCCGCAGTAATACCCCGCTTACCATTTACAATTTCATTTACCCTGGCATATGTCCAACCAGTATGTTTTGAGAAGTTTTTCTGGCTAATCCCTAAAGGTTCTAAAAACTCTTTTAGCAACATTTTACCTGGATGTGTAGGTGGTCTATTTTTGGGCAACATTTTAATCTCCTCTATTGGTGATAATCATCTATATAAACATCATAAGCACTGGACTTTAATTCATCCAACATAAAAATCAAGTGCCATTGCTTGTTTATTCGAACACTCCAGAAATCTGATAATTTATCAATTAAAGGTTCTAAGTTATTATCTGGAGGTGTTCTCATATCATCAATATTGTTAGATGCATTTAATTGATCCATCAATATTCTGGCTTTATCATGTAACTGTAAAGGAATTTTTCTGGTTTTTTTAGAATTTATTCCATCATAAATATCATGAGTAATTTTATCTGAGAAGCTTGTTATCATAATAATAACTATATATCGATGCTTGATATATGTAAAGTTTTTTGTAAAACTTAATTAATCTTTCATCTCTATCTTATATTTAATTGTAGTTGGACTTACTGGATGGAGAAGGGTTTCCCATTAAAAGCCATGTATTTGATGGAAATATTAGTGAAGCCAGTACCTTAAAATCCATGATCGATCATCTGATAGAGATTGATATGCCTGAACGCCCTGTTGTGGTGATGGATGCCGGTATATCATCAAAAACAAGAGCGAGTATCTGCACACCTGTTTATCACCCTGCTGGCCTATCATCTGGTACACACGTAAAACAAAAAGGGATCCATTTTGTTATTGTTGGTGGAAAGATAATGTGAAACAGCCTGTATTCTGGGTAATTAAGCAGTCTACTTTTGTTCCAATTTATTGTCTAATAATTGTTTAATTGCGGTTAACAAGCTATCTTTATTGAGAGTATCAGGAACATATCTGTCATTTTCTGATTCTGGAATTTCAGTACAAATAGAAATAATTGGGATTGCCTGGTATTCATTTTTTGAACGTAAAAACTCGTGTGTATTACGTTCACCATATAAATATATGTGACTTCCTAGTATGATTAAATCAGGCAGCCTTTTTAACATGCTAATTAAACAATCACGACCATAATTATTAATTAATTGTAATTCAAAATCTTCCTGAAGGAATTTTGAGATAGTTAATTGTGATGACACATCATCATCAGCAAGTAATATATAAGGTTTATTAAGCATAATTTATTACTTCCAATAACAAAGTTTATGAGCATTCAGTCAATAGAAAAAACATCTATTTAACTCGATTCTTCACTTTCTTTACCATACACAATCCCTTTTTTCGTTGAGTCGTAATGATTTTCAGTTCCCTTTGAAGATGCCTGCGAATTTTTTTATCTTTTTCATTATACATTTTTTGTTTCAAAGCGAATTCTTTTTTCTTAAGCTTTTTCAAAATTATCTTGATAGATACAATTTGATCCCTTTGCTTCTTTTTTCCAGCATTGATGAATGTATTAAGAATATTTATTAATGTTTGTAGTTTCATGTCATTCCCAAATTTTATATCCTGCCATCTTCCGTTTGCATAATATTATCAACCTCGTCTTTATCCAGGCTAATTGCCCGTTCAGCTTCTTTCATTGTCTGATCACCCGTAGCAAAGAGTATCTCACCCATTTGTATCAAATTTTTTGTCACGTCACGTACATATGCGGAGTCGTTCATCAGTGATGTGGCCATCTGGGGAGAAATTCTATCTTTATGAATCAGCTCTTCAAGCATACCGTTAGCAGTTGAATCATTTTCTTCCATATCAAGCTTTATACTATCGAGAGAAAGTATGGCTATAGGATTGTCTGCGCTATTCTGTACAACTGAAATTTGACGCAAAACGGAACCAAGATAGACTCGAATTCTGTTATATTCTGCACGAATATACTCGTTGTCAGAAATAATATATTTTGACATATTTTTATGTAGATGCTTGGTATCTTTTATTGCTTCAACAATATCCCGGCAGGCGGTGCGCAGCAGGAAAAGTTCTTCAATTTGTTCTGACATCATCAGCATTTTTGCTTTGCTGATGTAGATAATGATTTCGCTATAAAGATCCTTGACGTTTTGTTTGTACTGCTCGTCTATATCGATCTCTATAACCTTACTGCTATCAGTTATAACCGTTTACAGATCGTTTTCAGAAAGTATGTCATGGCGATGAAGACTAAGGCCATGGGCAATTATAGCGAAAGCGTTATTATAGAGATGGATGGACTCCTTACGTACCGCTGCTATTGCCGTATCAGGTAGTTCAAATGCGGATTCATTCAAATACATGGGTTCCGCCACTGAAATCTTTCTTTCCGGCATCAAGAATGAAACCAGACGAACAAGCTGGTTAATCAGTGGTACCATAATAATGACGCCTGCCACATTAAAGATAGTGTGGAAAACAGCCAGTTTCAGCGTGTAATTATCATCAGCGATACCCAGGGATTCACTAATAATATCAACAAAACCTGTAATTTGATTTATTAATATAATGAAAAAAATACCTGCAGTCACTTTGAATATAACATCAGCCAGGGCAAGTCGTCGTCCATCAATATTTGATGTCATCGAGCCCATCACGGCAGAGATGGTTGTGCCAACGTTAGCTCCTATGACCAGAGCCAGAGCATTTTCATAGCTTATCTGTTGTACTGAAAGTGCCGTAATTACCAATACGAGAGTGGCATGGCTGGATTGCATAATAATAGTGGCCAGAATGCCGATAAGGGTAAAAGTCAGAACACCTGCGAAACCAGTCATTGCATAATCAGTTAGATTGATTTGATTCTGGAAAGTCTCAAACCCCTCTTTCATATAATGAATGCCGAGAAAAAGGAATCCCAGCCCAGCCAAAATATAGCCAAACCCCTTCAGAGATTTTGATTTCTGAAAAATCAGGATAACACCAAATGCCAGCATCGGCATGGCATAGGCTGATATTTTTACCTTCAGACCAAAGCCGGCTATTAGCCAGGCCCCCGTAGTGGTACCTACATTGGCACCGAAAATGATACCCATACCCTCAACCAGACCAATAAGCCCGGCACTTAAAAAGGAGATGGTAATCACGGATACAAGTGAACTTGATTGCATAATGGTGCAGGCAGTAAACCCAAAGCTCAGGCTTTTCCACATGCGGTTGGTACTTTTGCGCAGAATTTTTTCAAGGGTACCGCCAGTGAATGCATTAAAGCCCTCTTCAAGAGAGAACATGCCAAAGAGAAAGATAGCAACGCCTGCTGAAATTTCTTTAAAATTAGGGCTGATCCAGAATCCGTAAGCAAGGAAGGAAAGTATTATGGGTAGTATTATTTTTTTAAGCATTTTGAGTTTTTTA
Source organism: gamma proteobacterium symbiont of Taylorina sp. (assembly GCA_025655455.1). Lineage (GTDB taxonomy): Bacteria > Pseudomonadota > Gammaproteobacteria > GRL18 > GRL18 > GRL18. The sequence continues at coordinate 245,388 of JAHXIV010000050.1, forward strand.
TATTAAATTTATTAAAAGTGTTTTGGGCGAATTTACAAGAAGCTGACGTTTGTCATAACACCAACTTTCAGTATAAATAGTTAAAAAATCAGCTGTCCATCGGAAACTGACATTACAGCCAGGCTAATCAAAACTAATGTTATAACGATCAGTTTTATTAAATGTATTTTCCATTTTTTATCTATTAGATGCTGTTTATTTTGCTTGTATAGCAAAGAGTTTACTGATTTCTCTGCACTATTGTTTGCATTTAACATGAGATAACTCCTCAAGGTATTAATTGAAAGATACCATATAGAGAGCAATAAATAAGCCAATATAATAAAAATATAAAATACTACTACATTCAATTACTTAAGTAGATAATGAGCTATATGAATGGCTGCTGGAGGGGTGTAAAAAAACAGCTGATTTATAATTATGAGTTTAGAATAATGTACTATCGAACAGGGGGTATAAAACGCTGAAAGCAAAGAAAATGATTGTTAACTATATTGTTATTTGGTTACACCCCCATTGAAACAAATAAAATAAGCCAGGTGGGTGGAATGACTATTTAAATATAGCAATGAGGCTATTTATTCACTTGTTTCATGAAGGCGTGCCAGCCGGCGGTTTAGTGCAGGACGGGATATTCCAAGCAGTATAGCAGCTACACCCTGATTTCCATTAGCTTTACGCATTGCTTCATAAACCAGACAGTTTTCTGTCTGTGCCAGAGTAGGAAATTTTCCAGGTATCATGATTAATCTATCGTTTTTTACCTTTTCAGGTTTTGATTGTTGTGTCTGTTTTGCTTGTTGTTGTTTTTCAACAGCTTTTTTGAATCGTTCAAGAGAAAGTGTCTGTCCTGAACGGTGGGCAGCTACGGCGTCATAGACTAGGGCACGAAGCTCCCGAATATTACCAGGAAACTGGTATATACCCAAAAGGTCGTAAAGTTCTACTGGTGCAGATAGAGTATCTTTAGCCATGGATTGTGAGGCGGCTGTCATAAATCGCTCAACCAGGATTGGTAAATCTTCTTTTCTATCACGTAATGGCAACAACTCGATCTGGTGTACCGAGAGTCGGAAGTAGAGATCAGAACGAAAAATATCGTCTGTCATTTGTTGATGAAGATCCCGATTGGTTGCACATAGAATGCGGACATCACTATTATTGGCAACATCAGAACCAAGTTGATAATATCTCTTTTCCTGAAGCAGACGTAGTAATTTTATCTGTGATGCATGTGACAAGTCGCCAATTTCATCCAGAAATAGAGTGCCGCCAGCTGCTTCTGAAACAAGTCCTTTGCGTTTACCAATGGCTCCGGTGAAAGCACCTTTCTTATGCCCGAACAAAGTATCGGAAAAAAATGTATCATCCAATCCTGCCACATTGACTGATATAAGTTCACCCTTGCGACCACTAAGTTGGTGAATTGTCTTTGCCAGCAACTCTTTTCCAACACCAGTTTCACCGGTGATCAGAACGGGTTCATTGGAATTTGCGATAGCTTCAGCATATTGAAATACTGAGTGCATTTTCTTACTAATGGTATCAAAGGAGGAGAAAGCTTGAGCGTGTTCAAGTTTATTGGTTAATAGATAGTCTTTGAGTACGTTGACATGTCGGCGTAAAGAACGCATCTCTAAAGCATGTTTGATGCTGGATATCAACCGACTTTCCTCCACGGGCTTAACCAGATAATCAAATGCCCCTTCTTTCATACTCGACACGGCCGTTTGCACATCTTGAGCAGCCGTCATGACAATGACTGGAATTTCAGGATAGTTTTTTACGATCTTCGGCAGTAATTTGATCCCGGATAGATGGGGCATAAAGAGATCAAGTACGATAACTTCCACTTCCTGTTTTTCAAGCAAAGGAAGCAAATTACGGCTATCCCCAAGAGTAATAACTGATTTAATGCCTGCACCTGATAATAGTAGTTTTGAGCTATGTAGAACAGTGGATTCATCATCAACAAGCACAAGAGGAAGGTGGTGGGTAGTATGTGAGTTCATGCGTTTATATTCCTGTCAAACATTGGTAGTTGTATTGTCACCTGAGTTCCTGATTCTTTTGATGATTTAAAAGCAATTGAGCCATGGTGATTTTCTATAATAGTAGATGAAATGGATAAGCCAAGCCCGGTTCCTCCTGTTTCCAGACGTGTTGTGAAGAAGGGTTCAGTCACTTTCAAAAGATCTTTTTCTTTGATTCCGGTTCCCTGATCGATTATCTGGATCAATAAAAATCTTTTCGTGAGATCAGCAACTGACTTTATTTGGACTCCATGTTCACTATCGGGCAAAGATTGTAATGCATTGAGCATCACATTAATGAATACTTGCTCAAGTTGTTGAAAATTACCTTTTACCATAGGGAGATCATCGCCAAGTTCCATTATCCAGTGTTTAGTACATTTATGAATATTACTCTTTAATACTCCGGCAGCAGCTCGCAGTGCAGCATTGATATTGATGTCTTCATTTAGCTCACCCAGATCATTTTTTCCAAGGTGTTTCAGGTTTCCTACAATCGCTTTGATACGCAGGGAATTATCCCTGATGTCTGAAATTAAGTTTCCCAATGACTCTCCTTCTTCAGCAAAGGACAGTCCTCCTAGAGAAAAATCACCCTGATCATGATAATATTCCCTGAGAACCTCCATGGCATCTTTCCAAACATGGTTATACAATGCAGCACTAATCTGGATTGCATTGTTCGGATTATTGATTTCATGAGCGACTCCTGTTGCAAGAATTCCAATAGATGCAAGACGTGCATTACGGATCTCCTGATTTTGCAGTTTACGTTTTTCAGTAATATCTTCTGCCACTCCAACAAAACGATATACTTTTCCTTTTTTATTGACTACAGGAAATGCATTATCACGAATCCAGCGTTGCGTTCCATCAGGACGAGTCAATCGATAAACCATCTCAACCGGATGTGAACTTTGCTCTGCATTATTCAGTGCTTCTGACCATTGTGAACGATCATTCGGGTGAATTGCATGGGAAAACAGTTTTGGATTGTCATATAATTCCTGACATTTGATGCCCCATATAGTTTCAAGAGCAGGGCTAACATAAAGAAAGTTAGTTTTATCAGCCGAGAGTGCCCAAAAAACATCATCAACCGTTTCGGTCATTTGCCAGAATAATTCTTCTCGATCCTTTAATAACCGATCCATTCTCAAATGTTCCTGAAAGTTAAGTTTCATTCTGAGCAGATAGATGGTCAGGAGCAGAGTAAGTAAAATTCCAGAAAGCAGTACAACAAAGGGACCCTCTTCAAAAGCCTCTGCACTGCGAAAACTTTTGTTTGGAACAGCTGTAATCGACCATTTTCTATCCCCCATTTGAACAACTTCAGTAAGCAGTGTTTTTGCATTTATAAGCCAATCCTGTATCCGATCTTCTTGAAACACTACAGCAGGATTTAGACGGCTGGCATAAAATTCCAAAAAACGAGCGTCTTTCCCTGTGGAATCATCTTGAATTAGAATATCAACCCCCCTGGGTTCTAAATAGCTAATTGCGGCATGTGTCAGTTCATCCAGTCTCAAGACCGCCACTACAAAGCCTGTTAATTCAGGTGCTATTGAAATATCAGATTTTGTTCGATAGAGTGGTAGACAGGCTATTACGCCATAATGCATATCATTATTTGCAGACAATTTAAGACGCTCACTGACTGCAATTTTTCCAATCTTCTGTGCCTTTTTCAACGTTGTTTTTAGTAATGAAGGGGAACTAATGTCATACCAGGGCACAGCTATATTGCCTTCACCAAATTCGACATAAGTCAGATAGAAATTATTATATAAAGGGGTTTTTATCGGCATGTTATGTGTTTGAGTTGAGTTGATTCGTTCCTGAACAATCAGTCCGATTGAATCAATGCCATGCATTCGACTAAGGATAGAACTAGCAAACAGATGAAAATTATCTTTCTCTACTTTTTCTGTTGCCTGAATGTGGTCACGAACTACTTTAACAGCTTCCAATGCACCCTCAAACCCCTGTTTCAGTAGACTATTTCTATTGTGTGCAACCCAGTTGAATTCTATCTTTCCCTGTTCATATATTTGTTCTTTAATTACGCTAAAGGAAATGACTGATAATGCCAGTCCAATGCTGGTAACAAGCCATATAATTATATTCTTTTTAAGAAAGTTTATAGTTCTATTTTCTGGCACACCAACGCTTTGCATATATAACCTTCTGTGCTCAATGAGTTTGGAAAATGGTAACATCATACCACTAGAAGTAGGGATTATTTAAAATCATAGGCTGACGTGTTTATCAAACTAAAAAGTATTAATGAATGGAATTGATGCTTTAGGATTCCAGTATATCGTGGTCAGTCGCAAACGTTATAAAGAAAAACCGGATGAAAGCAATGGCGCCGTGATTATAAAATTCGCACAAGACAATAAAGTCATTGCCCGACGTGTAGAAGATCCCGATAATAAAGAAGTTCTTTTATATTGCCATTCACAAAAAAGAGAGCAAAAAGATCAGGTGATACGCAATCATTTTCATCAACGTTTTAAAAAAGAGCTGGAAACACTCAATCAAGGACTCCGCAAAACACCTGTCTATCACCCTGCTGGCCTATCATTTGGTACATACGTTGAGATCCCAGCTAAAACAAAAAGGGATCCATTTACGCTGGCGGAGTATTCGTCATATTATGTCACGACAACAACGGATCACTTTCTCTGCACCTACCCAGGATAAAGCTCCACTCTTTGTTCGTATGACAACACAGTCAGAAACACAGCAAAAGAAAATTATGGATGCTTTGGGTATTCAATTAGATCCCATAGGAAAGAAAAAACAATAATTGAATCAAAATTAAAATCTATAGTGCCAACTTTTCACTCTGAGAAAATTAACTCACTGAAAATAAAAGGAAATATTTAATAGGGTCACGAAGATGGGTTAGGATACTATTTTTATTATGTTGTAGTCTTCATAAAAAATGCTTGCCGTTAGTCTATAGCTATTAATAAACAGACTATGGTAAAATTGCCAACCGATTATACTCCCACGTACCAATACTGTATATATTGTAAATATGAGCAATAATTCATTAAATTGTGAACAGGATTCCGGGGAAAGAAAGCAAACGCTGGCTTCTATCCGTACTTCTGCAATGAATATCTTAGCGGTGCGGGAACATAGTACTTTAGAATTGCGTAAAAAGTTAAGCAATAAGCTGAGAACTTTATTATCACGTAAAGAAAAGTCTTTGCCTGATAGTGAGCAATTTGATGAATTAATTGAAATCGTGCTGCAGAAATTAATAATAGATAACTTATTAAATGAGGCACGATTTACAGAAAGTTTTATTCGTTCCCGGCTAAACAAAGGCTTTGGACCTGTAAAAATTACTCATGAACTGAATGAACGTGGAATTCCAAATGATTTGATTAACGATTATCTGGAAAGCTCTTATGATTTCTGGCAGCAGCGTATTGAAACGGTACATCATAAACGTTTTGGTAATATGCCCCCGAAAGACTATCAGGAACAAACAAAACAGTCCCGATTTTTATATCAGCGGGGCTTTAGTGGTGAATTAATTCGCTATTTTTTTAACCAAACACGGAACCTGTTTTAAATGGTCAACAGCTCTATCAAAACTAGCGCACAACTGCGTACGGCATTTCTAGAATTCTTTGAATCGCAGGGTCATAAGCGTGTGGCCAGCAGCCCATTAGTGCCTGCAAATGATCCTACCTTGTTATTTACCAATGCCGGAATGGTGCAGTTTAAAGATGTCTTTTTAGGACATGACAAACGCAATTATCATCGTGCAACCAGCAGTCAGCGTTGTGTTCGTGCCGGTGGTAAACACAACGATCTGGAAAATGTCGGTTATACTGCCAGACATCATACTTTCTTTGAAATGCTGGGTAATTTCAGTTTTGGTGACTATTTTAAGCGTGAAGCCATTCAATATGCCTGGGATTTTTTGACTAAAGAAATCGGTCTGTCTGGAGATCGTCTGTGGGTCACTGTATTTGAAGATGATGATGAGGCTACAGATATCTGGCTGAATGAGCTGAAAATTTCACCCGATCGTTTTTCTAAAATTGGTGCTAAAGATAATTTCTGGTCAATGGGAGATACCGGTCCCTGTGGTCCCTGTAGTGAAATATTTTATGATCATGGAGAAGAAATTCCCGGTGGTCCTCCTGGTTCTCCTAATGAGGATGGTGATCGTTATATTGAAATCTGGAATCTGGTTTTTATGCAGTACAATCGGGATAAGTCCGGTTCAATGACTGAACTGCCGCATCCTTCTGTCGATACAGGGATGGGTATGGAACGTCTGGCAGCAATATTACAGGGTGTTCATAATAACTATGAAATTGATCTATTCCAGCATATTATTAAAACCATTGCAAAAATGGCTGATTGCAAAGATCTGGAAAATAAATCTTTACGGGTTATTGCCGATCATATTCGCGCCTGTTCTTTTCTTATTGTCGATAGCATTATTCCTTCCAATGAAGGACGCGGCTATGTGTTAAGAAGGATTATTCGACGTGCTATTCGGCATGGACATAAACTGGGTCTAAGAAAAGCTTTTTTCTACCAACTGGTGGATGTACTATGTGATGAAATGGGTGAGGCCTATCCTGAATTGATCAAGGCACGGCAACAGGTCAAAAAAGTGCTCAAACAGGAAGAAGAACGTTTTGCGGAAACACTGGATCAGGGCATGCATATTCTTGCTCAGCAGATAGAACAACTTGAAGGCAAAATAATCCCCGGTGAAGTTGTTTTTAAATTGTATGATACCTATGGTTTTCCAGTGGATCTCACTGCTGATGTGGCCAGAGAGCATCAACTGGAAATTGATCGTGAAGGCTATGAGCAGGCAATGGAAAAGCAGCGTGAAATGGCACGGGCATCCAGCTCTTTTGATATTGATTATAATAATGATATTGAACTCAGCGGTCAGACTGAATTTACAGGTTATGATCAACTTGAAAACAGCAATGGAAAAATTCTTAATATAATTATTGATGGAGAATTAAGCCAGACTTTATCTGCTGTTGAACAACCTTCTAATGTCATGATTATTCTGGATAGTACACCATTTTATGGTGAATCTGGTGGACAGGTTGGTGATACCGGAACAATTAATACCGATGGCGCTGAATTTAATGTGCTTGATACACAAAAAAATGGTGACGTTTTTGTTCATATTGGTCAACTGAAAAAAGGGACTTTGAAGGTTGGTGATACAGTGAATACACAGGTTGATCCGCTTAAACGTGGTGATATTGCCTGTAATCATTCTGCAACTCATCTACTGCATGCTGCATTACGCCGGATTTTAGGCGAGCATGTACAGCAAAAAGGCTCACTGGTTGATAATGAAAAATTTCGTTTTGACTTTTCACATTTTGAAGCAATTAATGCAGAACAGCTACAGGAAATTGAAGTGCTGGTAAATCAACAGATTAGAAATAATCACTTGGTTGATACACAGCTGATGGATATTGATGCTGCCAAAGAAAGTGGTGCAATGGCGTTATTTGGTGAGAAATATTCGGAGCAGGTACGTGTGCTGAGTATGAGTGATTTTTCAGTGGAACTCTGTGGTGGTATTCATGTGAAGCGCACAGGTGATATTGGTTTAATGAAGATTACCTCTGAAGCGGGTGTGGCAGCCGGTGTTCGTCGTATTGAGGCAGTCACAGGGCAGGGTGCACTTGCTTATATCGAGACGAATGAACAGCATATAGATAAGACTGCTGCCTTGCTCAAAGCTAATCGGGAAACAGTTTTCGATAAAGTTTCTGCTTTGATTGAACGCTCCAGAAAACTTGAAAAAGAGCTACATCTAATAAAAAGTAAACTAGCCAGTAGTCAGGGTAATGAGCTTACGGATAATGCCATTGATATTAATGGTATCAAAGTCCTGGCGGCTAAATTAGAAGGTGTGGATGCCAAAGGCTTACGCGAGACTATGGATCAGCTTAAAACCAAACTGGGCAGCTGTGCTATTGTTCTGGCTGTTGTCACAGGTGATAAGGTCAGTCTGGCGGCGGGTGTCAGCAAGGACAATATCAAAAGTATTAAAGCCGGTGATTTAGTGAATTGTGTCGCCAGCCAGGTTGGTGGTAAAGGCGGTGGTCGACCTGACATGGCGATGGCGGGAGGTAACCAGCCGGAAAATCTTGAAAAAGCACTTTCTTCGGTTCCATCATGGTTGGAAAATCAGTTAAAATAATTAATTAATACCCTCTCCCTCCAGGTGAGGGTGAGGGTGAGGGTGAGGGTTCTTTAAGATATGGCTCTAATTGTACAAAAATTTGGCGGTACTTCTATTGGTACTGCTGAGCGAATAGAAAGTGTAGCGGATCGAATTGCTCTGTTTCGTGACAGAGGAGATGACATTGTTGTCGTTGTCTCTGCCATGAGTGGTGAAACCAATCGACTGGTTGCATTGGCTCAAAGTATTGATGAAAACCCCAATGAAAGAGAATATGATGTATTACTTGCTACCGGTGAACAGGTAACGATTGCCTTACTCAGTATGGCATTGAATAAACGGGGTATTGCTGCTCGCTCATATACCGGATCACAGGTACATATTTTGACCGATAGTGCGCATAACAAAGCCCGAATCCTGGATATTGAAGAAAAGAACTTACGCACTGATCTGGATAAAGGGCGGGTGATTGTCGTAGCAGGCTTTCAGGGTGTAGATGAATCCGGTAATATCACCACTTTGGGGCGCGGTGGATCAGATACCACCGCTGTAGCTCTGGCAGCAGCACTGAAAGCTGATGAATGTCAGATTTATACCGATGTTGACGGAGTTTATACCACCGATCCCCGCGTGGTGCCTGAAGCACAACGTCTGGATAAAATTACCTTTGAAGAAATGCTGGAAATGGCCAGTCTGGGTTCTAAGGTCTTACAAATCAGAGCCGTTGAATTTGCAGGAAAATATAATGTACCCCTAAGGGTACTTTCGAGTTTTGATGAACCAAATTTTAAGGATGATGAACCGAATGGTACTCTGATTACCTTTGAGAAAGATGAAAAGGAAAGTGAAATGGAACAGGCATTGATCTCTGGTATTGCCTTCAATCGTGATGAAGCTAAATTAACTATATTAGGTGTTCCGGATGAACCGGGTGTGGCTTATAAAATACTGGGTCCTATAGGCGATAATAATATCGAAATTGATATGATTATTCAAAATATAGGGGCTGATGGAACTACTGATTTCACCTTTACAGTACATCGCAATGATTTATCTGTGGCAAAGGAAATTTTAACGAATACAGCGAATGAATTAGGTGCAAGAGAAGTCATTGGCGATGATAAAATTGTTAAAATCTCTATTGTTGGTGTCGGCATGCGTTCACATGCTGGTATTGCCAGTCAAATGTTTAAAGCATTGGCTGATGAAGGTATCAATATTAATATGATTTCAACCTCTGAAATTAAAATCTCTGTCGTTGTGGATGAGAAATATCTTGAACTGGGTGTTAGGACACTTCATTCTGCATTTGGTTTAGAACAAAGCAGTTAAAAGTTGACAGACTTTCAAGTTTAGCTGAAGACTACGTGTAAAGGAGAACCATAGTGCTAATTTTAACTCGTCGTGTTGGGGAAACACTGATTATTGGAGATGATGTCAGTATTACCGTATTAGGTGTGAAGGGAAATCAGGTTCGTGTGGGCATTAATGCACCTAAAGATGTTTCTGTTCACCGTGAAGAAATCTATGATCGCATCCAAAATGAAAAAACATCTGATGATGATTCTGAGGATATAGAAAAAAATTAAAAAAAGACTTTACCTGAACGCTAACTAAGGGTATCCTAGCGTTCAAATTTTGGAGAGGTGGCCGAGTGGCTGAAGGCGCTCCCCTGCTAAGGGAGTATACGGTTTATCCCGTATCGGGGGTTCGAATCCCCCCCTCTTCGCCATATTACGCACGATTATTTCTGTAAAAAAGCAATGGGTTATGATTTTATGGCTCTTAAAATCGTGCCTCTGAGTGTTTAAAAAAGACACTTGGAAGCTTTAATTTGTCACGCAATTAGTCCAGTAATACCACTAAAACTATTATTCCCCCCTAAAATTTTTAGATACTAAGTCTTATTCGAATCTAGAGATTAGATTCCCTATTCTTATGAAAGATATTCCTGTCGAGTTATAACCCTTGCTGATGAAGAAAATAGCAATGTGTAAAGTTAACTCTGAGTTGATTTAAGTTGGTTGGAAAACTACTTCGATGTTGCACTGGTAAATATTGACTATCCTTCCAGATAGCAGCAAATTATAAGCATCAATTTCAAATAAAAAACCATTTCTTTGTTTAATGATATTTTTGTTAAAATTGGCAATAATATTTAGAAATAAGGACTTGTGTGTTTCAAATTCATGTTTCTTTTGATTAAGATGTTATACACAAAAATGAAGTCTGAAAAGAGGTCAGTAATTATGAATACAGAAGAAATCAAGCAGACAGTGAAAGGTCGCTATGGACAGTGCGTTGATGCTGGGGGCGTAAAAGAAAGCTGTTGTTGTCCTAGCGAGGCACCTAAAAATTTGAGCTTTGCTGCCGAACATGTACTTTATAGTAAGGAAGAACTTTCCTTGGTTCCGGAGGCTTCTCTTAGTCTTTCGAAGGGGTGTGGAAATCCCACTGGTTTTGCGAATCTTAAATCAGGTGAAATAGTCGTAGATTTTGGCTGTGGTGCTGGAATTGACGTAATTCTTGCCGCGCACAAGGTTGGAGAAAATGGACGAGTGATAGGGATAGATTTCACGGATCAGATGATTGAAAAAGCGAAACAAGCCATCGCTGACTCTGGCCTTTCTAACTCAATCGAACTTATCGTTTGTGATATGGAAGAACTTAACCTTAAAGATGGCTTTGCTGATGTTGTGATATCCAATTGTGTTATCAATCTGTGTGCGGATAAGGACGCCGTTTATAGTGAAGCATTCCGAATTCTTAAACCGGGTGGTCGGCTTGCGATTTCCGATATTATTTATACTGAGAGCATTGACTCTCAAGTAAAGGAACGTTTTCAATCAACTTGGGCAGGGTGCGTGGGAGGAACAATAGAAAAGGAAAAATATTTCGAGATAATTAGAAAAGTTGGTTTCAGTGAGATTGAAATTGTTGCCATCCATCCCTTGCCCTCTACAGAGTTGGAAACAATGGTATGTTGCCCTGGTCCAGAATTTACTCCCACTCCTGCAAAAGAAGATGTTGATTCGGTTCAAGACAAAGTTGCAAGCATTAAGTTTGTAGCATTAAAGCCTGCCTGCAATTAAATTATACCGCTAAAATAGAGAAAAAGCTGGATAAATTAGTTATCGTTGCAGAACCCAGTGAATGGTATGCATATCATCGAAGTCCATCAATTAAAGAGGTCAGCGAAAATAATGAAAAATTACTTGTTTCCTTCATGACATCTTCCGTATACGGTAATAGTTTTGGTGGCACATGTTTATATATCAAAAGTGATGAGGATTGGGGCGTGTATCGAATAAAGCCGAATCAAAGTGATACTATAGAGTCAGCAATGACATGGCTTAAGATGCGTAAATGGCGAGACTGGCAAAGATAGCAAAGGACTAATACTGTGGTTAAGATAGTTTTAGGTGGACAAACTGGTGTTGATCGTGCAGCTCTGGATGCAGTACTTGAATGTGGTATCGATGCTGGTGGTGAACCAAGAGCCTATGATTATGCCAAGGCTCTTATTAAAGCAGTGATATTAAACTGTCCTAATTGAGAGTTCTTTATAATGGGAATATTAGAGTAACCATAATGGAATTAATCTTTTTAGGAACATCTTCAGGAACACCAACTAAGAGTAGAAATGTATCTGCTGTTGGTTTGAAAATGCAAAACAGTAAAAGTTGGTATTTGATAGACTGCGGGGAAGGAACACAACATCAAATACTTCGGACAAAACTATCATTACTACATTTGAGAGTGATTTGTATTACTCATATTCATGGTGATCACTGTTATGGTTTACCAGGCTTATTAGCTTCTGCTTCTATGGATGGTAGAAAAAATAAATTAACTATCATTGCACCAGAAGGTGTTAAATTATTTCTTGAATCTATTATCAATGCAACTCAACTGGAGTTATCATTTGAAGTTGATTATATCAAGGCTGAGGAACTCACAGGTATACTTAATCTTGGTGACTTTGATGTCGGTATCACCGACCTATCACATCGTTGTCCCAGCTATGCTTATAACTTCATAGAAGCCAATATAAAACCGACATTAAATAAAGAAAAGTTACTGGCGGAAGGTATTGAGCCTGGCCCTGTTTGGGGGAAGTTACAGCAAGGTCAGGATGTGATATTGGAAGAAGGCAGAATATTAAAAAATGATGACTTTTTAGAGCAAACCAGAGAGCCTCGTTCTATTGTTGTCTGTGGTGATAATGACACACCTGAACTACTTAATGATATCACCCCCAAATCTGATGTTATTGTTCATGAAGCAACTTATACACAGCATGTATTAAATCAGGTGGGTACTAAACCACAGCATAGCAGTGCCAAACAGGTTGCAGAGTTCGGACAACAAAATCAGATAAAGAATATGGTGTTAACACATTTCAGTGCCCGTTATGGTTACAATGAGAAGAAATCACCCTCTATTAATGACGTAAAGGATGAGGCTCTAAAATTTTATTCTGGTAATTTATTCCTGGCAAATGACTTTGATGTTGATCATGTGGATAAGCAGGGGCTAATGTCTTTATCAGAGTGAAACAGATGAAGTATTTCTCCCATACATGTAGAGAAGAGTTGGACTCAAGTTTAATTGGTTAGTAGATCCTTTAACTTTTTCTGTTAAAATATCAAAAAAACTTGATAATTTTAAGTATCAAAACCATAAATTGTCAGGTTGAATACAGCTCTACATATTATCTCTTTAAACCCAGTAAGGATAATACTCCTTGTGATAGAGCATTGGCCTGAGATAGTATAGAAATATCGGCCTGCTGTAATATCTTTAATATCTGTAATTTAGTTAAGTGGGCTGTTTCTTGTGCAAAGTCTGTATCTTCAATTCGTGAACGTGCTGCACTCAGGTTTTCAGCAGTATTTTCAGCATTACGTATAACAGACTCAAAACGATTTTGAGTAGCACCAAAAGTAGCACGGTCGTGTTTGACTAAAGCAAGATCTTCGTCAATACTGGATATGGCTGAAGAGGCACCAGCAGCAGTAGATATGTTAATGGTGTTAGTAGCGGAGGTGTCACTGTTGTAACTATTTAATGTTCACTGTACTGTCATTATCATATTTAATATCAAGCTTTGTCTTGGAAACACCATTCCCAATATAGATTTTATATGTTTTATGCTTCATAATTGTAATACCCTTTTATTTCTCTGCCTTATGGATACGGACTCTTAGTCTTGGCAACTGTTCGAGATAATTGGAGGGTGCGTGTGGCGACCCATGCTAGGAAACGGTCTTTTTGATATTAGGTTAAACGTTCTGCCACAAAACTCTTATTTTTAATTATAGTCCGCTTTATCCATAGGCCAAGCCAATCCTTGCAAGGTGAAACCTTTAGTCGGGCAGACCTGTGGATATGTGGATAAAACTACTTCAGAACCCTTTATTTTTAATATACAAGGTTTATGTGGATAAAATCTTTATGAATTTTCTGGTAGTTCTCGTATAATCTCAATAAATGATCACTTAAACTCAATTTAGAGTAGAAAAATATGCCTCATAGGGTTAAATGGGAAAAACAAGGAGCCTACTGGGATATTTCCGGTGTTGTCAGGATTGATGAAATAATGGAAATAATAAATGAATTAATTGGTTCCCCAAAATTTGATGATCTTAATTACTTTATCCTTGATGCTACAAATGTTATTGAACTTATTGCTACTAAACATCAACTTGATGCTCCTGCCGCCATTGTAAAATCAACTAATGATTATAAGCCAAAGATGAAGGTCGGCTTTGTATCAGAGGATGAGCATATACGGGCATTGATTGCGCACTATATTGAAAAGTCATTTAAGCTGGGTTCTACTTGGGAACGTAAAATCTTTAACGATATTGAAGATGCAAGAACATGGGTTTTGTTGCAGTCTTATTGGTCAGGCTCCGGGGTTTAAAGAGATTGAAGTGTTACGTCCCTTTGCCTGGATTGCGGGTAAAAAATTACCTAAACAAACGCAAAAAAATAAGCCATGCTTCATATTGAACAATATCCAGCATGGACAAAAGCTATAGCTTTATGATGCGGAAGCAGAATTAAATGCCTGCTCCAGATCTGCAATAATATCATCAATATGTTCAATGCCTATGGACAAACGTACCATATCTTTACTGACTCCGGCACGTTTTAATTCTTCGGGGTCTAATTGACGATGGGTGGTTGATGCCGGATGACAGGCTAAGGTTTTGGCATCGCCAATGTTGACCAGACGTACTGCTAATTGCAGTGCGTCAATAAATTTTGCTCCTGCCTGTTCGCCGCCTTTAATGCCGAAGGTGAGAATACTTGATGCTCGTCCCCCCATGTATTTATCTACCAGAGGCTTATCTGGATGATCATCCAGACCGGCATATTTAACCCATTCAACCTGGTTATTGTTTTGTAAATATTGAGCAACTGCTATGGCATTTTTGCAATGTCGATCCATTCGCAGTGCCAATGTTTCCAGTCCTTGAAGCACCAAAAAGCTGTTAAAGGGTGAAATAGCTGCTCCCATATTACGTAATGGGACAACCCGTGCACGACCAATGTAAGCTGCGGCACCTAATGCTTCTGCATAAACAACACCATGGTAGGATTTATCCGGTTCATTGAGACAAGCAAAACGCTCCTTATGTTCAGCCCATGGAAATTTACCTGAGTCAACAATAATACCGCCAATCGAGGTACCATGACCCCCCATATATTTTGTTAATGCGTGGATAACAATATCAGCACCATGTTCAAAAGGACGACATAAGTAGGGCGAGGGCACAGTATTATCAACGATCAACGGCACACCATGAGAATGTGCTAAATCAGCCAGTTTACTGATATCAATGACATTACCCAGAGGATTTCCGATTGATTCACAAAATACCGCTTTGGTATTGTCGTCAAATAATGCAGACATGGCATCAAGATCAGCCGGATCGGCAAAACGAGCTTCGATACCTAATTGCGGTAAGGTATGAGCAAATAAATTGTAAGTACCACCATAAAGTGTCGGTGTGGTGACGATATTATCTCCTGACTGACAAATGGTAAAAATTGAATTTGTTATTGCAGCCATACCAGAAGCAAGTGCCAATGCACCAACACCGCCTTCCATCTCAGTGACGCGTTTTTCCAGGACATCAGTGGTTGGATTCATTATTCGGGTATAAATATTACCTTCAACCTTAAGATCGAATAAGTCTGCACCATGCTGGGTATCATCAAAGGCATAAGAAGTGGTTTGATAGATTGGTACTGCAACGGCTTTGGTTGTCGGATCAGCAGAATAGCCGCCATGAACTGCAATAGTTTCAAATTTCATTAGTTTCCCCGGGGTGTATTTTATTATTAGTATTTTCTTGGTTTTAAATTCACTTCACATCGTAGCATCAAAAATTAAAAAAAAATACCTGTCAGGCAATCAATCTTTAATAAGTCAATTTTTATATTGCTAATTGGATTGTTATTTTTGCCTGATTGATAAAAAAAACTAAAATGGGTATTGATTAGAAGTGGATAAAGCTATAGAATTTGCAATTCAATTGACAATGGTATTTTGTAATAAGTCATTCTCTGGATATCAGTTTTGAAAAAATAGGCTGAGTAGCATTATTATAATCAGAGTAACTAAGAGGCGTTAACATGCTTGAAAACTATCTTCCCGTTCTGATTTTTATGGGCGTTGGACTTTTGGTTGGAATTGGAATGACTGCTATGGGTCTTATTTTATCCCCGCACAGACCTGACAGAGAAAAAAACTCACCGTATGAATGTGGCTTTGAAGCCTTTGAAGATGCACGCCTGAAGTTTGACGTGCGTTATTATTTAGTAGCTATCTTATTTATTATTTTTGATTTGGAAATTGCCTTTCTTTTTCCCTGGGCTGTTGTGTTAGACTCTATCGGCACTTTTGGATTGCTTGCCATGGCACTATTTCTTGGATTATTAGTGGTTGGATTTATTTACGAGTGGAAAAAAGGGGCACTTGAATGGGAATAGAGGGTCTTTTAGAAGAAGGGGTTATCACCACTACGGCGGATAAACTCATTAACTGGGCGAGAACAGGTTCTATGTGGCCGATGACTTTTGGTCTGGCCTGTTGTGCAGTAGAGATGATGCAGGCTGGTGCCTCACGTTATGATCTGGATCGTTTCGGTATTGTTTTTCGACCCAGTCCCAGACAATCAGATGTGATGGTGGTGGCTGGCACTTTAGTCAACAAGATGGCTCCGGCTTTACGAAAAGTCTATGATCAGATGGCAGAGCCGCGCTGGGTTATTTCTATGGGTTCCTGTGCTAATGGCGGTGGTTATTACCATTATTCGTATGCGGTGGTCAGAGGTTGTGATCGAGTGGTTCCAGTGGACATCTATGTGCCTGGCTGCCCACCAACAGCAGAAGCATTTTTGTATGGTATTATCCAGCTACAAAATAAAATTAAACGTACTAATACTATCGCACGCTAAATATAGAGATACTGAGAGATTATACTGAATGTCGCAATATTATTCTGAACTATCTGATAAAGTCATTGCCCAGCTAGCGGATTTTTCGCTAAAAGCAGAAGTGGCTTATGGTGAATTGACCATTGAAGTTAATAAAGACGATCTCATCCAGATTTGTCTAATATTAAGAGATGATCAAGACCTGGCTTTTGACAGCCTGATAGATGTTTGTGGTGTTGACTACAGCACCTACGAAGGTTCCAAGCCTTATCAGAGTCGTTATGCTTCAGTTTATCATCTTCTATCAGTCAAAAATAATCACCGTATTCGTATCAGAACCTGGCTGGATGATGATCTGCCTGTGGTAGACTCTGTCGTCGGTATCTGGGGCGGTGCAAACTGGTTTGAACGTGAAGCTTTTGATTTATTAGGTATTATCTATTCAGGTCATCCTGATTTACGTCGCATATTGACGGATTACGGCTTTATCGGACATCCTCTACGGAAAGATTTTCCTATGGTCGGTCAGGTTGAAATGCGTTATGACGCCAATAAACAACGGGTTATTTATGAACCTGTCACTATAGAAGAACGGGTCATTATCCCCAGAGTGATAAGAGATGATAATCGCTATGCCGGGCGTCTCAATGCTAGTGAAGAGAATAGCGAGGAAAGTGCATAATGTCAGAAATTCAGAATTATACACTGAACTTTGGTCCCCAGCATCCGGCAGCACATGGTGTTCTGCGTTTGATTCTTGAATTGGATGGAGAGGTTGTACAAAGAGCGGATCCTCATGTTGGCTTATTACATCGTGGTACAGAAAAACTAGCAGAGAGCAGAATTTATAATCAAAGCATTGGCTATATGGATCGTCTGGATTATGTTTCTATGATGTGCAATGAACACGCCTATTGTATGACCATAGAAAAACTGCTGGAAATAGAAGTGCCGGAACGTGCGCAATATATTCGTGTTATGTTTGATGAAATTACGCGTATTCTTAACCACCTGATGTGGCTGGGAACACATGCACTGGATGTTGGTGCCATGACTATGTTCCTGTATTGTTTCCGTGAGCGTGAAGATTTGATGGATGCCTATGAAGCTGTTTCCGGTGCTCGTATGCATGCCTCCTATTACCGCCCAGGAGGTGTGTACCGTGATTTGCCTGATAGTATGCCTCAATATGAAGCCTCACAATGGCACACTCAATCTGAAGTTCATGAACAAAATAAAAATCGACAGGGTTCATTACTGGACTTTTTAAAAGACTTTACCAATCGTTTTGAAGGCTATGTTGACGAATATGAAACCTTATTAACCAATAATCGTATCTGGAAACAAAGAACCGTTGATATTGGTTGTCTGACAGCTGAACAGGCCAAGGATCTGAGCATGACCGGTCCTATGCTGCGCGCATCAGGTGTTGCCTGGGATTTGCGTAAAATGGAACCCTATGAAGTTTATGATAAGCTGGATTTTGACATTCCAATAGGCACTAATGGTGATTCTTATGATCGCTATGTCGTGCGTATTGAAGAAATGCGCCAGTCTAGTCGAATTATCAGTCAATGTATTGACTGGTTACGAGTTAATCCAGGTCCGGTATTACATGAAGATCATAAGGTCACCATGCCGGAACGAATGGATATGAAAAATGATATGGAAGGTTTGATCCATCACTTTAAACACTTTACCGAAGGTTATGGTGTGCCGGAAGGTGAAGCCTATGGTGCTATAGAACATCCCAAAGGTGAATTCGGTACTTATATTGTTTCAGATGGAGCCAATAAGCCTTATCGTTTAAAAATCAGGGCACCTGGTTTTGCACATCTTGCTGCTATGGACTTTTTAGTGAAAGGTCACATGCTGGCCGATGTGGTTACGGTAATAGGTACACTGGATATTGTTTTCGGGGAGATTGACAGATAATGTCTCAAGCGACTCAAGTAATAAACAGGGAATCTTTATTAGATTTGATTGAACCCTCGTCACGTGAAGATATTGACGTGTGGATTGCAAAATTTCCTGCGGATCAAAGGCAATCGGCTGTGATGTCTGCATTGCGCATAGTTCAGGATCAAAATGGCGGTTGGCTGACTACTGAATTAATGGATGCGGTGGCACTTTATCTGGATATGGATAAAATTCATGTCTATGAAGTGGCAACTTTTTATTCTATGTATGAGCATAAACCAGTTGGTAAGCATAAGATTTGTGTGTGTACCAATATTTCATGTATGTCTTGCGGATCGGCTGATATCGTTGAACATCTGGAAGACAGGTTAAATATTAAATTAGGTGAAACAACTGGTGATAATCGTTTTACCTTAAAAGAAGTTGAGTGTCTTGGCGCTTGTTCTGGTGCACCTATGTTTCAGATAGGTGAGAATTATTATGAAAATCTTGATACAGCTAAAATCGATAAAATTTTAGATGGCTTAGACTAGTTCGGAGTATTGAATGGCAAACGAAGTTTGTTTTAGAACATTACATCTTGATGAACCATGGACATTGGAATCTTATTTAAGTGTAGGCGGTTATAGTTCTTTAAAGAAAATTCTGACAGAAAAGATTCCTGCGGAAGATATTATTGAAGAAGTTAAAATTTCAGCTCTAAGAGGTCGTGGTGGTGCAGGCTTTCCTACCGGTTTAAAATGGAGCTTTATGCCGCGTCAGGCAGAAGGCGACAAGTATATTGTTTGTAACTCGGACGAGGGTGAACCGGGTACCTGTAAAGATAGGGATATTTTACGCTATAATCCACATCAATTAATTGAAGGTATGGCAATTGCAGCTTATTGTATCGGCGCTCAGGCAGGTTATAACTATATTCGTGGAGAATTCTGGGAACCCTTTACACGCTTTGATAATGCTTTAAAAGAAGCCAGAGAAGCTGGTTATTTAGGGAAAAAAATATTTGGTTCAGATTTTGACTTTGATGCTCATGCTCATTTGGGTGGAGGAGCTTATATTTGTGGTGAAGAAACCGCACTATTAGAGTCCATTGAAGGCAAAAAAGGTCAGCCTCGCTTTAAACCACCATTTCCCGCCAGTTATGGTTTGTATGGTAAGCCGACAACGATCAATAATACAGAAACACTGGCTTCTATTCCGGTGATTATTGAAAAAGGTGGTCAGTGGTTTCTGGAACATGGCAAACCTAATAATGGTGGAACAAAAATATTTTCAGTTTCAGGTAATGTAAAACGACCTGGCAACTATGAAATTGATATGGGTACACCATTTTCAGAGTTATTGGAAATGTGTGGTGGAATGAAAGATGGCTATCAATTGAAGGCAGTCATTCCAGGTGGTAGTTCATCACCCGTTATTCCAGCTGATCAAATGATGGATGTCACCATGGATTATGATGGTATCAGTGCTGCCGGTTCAATGCTGGGTTCAGGTGCGGTTATTATTCTGGACGATAAAATGTGTATGGTAAAAGCGCTGGCTCGCTTATCACATTTTTATCATGAAGAATCCTGTGGGCAATGCACACCTTGCCGTGAAGGGACAGGCTGGTTATCCCGTGTGATGCATCGTATCGAACATGGTGAAGGCAGGCAGGAAGATATTGACTTGCTGGATAATGTGGCCGGAAATATAATGGGGCGCACGATTTGTGCTCTGGGTGAAGCAGCTTCAATGCCCGTTAAAGGTTTTTTAAAGCATTATCGCGATGAATTCCAGTACCATATTGATCATAAGAAATGTATGGTTGGTTCAGATAGTTAATAATTTTTCACTCTTTTTTAAAATAATAGATAGACGGTAGTTTAAAATGGTAACAATTGAAATTAACGGAAAACAGGTTCAGGCCGAGCAAGGTCAGATGCTTATTGAAGCAGCTGATAAGGCAGGTGTTTCCATACCCCGTTTTTGTTATCACAAAAATTTATCGGTTTCAGCTAATTGTCGTATGTGTCTGGTTCAGGTCGATAAATTTCCTAAGGCAATTCCGGCTTGTGCAACGCCCGTAACAGAAGGTATGTCAGTTAAGACCAATTCAACAATGGCTCTGGCAGCACAAAAAGCGGTGATGGAATTTTTATTGATCAATCATCCCCTGGACTGTCCGGTTTGTGATCAGGGTGGTGAGTGTGATTTACAGGATTATTCTATTGGTTATGGTGATGATAAAACACACTATGCAGAAATAAAAAGAGTTGTTAAAGATAAAAATATTGGTTCTCTTATTGCGACAGAGTTAACCCGCTGTATTCATTGTACCCGCTGTGTGCGTTTTGGTCAGGAAATTGCAGGAATGAGAGAAATGGGTGCCACTGGTCGAGGTGACTGGATGGAAATCGGTACTTATATAGAAAAAAGTATAGATTCAGAATTATCAGGTAATATTATTGACCTTTGCCCGGTCGGCTCACTGACGGCAAAGCCTTCCCGCTTTAATGCACGAGTTTGGGAATTAGCCAGTAATGACAGTATTGGTTTTCATGACTGTGTTGGTTCTAATACCAATATACAAACAAAAGATGGTCAAATAAAAAGAACCATTGCCCGTGCTAATGATGCTATTAATGATGCCTGGATTTCAGATCGTGATCGCTATAGTTATGAAGGTCTGCAAAGTAATGACCGTCTGACAAAACCTCAGATAAAAAAAGATGGAAAATGGAGTGAAGCCAGTTGGGATGATGCTCTGCAATTTGCCGTAGATGGTCTGAAAAATATTGCAGATAGTAGCCAGATTGGTTCAATTTGTTCACCTTCTGCCACGACAGAAGAAATGTATCTATTACAGAAATTATTACGTGGTGTTGGTAGCTCGAATATCGATCATCGTTTGCGCCAGTCTGATTTCACAGGTCAGGATCAAGACCCGTTATTTTTAAATCTGGGTATGAAAATCTCTGAAGTTTCAACACAGCAGGCTGCTTTGTTGATTGGTTCCAATGTTCGTAAAGAACAGCCTATTATGGGACATCAACTAAGACAAGCCAGTTTGAACGGTGCAAAAATATCTTTACTGAATTCTGTGAAATATGAGCAGACATTTAAAGTCTCGCAGGAGTTTATTGTACCTGTATCACAAATATTTAAGGAACTAAAAGCATTAGCGAAGGCCGTTATTGAACTGACTGATTGTGAAGTGCCAGATGGATTGCCAGCGTTGATTGCCATGGTTAAAGTCAGAAAAAATCATAAACAGTGTATTAGTGAACTCAAGGATGCTGAAAAATCTGTTGTCATGTTAGGCAGTCTAGCCCAGTCAATGCCTCATTATGCTGCTATTCGCATGTTAGCATCATGGATTGCTGCTGCAACGGGTTCTACTCTGTCATATCTTAGCCCAGGCGCCAATAGCAGTGGTGCATATTTATCAGATTTATTACCAAATCGCAATACTGATAATCAGTCGGGTAGTGGTCTGGATACTCAGGCTATGCTGGCAGAAGGCCTAAAAGGCTATGTACTTTATGGTATTGAAGCAGAACTCGATATAGATAATCCGGTTCAGGCTGTTAATGCCCTTTCCAATGCAGAATTTGTGGTTTCACTTTCCTGTTATGATAGTGATGCATTAAAATCCTATTCAAATGTGATATTGCCCATCGCAGCAATGACTGAGTCGTCAGGAACCCTGATTAATATCGATGGAAGCTGGCAGACTTTTAATGCGATCAGTAAAGCCGCTGGTCTTTCTAAACCGGGCTGGAAAGTGTTACGGGTCATGGGTAATCTGTTTAATCTTGACGGCTTTGATTATCAGAGTTCAGAAGATGTCATCAGTGAACTCAAATCCGATCTGAATGGTTCTTCTGATGAATTAAATACTAGCTGTGAGTGGTTATGTCCTGAAAACAGCAGTGCGCAGACTCATGATATTCAAAGAATTGCTGAATTAGTGATTTATAAAGTGGATGCTGTCACCCGTAGAGCAACTGCTTTGCAAAAAACTCAGGATGCACAGGTCGATTTTGCAAAAATTAATTCTGCTTTGGCGAAGAAACTTAAATTAAATGATGGACAGCTTGTTATTGCAAAACAAGGTGATAATACAGCTGAGATAACACTCAGTATAGATGATAGAATTTGTGACAATAGTGTATATCTGCCAGCAGGTATAGATGCAGCTGCATCATTGGGTGGTGGTTTTGATTCGATTGAGCTGGCTGCTGCCGGCACCAGCAAATAAACGGAGCAGATTTTGGTGGACTTAATTTTATCCATTTATGAAATACCGGTGATTAACATATTGCTCAAGATCATTGTGATCCTGGTGCCTTTATTATTAACCGTTGCTTATTTTACCTACATAGAACGTAAAGTCATTGGCTATATGCAGGCTCGTATCGGGCCTAATCGTGTTGGTCCCCGAGGATGGTTACAACCTATTGCCGATGCAATGAAATTGATGTTTAAGGAAATTATCTTTCCTACTAATGCTAATAAGGTACTTTTTATTGTTGCGCCAACCATTGCGATTTCGACTGCTTTAGCTGCCTGGGCGGTGGTACCCTTTGGGGCTGAATTGGTACTGGCTGATTTGAATATTGCCTTATTATATATTCTGGCAATGACCTCGATTGGTGTTTATGGTGTTATCCTTGCTGGTTGGTCTTCTAATTCTAAATATGCCATGATGAGTACATTAAGAACCGCTGCACAAGTAGTTTCCTATGAAATTGCCATGGGTTTTGCTCTGGTGGGTGTGGTGATGGCATCGAGAAGTCTTAATATTGGTGAGATTGTAGCAGGACAGGGTGGTACTGGTATCTGGGGTTGGTATATGTGGCCATTGTTGCCTTTATTTGTTATCTATTTTGTCTCAGGTGTGGCTGAAACCAACCGCGCACCATTTGATGTTGCTGAAGGTGAATCTGAAATTGTCGCTGGATTTCATGTGGAATATTCCGGTATTTTGTTTGCTATTTTCTTTCTGGCTGAATACGCCAATATGATTCTGATTTCAATTATGGCGGCCTTACTATTTATGGGCGGGTGGTTATCACCATTTGAAAGTGTTGAATTCCTGAGTCTTGGTTCCAGCTTCCTGGCAGGTTCCAGTATTGTCTGGCTGCTTGCTAAAACTGCCATATTTATGTTTTTATTCCTGTGGTTCAGAGCAACCTTCCCGCGTTATCGTTATGATCAGATCATGCGACTGGGTTGGAAGGTCTTTATACCGATTACTATTGTCTGGATTTATGTGGTCGGTATTATGTATTATGCGAAAGTTGCACCCTGGTTTGTTTAATTCCTGTTTATTCTGTGAAAGGGGTCGGAGTCAAATGACATCAGTATATGGTGTAGTTAATGTTTGGTGGGAAAAGTCATTTGACTCCGACCCCGGACTGGTGGATTTTTTGGAGATGATTTTGTGAAGCAATTGACTCAATTTTTTAACAGTCTGTTTTTGGCAGAACTCTTTAAAGGTTTGAGCGTAACCGGACGTTATCTTTTTAAGAAAAAAATAACGGTTCAGTACCCGGAAGAGAAAACCCCTCAGTCATTTCGTTTCAGGGGCTTACATGCACAGCGTCGCTATGCCAATGGTGAGGAACGTTGTATTGCCTGCAAACTCTGTGAGGCTATCTGTCCTGCTTTAGCGATTAGTATTGAGTCAGAAGAACGTGAAGATGGTACCAGAAGAACCAAAAGTTATGATATCGATCTGACTAAATGTATTTTTTGTGGTTTTTGTGAAGAGTCCTGTCCAGTGGATTCTATTGTTGAAACTCGTATTTTTGAATATCATGGTGAAGAACGTAGTGACTTATTAATGACCAAAGAGAAACTCTTGGCCGTTGGTGACAAATACGAGCAGCAAATAGCTGCAGATAGAGCATCTGATGCCAACTATCGATAATATGACTGTATATGAGAGCGTAGAATAATTTATGGAAACTTTTGTTTTTTATCTTTTTTCAGCCTTTATGGTGATGTCAGCATTAATGGTGATCACGGTACATAATCCTGTGCGCGCAGCATTTTTTTTGGTGCTTACCTTTTTTTCCTCTGCAGCAGTCTGGCTATTATTAGAAGCGGAATTTTTAGCAGTTATTTTAATCATTGTCTATGTGGGGGCGGTGATGGTGCTATTCCTCTTTGTCGTTATGATGTTGGATATTAATATTGCAGAATTAAAACGTGGCTTTGTTAAAAATTTACCACTTGCTGTTATTGTTGCTATAGCGATGTTTACAATGATTTATTTTGTTGTCAGTGGTGAACATTTCTCCGTAGAACACTTTGCTCCACCTGCCCGCCATACGGCGGACTATAGCAATATCTCTGAATTAGGACAGGTGCTCTATACAGAATATGTGTTTGCCTTTGAAATTGCTGCTGTCATCCTATTAGTTGGAATTGTGGCTGCCATTAGTTTGACTTTAAGACGCCGACCAAACACCCGTCACCAGAAAATTGAAGATCAGGTGGCTGTTAAGAGCGAAGACCGTCTACGGGTTGTGAAAGTAGAACCTCGGCAGAGAAAATATGAGGTGGGAAAATAATGCTGACATTAAGTCACTTTTTAATACTCGGTGGAATTATTTTTTCTATCAGTCTGGCAGGTGTTTTTATTAATCGTAAAAACATTATTATTTTACTGATGTGTGTGGAATTGATGCTATTAGCTGTTAATACCAATTTTATTGCTTTCTCATATTTCTTGGGAGACAGTGCAGGACAGGTATTCGTTTTCTTTATTCTCACTGTAGCGGCAGCAGAAGCAGCTATCGGTTTAGCAATTTTAGTCGTATTGTTTAGAAATAAACGCACGATTAATGTTGAAGATCTTGATACATTGAAAGGTTAATCCAGTGTTTGAAAATTATAGTGACTCTCAAGTTTATCTGGCCATAGTTCTGGCACCATTAATTGGTTCCATTTTTGCCGGTATTTTTAATGCCTATATTAGTAAAGCTGTGGCACATACAGTCACCATAGCAGGTGTCGGTATTTCCTTTATTCTGGCTTTATTTGTCTTTGAGTATCATGCTTTTAATGATGCACAGATTTATAATGAAACGGTCTATACCTGGCTGGTCAGCGATGGTATTCGCTTTGAAGTAGGTTTTTTGGTTGATAATCTGACTTCTATGATGCTGGTGGTCGTCAGTTTTGTTTCCCTGATGGTGCATTTGTACACTATTGGCTATATGCAGGAAGATCCCGGTTACAAACGCTTCTTCAGTTATATCTCCTTATTTACCTTTTCAATGTATATGCTGGTCATGTCCAATAACTTCCTGCAATTGTTTTTTGGCTGGGAAGCAGTGGGACTGGTTTCTTATTTGTTAATTGGTTTCTATTATAAAAAAGAAAGTGCTATTTTTGCCAATATGAAAGCTTTTTTAGTGAATAGAGTGGGTGATTTTGGCTTTATTCTTGGTATTGCTGGTGTCTTGATGGTCTTTAATACACTGGATTATGCCGATGTATTTTCTGCTGCTGCTGCTCACGCCGATCAAACCATTGAATTGATTCCAGGTAAAGAATGGTCAATGATGACGGTTATTTGTATCTTGTTATTTATCGGTGCCATGGGTAAATCAGCTCAAGTCCCATTACATGTCTGGCTGCCGGATTCAATGGAAGGTCCTACACCGATTTCAGCATTGATTCATGCAGCTACTATGGTGACAGCGGGTATCTTTATGGTGACCAGAATGTCCCCCTTATTTGAATTATCAGAAACTGCCTTATCCTTTATTTTAGTGATAGGTGCGATTACTGCGCTATTTATGGGCTTCTTAGGTATTATTCAAAATGATATTAAACGTGTAGTGGCTTATTCCACCCTGTCACAATTGGGTTATATGACCGTTGCACTGGGCGCATCTGCATATTCAGCAGCCGTTTTTCACCTGATGACTCATGCATTTTTTAAAGCCTTGTTATTCCTGGCTGCGGGTTCGGTCATTATTGGCATGCATCATGTTCAGGATATTCGTCAAATGGGTGGGCTGAAAAAATATATGCCGATTACCTATTGGACTTCATTAATAGGTACTCTGGCTCTGATTGGCTTCCCTGGTTTCTCGGGTTTTTATTCAAAAGATAGTATTATCGAGGCCGTTCATGCTTCCAGTATTGCCGGTTCTGACTTTGCCTATTATTCAGTACTCATTGGTGTTTTTATTACAGCCTTATACAGCCTAAGACTCTTCTTTATTGTTTTTCACGGTGAAGAAAGAATGGATCATCATACTAAAGAACATCTAAAAGAATCACCTTGGGTTGTGTGGTTGCCATTAGTCTTATTGGCAATTCCATCAGTAATTATAGGTGGTATGACTATTAGCAGTGTGCTATATGGTGATTATTTTAATAATGTGGTTTATGTTCAGCAGGCACATGATGTTCTGGGTCATTTAAAAGAAGATTATCATGGTCCGTTTTCTATGATTTTGCATGGTATTAGCTCTGCACCATTTTTATTGATGGCCGCAGGTATTGTTGTCGCCTGGTTCTTATATATGAAAAATCCAGAGCTTCCAGCCAAAATCAAAAATATTTTTTCACCAATCTACTATGTGCTGGATTCAAAATATGGTTTTGATGCCTTTAATGAAAAGGTGATAGCGGCAGGTACTAGAGGTATCGGCAATTTATTGTCAAAATTTGGTGATATATTAATTATTGACGGTATTATCGTCAATGGTTCTGCTAAAAGTGTCGCCTGGTTCTCCGGTCTTATTAGAAATATTCAAACCGGTTATTTATATCATTATGCATTTGCCATGATTCTTGGATTGATTGGTTTATTGTATATTACAGTTTATTAAGTTATTTGATTCTAATTTAGGAAAAGGGTATTTTATTCATGTTTTCAAATTTGCCGTTATTAAGTCTGGTGATTTGGACTCCCATCATTGGTGGGATGCTGGTGCTGGCAACTGGAAGTAAAAATAGTATTGAAGTCAAAGTACTGTCTTTACTCGTTTCACTGGTCACTTTAGCCCTTTCAATTCCCCTGTATACACAGTTTGATCCGAGTCTGGCCAGTATGCAATTTGAAGAGCTTATTCCATGGATAAGTAATTTTCATATCAATTATCATATTGGTGTTGACGGCATCTCCATGCCATTGATCCTTCTCACCACATTTATCACAGTCATAGTAATTATTGCCGGCTGGGAAGTAATTACCTTTAAAGTTGCACAATACTTTGCCGCTTTTCTGATCCTTGAAGGCTTGATGATAGGCACTTTTGCCGCTATGGATGCAATGTTATTTTATGTATTCTGGGAAGCACTGCTGATCCCTATGTTTGTTATTATTGGTATCTGGGGGGGGGCTAATCGTGTTTATGCCACTATTAAGTTCTTCTTATACACCTTCCTTGGCTCAGTATTTATGTTGATCTCTTTATTATACATGTATATGCATGCAGCAGAGGTTAATGGTGTGGGTACCTTTAATCTGCTTGAATTACATAAGTTACCACTTGATATGACACCGCAGATCTTAATTTTTCTGTCATTCTTACTGGCCTTTGCGGTTAAAGTACCTATGTGGCCTGTTCACACCTGGTTACCTGATGCGCACGTAGAAGCACCCACAGGTGGCTCGGTGATACTGGCCGCCATTATGTTGAAACTGGGTGGCTATGGCTTTATTCGCTTTAGCTTGCCGATCACTCCAGATGCCAGCATGGCTTTAGACTGGCTGGTTATATTGCTTTCATTGATAGCGATTGTATATATTGGCTTTGTGGCATTGATTCAGGCAGATATGAAAAAACTCATTGCCTATTCATCTATATCACATATGGGCTTTGTTACATTAGGTTTCTTCTTATTCTGGAAAATTACTGAAAATACAGGCTCAGCCTCAGGTGCTGTGTTGGGACTTGAAGGTGGTATGATTCAAATGATTTCCCATGGTTTTATTTCAGGTGCAATGTTTCTCAGTGTTGGTGTGTTGTATGACAGAATGCACTCACGTATGATTAAGGATTATGGCGGTGTGGTTAATACCATGCCTGCTTTTGCGACATTTGCAGTATTTTTTGCAATGGCTAATGCAGGTTTGCCAGGTACATCCGGTTTTGTTGGTGAATTTATGGTTATCATGGCCGCTTTTAAAGCTAATTTCTGGTATGCCTTTCTAGCGGCTACTACCTTGATTATCGGAGCTGCTTATACCTTATGGATGGTGAAACGGGTTATTTTTGGTGAAATTGCCAATGAACAGGTTGAAAACCTGGAAGATATGAATGGCAGGGAATTTTTTATGATGATAGTTCTGGCCATAGCTGTATTAGTTATTGGCTTATATCCAGCACCATTATTAGAAGTAATGCATGCCAGTATTGATAACCTTGTAGCACATATATCAATTTCTAAATTACCAATGTAGAAGAAGCCATTAGCTAAACTATAAGTGATTTTAGCTAAACTTAAAGACAGAGTAAGAATACTATGAATTTTGTAACACCTGATTTTATGCCAGCGATGCCAGAAATCTTTTTGCTGACCATGGTCTGTGTAATTTTGATCATTGACCTGTTCCTTAAAGATGAAAGCAGGGGGGCAACCTATGTATTATCATTAATTGCTTTGATTGCTACAGCCTTCCTTTCTTTCAGTAATTTTTCCACAGAAACAATAACGACTTTTAATGGCTCATTTATTCTTGACCCTATGGCCACTATTTTAAAAATAGCCATCTGTATTGTTGTTATGGCCGTGTTTATCTATGCCAAAGATTATCTGAAAGATAGAAATATCTATAAGGGTGAATATTTTATTCTGGGTTTATTCGGTGTACTTGGCATGATGGTAATGGTCTCTGCAGGTAATTTTCTGACAGTTTACCTTGGACTTGAATTACTATCACTCTCTATGTATGCCATGATTGCCATGCAGCGGGATTCTATTGTCGCATCGGAAGCTGCAATGAAGTATTTTATTCTGGGGGCAATTGCCTCCGGTATCCTGCTCTATGGGATGTCCATGGTTTATGGCGTAACGGGTTCATTGGATTTAGCGATTATTAATAAGGCTGTATCAGGTGCTGATCGGCTTGTAATGAGTTTTGGTTTAGTCTTTATCATACTGGGTGTTGCCTTTAAGTTGGGAGCAGTTCCTTTTCATATGTGGATGCCTGATGTGTATCATGGTTCACCAACCTCTGTGACACTTTTTATTGCCAGTGCACCCAAAATAGCCGCTTTTGCCATGATGTATCGTCTATTGGTTGATGGCCTGGCTGATATGCAGGCTGACTGGCAAATGATTCTTTCAATATTAGCAGTGTTATCATTGCTGTTAGGTAACATAATTGCTATTGCTCAAAGTAACATAAAAAGAATGTTTGCCTATTCGACTATTTCTCATGTTGGTTTTATATTAATGGGTGTTATAGCTGGGACACAGGCAGGTTATGGTGCTTCAATGTTCTATGCTATTGTTTATGCTCTGATGAGTGTGGGTGGTTTTGGCATGATAGTTCTATTAAGTCGCGCCGGATTTGAAGCTGAAAATATTGAAGACTTTAAAGGATTGAATCAAAAAAGTCCCTGGTTTGCTTTTGTGATGATGGCGATGATGTTCTCTATGGCAGGTGTTCCTCCATTTCTTGGCTTTTGGGCCAAGATTGCAGTACTTCAGGAAGCTGTTAATAGCGGATTTATCTGGTTAGCCGTCGTTGGTGTTGTAGGATCAGTTATTGGTGCTTTTTATTATTTACGTGTAATCAAGGTGATGTATTTTGATAAACCTTTGGATACTACACCACTACAAGCCAGCATGGACATACGTTTAACTTTGAGCCTTAATGGTCTGGCAATTCTTGCTCTTGGTCTTTATCCAACTGCTTTAATTACGCTTTGTGTTAGCTCTTTTTAACCCCTCTGTTTGGCTAAAGGCTTTATGTCCAGTTCAATAGCAGTACTGATTCTTTTTATTGTGACGCTTGTCGCTGCCAATATTCCTTTCATTAGCGATAGAGCTTTATTAATGCTCGATATAGACAACAATAAGAAATTCTGGCTGCGAGCTGCAGAATGGTTTCTGATGTATGTCGTTGTTATGGCTATTGCTATAGGTCTGGAAATTAAGCTTCATGGTAATGCTTA
The DNA here is from genome assembly GCA_025655455.1 of gamma proteobacterium symbiont of Taylorina sp. Lineage (GTDB taxonomy): Bacteria > Pseudomonadota > Gammaproteobacteria > GRL18 > GRL18 > GRL18. The sequence continues at coordinate 276,133 of JAHXIV010000050.1, forward strand.
TGCCAATGTATGGGAATTCTGGAATTTCTCTCAACACTGGGAATTCTATTCAATCACACTTTGTCTCTTCGTAGTTTTTGCACTCCCTGGTTTTATTTATCATTATGATCTTAAAAAACATTTAAAATAAAAATATTTCTAATTACAAATATTAGCAAAATTTAAAATACTACTTGCATCTCATAAGAAAAACCGTATAATACGCTCCATCAGTTGCGGGGTGGAGCAGTCTGGTAGCTCGTCGGGCTCATAACCCGAAGGTCGTAAGTTCAAATCTTGCCCCCGCTACCAAACAATTAAAGCTTGATTTTCAATCACTTAAAGTGAAAGAAGTCAGGCTTTTTTATTGTCCGATTATCCTTAATGTAGGGATATTTGTAGAGACATTTTTTCGGTTTACATATCTTTGTAAATGCTGATGTGAGAAGTGTGCATACCGTTGCACCATCTTATAATCAGACCATCCACCAAGTTCTTGAAGTACTTCTAAAGGCGTATCCCTCTGTACATGCCAAGTTGCCCATGTATGACGTAAATCATGCCAACGGAAATTCTCAATTCCTGCACTAACACATGACTTTTTAAAAGACTTTGTATTGGCTCTTCTAACAGGGTTTCCCTTGTAGGTGAATACATTCATTGAATGTTTCCCAATTTGCCTTTTAATCACATCAATTGCAGTATCAGATAGAGGAACAACAAAGGCTTTTTCACTTTTTAGAATATCATCCCCTTCAATGTAAACAATTTTCTGAGAGAGATCGACTTGTTCCCATCGCAATAAGGTCACATTTGATTCTCTAAGTCCTGTTTCAAGTGAAAATATAGCCATATCGGCTATATGCGGAGATAATGCTAAAACAAGTCTTTGGTATAGTTCCGGCAAGCGTGCGTGATTTAAACTAATTTTAGCATTATATTAGCCTCATGTTATACCAACAACAGAGGCGAATATGGAATCA